>DATLCN010000007.1:0-106073 GCA_035526335.1 Acidimicrobiales bacterium | reverse complement strand
CGGGGAGATGTAGCCCTTGTCGAAGCGCATGCCCTCGACCAGGTCCATCTCCATGCCGAAGGTCTGGGACTCCTCGACGGTGATGACGCCGTCCTTGCCCACCTTGTCGATGGCCTCGGAGATCATGCCGCCGATCTCGGGATCGGCCGCCGAGATGGAAGCCACCTGGGCGATCTGCTCCTTGTTGTCTACGTCCTTGGAGATGCCCTTCAAGGAGGCGACGGCGGCTTCCACGCCGGCCTCGATGCCCCGCTTGAGCGACATGGGGTTGGCGCCGGCGGCCACGTTCCGCAGGCCCTCGTGCACCATGGCCCAGGCCAGGACGGTGGCGGTGGTGGTGCCGTCGCCGGCGACGTCGTCGGTCTTCTTGGCCACTTCCTTCACCAGCTCCGCGCCGATGCGCTCGTAGGGATCCTCGAGGTCGATCTCCTTGGCGATCGAGACGCCGTCGTTGGTGATGGTGGGCGCGCCCCATTTCTTGTCGAGCACGACGTTGCGGCCCTTGGGGCCGAGGGTGACGCGTACGGCGTCGGCGAGCTGGTTCATCCCGCTCTCGAGCGCCCGGCGTGCGTGCTCGTCAAAAGCGATCATCTTGGACATGTTGTGGTTCCTCCCACGGTGTAGCGGTCGATTAGCACTCTCATAGGTCGAGTGCTAATCGTAGCCACGGTTCCCGCGGGTCTGCAAGCGGGGCCGGCACACCGGCGCCCGGTGTAGCCCTGGATACGCAGGAGCTTCAGTGGGGGCCCATCGGCGGACGGTTGAAAGCCGACTCCAGGCGATCGAGCAGCTCCGCCTTCTTGAGCTCCGACTGCCGGCGCTCGTCCAGTTCCTTCTGGCTCTTACCCAGCAGGGCGCGGACCGTGTCGAGCAGGTCTTCGGGATCGAACGGCTTGGTGATGTACTCGTCGGCCCCGAGCTCCCAGCCGCGGGCGAAATCCTTTTCTGCCGTCTTGGCCGTGAGCATGAGTACCCGCATTCTCGGCGCCAGACCCAGCCGGCGCCGGCTGCCGAGAACACCGAATCCGTCGACGCCGGGCATCATCACGTCGAGCACCAGGCAATCCGGCGCACGGTGCTGGATCGCCACCACGGCCTGCGCCCCGTCCGCCGCCTCGCGGACGCGATATCCCGCATCCTCCAGGGTGAAGGAGAGGATGGCACGGATGTCAGCGTCGTCGTCGACGATCAGGACGTCGGTCATTTCACCGATATCGGCATTCGCTGGGACAGGTTGAGGAATCGGTGGGGCAACGTGCGCCACAGTACGCGCTCGTCTGTCCCGGCAGCGCCAAGGTCGCCCCGCTCACGCCCCGCCGGCCACGGCGGGGACGATGGACAGGGTCTGGCCGGGCCGGATCGGCGTCTCGAGCCCCTGGAGGAAACGGACGTCCTCGTCGGCGACGAACACGTTGACGAACCGTCGCAGCTTCCCCTGATCATCGAAGAGCCGCTCGCCGAAACCCGGATGGGCCGTCTCCAGGGAAGCCAGCACGTCGCCCACCGTGGATCCCGCCACGGGCACCTCGCCGGCGCCACCCGTGAGGCTGCGCAGCTGGGTGGGGATGCGCACGTTCACGGTCCCGCCGCTGTCCTCGCTGTCGGTGCTCACGTTGCTCACGTTGCTCACGTTGCTCACGGCTGTACCTCGATGGCCTTGTTGAACGCCTCCATGGTAGGAGCGATCGTCGTCGTGGGCCCGCAGTGCGAGCTGACCGCGTCGATGGTCTTGAGGCCGTGCCCGGTGACGTAGGCCACGACCCGCTCGTCCGGACGCACGACACCAGCCGCGGCCAGCTTGGCGAGCGTCGCGACCGTGACCCCGCCGGCCGTCTCGGCAAAGATCCCTTCGGTCCGGGCCAGCAGGCGGATGCCTTCGACGATCTCGTCGTCGGTGACCGATCCCACCGCGCCACCGGTGGAACGCACCGAGTCGAGCGCGTACCAGCCGTCGGCCGGGTTGCCGATGGCCAGGGACTTGGCGATGGTGTGGGGCTTCTGGGGCCGCACGTGGTCGCTCTTCTCGGCGAAGGCCGTCGCCACCGGCGAACACCCGGCGGCCTGGGCACCGGACACCCTCACGTGCGGCTCCTCGTCGAGCAGACCCACCTTGTGGAGCTCGTCGAAGCCCTTGTGCACCTTGGTGAGCTGGCTGCCCGACGCGATGGGGACCACGACGTGGTCGGGCACGGTCCATCCCAGCTGCTCCGCCACCTCGAAGGCGAGGGTCTTGGACCCCTCGGAGTAGTAGGGGCGCACGTTGACGTTCACGAAGGCCCATGTCGGGTGCTCGCTGGCCAGCTCTGCGCACAGCCGGTTGACGTCGTCGTAGTTGCCTTCGACGGCTACGAGCTTGCCGCCGTACACGGCCGTCGTGACGACCTTCGCCTCCTCCAGGTCGTGCGGGATGAACACGATGGAGTCCATGCCGGCGTGGGCGGCGTGGGCAGCCACCGAATTGGCCAGGTTCCCCGTCGACGCGCAGGCCGCCACCTTGAAACCCAGCTCCCTGGCCTTGGTGAGAGCGACGGACACCACACGGTCCTTGAACGATCCGGTGGGATTGAGGGTGTCGTTCTTGACCCACAGCTCACCCAGGCCCAGCTCGGCGGCGAGGCGGTGCGCCCGCACCAGCGGGGTGAACCCGGCGCCGAGGTTGACCGGGTCCGATGCGTCGGCAGGCAGCAGGTCGGCGTAGCGCCAGATGGTGGTCGGCCCCGCCGCGATCTTCCCGCGGCTGATCCGGGCGGCGATGGCCTCGTAGTCGTAGGCCACCTCCAACGGTCCGAAGCAGTACTCGCACACGTGCAACGCCTCGGGCGGGTAGGGCCGGCCGCACTCGCGACAGCAGAGCCCTGTCACGACGCTGGCCCCGGGGGCGGTGGATGTCACGGCTCCTCCTCATCGCTCCGGGCATTGGCACCTGGCGGACCCCTTCGGGGAACGCTGGTTGTCGCGGTGTCGACGGGCCCGGCCCCTCGACCGCTCTGGATGATGTCGGGAATGATACGCCCCACGCAGCCTTGCCTCCAATCGCGGCGAAGATGTGTGCCGCCATGCTCCGCCCGCCGCTTCCTTCGTTCCATCACAGTGATTTCTCCGCCGGCGTTCTCGCCGCGACGAAGAGAGCGCACAGAGTCAGTGTTTGTCTCCCGGCCCGGGACGAGGAGGCGACGGTGGGAGCCATCGTGGCCACTCTCATCCGCGAACTGGTCGACGAGCACGGGCTGGTCGACGAGGTGCTCGTGGTGGACGACGGGTCGAGCGACTCCACTGCCGTGGTGGCTCGTCGAGCCGGCGCCCGGGTGGTGCACGCTCCCGGGCTCGGCAAGGGCGGCGCGATGTGGACCGCTGTGCTTGAAGCTGAAGGCGACCTCATCGCCTTCTGCGACGCCGACGTTCGGAACTTCTCGGCTTCGTTCGTGGTGGGGATGCTCGGCCCCCTGCTCGCCGACGACGAGATCGCCTTCGTGAAGGCCTTCTACGACCGACCGTATGAGGACATCCCGGGCCAGGGTGGGCGGGTGACCGAGTTGGTGGCCAAGCCGTTGCTGCGCCGGCTCTTCCCGCACCTGGAATCGATTCTCCAGCCGCTGGCGGGTGAATGCGCCAGCCGGCGGCACGTGCTCGAACGCCTGCCTTTCGTGGCGGGCTACGGAGTGGACCTTGGGCTGGTGATCGACGTGGTGGAGCGGTTCGGCGCCGGCGCGCTGGCCCAGGTGGACCTGGGTCACCGAGAGCACAGGAACCGATCCCTCGGGGAGCTCTCCCCCCAGGCCGAGGCGGTGCTTGCCACAGCGCTGGCCCGGGCCCGACTTGCTGATGAGGTCGGCGAGCATCCCCCGCTGGTGGAGGTGGCCTCCTACCTCGGCAACACCGCCCTCGGCAACACCGCCTGAGGGTCCTCGGAGTGGTCGGTCACGTCCTCGACCGGGCCGTCGCCTTCGCCTGAGGCCTCCTCGGCAACGGCGGCGGCGAAGGGCTCGCCGAGCACGTGCACCCTCCAGAGATGGCCCCCGACGATCTTGAGCACGGCGGCGGCGGGCACGGCCATGAGCAGGCCGAAGACCCCACCCAGGCTGCCGCCGGCGAGGAGAGCCAGGATCACCGCCGCGGGGTGAAGCTGCACCACCCGTTGCATCACCTGGGGGGTGATGAAGTGGTTGTCGATCTGTTGCGCGGTCGCCATCACCGCTATGACACCGACCGCCTGGAGCATGCTGCCGGTGGTGAGGGCGATGATCAGCCCGGGAATCCCGCCCACCCACGGTCCGATGAGGGGAATGATGTTGAACATTCCGGCGATCATGCCGACCAGGAACCAGAACTGGAGCCCGATGGCGAAGAGGCCGGCGGAGCACATCACGCCCACGATGGTGGCGACCAGCAGCTGGCCGCGGAAGAAGCCGCCGATGGCACGGTTGAGGCGCCGGCTCACGTGCAGCACCTCCTCCCGTGCTCCGAGCGGAACGAGCGAGACCATCACCGTGCGGATGTGGGGAAGATCCACGAGGAGGTAGAAGGCGATGATCGGGGCCAGTACCAGGATGAGCAGGACGTGGAAGACCTGGAGGCCGACGTCCCGGGCCCGGTCGAGCTGCTGACGGAACGTGAGATTGTCGGCCGAGAACGCGTCGGCGAGATCCTCTCGGGTGAACTCGTAGAAGGTCCCTTGCGACTCCTCGGCCCGGGCATCTATCCAGCGTTCGGCCTTGGCCTGGATCTCGGGCCAGTCGTCCCGCAGCTCGCCGGCCTGGTCGGCGGCCACCGGGTAGACGAGGAGCCCCCCCAGCACCACCGCGGCCAGCACGCTGAGATAGGCCAGCGCGGCCCCGAGGGCTCTGGGAACGTGGTGGCGCTGCAGGCGGGTGACCACCGGGTTGATGAGGAAGACGATGGCGCCGGCCAGGAGCAGTGGGGGGAAGATGACCCGCACGGTCCAGAACACCATGCCGATCACGGCCAGGAGCACGGCGACGCCCACGAGCGCCCACGACAGCTGGCCCGCCCGGCGAAGCCGTTCCGTCACGGAGCGAAGGGTAATGCTGCCAGGTGGCCGGCCACGGCCTCGGTGACACACTCGAGCGGCTGGTCCATCGCCCGCTCCAAGCCGAAACGGTCAGCGAGGGAAACGGCCTCCACCCCATGTGCGCCGAACACCCGGCCGACGACAACGAGCACCGGCACGCCGGCCGCGCGGGCCAGATCGACCACGCCACCCACGGCCTTGCCCTGGAACGAGTGCTCGTCGAGGAAGCCTTCCCCGGTGATCACCAGGTCGGCGCCTTCGATGCGCTCGGCCAGGTTGATGGCATCGGCCACGAGCTCGAATCCCGGTACCAGTTTGGCGCCCAGCGCGGCCAGTCCGCCGGCCAGCCCGCCGGCGGCGCCGCTGCCGGATATGCGGGAGACGTCGATTCCGAACTCCTCGGAATAGATCTGCGCCAGACGCTCGAGGCGCCTGCGGAGCAGCTCGACCTGGGCGGGCGAGGCGCCCTTCTGGGGTGCGAACTCGGTGGCCGCATCGACGAAGGTGGTGGAGACGTCGTAGGCGACCACGAGGTCGATGCCGCGCAGGCGAACGTGCGGGCGCAAGGCGTTGAGACAGTCGAGTCCTCCGTCGGTGGTGGCCGAGCCGCCCATGCCGACGATGATGTGCTCCGCCCGTGCCGACAGAGCGGCCGAGATCAGATCTCCGACACCTGCCGTCGAAGCCCGCATGGGGTCGTTCCACTCGGCGCCGCCGGCCCGTTCGAGGCCGGCGGCCTGGGCCATCTCGATCACCGCGGTCGAACCAGGCAGCATCCGCCACTCGGCTTCGACCGCCTCACCCAGCGGTCCCCGGACCCTCGCGCGGCGGACGCTGCCGCCGAGCGCCTCGAGGATGCCCTCCCCTCCGTCGGCCACCGGAGCCTCGTCGCACGTCCACCCGGCGGCGCCGGCCGCCCTGGCCACCGCTCCTGCCACCTCGGCGGCGGACGCCGAACCCCTGAACTTGTCAGGGGAGGCGACGAGGTGGCGGCTCGGGAAGGACGCGGTCGGCACCCGGGTATCGTGCCACCGGCATGGCCCGCCCCGACGTGGTGATCGTGTCCAATCGCGGGCCGCTGTCCTTCAAGAGGGACGGCGACGGCTCGCTCGTCGTCACAAGGGGTGCCGGCGGCCTCGTGTCGAGCCTCGGACCTGCGGTCGCCGGCTCGGACGCGACCTGGATCTCCACCGCGGTCTCCGACGCCGATCGTGAGGCGACGGCACAGGGCACGGTGGAAGCTGAGGGTTTCCGCCTCCGGCCCGTGGCCGTCGAGCGCGATCTGTACAAGCAGTACTACGACGTGGTGGCCAACGCCACGCTCTGGTTCATGCACCACAACCTGTTCGATCTTCCCCGCCGGCCTTGGATCGACCGGCGCTGGCGGGACGCGTGGCACGGTTTCTGCCAGGTCAACCGGTCCTTCGCCGAGGTGGTTGCCGACGAGGCGGTCGAGGGGGCGGTGGTGCTGGTGCACGATTACCATCTCCCGCTGGTGGGCGGCTTCGTGTCCTCCCTCCGTCCCGACCTGCGTTGCGTGCACTTCAACCACATCCCGTTCTGCGACCCCACCGCTCTCGGCTCGATACCCGACGACGTGGCTGTCGACCTGCTCGGGGGCCTGGGTCGCCACGTGGCCTGCGGCTTCCAGAGCCGCCGCTGGGCGGCTTCCTTCGAGGCCTGCTGCCACGCCCGCGGGGTTGCCGTCCCACCCACCTTCGTGGCTCCCGCCGCCACGAGCGCCGACGACCTCAGGTCGGTGGCGACGTCGCCGGCGTGCGCCGAGGAGCTGTCCCGGCTGGACGAGCAGGTAGGTGAGCGGTCGCTCATCGTGCGGGTCGACCGGATCGAGCTGTCCAAGAACATCCTGCGTGGGTTCCTCGCCTTCGAGGAGCTGTTGCGGGCCCAGCCGGCGTGGCGGGGGCGCGTCGTTTTCGCCGCCTTCGTCTATCCGTCGCGTATCGAGCTGGCCGACTACCTCGCCTACCGCAGTGAGGTCGAGGGGCTCGTGGAGCGGATCAACAACACCTGGGCCACCTCTTCGTGGACACCGATACTGCTGGACACCTCCGACTCGTTCGTACGATCGGTGGCGGCGCTGCGGCGCTACGACGTCCTGCTCGTCAACCCTGTACGGGACGGGCTGAACCTGGTGGCCAAGGAGGGCCCGATCGTCAACGACCGCAACGGTGTGGTTGCCCTCAGCCGCGAGGCGGGAGTCTGGGACGAGGTGGGCGAGGCATGCCTCGGGGTCAACCCGTTCGACCTCGTGGCCACCGCCGACGCGCTGGCCAGCGGCCTCACCATGGCCGGCGACGAGCGGGCTGAGCGGGCCGGGCGACTGCGGGCTCTGGCGATCGAGGGTTCACCCTCCGACTGGCTCCAGCGCCAGCTGGCTGCCGCCGGCCCGGCGCGCTGACTACAGGAGGGTCCGCAGCAGGGACAAGGCGCCCGGAGGTCCGTCCACGACGAGGTCGGCCGCCTCCAACAGCTCGACCGGAGCCTCGGCACTCCGGACGGCAACCGTCACGGCGACGAAACCGGGCTGAGCCGCCTCGATTTCCTTCAGCGCCGCGAAGGCCGGGAGGTCGCCGCGATCGTCACCGAGGAAGCACGCCGCCTGCAACCCGCTCGCCAGTGTTGCGACGACCGTCCCCTTGTCGACCGGGATCGGGGGACGCAGTTCCTCGGACATCCGCGCCGGATGCAGCCTCAGCCCGGTGCCCTCCGCCTGCTCCACCGCCCAGCGCCGGCACCACGACTCCGCCACCGGGTTGTTCCGGTAGTGCAACGTGACAGAAAGGCCCTTGCGCTCGACGAACACGCCCGGAGGCGCCTGCTCCTCGGCGAGATCGGCAACGGCGGAGACGACGGGACGCCATTGATCGGACTCCGGGTGCGAGGTCACCTCGTCGCCCACCGCCGTCTCCAGTCCGTAGAGACCGGTGGCGAGAAGTCCGCTCGCCCGGTTCCCGTCGGCCAGCCGGAGATGTTCGGCCAAAAACCTCGCGGGCCGACCCGAGACCACCGCCACCCGGGCGTAACGACGGGCCAGCCTGTGGAGGACCTCGACGGCATCTGCCAGGGGTTCGGCGGCCGCGGGGTTGGCCACGATGGGAGCGAGCGTCCCGTCGAAGTCGGTCAGGATCCCCGACGAGCGGGGGCTGGCAACGAGAGCGGCGAGCGTGGCCGGCGACGCCTCCGGTGCGACCATCCCCCGACCGTACCGGTCCCCCTGCACCTTCGCGCCCGTAGCCTCCGTTCCGTGGCATCGGGCGTTGGCACTCCGGCGTCCTGCCGGCGCAGAACATCGGGCTGGGCGCTGCTGCTCGGCATGGCGGCCCTGGCCCTGTTGGGCGGGTGTCGCGATGGCACCGTGCGCCTTTCGTTCCGTCCGCAGGCCGGCCGCCGCTACACCTACCGCATCGCGGTTCGGGCCACCACGGTGACGACCGTCGCCGACGAGGAACCCCGGCGTACCAGCATCGACACGGTCTTCTTCGCCACACAGACGGTCCTGTCGCGGAGCCGCGACGGGGGCCGGATCGAGGTCCGCGCCCACCAGGAGCGGGGACCGACGCAGACCTTCATCGTCCGGCTCGACCGCTCGGCCGAACTGGCGGAGGTTCAGACCATCGAAGGCCTGCCGGCGCGGACGCTGGGGAACCTCGGTCTGTCGGAGATCTTCCCGGCGGCGGCCGCCGCTCCTCCCGACCGGTCCCTCGCGCCGGGGGAACGCTGGGACATCGACACGACGGTCCGTCTGGCCCAGGCGCCGACGGCCAGGCTCCGCGGCAAGGGCCGGCTGGTCGCCCTGGGACGGATCAGGGGCGTCGATGCAGCCAGGGTCACGAGCAGCTACCGCCTCCCGCTGAGAGGAAGCTCCACGCCGAACGACAACGGGTTGATCCTCGACGGCACTCAGCGCACCACCACCGATGTGGCGTACTCGATCGACGACGGGGCCGTGCTGTCGGCCGAGGCCCGCACCACCGGATCCTTCGGGGTCACCTTCTTCCCACCGGCGGGTACACCTGGGTCACCGGTGGCAGGGACACTGTCAGTGACGGTGTCGTCCACCACCGAGCGTGTGGACCGCTGACCGAAGCGTCAGGCCCTGGTGGTGGTCGTGCTGGAGGAGGAGGAGGAGGAGGAGGAGGAGGCCTTCGTCGTGGCCGTGCTCGCCGTTGTGGTCACAAACCGGGCGGCGACCTCGGGCCCGACGATGACCACGACGTTGGCGCCCCGCACGTCGGGCACCGGTGAAGGCGTGGGAAGCGCCTTCAGCGTCGCCGCCCCGAGGCCCAGGGAGGTGGCCACGGCCTGCGCCTCGCGTTCGAAGCCGGCGGCGAAGTAGACGGTGCTGGCGGTGAACGACTTGCCGGCGTCGACGGGGGCAAGGACGTTGTAGCCGGCCGTGCGGAGGGCGTCGGTGACCTTGCGCGCCGCCCCCTTGACATCGGTGCCGTTGGCGGAGAGAACCTTCACGTCCTTGGGTGCCCGGGCCGGCAGGGTGGTGGTGGTCGTGGTGGGGATGGTGCTGGTGGACTCGGGCGCGATGGTGGTGGAGGCGTCGCCTCCGGCGGAAACCCGCCCCGCAGGCTCGTCGTCAACCGCGTTGAGCAGGACGATGCCGATCACCACCGCGGCCGCCAGCAGTGCGGCGGCCCGGCCGGCTGCCATCCCGCTCGACCTCCCGAAGGAACCGTCGTCGCCCACGTGGCGGCCCCGCTTCACCAACCTCGGTTCACCCCGTTGCGCGCGGTCATCCTCCCGATCCTCCCGGCGTCATCGAGACTGGGGCCCGCCACCGGCTGAGCGACCTTCATAGCGGGCGCGGCGGCGGAGGTCCCGGACCCGTAGCAGCCGGCGAACGACGAGAGGGTCGTACCCGGCGGCGTCGGGATGGGTGAGCAGCTCGTTGAGCAACTGGTAGTACCGGGTCGGCGACAGGCCGAAGCGGGTCCGGATGGAGGCCTCCTTGGGCCCCGGTTCGGTCCACCAGCACCGCTCGAAATCGAGAATCGCCCGTTCACGGTCAGTGAGTGCCACACGGGCAGCCTGCCAGCCGCAAACCCTCACATCAAGGATCTCCTCGGAGCCGGGTGTCGGGATCGAACCGACGACATCCTCTTTACAAGAGAGGTGCTCTACCAACTGAGCTAACCCGGCGCGCTCGACGCCGGCCAAGGTACTCAGGGCTCAGGCGACGGCGAGCGCCGGCACCTGCCGCTGCTCGTCCAGCTGCCCACCGAACTTTCGCTTGATGCGCTGGAGGGCATTGTCCACCGACTTCACGTGGCGGTTGAGCTGGCGGCTGATCTCCTCGTAGGAGCGGCCCTCCACGTAAAGGCGCAGGACCTCCACCTCCAGTCCTGACAGCACCTGCCCCAGCCTGGCCCGGATACCCGCCAGCTGCTCGCCGGCGATCACCGCGTCCACCGGGTCGGCCAGGCCGGCCTCGTCGGCGAGGATGTCCTCGGCCCGCCTTTCCGCCTCCTCCTCCGCCGCCGGACCGATGATCGGCTCGTACCAGTTGAGGGGTTGGTGCTTGCGGCGGGTCGCCGTCTTGATGGCGGTGATCATCTGGCGATTGATGCACACGTCGGCGAACGAGCGGAACGAGACCTGCCGATCAGCCTGGAAGTCGCGAGCCGCCTTGAACAGCCCGATCATCCCTTCCTGCTCGAGATCGTCGAAGTCGGCGCCGACGAGGAAGTAGCCGCGGGCCTTCGCCCACACCAGCCGGCGGTACCGCACCACGAGGACCCGGACCGCCTCCTCATCGCCGGAGTGGAAGCGCTCCACGAGCTGGACATCGGAAAGATCCTGCAACGGGACGCACTGGACGACGAACGCCATGGGGGCTCCTGCGGCTGCGACGAGTGGGGCAACGGCGCCCGGTGGGGCACTACTGACCGTGGGTGGGTCTAGTCAGTTGTAGCTAGACCGGCCGCGGCTGTCAATGTGTCTTTCGTCACGTTTTCGACACTTTTGGGACAGAAACGCCGGCTTGTTCCGGACAATCCGGTCATTTTTTCCGACCCGCCTGGCGGCGACGCACCACCTCGTAGCAGCCGACCGCCCCCGCGGCCGAGACGTTGAGCGAGTTCGGTCCACCGGCACGTGGTATCGACACGAGCATGTCGCAGCGCTGCTGGACCAGACGCGACAGCCCACCGCCCTCGGCTCCCAGCACCAGCGCCACCGGCTCGGTGGCGAGGGTGAGGTCGAACACGCTGTCGGAACCTTCGGGATCGAGCCCGACAACCCACACTCCCGCCGTTCGCAGGCGTGCCAGCGCCGCCGGCAGTCCCGCAACCAGGGCCAGCGGCAGGTGCTCGATGCCGCCAGCGGCCACCTTGGCCACCGTCGGCGTGACGTGAGCCGAGCGGTGGTGGGTGAGGATGGCGCCGGTGGCGCCGGCGCAGGCCGCGGTGCGGATCAGGGCGCCGAGATTGTGGGGATCGGTGATGCCGTCGAAGGCGAGCAGGAACGGGGGCGGCCACCCGGGAACGGAGCGGCAGAGCTGGTCGAGATCGGCCTCCACCAGGGGCTCCGCGTGGGCGATCACGCCCTGAGGTGCCTCGGTGCGCGCCACGGCCTCCAACCGGGCACGGGCGACCGCACGGACCGCCACACCACGCTCGGCCGCCAGCTCGACGATCTCGGCCATGGGGGCCGACGCTGCCACGGCATCGACGACCCAGACGTCACGCACCCGGCGCCGGCCGGCGCTCAGGAGCTCGCGTACCGCCCGGCGGCCCTCCACCTGGTCGCCGCCCAGCCCCGCGGTGGCCGCCGCCGGCCGGCGCCGGCGGGGTGGCGGCGGGCTCATCCGGACCGGCTGTCGTCGGAGGGCTGGACCAGCGCGACCGCCCAGCAGGCGATTCCCTCGCCGCGACCGAGGGCGCCGAGACCCTCCGGCCGGGTGGCCTTGACGCTTACCGGGCAACCTACGGCGGCTCCCAATCGGGCTTCCATGTCCCGTCGGTGCGGCGCGAGTCGAGGAGCGTCGAGCACGACCGAGCAGTCGGCGTTGCCGGGCCGGTAGCCGGCGTCGCCCACCCGCTTCACGACCTCAGCCAGAAGTGCCAGGCTGTCGGCGCCGGCCCAGGCCGGGTCCTCGTCGGGAAAATGGCTCCCGAGGTCGCCCAGTCCGGCAGCGCCCAGCAGCGCGTCGGCCACCGCATGGGCCACGACGTCGGCGTCGCTGTGGCCGGTCAATCCCCGTCCCTCCTCGTCGAACGCCACTCCGCCCAGGATCAGCGGGCGCTCGGGGTCGTCGCTGAACGGATGCACGTCGAAGCCGTGGCCGACCCGCGGTGACCCCCTCACTCAGCGGAGCGTAGCCAGGAGGGCCTCTGCCACGACCAGGTCGTCCGGCCCGGTCAGCTTGATGTTGCGTGGGTCACCCTCGACCACCACCACCGTGCCGCCCGCCACCTCCACCAGCGAGGCGTCGTCGGTCGCCTCGGCCGCGCCGGCGTGAGCCGAACGCAGAACGGCGGCGGCGAAGGCCTGCGGTGTCTGGATCGACCAGAGGCCGGCCCGCTCGACGGTCTCGACGACCCGGCCGGCCTGGACGCGCTTCACGGTGTCGGATACCGGCACCGCACACACGGCGCCGTCGGCTCCCCCTCGAACCGCGTCCAGGACGGCGGCGAAGGCGCCCGCGCCGGCCAGAGGCCGGGCGGCGTCGTGCACGACGACGACGGTGGCGTCGGGGGGCACGGCGGTCAGGCCGCGACGGACGGACTCCGCGCGGGTGGCGCCACCGGCCACGACCACATCGGCGCGGGCCTCGGGCTCGAGGGCGAACGCCGGGCCCACAACCACCACGACGCCATCGCAGGCGGCCCGGGCCGCGTCCAGTGACCAGTCGAGGACCCGGCGCCCGCCCAGATGCTCGTACTGCTTCGGCCGCCCGAACCGCTCGCCGCTGCCGGCGGCCACGACGACCGCCCAGGTGCTCACAGGGTCACTGGTTCGTGGCCGGGGCGGGCTCGGTGCTCGGCGGCGCCATGGAGGCGAACAGCATCCGGCCCATCGAGGTCTGCACGTTGCTGGTGATGCGTACCTCCACCTCCTGGCCCACCATCCCGGCGGCGTCACCCACGACCACCATGGTGCCGTCGTCGAGGAAGCCGACGCCCTGACCCGGCTCGCGGCCTTCACGGCTTATGGGGAGAACGACGACCTCACCGGGCACGTGGACGGGCCGCACGTTGTCGGCCAGCCGGCGAAGGCTGAGGCAGCGCACGCCCTGCAGTTCGGCCACCCTTTGCAACGGCTCGTCCACCGTGAGGAGGCGGGCCTTCAGCCGGCGGGCGAGGGCCACCAGCTTGGCGTCCACGTCGTCGTGCTCGGGAACCTCGTCGTCGAGCACGTGGACCTCGATGCCCGCCTGGTGCTGCATGGCCTCGAGCATCTCGAGCGCCCGCCGGCCCCGGCGCCGGCGGTTCGGGTCCTGGGCGTCGGCGATCCCCTGAAGTTCGTCGAGAACGAAACGAGGGAGGAGGAGCGCCCCTTTGAGAAACCCGGCCCGGGCCAGGCCGAGGAGGCGTCCGTCGATGATGGCGCTCGTGTCCACGAGTACCGCCTCCTGCTCCTCCGAGCCGTACGGCGACGCCCGCACGAGGGGCCGGGAGGACAGGCCGGCCATCGCCAGCAGCTGGTCGCTCTTGCGGGCCCCGATCCGGAAGCCCTGGAAAGCGCCGGCCCACGTGAACACGCCCACGCTGATCCACCCGTAGGGCGCGGGCACCAACAGGCCGAACGGCACCGACACCACAGCGGTGAGGACACCGAGGAGGATGGCGCCGACGGCGCCGGCGAAGATGCGGTGGGCGGGGACCTCGTCGATCCTGCGTTCGGCCACGTCCTTTGCCTGGTTCAGCAAGCGCCCGAAGAAACCGCCGACCACGTAGCCGGCGAGGGCGCCGAGGGTGGCACCCACCACGGCCGCGTTCCCCGCCTCCGCTCCCTCGGGCCCCCGCCCCAGGGCGAACCCGCCGGCAGTGGCCAGCAGGACGATGAAGACTCGGACGATCTCTACGAACATGCAGCTCCTCTATCGACCGGCGACGGGAGCGGCCTCAGTGCCCCGCCGATGGTTACGGCAGGGCGTCGTTGAGCTTCTGCTCGGCTTCTTCCTCCGACACGTTGATGGCGAAGGTGAGCTCCGAAACCAGGATCTGGCGGGCCCGGGTGAGCATACGCTTCTCGCCCGCCGAGAGACCCTTGTCCTTGTCGCGGATCGACAGGTTCCGCACGACTTCGGCGACCTGGTAGATGTCGCCGGACTTCAACTTCTCGACGTGGTTCTTGTAACGCCGCGACCAGTTGGTGGGCATCCGCGCTTCCTTCTTGCGCAGTACGGCGAACACCTCCTCCACCTCCTCGTCGTTGATCACCTCCCGCAGACCGACCTCGTCGGTGTTGTCGCAGGGAACCATCAGCGTCAGGTCGCCGTAGGCCAGCTTCAGAACGAGGTACTCCCGAGTCTCCCCGAAGACCTCCTTCTGCTCGCGCTTTTCGATCACCGCCGCCCCGTGATGGGGATAGACGACCTTGTCACCGACGTCAAATGCAGACATACCTCTCCCGGGGATGAGATGCGAAGGGATGCTTCGCAGGGTACCGGGTCCGCACGAGGCGGACAAACCGTGTAGCCGGAGCACCACTACGCGAGGAAGGCGACGGCGCGCCTCCAGGCCTCGGCGGCGTCGTCGGCGCGGTGGGTGGGACGGGCCGGGTCATGGGCGAACCCGTGCTCGGCGTCGGCGTAGGTCACCACCTCCACATGGTCGAGATCGACGAGAAGCTGCGAGTCGGCGACGGGAACGAGCTTGTCCTGTCCCGCGACCAGAGCCAGTACCGGACAGGCCTCCGGGCGACGCAGCCACTCCAGCGGCTGAACATGTCCGGGGCGGGCCCAGGGCACCCGGATCATGCCGTAGAAAGCCACGGCGCGGTCGAAGCGGCCGGTTCCCGCCGCTTTGAACGCCCACATCCCGCCCTGGCAGAAGCCGAGAACACCGACCGGCTCCACCCCCAGGAGATCGGCCGCGGCAACGAAGTCGCCGAGGACGCGGGCGTCGTCGTTGGAACCGATCTCCCGCTCCTCGAGTGCGAGGTGCTCCCGGCCGGGGAACGGCTCGCACGCTGCCACCGCCCATCCCTGCTCGGAGGCCAGCTTGGCGCACAGATCCTCGTAGAGCGGGCGGAGCCCCATGATGTCGGGAGCGATGACGAGGCCACGGACGGGCCGGCCGGAGGGCCGGGCCAACTCGGCCGGCGTGCCCGACGGCAGGGTCACACGACTCACGGGCCGCTGCTCAGCTGTAGCGCTCGAGGATGGACGTCTCGGCCAGGCGAGACAGGCCCTCCTTGATGGCCCGCGCCCGCACCCGGCCGACGCCCTCGATGTCCTCCAGGTCCTCGGCGCCGGCGCGGAGGATCTTCTGCAGCGTCGAGTAACGCGCCACGATCCTGTCGATCACCGCCTCCGGCAGTCGCGGGATGCGGCCCAGCAGACGGTAACCCCGCGGTTGCACGCTGGCCTCCAGCTCGCCGCTGTCGGATGCCAGGTGGAGGACGCCGACGACCTCCTTCAGGTCGAGGAGGGAGTCCGTACTCAATCCGGACAGGGCGTCCATGGCCTTGTCCAGACCCCAGGCCGGCTCGTCCTGGAAGTAGTCCTTGATCACCAGGCGGCGGTCGTCGTCCACGCCACCCATCAGCTCCTCCAACTGCAGGCGGACGAGGCGGCCGTCGAAACCCAGCTCGACGATGTAGCCCTCGATCTCCTCGGCGATCCGCCGGACCATGTCGGCCCGCTGCAGGACCGTGACCACGTCCCGCAGGGTGACCAGGTCCTCCACCTCCAGCGCCGACAGCGCACTGCTCACCGTGTCCAGGCGGTTCTTGTACCGCTCCAGCGTCTGCAGGGCCTGGTTGGCCCGGTTGATGAGGCGGGGCACCGGCTCGAGCGGGTGTTTCAACTCGTTGCGGTAGACGGCGATGATCGACAGGTCCTCCGACACCGAGATCACGGGCACGTCCACGGAGCGGGCCACCCGCTCGGCGGTGCGGTGCCGGGTACCGGTCTCGGAGGTGGGCACGTTCGGATTGGGCACCAGGTGCACGTTGGCGCGGGCTATGCGGCTGGCGTCGGCGGCCAGGATGATGGCGCCGTCCATCTTGGCCAGCTCAGAGAGGCGCTGCGGGCTGAACTCGGCGTCGAGCAGGAAGCCCCCGGAGCAGATGGCCAGCACGTCGGGACCATCGCCCACCACGATGAGTGCTCCCATGTTGGCCTGGAGTATCCGATCGAGGCCCTCGCGAAGTGGCGTTCCCGGCGCCACCGCCCCGAGCGCCCCGATCATGGCCGCGCTACGACGGACGAGCACGACCGCAGCCTACTTCGGCGGGTGGAGGCCGAAATGTCTGATTGCGTCGCCGAGGGTGGCCACCGGGACCACCTCCATGCCCTGGAGGGCGGCGGTGGTGGCCGTGCGGGCCACGGCACCGGCTGCTTGGCCGGCGCCAAAGCCGGCGCCCGATGCGGGGACCACCGCCCGGCGGAAGCCGAGACGGGCGGCCTCGGCCAGGCGCCGCCCCATCTGGGCGACCTGGCGGACCTCTCCGGCCAGGCCGACCTCCCCGCAGGCCACCACGTCGGCCGGGACCGGGCGGTCGGCGACCGCCGAGGCCAGTGCCAGGCCCAGGGCCAGATCGGCAGCGGGCTCGGTGACGCGGACGCCACCGACGGCCGACGCGTAGACGTCGGATTTCTCGGTCGAGACGTGCGCCCGGCGGTGGAGCACGGCCAGGAGGAGGGCGAGGCGACCGGATTCGAGGCCCTGTGCGGAGCGGCGGGGCATGGGGAGATTGGAGGGTGCCACCAGGGCCTGGAGCTCAACTAGCAGGGGACGCTGACCCTCCATGGCAGGCACGACCACCGAGCCGGGGACTCCCTCGCGGCGGTCTCCGAGGAACAGGCCGGCGGCGTCGGGCACACCGGCCAGCCCGTCCTCGCCCATCTCGAACAGCCCGAGCTCGCCCGTCGGCCCGAAGCGGTGCTTCACGGCCCGCAGGAGGCGCAGGGAATGGTGACGCTCGCCCTCGAAGGAGAGCACCGTGTCCACCACGTGCTCGAGGACGCGAGGCCCAGCCAGCGCCCCGTCCTTGGTCACGTGGCCCACCAGCACGGTGGCGAGAGCCCGTTCCTTGGCCACCCCCACCAGCCGCTGCGCACACTCCCTCACCTGGGCCACCGAGCCGGGCGACGACCCGACCTCCGGTTCGAAGACGCTCTGGATGGAGTCGAGCACCAGCACGTCGGGCCTGACTTCGTCGACGGCGGCGAGCAGGTTGGGCATGGCCGTCTCCGAGAGCAGCCACAGGTTCGCCGGCAGCGCTCCCAACCTGGACGCCCGCAGCCGAACCTGCTGCTTGGACTCCTCGGCCGAGACCAGGAGGCACCGCTCACCCCGCGCCGCCAGCGATGCCAGCGCCTGCAGCAACAGGGTGGACTTTCCGATGCCGGGCTCCCCGCCCAGCAGGGTGACCGACCCGGCGACCAGCCCGCCGCCGAGCACCCGGTCGAGCTCGTCGATGCCGGTGAGGCGGTTGGCGCACGAGCCCGTGTCGACCTCGGCGATGGGCACTGCATGGTCGCCCGAACGGGTGGTCCAGCCCGTGTGGTCGTGGGCGCCGGCGGCGGCGGGACTCGCTTCCCCGACATCCTCCACCAGGCTGTTCCACTCGCCACAGGCACCGCAACGGCCGGCCCACTGCGGAAAGGCGCTGCCGCAGTCGGTGCATCGGTGGACGGTGCGCAGCTTCGGCATCGTGGGCAGGCTACGAGGCGGATGCGACAGGTGACCCCGCCGGCGTCAACGCCGGCGGTTGCGGCGGACGAGAACGGCGACGAGGGCGAGGCCGGCGGTGGCGGAGGCGGCGCCGGCGGCCAGTGTGATGAGGTTCCACTGCTCGGCCACCGCGTCCACGCGGGTGGTCTGGCCGAGGCGGACCTGCCAGAACGCGGGAGTCCCCGCCTCCAGGTCGCCGGGGAGATCGGCGATCAGGCGGAAGCCGAAGATGTCGGCGAGCGGCGCACCGAGCTCCGCCTCCAACTTTGTGAGGTCGAGCCCGAGTGGCGCCCCGCCCAACCGCTCCTTCAGTACCTCGTCGCTGAAGGCCTCGAGACCTCCGGCAAGGTCGAAAGCACCGGTCAGAGATGTACGGGTCTTCAGGAGTGACCGGGTGCGGTTCAGGCGGAGGGACCCGAAGGGGCCGCCAGGGCCGGTCAGCTCCTGCAGGATCCGGGTCGCCTCCGGAGCGGAACCGAAGACCTTGACGGCTCTGAGCTCCGTTCGCCCTCCCGGCGCCGGCGCCGGCCCCTCGATCCTCCAGCCTGCCGCCTTCAGGTCCCCGACCCGCAGTTGACCGGTCAGGTCCGGCACCTGCTCCATCGCCTCCCGGTCGAGGCTCACGGTGGCCGACACGTCACCACCGCCCTCGGCCGCGGCCCGCAGGGCGACGGTGAGATCGGCACGGCAGCCCCCGAGGACGACGATGGCGAAGCCGGCCAGGAGGAACCGCAGGCGGTGGATGCCGGCCCGGCGGAACAGCGGACGGGCCACCCGCTGAGCGTACGCAACACGTTAACCCGATCCGCGAACGTGCCCCTTCGGGGTGACCCTCGGCCGGGAACTCTCACCGCGGGGCGCTGATCGGTGGACCCACGCCGGCCAGGGCGGAAGCTCCTGGCTTCCGGCCCTTTCAGTCAACCGAGGAGGTCGTGGTGCCGATACCCCCCAGCCGGATCCATTTTCGTGGGAGGGTTGATTTGCTGAATCAGCGGTACCATGGCGAGCACGAGCAGGGCGATCAAGGGGGAGCGGACATGACGGGAAAGAGCGGGATTCGCGCTCGCGTGGCGCAGCTGCTGGCAGCGGGCATGGTGGCCACTGTGGCCTTGGTGTCGCCTTCGTCGGCCGCGGTGGGCGCGGCCCGGCCAGGCTCCGGCGCCGATGGTCCGCGTGCCGTTCCCCGTGAGGTCCTCATCGGGTACGACGCCGGCGCCACCGCTTCGGACCGTGCGCGGGCCCGAGGACGCTCCGACGCCGCGCTTCAGGAGCGGATCGTGGCCGGTCAGGGCGCCACCGGCGAGGTGGAGCTGGTACGCCTACCACCGGGCAAGGACCGTGCCGCCGCCGTCCGCGAGCTCGAAGCCGATCCCGCGGTTGCCTACGCCGAGCCGAACTGGATCTACATCCACGCCGCGGTGTCGACGGACAGCTACTACACCAACGGCTCCCTCTGGGGCATGTACGGGGACGCCACCACCCCCGCCAACCAGTACGGCAGCCAGGCCGGCGAGGCGTGGGCGGCGGGCAACACCGGCAGCGCCGGGGTCTACGTCGGAGTCATCGACGAAGGCATCCAGTTCGACCATCCCGACCTGGGTGGGCAGGTGTGGACCAACCCGAACGACCCCGCCAACGGCGTCGATGACGACGGCAACGGCTACGTGGACGACATACACGGCTGGGACTTCGCCGGCGGCAACAACTCCATCTACGACGGAGGCACCAGCGGCAGCGTCGACGACCACGGGACCCACGTCTCGGGCACCATCGGCGCCAAGGCCGACGGGGCCGGCGTGGTCGGCATGAACTGGAACGTCACGCTCATATCCGGCAAGTTCCTGGGTTCCCAGGGCGGGTCCCTGGCCAACGCGGTAAAGGCGGTCGACTACTTCACGGACCTGAAGACCCGCCACGGGCTCAACATCGTGGCGACCAACAACTCGTGGGGCGGAGGCGGGTACTCGCAGGCGCTGCTCGACGCCATCGTGCGCGCGGCACGACAGAACATCCTTTTCGTCGCCGCTGCCGGCAACGGTGGCTCCGACGGCGTGGGTGACGACAACGACTCCGTGGCCAGCTACCCGTCGAACTACAACACGTCTTCGGCGGCCGGCTACGACGCCGTGATCGCGGTCGCGGCGATCACCTCCTCGGGAGCCAAGGCGAGCTTCTCCAACTACGGCTCCACCACGGTCGACATCGGTGCCCCCGGGTCCGGCATCTGGTCGACCACCGCCTACAACGGCTACTCGTCCTACAGCGGCACGTCCATGGCCACGCCGCACGTCACCGGCGCGGCTGCCCTGTACAAGGCGGCTCACCCGACCGCCGACGCGGCGGCCGTCAAGAGCGCCATCCTGTCGTCGGCCGTCTCCACCACTTCTCTGACCGGGAAGACGGCCACCGGCGGGCGCCTGAACGTGTCCGGCTTCGTGGCGCCGGCCTCGACGCCCCCCGGGGCGACGGTGCCGTCGGCACCGGTCAACCTCGTGGCCACCGGCGGTGAGGGCAGGATCGACCTGACATGGTCACCGCCGGCGAGCGAAGGCGGTTCGGCCGTCACCGGTTACAACATCTACAGGGGTGGCTCGTTCCTCCGCTCGACCACCGCTCCGTCCGCCACCGACACCGTCACCGGAGGCGGCACGTTCAGCTACCAGGTCAGCGCCGTCAACGGCGTGGGCGAGGGTGCGCTTTCGAACACGGCCACCGCCACGGCGACCGCCAGCCAGAGCCCCGCCCGCAGCGTCACGGTCACCCCGGGAACAAAGAAGAGGAACGTGACTCCCGTCACGGTGACCTGGGCCGGTTTCGCCGGTAGCACCGTCGACGTCAGCCGGAACGGGACCACCGTCTCGACTGCCAACCCCGGGAGCTTGACGGAGAACTGGCGTGGATCGGGCACGGTCACCTACACGGTGTGCGAGGCCGGAAGCAGCACTGCCTGCGCCAGCGGGAGCACGACCATCTGATCGCCCGCCGGCGGTGCTGTCGCCGCCCTCGGCCAGGACATAGGGAAAGGCCCCCACCACAACGGCGGGGGCCTTTCTCGTTCGGCGGCCGACCCTCGGGCCGGATCCGATCAGTCCGCTGCGGGACCGGTGCCGGCCAGCTCGACCGGCGGGGGTTCGAAGCTCTCGACGGCGTGGAAGGCGATCTCGTTGGTGTCGGGGTCGACGTCGACGATGATCGTCTGGCCGGCCGGGAACTCCTTGACGAGGATGCGCTCCGACAGCGGGTTCTCGATGTAGGTCTGGATGGCCCGGCGCAGGGGGCGGGCGCCGAGGGTGGGGTCGTAGCCCTTCTCGGCCAGGTACATCTTGGCCGACTGGGTCAGCTCGAAGCCGAGGCCCTGGCCCTCCAGCTGTTCGCGCACCCGGCGGATCATGAGGTCGACGATCTCGGTGACCTCCTCACGGGTGAGCTCGTGGAAGACGATGACGTCGTCGATGCGGTTCAGGAACTCCGGCCTGAAGTGCTGCTTCAGGGCGTCGTTGACCTTCTCCTTCATGCGTTCGTAGGTGACGCCTTCACTGGTCTTGGCGAAGCCGAGAGCCGTCTTGCGCAGGTCGGCCGTGCCGAGGTTGGACGTCATGATCAGGATGGTGTTCTTGAAGTCGACCGAGCGGCCCTGGGCATCGGTGAGCCGCCCGTCCTCGAGGATCTGCAGGAGGGTGTTGAACACGTCGGGATGCGCCTTTTCGATCTCGTCGAACAACACGATGGAGAACGGCTTGCGCCGCACCGCCTCGGTGAGCTGGCCGCCTTCCTCGTAGCCCACGTAGCCGGGGGGCGAGCCCACCAGGCGGGAGACGGTGTGCTTCTCCATGTACTCGGACATGTCGAGCTGGATGAGGGCGGACTCGTCGCCGAAGAGGAACTCCGACAGCGCCTTGGCCAGCTCCGTCTTCCCCACGCCCGTGGGGCCGAGGAATATGAAGGAGCCACTGGGGCGCTTTGGGTCCTTGAGGCCGGCGCGGGTGCGGCGGATGGCCCGGGACAGGGCCGTGATGGCGTCCTCCTGGCCGATGATCCGGCGGTGGAGGTCCTCCTCCATGCGCAGCAGCTTGGCCGTCTCCTCCTCGGTGAGCTGGGTGACGGGGATGCCGGTCCAGTTGGCCAGGACCTCGGCGATGACCTCCTCGTCGACCACGTCGAACAGGTTGTCCCCCGAGGCGCGCATCTCGGCCTCGCGGACGCTGCGCCGCTCGAGGAGCACCTTCTCCTTCTCGGAGGCGAGCTTGGCCTCGTCGAACTCCTGGCGCTCGATGTGGGCTTCCTTCTCCTTGCGGGCCCGGGCGATCTCGTCCTCGAGGCTCTTGTAGTCGGGAGGAGTGGACATGCGCCGGATGCGCAGGCGGGAACCGGCCTCGTCGATGAGGTCGATGGCCTTGTCGGGGAGGAAGCGGTCGGAGATGTAGCGATCGGCAAGGTTGGCCGCGGCGACCAGGGCCTGGTCGGTGATGGTGACGCTGTGGTGGGCCTCGTAGCGGTCGCGCAGACCCTTGAGGATCTCGATGGTGTGGGCCAGGGTGGGCTCCTCCACCTTTATGGGCTGGAACCGCCGCTCGAGCGCAGCGTCCTTCTCGAGGTGTTTGCGGTACTCGTCGAGCGTCGTGGCGCCGATGGTCTGGAGCTCTCCGCGGGCGAGCATGGGCTTGAGGATGGAGGCGGCGTCGATCGCCCCCTCGGCCGCGCCGGCGCCCACGAGGGTGTGGAGCTCGTCGATGAACAGCACGATGTCGCCCCGGGTGCGGATCTCCTTGAGGACCTTCTTCAGACGCTCCTCGAAGTCGCCGCGGTAGCGGGAGCCGGCAACGAGAGCACCAAGATCCAGGGTGTAGAGCTGCTTGCCCTTGAGCGTGTCGGGCACGTCGTTGGCCACGATTCGCTGGGAGAGGCCCTCGACGATGGCGGTCTTGCCGACGCCGGGCTCGCCGATGAGCACGGGGTTGTTCTTGGTACGGCGAGACAGCACCTGCATGACCCGCTCGATCTCGCGCTCACGCCCGATGACGGGATCGAGCTTCTTCTCCCGGGCCTGGGTGGTCAGGTTGCGCCCGAACTGGTCGAGAACAGGCGAGCCCGAAGGTGTTTCCTGGCCGGCGCCGGCGGGGCCACCAGAGGTGGCACCCTCCTTGCCGCCCGAGTAGCCGGACAGCAGGGTGATGACCTGCTGGCGGACGCGCGACAGGTCGGCGCCGAGAGTCTGCAGCACCTGCGCGGCGACACCCTCGCCCTCGCGGACGAGACCGAGGAGCATGTGCTCGGTTCCGATGTAGTTGTGGCCTAGCTGGAGGGCCTCGCGCAGCGACAGCTCCAGAACCTTCTTGGCGCGGGGGGTGAAGGGCGGCGACCCTGTGGTGGACGAACCGGCTGGGCCGATGGTTTCCTCCACCTTCTCCCGCACCGCTTCCAAAGAGATCCCCAGTGCCTCGAGCGCCTTCGCGGCAACGCCCTCACCCTCGTGGATGAGCCCGAGCAGGATGTGCTCGGTGCCGATGAAGTTGTGGTTGAGCAGGCGCGCTTCCTCCTGTGCAAGCACGAGGACTCTGCGAGCCCTGTCGGTGAAGCGTTCGAACAAGTGACCGCCTCCTGTTGGGGCGAGTGATTGAGCTCCAGTCTACCCAGGGCTGCGCCGTAGCAGCCCTCGCTCGGTTCCTGAGGGGAAAGGCAGGTGCCCTAGGGTCCTGAGCCAGTGGTCAACATCCCGGACCTGTTGAACCTTCCCGTTCTGGAAGGCGACCTCGCCCGCCTCGAGGGGGTGCTGCGCCGGTCGGTTGTGGCCGAGGACCCGTTTCTGACCGAGGTGGCGGGCCACCTGCTCGGGGCGGGTGGGAAGCGTCTGCGCCCCGCTCTGGGGCTGGCGTCGGCCGCCGCCGGCGGGGTCGAGACCACCGATGACGTGCTGAGCGGCGGTGTCTCGGTCGAGCTGGTGCACCTGGGGTCGCTGTACCACGACGACGTCATGGACGACGCCCCCAGCCGGCGGGGGGTCGAGAGCGTGAACTCCCGCTGGGGGAACCTGGTGGCCATCCTGGCCGGCGACTTCCTGCTGGCCAAGGCCTCGGAGATCGCGGCTTCGCTCGGCACGGAGGTGGCTGGGCTTCTGGCCGCCACCATCGGCCGGCTGTGCAAAGGCCAGGTGGCTGAGATCAAGTCGGCCTTCGACGTCAACCGCACCGAGGAGGCATACCTGACCTCGATCGCCGGCAAGACCTCGTCGCTGATGGCCGCCGCCTGCCGGATCGGCGGAATCACCGCCGGCCTCGACCGCCCCCGCATCGACGCACTCACCACCTTCGGCGAGGCCTTCGGGATGGTTTTCCAGATCCGCGACGATGTTCTCGACATCACCGGCACCGACGAGTCCCTCGGCAAGCCCGCCGGCCACGACCTGGTCGAGGGCACCTACACCCTGCCCGTGATCTACGCCCTCGCCGACCCGATCGCCGGCCCTGAGCTGCGGTCGCTACTCGGCCGCCCGGTCGAGCCGCCCGAGCGGGACAAGGCCCGCGACATCATCCGGGCCACCGCCGGCATCGCCGGCGCCCGCGAGCGGGCGGTTCAATACGCCGACACCGCCGCGGGGGCACTCGCCGCGTTGCCGGCCGGCGCCGTCACCACAGCGCTGGCGGCGCTCGGCCATCGCCTCCTCGACGACATCTGAGCCCGGTTGGTCCGGGTTCCGGCCGCCTCGAGTGTGCACCTAGCGTCGTGATCTGTTCGGCTTGGAGCCGCGATCACAACGATTGGTGACATCGGGGAGATCTCCGGCCCGGCCCGCTGGGTGGGGCGCAGGCCTCAGGACTGTTCGGGGCGCAGGGTCGGGAAGAGGAGGACGTCGCGGATTTGGGGGGCGTCGGCCAGCAGCATCACCAGGCGGTCGATTCCGATGCCCAGCCCTCCGGTCGGGGGCAGCCCGTACTCGAGGGCGCGGACGTAGTCCTCGTCGATGGGCATGGCCTCCTCGTCACCGGCGGCCTTGGCTGCCGCCTGCTCCTCGAACCTGGCCCGCTGGGCGTCGGGATCGACCAGCTCGGAGAAGGCATTGGCCAGCTCCCGGCCGGCGACGATCGCCTCGAAGCGCTCGGCCAGACCCGGCCTGGAGCGGTGGGCCCGAGCCAAGGGGGACACCTCGGCTGGGTAGTCGCACACGAACACGGGCCCCCACAGCTCGGCCTCGGTGGTCTTCTCGTAGATCTCCAGCACCAGCTTCCCACCACCCCAGGCCTCGTCCACGGCCACACCGTGGCCCTCGGCGACGGCCCGTAGCTCTGCCAGTGTCATGTCGATGTCGACCCGGACGCCGGCGCATTCTTCCACCAGCTCGGTGAGGGTCGCCCGCCGCCACGGCGGGGTGAGGTCGAGGTCGCGGCCGCCGTAGGTGAGCTGTGTCGACCCGCACAGTTCGCGGGCCAGATGGGCGACCAGCTGCTCGGTGATGGCCATCATGTCGCCGTAGTCGGCATAGGCCTCGTACAGCTCCACCATGGTGAACTCCGGGTTGTGGCGGGGGGAAAGGCCCTCGTTGCGGAAGGTCCGGCCGACCTCGAAGACCTTCTCGAAGCCGCCCACCACCAGACGCTTGAGGTGCAGCTCGGTGGCCACCCGGAGGTACAGGTCCATGTCCAGCGCGTTGTGGTGGGTGACGAAGGGCTTGGCCATGGCCCCGCCGGCGATGGGGTGCAGCACGGGCGTCTCCACCTCGACGAAGCCCCTGTCCTCGAGGAACCGGCGCACGAGACTGATGGTCCGGCTGCGAAGGGCGAAGGTGCGCCGGGCCTCCTCGGTGACCCAGAGGTCCACGTAGCGCTGCCGGTACCGGGTGTCCACATCCGAGAGCCCGTGCCACTTGTCAGGGAACGGCCGGCGGGCCTCGGCCAGCACCACCCACTCGTCCGGTCTGACCGACAGCTCGCCGCGGCGGGTGCGCGCCACCTCGCCGGTCACCCCGATCCAGTCGCCGAGGGATAGATCGCAGAAGGCATCGAATGCCGGCGTGCGATCGGCTGAGGCCCACAACTGGATGCGACCACTGGAGTCCTGGAGGGTGCCGAAGGCCAGCTTGCCCTGGACCCGGCGCAACATCAGCCGGCCCGCCACCGAGGCCGTGCCGCCGGCGCTCTCCCCCGCTTCGAGGTCGGCGAACTCTTCCTGGAGCTCCGCCGCCGAGCGGGTCCGCTCGAAGCGGTAGGGGATCTCGGGCATCAGGTCGGCGACGCTAGGTGTTGCGGTCGAAGACCAGTCTCAGTCCGTGGAGGGTGAGCCAGGGATCGGTGTGCTCGACCGTCCGCGACAGCGGAGCGATGACCCCACTGAGGCCGCCGGTGGCCACGACCATCGCCGGAGCGCCGAGCTCGTCCCGGATGCGGTCGACCATCCCGTCGACCTGGCCGGCGAAGCCGTACAGCACACCGGACTGGATCGACTCCACAGTGGACTTGCCGATGACGTTGCGCGGCTCCACCAGCTCCACCCGGCGAAGCGCAGCCGCCCTGCCGAAGAGGGCATCCATGCTGATCTCGACACCCGGCGCGATGGCACCGCCCATGTACTCGCCGGCGGCGGAGATCACGTCGAAGTTGGTGGAGGTCCCGAAGTCGACCACGATCGACGGCCCCCCGTAGCGCTCGTAGGCACCGACGGCGTTGGCGATCCGGTCGGCGCCGACCTCCCGCGGGTTGTCGTAGAGGATCGGCATACCGGACCGCACCCCCGGCTCCAGCACGACAGTGGGCACGGCCGGCCAGCGCCGGCTCATGGCCCGCAACGTGGCCGTGAGTCGGGGGACGGTGGACGAGATGGCGATGCCGCTCACATCGCCGTCGAAGCGGTAACCGTTCAGGTCCAGCAGCTGGGACACCAGCAGGGCGTGCTCGTCGGAGGTGCGCTCGGCGCTGGTGGCGATGCGCCAGTGGGACGCCAGCTCGGCGCCCTCGAACAGGCCCAGCACCGTTTCGGTGTTGCCGAGATCGATGGCGAGCAGCATCTGGTCAGGCCTCCAGATCGAGGCCGATGTCCAAAGCCGGTGCCGAGGCGGTGATGGCACCTACCGAGATGAAGTCCGGACCGGCCTCGGCGTAGCTCCGCACGGTGTCGAGGGTGACGCCACCGGAGACCTCCACGGAGACCCGGCCGCCGACCTCGGTGACGCAGGCGGCCACCGTCTCAGGAGTCATGTTGTCGAGCAGCACGCCCCCCGCCTCAGCGGCCAACGCCTCGCGCACCTGCTCGATCCTGTCGCACTCCACCTCGACCATCCGCATCGGCCAGCGCGCGGTGGCCCGCTGCACAGCCTCGGTGATCGAGACCCCGGCGAGATGGTTGTCCTTCACCAGAACGAACTCCGACAAGTTGCCACGGTGGTTGTGGCCCCCGCCGGCCCGCACCGCCGCCTTCTCCAGTGCCCGCAGGCCGGGCGTGGTCTTGCGGGTGTCCAGGATGCGCACCCCGGTGCCACTCACCGCCCGCACGTAGGCATGGGTGAGGCTGGCCACCCCCGAGAGGTGCGACAGCAGATTCAGCAAGCTCCGCTCGGCCGTGAGCACCGACCGCAGCGCCCCGACGACCACCCCGATGACGGCACGAGGAACGAGCACGTCGCCATCGTCGAGAACCCAGTCCATCTTGACGCCCGGGTCGAGCTGCGCGAACACCTCCGCGACGCAGAGCCGCCCGGCCATCGTGCCCTCGCCCCGACTGACGAGAATGGCGCGAGCCTGCGCCTCAGCGGGCACCAAACCCGCCGACAGATCGCCCAGCGGGAGCACATCCTCGGCCAGCGCCCGCGCCACCACCTCCCGCACCGCGGCCAGCGGCGGGTTCACGTCGACGATCAAGCGATCACCAGTCGCCTGCAGAACCGCTGGTCATCGAGCAGGGGAAAATCGGTCCGGTTGTGTGCCCCTCGCGACTCCTCCCGAGCTCCCGCCGCCAGCACCACCGCCAATCCGACAACAACAAGATTCCGGACCTCGGGGTCGACCGCCCCCGCGAGCGACTCCAGCACGGACGCTGTCTCGGCGAGCGACGAAGAGGAGCGAAGGACCCCCGCCCCCGAAGTCATAGACCTCTGCAGCACCTCGCGGGCTTTCAAAGGGTCGAGCGGGCCGGGGGGTGGCCCGTCGGGGAGGGCCCCGGCTGGGAGGGCACCGCCGTCAGGCGGGAGGGACCCGGATGGGAGGGGAACCCCGAGGGACAGGACCCGCCGGCCCGCGGGGGCAGAAAGACCCGACATGGCGCCAGAAGTTCCGGAACTGGACTTGCCGGCGGCGATCGCCTCGACGACACGGGCAGCGAACACCATTCCCTCCAGCAGGGAGTTCGACGCCAGGCGGTTGGCCCCGTGCACACCGGTGCACGCCACCTCCCCGCACGCCCACAACCCGGGAAGCGCCGATGCCCCGTCGAGGTCGGTGAGGATGCCGCCCACCTGATAGTGGGCCGCCGGCGCGATGGGCAGCCACTCGGCGGCCGGGTCCAGGTCGACCCGGTCCAGCATGGCCGCAATGGTGGGAAAGCGTTGACTGAAGCGCTCGAGACCGGTGGCGTCGAGCCACAGGTGGTCCACCCCCTGTTCCAGCATCCGGGCGGTCATGGCCATGCTCACCACGTCACGCGGCTGCATCTCGTCGACGAAACGCCCGCCGTTCGTGTCGCGGATCAGCGCGCCATGACCTCTCAACGCCTCCGACAGCAACGGCCGCGGCATGGCCGGGTGGTGCAACGCGGTGGGATGGAACTGCACGAACTCGATGTCGGCCACAGCCACCCCCGCCCGCAGAGCCATCGCCACACCGTCGCCGGTCGCCTCGCCCGGGTTCGTGGTCACGGCGTACAACTGCCCGGCGCCGCCGGTGGCAACCAGCACGTGGCCGGCGCGCACCTCGTGGGGGGCGCCGGCGGGATCGAGGGCGACGACCCCCCGGCACCGGCCGTCGTCCACGATCAGATCCGAAGCGAACCACCCCTCCAGCACCATTGCCGCCGTGGCCCGCACCGCCTCCACCAACGCCCGCTCGATCTCGGCGCCGGTGGCGGCCCCGCCGGCATGGACGACGCGAGGCACCGAGTGCCCGCCCTCACGCGCCTTGAGCAGGCCCCCCTCGTGGTCCCGGTCGAACACCGCACCCAGCGCCATCAACTCGTTGACCCGCAGCGGCCCCTCGTCGACCAGCACCCGCACGGCCTCGACATCGCAGAGGCCGGCGCCGGCAGCCAGCGTGTCGGCCAGGTGCAGGTCTGTGGAATCCTCGTCCCCGCCCAACACGGCGGCCACGCCACCCTGGGCCCACCGCGTCACCGACTGCGACAGCTCGGCCTTGGTGAGCACACCCACCCGCAGGCCCGGTTCGAGCGCCGTGGCCCGCACTGCGGCCGACAGGCCGGCGACACCGGAGCCGAGGACGAGGAGGTCGAGCTCCACTCAGCACCGCCGGGCGGGTAGGCCGCGACCGCAACGCCGCTTCTGGGTGCGCCTGGCGGGGTGGATCGCCCGCAGACAACCGGAATCGCGCCGCTGACGGCACCCCGGACTGGACCCGGATGCAGTGGCCTCCGGTTGCGGGTGCTTAGCGGGTGGAATCGGCCGGCCATGTACCCGCAACCGGAAATGGGCTCGGTTGGGCTGCACTAGCTGGGGGCATCGTCGAATGCCGGCAGCGCCCGGTTGCTCTTGTCGACCTGGACGACCACCGGCGCATATCCCTCCAGCTCGGCCGGCTCGAAATCGGCGTAGCTGAGGATGATGACGGTGTCGCCGGGGTCGATGAGACGGGCTGCGGCACCGTTGAGACATATCTCACCGGGCCCGCCCACGATGGCGTAGGTCTCCAGCCGGGCGCCGTTGTCGACATCTACGACCTGTACCTGCTCGAACTCGGCGATGTCCGCCATCTCCAACAGCCGGGCGTCCACGGTGATGGACCCTACGTAGTCGGGGTTGGCGTCGGTGACAGTGGCCCGGTGGATCTTGGACTTGAGCATGCGCCGCCTCATGGGAGCTGGGCCCTCATGTTGTCGATGAGGCGGACATCGCCGATCCGTGCCGCCACCAGCAAGCGCCACCGGAACGGGCTTTCCGGGATGACGTCGGCGTACTCGAGGGTGGCCAGGGGTTCCTCGGCGATCACCCGGGCCATGGCCATCGAAACGAAGCCCGGCCGTTCCTGTCCCGCTTCCACCGCGACCACGCCGGCCAGGAGCGCCCGGTGCAGAACCGTCGCCGCCGCGCGCTCCGACGGAGAGAGGCGGACGTTGCGGCTGGAGAACACCAGGCCGTCGTGCTCGCGCACCGTGGGACAAGCCACCACCTCGACGGGGAACGACAGGTCCTGCACCAGACGGGTGACGACGACGAGCTGCTGGTGGTCCTTCTCGCCGAAGTAGGACCGGCAGGCGCCGGCGATGGCCAAGAGCTTGGTGACCACCGTCGCCACCCCCTCGAAGTGCCCCGGCCGGGATTCATTCTCCAGGCGGCCGGCCACCTGGGCCACCGACACGCTGGTGAGCATCTTGTCCGGGTACATCTCCTTGTCGGACGGCGCGAACATGTAAGCGGCGCCGGCGCCCGAGGCCAGCTCCTGGTCGGCCTCCAGGCTCCGGGGATACCGCAGGAGGTCGTCGCCGTCGTCGAACTGGAGCGGGTTCACGAAAATCGTGACCGCAACGACGTCGCACTCGGCCGCGGCCCGGCGCACCAGCGACAGGTGGCCCTCGTGCAGCGCCCCCATAGTGGGGACGAGCCCCACCGTGCGCCCCTCCGCCCGCTCGGCGTCCAGGGCCCCGCGGAACCCGTCGATGGTCTCGATCAGTCGCATGAAACTCCCCGTTCCAGCCCCCGTGCGGGGTGCCGGTCGTCGCCCTCATCGTAGCGGGGCGGCCGTCCGAGCCCGCTACAGGCGTCCGGCGCGCACCACTCCCGGGTCATCGGGAGGGACAGGGACGAGGTCCGGGGCGAGGTCGTGGAGCGGAATCAGGACGAAGGCCCGCTTCCACATGCGGGGGTGGGGCACGACCAGGTCGGCGTCGGTGACTACCAGATCGCCGACGAGAAGGACGTCGACATCCAGGGTGCGGGGCCCGTCCGGCACCCCCCGCACACGGTGGGCCGCCACCTCTAGAGCACGACCCAGTTCGAGCAGCTCCCGAGGACCGAGCTCCGTATCCAGCTCCACCACGGCGTTGAGAAACGGTCGCTGGCCCGTCGGACCGCCCACCGGATCGGTCTCGTAGAGCGGAGACACGGCCACTACGTCGGGCAGGCCGGCCACGGCTGCCTGCAAGTGCGCCTCGCGGTCGCCGAGGTTGGACCCGACGGCGATGAAGGCCCTCACCCGCGGGTGCGGGTGACACGTACGCCGGCGGTGGCCAGATCGGCGGCGACAGGGGGACGCAGCTTGCGCACGGCGACGACGACCGAGGCTACGCGTCCATCCGCCAGCACCACCTGGGCCACCCTCTCGGCCAGGGCCTCCAGCAGGGAGAAATGCCCACCGGTGACCGCCTCTCTCACCTCGTCGACCAGCCTGCCGTAGTCGACCGTGTCGCCGACGGCATCGGATGTGGCCGCCGGCGCCATGTCGAACTCCACGTCGAGGTCGAGCTCGAACGGCTGGGCCCGCGCCTGTTCCTCCGGCAGGCAGCCGTGGGTGGCCATCACCCGCAACCTCCGTAGTTCGAGCAGGTCGCCCACGCCGCTCAGAGGCTGGCGGCCAGGGTGACCAGCTCGCGGCCCGTCGGCCCCATCTGGCGCTGCGCGATCTGCTCCAGCACGGCGATCGCCTGCGGACCGGCCGGCAGCATCCCTGCCCACAACAGGTAACCGGCGGTGACGCCCATCAACTGGTCCCCCAGCTCCTCCTGGTGGACCAGGATCCTCTCACCCGCCGCCACCCAGCCTTTCAGGAGGTCGTACAGCTCGGGCAGCACCACCCGCGGTTCCTGGGTCGGACCGAGCGGAAGATGGCTCCAGGTGACGCCCAACTCGTCGTAGGCGTGCAGGTTGTGGGGCGACGCGAGCAGCGACACGACCCGGCTGAACCCCTGCTCGCGCAGCCAGATGATCTCCTCCTGCCGGCGCACCTTGCGGTGGTTGCGGGCGTAGCCACCCGGCCGCTCGCTGATGGCCAGCTTGTCCTTGATCACCCAGGTGAAGTTGCGAGGGGTGATGCCGGCGGCCCACTTGCCCTTCACGCCGCCACCTCCGTTCCCGACAAACCCGATACCAGGCGAGCGGCCTGAACGGTGGCAGCCACGTCGTGCACCCGCACCATGGCGGCGCCGGCATCCATGGCATGGACGGCGGTCGCCAAGGACCCCTCCAGACGGTCGTCCACAGGCGCGCCGCCGGTGAGGGTTCCCAGGAACGCCTTGCGACTGGTGCCCACGAGCACCGGGTAGCCGGTCTCCACCAGGACGGCGATGTGGCGCAGCAGGGCCAGGTTGTGGCGTAAGAGCTTGCCGAATCCGATGCCAGGATCGACCCACACCTCGTCCACGCCGGCATCCACCGCCGCCTCGGCCCGCTCCACCAGGAAGGTCCGCACCTCCGTCACCACGTCGTCGTAGTGAGGGTCGATCTGCATCGTCGCCGGCGTGCCCCGACGGTGCATGGCCACCCACCCCACGCCGGCAGCGGCAGCCACGCACTGCAGCGAAGCGGATACGTCGTTGATCAGGGTGGCGCCGGCGGCGACGGCGGCCTCGGCCACCGATGCCTTGCTGGTGTCGACGGACACCCGCACGTGTGGAGCCAAGGCCCCGATCACCGGCACGACCCGGCGAAGTTCCTCGGCCTCCTCCACGGGATCGGCGCCGGGACGAGTCGACTCACCGCCCACATCCACCACATCGGCGCCGGCAGCGATGAGTTCGTGGCCGTGGGCGACGGCCGCATCGGAGCTGGCATAGCGGCCCCCGTCGTAGAAGGAGTCAGGCGTGACGTTCAATACGCCCATGACGAGGGGTGACATCGGGCGTCATCGTACTTGCCCCTGCTGGGCCTCACTTCGGGCCACGAAGGGCGTCCGCCCCGGCTACCGGGGCCAGAGACGGGACGGCCAGGTGAGCCAGCGGTAGCGGCGGGCCCTCTCGAAGGTGGCCTCAGCGGCGAGGTTGGCGATCGAAGTGGACCAGGTGGGATACACGTGGATGAGGCTCGAAAGCTCCACCAGGCGGCCGCCTTGGCGGACGAGCAGTGCCAGCTCGTGGATCAGCTCCCCGGCGTTGGGACCGAGGACATGCGCGCCCAGCAGGTCCCCTTTGCGACCGCACACGGCCATGATCCTTCCCAGTGGGCGACCCTCGGCCCTGGCCCGGTCGGAATGGCTGAGATCCACCTGCCACACCCGGACGCCGTTGCCGTGCTCCTTCCGGGCCTGGGCCTCCGTGAGGCCGGCGTGCGCCAGCTCGGGATCGGTGAACGTGCACCAGGGCACCACCGGGCTCACCGTTCCCTTGCCCGGATAGAACATGTCGCGCACCGCCCGCAGTGCCTCATGGGCGGCGGAGTGGGTGAAGAGGTAACGGCCGGCCACGTCGCCGGCCGCATAGATGGTCGACACGCTCGACCGCATTCGGTCGTCGACGTCCACTCCTTTCGGCCCCACCCGCACTCCGGCCGCCTCCAGCCCGAGATCCTCGATGTTGGGCTGGCGCCCGACTCCCACCAGCACCTCCTCGGCCCCCCAACTGGCCGGCGACCCCGCCTCGGTCCCGTGAACGACCCTGTGCCCCTCGGCCAACTCCACGCGCTCGACATCCACGTTGAAGTGCACGTCGACACCCTCCTCGCGCAGGCGGTCGACGAGCAGGGCCACGAGCTCCGGCTCGTCCTTGGGGAGGGCGGTGGGACCCCGCTGCAGAACGGTGACCTTCACGCCGAGCCGGGCGAGGCCCTGGGCCAGCTCGATTCCTATCGGGCCGGCCCCGATGGCCACCAGGCTGGCCGGTGCCCGGTCGAGCTGCCAGATGTTGTCGCTGGTGAGAAATCCCGACTCGGCCAGACCGGCGATGCGCGGCGTGGCCGGCCGGCTGCCCGTGCACAGGAGGATGTAGCGGGTGGAGAGCGTCCGTCCGTCGACGTCCACCGTCCGTGGACCGGCAATGCGGGCATTTCCCTGGACAATCTCCACTCCGAGCGAGGAGTAGCGCCCGGGACTGTCGTCGCTGGCGGCGATCTGGTCCTGGACAGCGCGAATGCGCTTCCATATCAGTGAGGTGTCCACCTCGAGGTCGGGCCGGGCGGTGAGCCCCCAGTGGTCGGCGTGGCGGATGTGGTGGGCGACCTTGGCCGACGCCAGCAGCGTCTTGGACGGCACGCAACCGCTCCACAAGCAGTCGCCGCCCACCCGGCCCCGCTCGACCACGGCCACCTTGAGCCCGAGGCTGGCGGCGAACTCGGCTGCCGGCATGCCACCCGACCCCATCCCCACGATGACCAGGTCATACCGGCGGCCCATCCGATTCAGCGGCCGTGGATGAAGGCCATCGCCTCCGCGCGCGTGCGGGCATCGTCGCGGAAGAGCCCGCGGACGGCGGAGGTCACGGTGGTGGCCCCCGGTGAACGCACTCCGCGCATGGCGATGCAGAGATGCTCGGCCTCGATGACGACGAGCACACCCCGCGGCTGCAACGCCCTCCCGAGGGTGTCAGCGATGTCAGTGGTCAGCTTCTCCTGCACCTGGAGGCGCCGTGCGTGGACCTCCACCAGCCGCACCAGTTTCGACAGGCCCGTGATGCGACCGTCCTCGTTCGGGATGTAAGCCACATGGGCCTTGCCGGTGAACGGCACCATGTGGTGCTCGCAAAGGCTGAAGAAGACGATGTCCCGCTCGAGGATCATCTCGTCGTGGCTCTGGTCGAAGGTGACGTCGAGTGTGGCGTCTGGATCCTCGTGCATACCCCCCAGGATCTCCACGTACATCGCCGCCACCCGCTCGGGTGTCCGCTGCAGTCCGTCCCGGTCCGGGTCGTCTCCAACCGCCTCGAGGATCTCCCTCACCGCTTTTTCGATCCGGCCCTGGTCCATGTTCACGGCCCGGCTTCCTCGCCGGAACGGGGGCCCCATCCCCATTCGGCGCCGGACGGCTCTCCGGGCAACGTCACGCGGTAGCGGGCTTGCCCATCACCCGGCGCCACCGTGTCAGCAGACCCACGGGGGCGGCGGGGGGACGGGCCTGGGGGGTCTGGCCGGGATCCGGCGGGATCGGTTGCGGCCGGCGGGGCGGAGCCGGTTCGGCCGCGCCGGTCCACGGCGGGAGGTCGCCGAGCACCTCCATCAGTGCCGGCGTGTCGAGTGTCTCCTTCTCCATCAGGGCGGCGGCGAGCTTGTCGAGGGCGACGCGGTGGGTGGTCAGGATGGCCAGCGCCTCCTCGTGGGCAGTGTCGATCAGGTCCCGGACCTCGGAGTCGATGCGTGAAGCCACCTCGTCGGAGTAGTTGGGCTGATGGCCGAAGTCACGCCCCAGGAAGACCTCACCGTTCTGCTGGCCGAGCTGCTGAGGCCCCAAGGCGTCGCTCATGCCGTACTGGGTGACCATGGCCCGGGCTATTTCGGTGGCCTTTTCGATGTCGTTTGCCGCGCCGGTGGTGATCTCCGAGAAGATCAGCTCCTCCGCCGTGCGCCCGCCCAGCAGCACCCCGAGCTGATCACGCAGCTCCGAGCGGCTCACGATGTACTTGTCCTCGGTGGGTAGCGAGAGCGTCCAGCCGAGAGCCCGACCCCGGGCCACGATGGAGACCTTGTGCACCGGGTCGGCGTTGGGCAGGACGTGGCCCACCAGCGCGTGCCCTCCCTCGTGGTAGGCGATGACCAGCTTCTCCTTCTCGCTCATCACCCGCGTCTTGCGCTCCGGGCCGCCGATGACCCGGTCTACGGCCTCCTCGAGCTCGGACATCCCGATGTGGTTGCGGTCGTTGCGGGCCGACAGCAGCGCCGCCTCGTTCATGAGGTTGGCCAGGTCGGCGCCGGTGAAGCCCGGGGTGCGGCGGGCCAGCACCTCGAGGTCGATGACATCCTCCAGTGGCTTGCCCCGGGCGTGCACCGCGAGGATCTTCTTGCGGCCCTCCAGGTCCGGGCGGTCCACCACGATCTGGCGGTCGAACCGACCCGGCCTGAGGAGGGCCGGGTCGAGAATGTCGGGACGGTTGGTGGCTGCCAGCAGGATGACGCCGGCCTTCGTGTCGAAGCCGTCCATCTCCACCAGCAGCTGGTTGAGTGTCTGCTCCCGCTCGTCGTGGCCCCCGCCCATGCCGGCGCCGCGATGGCGACCGACGGCGTCGATCTCGTCCATGAAGATGATCGCCGGAGGGTTGGCCTTGGCCTGTTCGAACAGGTCACGGACACGGCTGGCACCCACACCCACGAACATCTCCACGAAGTCGGAGCCGGAGATCGAGAAGAAGGGCACGCCGGCCTCGCCGGCCACGGCTTTGGCCAGCAACGTCTTGCCGGTCCCGGGGGGCCCGTAGAGGAGCACGCCCTTCGGGATCTTGGCCCCGATCGCCTGGAACTTGGCCGGCGACTCCAGGAAGTCCTTGATCTCCATGAGCTCGGCTATGGCCTCGTCGGCACCGGCCACGTCGGCGAACGTGACTTTGGGCTCGTCCTTGGAGACCAGCCGGGCCTTGGCCTTTCCGAACTGCATGACCTTGCTGCCCCCGCCCTGCATCGAGTTGATGATGAAGAGGAAACCGCCGAACAGCAGCACGATGGGCAGGAAGTTGAGGAGCAACGACAGCCAGATGTTGTCCTTGGCGTCCTTGGAGTCCACGTCGACGTCCGCCCGCAGGAGCCGCGTCGTCAGCTCGTCGGCGTACTCCGCGGGGAACTTCGCCTCGTACTTGGTGCCGTCGGTCAGCTCACCACGGACGTTGTCGGTACCGACGATCTCGGCGGTGCGGACCTTCTCGGAGGCGGCCAGGTCCTGGAAGCGGCTGAGCTGGAGCTTGGTCCGGTCGTCCCCGCCACTCATCAGGCTGAAGGCGCCGAGACCCACGATCAAGGCCATGGCGATCCAGAAGACGGGACGACGGAGCAGTTGCTTCACGGTGGAAGGAAGGCTATCTGGCCGCTGGCGCTTCTCCCCCTCGGCTGTTCGACTATGACGGCACGTAGGTGCACACATACGGAAGGTTGCGGTACCGCTCCCCGGCATCGAGGCCGTACCCGATCACGAAGTCCGGCGGGATGGTAAAGCCCACGTAACGGAGGTCCGGATCCGTCTTCTGAAGGCCCTTCTTCACCAGTAGCGCACAGACTTCCAGGCTGGCCGGGCCGCGGGCAAGCAGGTTCCGACGGACATAGGAGAGGGTCAGCCCGCTGTCGACGATGTCCTCCACCAGGAGGACGTGGCGGTCGGACAGGTCCAGGTCGAGGTCCTTGACGATGCGGACCACTCCGCTGGTCTTCGTGGCGCTGCCGTAGGAGGAGACGGCCATGAAATCGAACTCGAGGGGCAGCCGGATGGCGCGAGCCAGGTCGCTCATGAACACGAACGCACCTTTGAGCACCCCCACCAGCAGCGGTGGGCGGCCGGCGTAGTCAGCTGTGATGCGTTCACCCAACTCGGCGATGCGTTGCTCGAGTTGCCCGGTGGTGACGACGACCCGGCCGATCCTCGGGTCGGCGGAAGCGTGTGCCTCTTCGGCCCCGGCCATCGACGCTGAGGCTACTCCGCCGGGTCGAAACGGGCCGGGGGGCGGATCGGGTCGGCGTGGAGCCGGCCCTTGGAGCGGCGGACCCGCCGTCCACCTTCCACCTCGCAGGCTGTCGCCTGTCCGCGTGCGACAGCCAGAACGCGCTCGACAGCGGCCGAGGACGGCGGATGATGACCATCCCACAGCAGAGAGCGCAGGGCGCGGCGGGCCAGCGCCGGGGGCGACGCGGCAAGGGCGCCGGCATCCGCCCCGTCGATGCCGGTGGCCAGGTCGTCGAGGATGTCCGCCTCGTCACGGAGCAGGGCCGCCTGGCGCACGAGCACCGGCACCACGTCACGTTCGGCGATGTCGTTCAGAAGCGGCAGCAGCTCGTGGCGGACCCTGTTGCGGCGAAAGGCCGGGTCCGCGTTCGACGGGTCCTGCACCGGCAGAAGGCCCTCGGCGGAGCAGAGGTCACGGGTCTCGGAACGGCGCAGGGACAGGAGCGGCTTTGTCGGACCGGGGCGGATGCCGGCGAGCCCGTCGAGGCCGGCTCCACGAAGGAGGTTGAGCACGATCGTCTCGGCCTGGTCGTCGGCGTTGTGGCCGGTGGCGGCGCCGGCGGGCAGCGCGGCGCGACGGGCGGCCCGTGCTCGGGCTTCCAGGTTGCCGCCGGCGCCGACCTCCACCGTCACCGAGCGGTAGGCCGCCCCGTACCGGACCGCCGCCTCGGCCACCACCTCCGCCTCGCCGGCCGACTCCGCCCGTAAGCCGTGGTCGACGTGCACCGCCGTCACCTGACATCCCGCCTCTACCGCCAGAACCAGGAGAGCGAGGGAGTCGGCGCCTCCCGACACTGCGCATACCAGCGGGCTCCTCGCCGGCGGAAAGGCGCAGCGGGCCAGGAGGGCTGCGTGAGGGCCCCGACTGTCCACCCTCAGCCGGCCGCCGCGGTGGTGGCGGCCCGGGCCCGTTCGATCCAGCGGGACGGTGTCTGGATCTCGGACAGATCCGGCAGCCACTCCGGCCCCTGCCACACCAGCGCGAACAGCTCCGGACCGCCGGCGGCCTCGACCGCCTCGATGAACCGCTCGCCCTGCTCGTACTGCTTCATCTTGGCCTCCAGCCCGACGAGCTGCTGGAGCAGGCGGGCCGCTCCGCGGACGTCGGCCCGCCGCTGGTGCAGGACGTTGGAGAACCGTGACGCACTGGGGACGCGGCCGGCGCCGGCCCGGGCCATGGTGACGTCACCGTGGCCCTCGAGCAGGCTCATCAGGCCCCCCACCTGCTGCAGCATGACCTGTTGCTCAGGACTGGCCAGGAGGCCGACGATCCCGCCCGCCGCCAGAGGGTTGCGCCCCGCCCGCATCTCGTCGACCGCCTTACGGAGGCCGTCCAGGAAGCGTTTCGGATCAGGATCGACGCTGTCGAGCGTGCCTTCGACCAGCGAGAGGAAGTGCGGACGCAGCCAGGGGACAGCCGTGAACTGACAACGGTGGGTGACCTCGTGGAGCGCCAGCCATAGGCGGAACTCCCGTGGGGGGAAGCCGAAGCGCTTCTCCAGGGCAAGGATGTTCGGCCCGACGTAGTAGACGATGTCCTGGTCCTCGGGCCGCTCCTCCTCCACCAGGAGCAGGTCGTACTGGCCGAGCACCCGGCTCGACATCCAGCCCAGCATCGTCCCCAGCTGCGCTCCGGTGACGGCCCGGCTGACGGGCGCCAGCGGACTCGAGGACAGACGGGGGCCCAGCTTGTCGGTGAGGGGACGCAGGAGGCGGCGGAACGAAGCGATGTTGGCACGGACCCATCCGGCCCTGTCCGTTACCCGGGCGCGGGCCGGACCCGAGAGTGAGCGGAGGCCGGTGGCATCAGCCACGAGCTCCTCCGCCAGCTCTGTCAGCTCGGCGAAATCCGGGGCCAGGGAGTCGTAGTGGTATGAGCTGGCCAGCCGCTCCCGGCCGGCCACCCGGACCGCCACCTTCTCGGCGATCTCCCAGGAGATTGGCTCGGGGGCTGGCCCAGAGTTCTGGGGCACCTCTACTGCTTCGGATACTTGTTGCTGGTGACCTTGGAGAGATAGCCGAGGATGGTGACGACCACCAGGAGCAGGGACGGGATCAGGATGGCGATCCCGATCCAGTAGTGCCAGACCTTGGCCGCGAGGAGGAGCTGCATGGAAGGATGCTAACGCCCCGGAACGATGGCTCCGGAGCGCCGGCGCTACGCGATCTTCTTGCCGCGAGTCCGGGGAACGGCCATCGGCTCGTGCTCGTAGCAGTACTTCCCGCTGTTGTACATGGAGAGCCGGGTCGAGCATCCCTGCTCCCGACAGACCCTCCCGCGTCCGAACGATCTGGATGGACGCTCCACCCCCCCGAAGGGCGTGGCCTTGACCGACTGCTCGCTCATTGCCTCTTGGCAACGCCGCTCAGAGTTCGGTAATTCCGTCCGGAGAGGGGTCGTCCGCGGCCTTGAACTCGTGCTGGAGGGCGACGGCAATCCGGGCCCGCAGCTCGTCCGGGACCCTTTCGCGGCATTTGCGGGCGATCACCGCCCGCAGCTCGGTCTCGAAGTCGAAGGCGTCGAGACAGGGGAGGCAATTGTCCAGATGGCTGCGGATGTCGGCCCGCCGGATGTCGTCCAGCTCGCCGTCGAGGTAGTGGTAGAGACGGTGCATGGCCTCACCGCAGTCGCCGATTCCGGCGTCACCACAGTTGCCGATGCCTCCGATATCACCGAAGCCGGTCATGCTTCTCGCTCTCCGACAAGACCGCGGTTCATGCCGAACTCGAACAACGCCTTCTGCAGCGCCCTTCTTCCCCGGTGGAGCCGGCTCATGACCGTTCCGATAGGCACGTCGAGGATGCCGGCGATCTCCTTGTAGGAGAACCCCTCCACGTCGGCCAGCAGGACGGCCATCCGGAACTGGTCGGGGAGAGCCTCCAAAGCCTCCTTGACCTCCGTCTCGGTGAACGACTCGAGCACCTCGTCCTCCGCACTCCGCCCGGCGGCCGCCGCCTCCAGGCCGCCCAGCCGGCGGTAGAGGAACAGCTCTTCGACATCGTCCACCTCGGTCTGCTCGGGCCGGCGCTTCTTCGCCCGGTAGCTGTTGATGAAGGTGTTGGTGAGGATCCGGTAGAGCCAGGCCTTGAGGTTCGTGCCCTGCTTGAAGGTAGCGAACGACCGGTAGGCCTTGAGATAGGTCTCCTGCACGAGGTCCTCGGCGTCGGCCGGGTTCCGGGTCATGCGCAGGGCCGCGGTGTAGAGCGAGGGCATGTGGTCCATCGCCTGCTCCACGAACACGGCCTGGACGTCGGTGGGGGCCGGAGTGCCCATGGCTGGACGCTATACCCCCGCCACACAGCAGGTCCCGGCGAAAGGCGGTGAAGTAGGGCCGTTGCAGTCTCTTCACAGTCGAGCAGGAGCGCGGGAGCGCTTAGGGTTCTCGAATGGACGACGACCTACGACTCCCACGAGCGGTGGGGGCCGGTCAGGACCTGCACCACCGCGGCGATTGGCCAACCTTCGAGGCTGCCGACGCCCTATGGCGAGCGGCGGCCCGGGGTCTTCGTCTTTCCGGGGAACGAGGAGACGGCAAGCTGGGAAGCATCGCGAGCCAGCGGTATTTACAACCGGTGTATGGATGCGGGATTCGATGCCTCCGGACCCACCGCGCCCGTCAGGCGGCCGAGAAGCTGGCCCTGGGCGCCCTCTGGCAGGAGCATGGGCTGCTGTTCCCGAGCGCCGTGGGCACGCCACTCGACCTTTGGCTCTCCGGGGCGGCTGCCGCGGCATGTACGCCCCGGCCGCAACGCCCTGACCAGCACTTTCTCCGAGCCCGAGGGGGGAATCGAACCCCCGACGTTTCGATTACGAGTCGAACCCTCTGCCGACTGAGGTACTCGGGCGACAGAGGGCAGGGTAGTGGGCGCCTACGGGGCGAGGCCTCAGGTGGGACGGCCCAGGCGGGCGAGGAGGGCCTGAAGGAGAAGCGTCGTGTTCGGGTTGCGGATGAGGGCCTCGTTGGCCGCGGCTATGGCGTCCAGAGCGGCCAGGGCTTCGGCTGGCTGGCGGTCCGAGGTGAGGCGGTCGCGGTAGGCGCCGGCCAGGGCGGACAGCCCGAAGCGGAGCTCGTCGGTGCGCAGGCGCCGCTCCTCCCGCTTGTGCCTCGCCTCGACGTCCTTGCGGGCGCCGGCCTGGTCCCCATAGAGGCGGGCCCGCTCGGCCAGGGCCACCAGCTCCTCGGCGTGGCGGCCGGCCAACGGCTCGAGCATCGACTCCAACCCGGCCAGCAGCTCGTCGGCCAGGGTTGCGGCAGTCGCTCCGGTTCCGTCGAGGCGGCCAGGCACCGACCGCCACGCCTCACGGCGGGCGGCGAATCCGGGGTCGGAAACCAGTAGCCGGGCCCGGTCCATTCGTCCGCCGGAGGCGGCGGCGGCGCCGGCGGCGATCTCGGCATCCACTCCGCCGGCCACCAGCGCCTCGCGCACGGCCTCCTCCGGAACCGGCGGGAAGTCGATGCGCACGCACCGGCTGGCGATGGTGGACAGCTCGGGCGGGACCAGCTCGGCCAGGACGACGAACACCGTGGTGGGGGGCGGCTCCTCGATGGTCTTCAGCAGCCGGGGGTACTGCTCCGCGACGAGGTGGAAGTCGACCAGCACCAGGACCTTGCGGGGCGCCTCCGCCGGGCTGAGGAAGGCGGCCTCCACGATGGGTTTGATCTCCTCCACCCGCAGCGAGGCGCCGGTGCGCTCGAAGAAGCGGACGTCGGGGTGGACGCAGGCCAGCACCCGCCGGCAAGCCTCGCAGTTGGAGCAACCGCCGCCGGCGCAGAGGAGGGCGGCGGCGAAGGAGCGGGCCGCCTCCCGGGTACCCGTGCCCGCCGGCCCGACCAGAAGGTAGGCGTGTACGGGCGCCCGGGCGGCGGCCACCAGCTGGGCGACGGCACGGTCCTGGCCGACGACATCGGCGTACAGCCCAGGCCCGCTCATCTGGTCTCCGCCGCGTCGAACGTCGGCGACACGGCCGCCCACACCCGCGCCGCCACCTCGTCCACGGTGCCGGTGGCGTCCACCACGCGCCAGTGCTCAGGATCACCCGTGGCAAGGGCTCGGAAACCGTCCGTCACCCGCTGATGGAACTCTCCCGCCTCGATCTCGAAGCGGTCCGGCGCAGCCGGGGTGGCCAGGGCGGTGCCGGGAGGAAGGTCCAGCAGGATCACCAGGTCCGGCCAGAGACCACCCGTGGCCCAGTGGCTCAGCCGGCGGAGCTCATCGAGGTCCAGGCCCCGGCCGTAGCCCTGGTAGGCGAGCGACGAGTGGGAGAAGCGGTCGGTGACGACGTGGCGGCCGGCGGCCAGCGCCGGCGCCACCACCTCGGCCACGTGCTGGGCCCGGGCCGCGGCCATGAGCAGCGCCTCGGCCCGGGGGTGGAGGTCGACGGTGCCGGCGCCGAGCAGCAGAACCCGTACCCGCTCACCTATGGCCGTTCCTCCCGGTTCTCGGGTGAGCACGGCCCCCACCCGCCCGGCCAGAAGCGCCGACTGGGTGGACTTCCCGCATGCCTCCCCGCCCTCGAAGGCGATGAGCCGGCCGTGCCCGATCATTCCCGCCGCTCCGTCCGCGTCGTCATGGTCACCTGTACGAGAACGCCGGCGATGACGATGATCAGCCCGCCCAGCCAGAGTGTGAGGCGAACACCGGGGAGGGCGACGGAGACGCCGGCGACGGTGACGGAGCGGTCGAACGCACGGCCCGACAGCCGGTCGAGCAGCGACGACAGGATCGGGGCCAGAGTGAAGGAGAGAAGGAGGCAGAAACGGACCAGGGTGTAGAGAGCGGCGAAGATGCGGCCCCGCAGCTCGTCCTCCACGTTGGCCTGGAGGATGGTGAAGCCGAGGATGTACACCGAGCCGGCACAGAGGCCGATCATGGCGACGAATCCCAGGGCCGGCGTCAGCGTCGACATCGAGGCAGCCAGCAGGAGGGAGATGCCGGCGCCGAACACCGATGCGACGAAGATGCGCTCGTGCGGCACCCGCCGCTGCACCACCGAGAGGGTGACCACGCCGATGGCCATCCCGGTGCCGAGGGCGGTGAGCAGCAGGCCGAAGCCGGCGGTGCCCGCACCCAGCACGTTGGCCGACATCACCGGGCCGAGCGGTACGACCATGCCTCCACCGATGAGCCCGGTGCCCAGGCCGAGCATGACCGAGCGCACCACCGTGTTGTGGCGGATGAAGCTCCAGCCGTCGGCCAGTTCACGGAAGGTCTGTCGCAGGTCGATGCGGCCCCGTGCGTGCCCGTTCTTCTCCGGCCGGCGCAGCGAAAGGGTGGAGATGAGGATGGCCGAGGTGAAGAACGTGAGCACGTCGACGTAGATGGCCACCGTCTCCTGGCTGACCCGGAGTCCCTCGAGAGCGTCGAACCGGCCGAGTTGGGTGGCCACTCCCGCCAGCAGGGCGAACAGAGCCGACCCGATGGGGAACGTGCCGTAGGCCGCCACCAGGGAGAGCGAGTTGGCGTTGGCGAGAAACTCGGGGCGCACCAGGTTCGGCACCGACGCCTCCTTTGCCGGTGACCACATCAGTGTCATGATCTCCAGCAGCAGGGAGGCGAAGAACAGGCCGGGGATGGTGTCGACGAACGGCAGCCCGAGAAGGACCAGTCCCCGGCCGATGTCGCAGGAGACCATGACCTTCTTGCGGTCCCACCGGTCGACGAACACGCCGGCGGCGGGGCCAAGGAAGAACCCGGGGACCAGCCGGGCCGACAGCACGATGCCGATGGCCGCCTCGGGGGAGGACCCGCCCACCCGGGCGGCGATGGCCGATATGGCCAGCAGGCCCACCCAGTCTCCGAGCGACGACGCCACCTGGGCCAGCCACAGCCGAAAAAATGCGGGTGAACCGAACAGGCGGAGTGTGGACGGTTCCTCGCCGGCACCAGTGGCGGCGGGCTGAGCTGGTCCCTCGAGAATCCCAGGGCCGGAACGGGGCACCTGCACCGTCGGAACGTCGCGCGTGAGCGGATCCGGACCGTCGTCGCCCTGAGATGGGGAACCGGGCTGTGAGGGTTCCGCCACGGATCCGAGGCTAGGGCCCGAGGAACCCGGTTTACGGCGTGGCCCCACGCCGCGAAGGCGGTGGCGTCAGCCCTGTGCGCCCGCGCCCGGTGGCGACCACGAGTGCTGCCGTCCGGACAGCGCCAGCAGTTCACCCTGGCGACCCGGCGACTCCGCCGCCGCCACCGGCGGAGCGAACACGCCGGCCCCCTGCCATTCCTCGGCATGGATCGACAGATAGTCGAGGGCCAGCTCGACCAGCTCGGGGTCGAGGTGCTCATCGCCGCCGATCGCCCGGGCCAGGTCCCAAGCGTGGATGGTGTGGTCCACCGTCAGCTGGGTGACGTACTCCTCGGCCGAGATGTCGCCGAACGAGACGTGGACGGTGGCGGCCAGAACGTCCGGCTGGGCGACAGCCACCAGGCTGTCCGCCGCCGCCTGCTGCCACACGTGCTTGGGATCCTGGCCGAGCTGATCGCCTTCGAGCCGGTCGCCGACCTGTTCGATCGTCATCCCCGCCAGCAACGGCGGGGTCCAGAGGTTCTCCGACAGCAAGTGGTTGACCAGGCCCCGCACATCCCAGTCTGCGCAGGGCGTCGGCCGGGACCAGTCCTCCTCGGCGACGGCCAGAAGCAGGGAGCCGAAGCCCTCGACAGCTCGAAGATGGAGCGAAACGAGATCGGCCACGGCAACACCCCTCGCCTTCGATGATAGCGCCGCGTTAGCTCGCCCCGGCGCCCGAAAGCCGCTCAGGAGGCGGTGGTGGCCTTCTTGGCCGCCTTGGGCTTGGCCTTCGCCTTGGCCGCCGCCGGCTTCCTGGCCCCCTTCTTCTTGGGCGCCGGCCCCTTGGCCCGCTTGTCGGCCAGCAGCTCGGCTGCCCGCTTTGAGGTCAGCTCCTCGACGGAGTCGCCCCGGGGGACGGTGGCGTTGAACTCCCCATCGGTGATGTAGGGGCCGAAGCGGCCCTCCTTGACGACGATGGCGCCGCCGGACACCGGGTCGGGGCCCAGCTCCCGCAAGGGCGCGGCGGCGGCGCCACGGCCCCGTCGCTCCTTGGGCTTGGCGTAGACGGCCAGGGCCTCGTCGAGAGAGATGGCGAGCAGCTGCTCCTCCGACTCCAGGGAGCGGCTGTCGGTGCCCTTCTTGAGGTAGGGCCCGTAGCGGCCGTTGAGGGCCACGATCTCCTCCTTGGTGGCCGGGTCCACCCCCACCACCCGTGGCAGCGTGAGCAGGCGCAAAGCGTCCTCCAGGGTAACGCTCTCGGGCGTCATGGTCTTGAACAGCGACGCGGTGGCCGGCTTCTTCTTCGACTTCGGCGAAGGGTCGACCTCGCCCATCTGGACATAGGGGCCGAAGCGGCCGGCCTTCACCGTCACGGTGAGACCCGTTTCGGGGTCGGTGCCCACGGTGCGGTCGCCGCTCGGTGCGGACAGCAGCTCCTCGGCCCGCTCCACGGTCAGCTCGTCGGGAGCGAGGTCCTCTGATATCGACGCCCGCTCCGCCTCACCCCGCTGGAGGTAGGGGCCGTAGCGGCCCACCCGCACGAAGATCTCCCGCCCCGCGCCGTCCGCGCCTATGAGGGTGGCACTGACCTCGCGGGGGTCGATCTGGTCGAGGCGCTCGGCGATCAGAGGCTTGAGGCCCGGCGTGCCGTTCCCGAAGTAGAACCGGGACAGCCATGGAACCCGCTCCTGGCGCTTGCCGGCGATCTCGTCGAGGTCGTCCTCCAGGCGGGCGGTGAAGCCGTAGTCCACCAGCTGGTCGAAGTGGCACTCCAGCAGCTTCACCACGGCGAAGGCGGTGAAGGTGGGCACCAGGGCCGGGCCCTTCTTCCAGACGTAGCCACGGTCCTGGATGGTGGAGATGATGCTGGCGTAGGTGGACGGACGGCCCACGCCCTTGTCCTCGAGCGCCTTCACCAGGGAGGCGTCGGTGTAGCGGGCCGGGGGCTGGGTGGTATGGCCCTTGGCCTCCAGGCCGGCCAGGTCGAGGGGGTCGCCCACGGCGAGGAGAGGGAGGCGGACCTCACGGTCCTCCAGTTCGGCTTCGGGATCGTCCGAGCCCTCCACGTAGGCCCGGAAGAACCCGGGGAAGGTGATGACCTTGCCACTGGTGGCGAACTCGGCGTCCTCGCCGGCAGAGGAGGTGCCCGCCACCCGGACCTGCACGGTGCGCCCCACGGCGTCGGCCATCTGGGAGGCCACCGTCCGCTTCCAGACCAGCTCGTAGAGGCGCAGGTCGTCGCCCGACAGCTCCCGGGACACGCGGTCGGGGGTGCGGAAATCGTCGCCGGCGGGGCGGATGGCCTCGTGCGCCTCCTGGGCGTTCTTCACCTTGCGGGCGTAGCGGCGGGGCTGCTCGGGCACGTAGTCGGCCCCGTACAGCTGGGTGGCCTGGCGGCGGGCCGCGCTGAGCGCCGTCTCCGACAGGTTCGTGCTGTCGGTACGCATGTAGGTGATGTAGCCGTTCTCGTAGAGGCGCTGGGCCACCTGCATTGTGCGTTTGGAGTCGACGCGCAGCTTGCGGCCCGCCTCCTGCTGGAGGGTGGAGGTCATGAACGGGGGGTAGGGCGAGCGCCGGTAGGGCTTCTCCTCCACCGAACGAACGGCGAAGGCGCTGCCCGACAGGCGGCCGGCCAGGGCGCCGGCCTCGGCCTCGTCGAGGCGGACCACGCCGGCGCCGGAACCGGAGATCTCCTTGAGCCGGCCGTCCTCGGTGAAGTCCTTGCCCGTGGCCAGGCGCCGGCCGTCGATGCCGACCAGGCCGGCGGTGAAGGCCGAGGCCTCCTTGGCGAAGGTTCCCTCCAGGTCCCACCAGCCGGCGGTACGGAAGCGCATCCGCTCCCGCTCCCGCTCGACGATCATGCGGGTGGCCACGCTCTGGACCCGACCGGCCGACAGGCGGGGCCGGATGCGGCGCCACAGCACCGGGGACACCTCGAAGCCGTAGAGGCGGTCGAGGAGCCGGCGGGTCTCCTGGGCGTCCACCAGCGGCATGTCGAGCTCCCGCCACTCCTGCACCGCCCGCTCGATGGCGGGCCGGGTGATCTCGTGGAACACCATGCGCTTGACCGGCACCCGGGGGGCCAGCACCTCGAGCAGGTGCCAGGCGATCGACTCGCCCTCGCGGTCCTCGTCAGTGGCGAGATAGAGCTCGCTGGCGTCCTTGAGGGCGGCCTTGAGCTTCTTGACCACGTCCTTCTTGCGCTGGGGGACGACGTAGAGCGGCTTGAAGTCGTTGTCGACGTCGATGCCGAGGCGGGCCCAGGGCTCGCCGCGGTAGGCGAGGGGGATCTCCGACGGGTCGCCCGGGAGGTCACGGACGTGGCCGACGGAGGACTCCACGACGAACCCGGGACCGAGCAGGCCGGCAATGGTCTTGGCCTTGGCGGGGGACTCTACGATGACGAGGGGCTTGGGCATGTCTCCTACGAGGGTGGGCAGACGGGGCGGGTGCTGTCAAGCTGCGGCCGACGACGGTAGCGTGCCGGCGGGTGGACCCACGGCATCTTCTCGAGACCTTCGGTACCCTCGGGCTGATTCTGATCGTGTTCGCGGAGTCCGGCCTGCTGGTCGGCTTCTTCCTTCCCGGCGACTCCCTGCTGTTCACCGCCGGCGTGTTCTGCGCCCGTGGCGACCTGACCCTCGGCGTCGTCCTGGTGGGCGTGTTCCTCGCCGCCGTCATCGGCGACCAGGTGGGCTACGCCTTCGGCAACAAGGTCGGCCCCGCCCTGTTCCGTCGCCCGGACTCCCGGTTCTTCAAGCACGAGTACATCGAGAAGGCCCAGAGCTACTTCGACAGGTACGGCCCCAAGACCATCCTCCTGGCCCGCTTCATCCCGATCGTGCGCACCTTCGCCCCGATCGTGGCCGGCGCCGGCAGCATGCCCTACCGCACCTTCGTCCGGTTCAACGTCGTCGGCGGGCTGCTCTGGGGCGTGGGCGTGACGATGCTCGGGTTCTCGTTGGGGGAGGCCGTCGACATCGACGAGTACCTCTATCCGGTGATCGGCGTGATCATCGTGTTCTCGTTAGTCCCCGTGTTCCTGGAAGTCCGCAAAGCCCGCAGGAACGACCGGGCAGAGGCCGCCGAGGTCGGGTCCGCCCGATAGCGAGACACGCGGGTCCGCCCATTAGCGAGATACGCGGGTCAGGGCTGGTTCTCGCGGCGCCGGCGCCTGGGCCGGGCCAACTTGGCCTGGGCTTCCCGGAGCTGGTTCCGCAGGTCGGCCTCGTTGTCGCTGAGGTCGAAGATCCAGCGGTCCAGGGCGTCGATGGCCAGCTTCTCGGGGCCGTCGCCGTCGGCGACAGCAGCAGAGTCGGCGGGCTGCCGGGGCAGCTGGGTGGCGGCCGCGGCCATCGCCGGGGCCGAGGGATCGGCAGCCGAGATGCCCCCGGACTTGCGCTTGGAGAAGGCGATGGCGAGGCACAGCACCAGCAGGGCGGCGCCGGCGATGCAGTAGCGGGGCACGTCGTTGTCCTGCAGGTTGATCACCGCCGGCAGGATGAGCAGCGAGATCAGGTTCATCACCTTGATGAGCGGGTTGAGGGCGGGCCCGGCGGTGTCCTTGAAAGGGTCGCCGACGGTGTCGCCGATGACGGCGGCCTTGTGGGCCTCTGAGCCTTTTCCACCCTCGTGGCCGTCCTCGATGTACTTCTTGGCGTTGTCCCAGGCGCCGCCGGCGTTGGACAGGAAGTTGGCCATGAGCTGACCGGTGAGGATGACGCCGGCCAGGAAGGCGCCGAGGGCCAGGTAGTTGATTCCGAACCCGATGATGACGGGGGTGAGCACGGCCAGCAGCGCCGGCGTGGCCAGCTCCCGCAGCGAGGCGGCGGTGCAGATGTCGATCACCGCTCCGTGGTCGGGCTTCTCGGTGTAGTCCATTATTCCGGGGTGCTCCCGGAACTGCCGGCGCACCTCCTCGACCACCACGCCGGCGGTGCGGCCGACCGCCCGGATGGCGAGAGCCGAGAACATGAAGGCCACCGAACCGCCGATGAGCAGGCCGATGAATGTCTTGGGGTCGGCCACGTTGATCTGGGTCAGCGGGTGTCGGAACAGCGCCGAACCCACCTCCTCGATTCCCAGTTCCGACCCGATGGTTTCGATGTAGGAGGCGAACAGGGCCACGGCGGCGATGACAGCCGAGCCGATGGCGAAGCCCTTGGTGACGGCCTTGGTGGTGTTGCCCACGGCGTCGAGGCTGACCATGATGCGCTCGGGCTCACCGCTGAACTCACCGGACATCTCGGCGATGCCGGCGGCGTTGTCGGCCACGGGACCGAAGGTGTCCTCGGACACCACCACGCCGGTGGTGGCCAGCATGCCCATACCGGTGAGAGCCACGAGGTACAGCGAGTACTGCAGGTTGCCCTCGCCCAGGGCCAGTGCCACTCCCAGCGCGGCGGCAATGGCGATGATTGCGTACACCGAGCTCTCGAGGCCCGAGCTGATGCCCGAGAGGACGGTGGTGGCCGGGCCGGTGCGAGCGGCTTCGGCGATCTCCCGCACGGGCGCCGTCTCGGTGGATGTGAAGTACTCGGTCAGTCGGCTGACCACCTGGGCCAGTACCAGTCCGACCACGACGGCCCACGCAACTCTCAGGTTGTGCACGTAGAACTGGGCCACCGCGAAGGTGCCGACCACGGTGAGGAGGCCGGCGGTGAGGAAGCCCCGATTGATGGGGGCCATGGCCGACTTGTCCTTGGGCGTGGCCCGCACGGCGTAGATGCCGACGATGGACGCCAGCACGCCGATGGCCCGGGCGACGACGGGAAAGACCAGGCCCAGGGCCGGGTTCTGGCCGATGGAGTTGAACGCGGCCACACCCAGGATGATGGAGGCCACCAGGGTGACCTCGTAGGACTCGAAGAGATCAGCGGCCATGCCGGCACAGTCGCCCACGTTGTCGCCCACGTTGTCTGCGATGGTGGCGGGGTTGCGGGGGTCGTCCTCGGGAATGCCCGCTTCGACCTTGCCCACCAGGTCCGCGCCCACGTCAGCCGCCTTGGTGAAGATCCCGCCGCCCACCCTCAGGAACAGGGCCAGCAGCGACCCTCCGAAACCGAACCCGACCAGGATGGCCGACGCCGTGTTCTGGAACAGCAGGATGATGATCGTGGCCCCCAGCAGGCCGAGACCGACGGTGAACATGCCGGCCACGCCGCCCGTGCGGAACGCGACCTTCAGGGCTGCGGGTAGGGAGCCGGACTTGGCCGCAGCCGCGGTGCGCACGTTCCCCCGTACCGCCAGACTCATTCCGATGAACCCGGTGAGGCCGGACATGAGGCAGCCGGCGAGGAAGGCCAGCGTCCGGAACGTGCCGGACGCGATGAAGCTCAGGGCTTGGCTTTCGTCCGGGCGGGCAACCGCCGTGGAGGTGAGGAACACGATCACGACCAAAGGAATGAGGATGATCCCCACCGTCTTGAACTGCCGGCGCAAATAGGCGAGGGCACCCTCCTGGATCGCCATGGCGATCTCCTGCATCTTCTCGGTGCCCTTGTCGGCCGCCAGCACCCCCTTCATCAGGGAGAACCCGACGGCGATGGCCAGCAGCGCCGTACCAACGGAGAAGAAGAGCCAGGCGAACTCTCCTCCCTTCAGGTCGAAGACCTGGTAGCCCCCCTCAGCGGCTAGGAGCGTCGTCATGCAAACCCTCTTCTTCCTGTTGGTGTCACTTACAGATCAATCGGCCGGCGACTGGGCCGGCCCCGCGCCGAAGCTACCTGCTCGAAGGGCCCTCGAACTTCTCCTGCGTCGAAGGCCACAAAGGTGAGGTGGCCGAAGAACGACCGTGCCAGCCCGTGGATCAGGCGCTTCGGAGAGGTCAGCGCGGCGGCCGGCCTTATCCCGGAGTTGTGCGCGCACCCGAAGTGCGATTTTGATGGGCGCCATGCACGTGATCGTCGTCGGCTGCGGACGGGTGGGCTCGGAGCTGGCGGCCAAGATGGACAGCCTCGGCCACTCCGTCGCGGTCATCGACAAGGACCGGCGCGCCTTCCAGCGCTACCTCCCTGAGAGGTGGGGCGGACGGGCGGTGCTCGGCTTCGGTTTCGACCAGGACCACCTCGAGCAGGCGGGCGTTCACGAGGCCCACGCGCTGGCCGCGACCACCGGTGGCGACAACTCCAACATCCTCACCGCCCGGATCGCCCGGGAGAAGTACCAGATCCGCAACGTCGTGGCCAGGATCCAGGATCCCCGCCGAGCCGCCATCTACGAGCGTCTCGGCATCCCGACGGTGGCCCAGGTGGCCTGGACCACCGATCAGGTCGCCCGGCGGCTCTTTCCCGAGGAGTCGGTCAGCGAGTGGAACGACGTGACGGGCGAGCTCCTTCTGCTCGAGCGGGTGCTGCCGGGCGTCTGGGCCGGGAAAAAGCTGGCCAAGCTCGGGCAGCCGGGGAAGTTCCGGGTTGTCGCCCTGACCCGCGCGGGGAGCCCCAGGCTCATCGGCTCGGAAGGGGTCGGCCAGGACGGTGACGTGCTTCACGTGATGGCGACCAAGTCCGCCCTCGACGAACTCGAAGACCGCCTCAAGGATGGAGAGAGCGAATGAGAGTGGCCATCGCCGGCGCAGGAAACGTCGGCACCTACATCGCGGCGGATCTCAAGGCTGCAGGCCACGACGTGCTGCTTATCGAGCAGGACCCCGACGTGGTGGCGCGTACGGCTCCAACGGTGGACGTGCAGTGGTACGAGGGTGACGCCTGCGAGGTGACGAGCCTGCACGAGGCGGGCCTGGCCGAGGCCGACGTGGTCGTGGCCGCAACCGGTGACGACGAGGACAACCTCGTCGTCTCCCTGCTGGCCAAGCAGGAGTTCGCCGTGCCCCGCGTCGTGGCGAGGGTCAACCATCCCAAGAACCAGTGGCTGTTCACCGAAGCCTGGGGGGTGGACGTGTCGGTGTCGACGCCCCACCTGCTCACCGCACTGGTCGAAGAGGCCGTCTCGGTCGGATCGCTGGTCCGCCTTCTCCAGTTCCAGGACGCCCAGCTGGTGGAGGTGACCCTGGATGACGACTCACCGGCCGCCGGCCTTTGCATCGCCGATCTCCAGTTTCCCCGGGATGCCACCGTGGTGGCCGTGGTCCGGGAGCGACACGTGATCGTTCCCCGCGGCGACACCGTTCTCCAGGCTGCCGACGAGGTGCTCGCCCTTGTGACACCCGAGTCGGAGGAACCCGTCAAGGCGGTGCTGGTAGGCCAGGGTTCCTGAGCTCTGCCACGAGCGGAGCGCCTCTGGCCGGCTTCAGGCCAACAACTCGTAGCGTGGGTTGTAGATGACCAGCCTGCGCCCGGACCCACCAACCGCGCCACGGCCGCTCACCATGAGCCGCCGGCCGGAGCTCACGCCGGCGATGCGGGTTCGTCCGGTCCACATGGCGACCAGGCAGCCGGTGCCGTCGCTGATACTGGCCTCGAGCCACGGGGAGCCGTCGGGGCGGGGAACGATGCGGATCGAGGTGATCTCGCCCACCACCGTGACCTCTTCGCGTGGCCGCACCTCGGCGATGGGCACCGCGCATTCGACGCCGGCGCAGAACTCCCGGAGCCTCTCCCGGTCGAGCTGACCGGCTGGGGTCGTGAGACGCTTGAGCCGGCTCTTGAGGGCCACCGTTTCTCGCCTTCTCCTCAGTCCTGGGTGCCGAACCCAGGCGGTACTTCACCGTCGCCATCGGAAACGACATCGACCTCGGACGGCCCGCAGAACATCACGATCCGAACCGACGTACCGGGCTCGGCCGGGTTGAACTCGACCTTGTCGACCAGAGAGCGGATGAGGGGTATCCCCAGGCCCCGCTCGAAGTTGAGCCGCTCGGGGTCGGTGACCGGCGGATGAGTCGGCAGAGACCTGGGATCGAACCCCGGACCGTGGTCCTCGACCTGAACCTGCAGGTGGTCGTCCGCCTCTGACCAGCGCAACAGCACCCGCTCCGACGCATCGACGTCGGCATGGGCCTCGATGGCGTTGGTGCACGCTTCGGATACCGCCAGCTTCAGGTCGTCGATGCGGTCATCGGCGAGGGTCCGCCGGCTGGAAGCCAGCGATGACACAACCAGGCGGGCGAGCCCCACGTACTCGGGGCGCGCCGGGATCTCCAACTCGATGGCTGCCGGTGTGCCGTTCGCAAGGGAGACCACTCTGGCGCCTATGCACCCACGGCGTCGTCCACCGATGCATGGATGGCGAACACCTTGGTGAGACCGGTGATCTCGAACACCTTGAGGATCCGGTGCTGGGTGCACACGAGGCTCAGGTCGCCGTCGTGGCTACGGAGCCGCTTGAGACCCCCCACGAGAACGCCGAGGCCGGTGGAGTCCAGGAAGTCCACCGCTTCGAGGTCGACGGTTATGTTGTGCTTCCCCTGGCTCACCAACTCCACGAGCTTCTCACGCAGGCGCGGAGCGGTGTACACGTCGACCTCACCCCTCACGGCCAGGACGGTGGTGTCGCCGTGATCGGTGACGTCGAGACCGAGATCCATGTTTTGTTCGCTCCTTTGGCTCGTGGGGCCGCCGCTGGCGCCGTTTCCCCGACCAATCTACCCGCTCTGGCGCTACTCCGGCACGAGCACTTCCAGGGGCTCACGTTGCACCTCTCCCTTGATCCAGAGCAGGTGCATCAGCAGAACGGTGGCCAGAAGGCCCGCGGCGAGGAACGCCGCCGACTGCTGGCGGCTGTCGTTGGCGTCCTCCGCACCCAACTCCCTCACCTCCTCGTCGTCGCCGGCACCCGAGGATGCCTGCTCGTCGTCGCCGAGGAGGCGGGTCGTGTCGGTGGTGCCGAAGGGGAGGGTTTCGGTGAAGCCGGGGTCAGGCTCGGTCGAACGGACGGCTGAACGCCTCGCCTGGCTCTGGATGGCCGAGAAACCGGACAGGTCGATGGTTCCGGACTTCTTCAGAGCGCCTGGGCTGTTGGCGGGGAACGTGGTGCCGGTGGTGTTGGACGAAGTCGATCCACCAGGCGTGGTGCTCGGCGTGCTGCTGTCGGGGCCGGCAGTGGTGGGTGGGCCGGGCGGATCCGGAACCGTCGCCGTGGCCGGCTGTGACGGGTCCGAGGTGACGCCGCTGTCGGCATCCTGGCCCCGCCGCACGGCCACCACCTGATAGCGGTACTCGCCCCCGGACTCGGCGGTGGAGGGATCCGCGACAGATGTGTCCCCGGGACCATTGGTTGTCGCCAGCGGTGAGTAGGCGCCGTCCCCCTTCGCCTTTTTCACCACGTAGAACAGAAGGTCCTTCTCGGTGTTGGCGTTCCAGCTCACCGTCACGCCACGGGAGTCGGGATCGACCACCGCCCGCACATTGAGAGGCGGTTCGGGCGGAGCCGCCACGAAGAATTCACGACTGGCGCTGGCCGTCGGGGGGCTGTTGATGTCGAGGGTGCCACCCTCGTGGTCAGCTGACACGTCGGCGCGGTACTTGCCGTTGTACTCGACGCTGACGTTGAACGAGACAACCTGCCGGGCGGTACTCGTCGCAGTCGTCTCGCGGCTCAACGGCGCTTGCGCGCCAGCGGCCACGGGCGTGAGTCCGAAGCGAATCTTGCCCACGTTGGTCACTTCCGCCGAGACGGGAAATGAGCTGACCCGCAGGATCTGGTCTCGACCAGGCGCGGTGATGGTGACCGTGGGGGTGCCGGCGTGGGCGGCGGGCGCCAGGAAGCCTGCAGTCGCCAAGATGAACACGGCGAAGGCGGCGATCGAGCGGGGGCGGACGATGGCGGTCATGTCGGGGTGGAGGCTCCCTTGGTGAGGGTGGCGCTGATCACGAGACGTTCCTTGGCCGAACCCTTGGGATGGCAGGTGGTGAGCGTGAGGAGGTGCTGTCCTGGCGTGTTGGCGACCACGGAACGATTCGTGGGCTTGACGATGAAAGGCGCCTTGCTCACCTCGTAGGTGCACGAACCGATGGGCGTCACGAGAATGATCGTGTCGCCGATCTTCAGCCGGTCCAGGTTTGAGAAGGGCTTTCCGTAGGTGGTCCGGTGGCCGGCGATCGCGACGTTGCCATCCTCACATGGCAGCGCCGTGTCGGGGTAGTGACCGGCACCGGCCCTGAGGGCACTGGCACCCGTGCCTTCGACGACCACCACGTCGACATCCAACTTGGGGATCTTGATCCGGGTGAGGGCGTCGCCCTCCTTCAGCTGCGCCTTCCGGTAGAGCTCCTTGTGCTCAGGGCTGGCGATCTCACGGTCGAGCCGGCTCTGGACACGCCCCTGGTAGAGGTTCGTGTAGAAGGGATAGCCGAGCAGGCCCACAGCCGACAGCAGCAGGACCACCGTCAGCCCGGAGAGGCCGGCTCGGGCCCATCGGTTGCTGCGGAGGTATCGGATGACGGCTTCCACGGGGGTCTCCTAGGCCAGGGTTACAGATGGTGGTGATTGGGGCTTTCGTTACATCGGCAAGTGTCGTCGAAAATGAAGAACCCCGGGGCACTATGCCCCGGGGTTCTTCCGTTCGTGCTGCAGGTTGGCTCAGTAAGCCCGAACCAGCACCCGGCGGACCAGGACGGCCAGGCCGAGGATGCTCACGCCGGCCAGGGGGATCCAGGGGGTCCCACCGGTGCGGGGCAGCTCCACGTTGGGGGCTGCGGCGGGGGCGGCGGCAGCGGGGGTTCCGCCAACGCCGGCCTCGGCGTGGGCCAACTCGATCAGGATGCCGTTGTTGACACCCTTCAGGAGGTGGAGCTTGACGCCATCGGCGATGGCGCCGACCGTGCCGTCAGGGTTGGTGACATTGCGGCCAGCGGCGACGATGATGTCGCTCTCCAGCGGGGTACCGGCCAGGATGGTCTGGCTGACGCCGACCGGCACCTTGATCTCCTGGGCGCCGAGCAGGGCGGTGGCGCCGAGCTTGATGGTGACCAGCGAGGGATCGAAGCTGGGGGTGCTGGTACCGGTGGCCCGGTCGTAGACGGCCTTGGCCGAAGCCGAGCCGACGGTGATCGTGGCCAGGGGGCCGACATCCACACCGGCCACGGGGAGCCGGATCGGGAGGATCTTGATCTCGGCGCCCGAAGCGGTGGCCAACGAAGTGACCTTGCCGGCGTCGGTGACCACCGAGGAGGTGGACTTGCCGGCAGTGACCTCGAGGGTGCGGGTGTTCAGCAGGTCGGTGACGGTGCTGTCGACGGTCGCAACCACGTCGCCCAGGATCGGGCCGACGACGGGCAGGCCCGTGACGGTGGTCTTCACGGTGCCGAGGGTGGAGCTGGTGAGACCGGTGACGGTGTTGTTGAGCCCGGCGAGGCCGAGGATGTTCTCGACGTCCAGGGTGACACCGGCCAGACGGCCCTCGCTGTTGGCGACCGGGTTGTTGCCGGCGATGGAGCCGCTGGCAGAACCGCAGGCCAGGCCCACGTTGAGGATGTCAGCCACGGGGAGGGCGACTGCGCACGCATCGGGCTTGGTCTCGCTGGTGCCGTTGCCCGAGAGGTCCACCTTGGCGGTGGTGCCACTGTTGAGCAGCTGGCCTGCGCCTTCGGCCACGGCCGTGAGCTGGGAGGTCACCTTCGAGCTGGATACGCCGAGCGTGGCGCCCACTCCGAGGAGCTGGACGTTGAGGGCACGCCCGGAGGCGCTCCCGAGGTACACCTCGGCGGTGCTCTGAGCCGAAACCGGCCCGGCGGTGAACACGCTCGCGAGTGTGATGGCGCCTGCTGCAGCAGCGAGCCTTCGGTTCTTTGCCATTTTGTGTGGTTGTCCCTTTCTGTTGCCGTGGTCACGTAACGCAGGCCAGGCGGGTGGTTGGTCATCACCTGAACGCCCCAGCCGCCGCCGGATGACGCTCTTTGTCCGGAAACTTCTCCCGCCGGCCGGGCGGAGCGTAGCCGACTGTCCGGTACATGACTACTTGCTGCAAAAGGGCGACGACCGGCTGGCCGGCATCAGTGCAAAGGCGCCGGCGGTTGTGCGCCGTCGTCGGACGCCTGTTCCCGTCTCATTGACGCTTCCGCCCGAACGACGATATCCGGAATGAGGGCCCCGACGATAGGGGCATAGGTGGGTGACCGGTATCTGAGGACGACATCGACCTGGTGGCTGGCGTTTCCATGGCCACTGAGCTCGAGGCTCAGCCGTCCGGCCGCCAGCGGAGCGCCGGCCAGGGCGGCCCGCCTCGCCGCCGCCGGGGTGGGTTCGACCGCAGCGGCCCGAGCCGCCTCCCTGGCGGCGTGGACGACCAGGACCTGATCACGCACGACCAGAGCCACCTGCACGATGACGAGGAGCAGGAAGGCGACCAGGGGTAGGACGAGGGCCAGCTCGACTGCGGCCTGACCCTCGTCGCCCCTACCTGGTCGGCGGCGCCTGCGGGTCACCGCACCCGGGAGAGCAACTGGTCCAGCACCCCGTCGAGCAGGCGGCCCACCCGGTTGGTGCGGGTGGCCCACCCGACGACGAGCAGAGCGACCGCCGCCGCTCCGAGTAGTACCAGGGCATACTCCGCCGACGCCTGCCCGTCCTGGCTCCGCGGCGCGAGGCGCTGCTGGATAATTCTCGTGGCCGATGACAAAAGGCACTGCAAATGAACGAATGCGACAACCATGGTGGCTCCTTCTTTCGTTGTGTCCGAAACCTCTAAAGGCGCAACGCCCGGAGGGCGCCGGCGACGAGGGGCGCCACGGTGAGCAGCGCGAAGGCAGGCAGGATGCACAGGACCAGGGGGAAGAGCAGGACAACGGGGACCTTGCGGGCCGCCTCCTCGGCCCGGCGCCGGCGCTGACGGCGGACCTCGTCCGCCAGCCGCTCCAGCGAGGTGCCGAGGGGTGCGCCGTAGCGATCGCAGGCGCTGAGCGCGGCGGCGAGGGGCCGGACCGCCTCGCCGGCGCGCCGCGGCAGCTCATCCAAAGCGTCGGCCACCCGCTGGCCACGGCCAACCTGGGTCGTGATTCGAGCCAGCTCTTCTGCGAGCGGACCAGTGCCCCGGCGGGCGGCGGCGGCGACTGCGTGGCTCACGTTGGCGCCGGCACCGACGGCCAGTGCGAGCAGGTCGACCACCTCCGGCAGTCCCGCCTCGAGCCGGAGGAGTCGCCGGCGCTCCTCCCGGCGGGCCCGCACCCTCGGCCACGCCCCGCCGGCGAGGAGGGCCACGGGAGCGAGAACCGGCAGAACGGCGAGGCAGATGGAGCTGGCGATGACAACGGTGCCGACCCGCCGGGCCGCGGCCGGAGCAGGTGCGGGCCCCGACGGGGTGCGCACCCCACGCCTCGATCCTGGTGCGAGACCCAGGATCGCCCGGCCGACCGCATCCACCACCAGCCACCGCCGGCCGACGAAGAGCGACGGTGTCGGCGTGGGACCCGGGTGCGGGAGAGGGCGGCGGGGCAGCCGCCGGTGTCGGCAGGCGCCGATCACCACGAGCGCAGACCATGCGCCGCCGACGAAGCCGGCGACGATCATCAGTCGACCTCAATACGGGTGAGGCGGGCCATCCACAGCGCGCCGGCCGCGTCGAGGACCAGGCCTCCGGCCAGGCAGAGAAGGCCGGTGCTGGTGCGGAACAGGAAAGCCGAGGTGCGGGCGTCGGCCAGCGACGCCAGAGCAGCGAAGACCAGGGGGGCGGCGGCCAGAACGGCGGCCGACATCCGCGCCTGGGTGGCGAGCGCCTTCGCGTCGGCCCGGGCCTCGAGCCGCTGGCGCAGGGTGGCGGCCACGCCGTCCACCGCACGGGCCAGCACACCGCCGGTCTCGGCACCCAGGCAGAGGGCGCCGGCCACAAGGCGTACACCGGGCGTCGGTTGACGTTCGGCCCAGGCCTCCAGCGCAGGAACCACACCGGCGCCCCGCTCGGTGGCTCGGGCCACCGACATCAGCTCGGTACCGAGGCGGCCAGGCGTGGCCGCCGCCGCCTCGGCGACGGCCAGGCGCAGTGACGCCCCCGTCCGGAGCGCCCGTGCGATGGCGTCCACCGCCTCTGGAAGCGCGGCCTCCAGCCGGTCATCGCTCCGGCGGCGGAGCAGACACCACGCGACCAGCGGGCCGGCCATCACCGCTGCCACCGCTAGCGCAGCGGTGGCGGCACCGGCCGAGGCACCGGCAGCGCCCGCCAGGAGCACGGTGACCAGCCACAGGCGCCATGTCCGTGCCGGGTCGAGGTCCATGTCGGCATCGGCCAATGCGGATGCGACCCAAGCCGGAGGAGAAGCGAGAGGAACGGTTGCCGTCACCGGTCCGCCGGGGACAGGTCTGCTCGACCCGGTGGGGGCGCCGTGGCCGGGGCTCGGCAGCGCCGGCTGGCCGTGGGCCTCCGGGCCGGGCTGGTATTCCACCGTTCTCCGCGGGTACGGCCGGCGGTTGCTGCCCCGCCCGCGGTCATGGGCGAGACGAGCCGCACGTTGGAGAGCGCGTCGCCGGCGCGGGCAGGCCTGGCGCGCTACGGCGGCGGTGGCGAAAACTCCCGCCGAGCACCACACGCCCTGGCTGATCACGGTGCGATCGCACGCGGGGGCGTTGAAACCGGCCCGGGCAGGGATGGTCGCGCCGGCGGCATGGGCGGAGGATCCTGGACAGCACGCGGTGGACGCGACACACGACCGGTGACGGTTAAGGCGCCGGCAACCAACCGCACCTCGCACGGGCCGGTGATCTCGGCCACCTCCGTGACCGCCCGTGATCCCCCTGGTCGGCGGGCCACCTGCACCACCAGGTCGAGGGCGCTGGCTATCTGGTCCCGCACCGCAGCGAGGGGCAGCCCCAGCTCGCCCATCAGGACCATCGTCTCCAACCGGCGAAGAGCGTCCAGAGGGCCGTTGGCATGGCAGGTCGACAGCGAGCCCTCGTGGCCGGTGTTCATCGCCTGGAGCATGTCGAGGGCGGCGGCGTCTCGGACCTCGCCGACGACTATTCGGTCAGGCCGCATGCGAAGGGCGTTGCGAACCAGGTCCCGGACCCGCACCTCGCCCGCGCCTTCGGGGTTGGGTGGGCGGGCCTCCAACCGGACCACGTGATCCTGCGGCAAGCGCAGCTCGGCCGCGTCCTCGACGGTGATGATGCGCTCGCCGGGCGGGATCTCGGCGGCAAGGGCGTTGAGCAGCGTGGTCTTGCCCGAGGAGGTGGCGCCGGAGACCAGAATGTTCATCCGGGCACGGACGGCCCAGATCAGAAGGGCGGCGATGGCCGGCGGGCAGAACGCCTCGAGTGGGACGGCCCGGGCGGCGAACCTGCGGATGGTGAGGCAGGGGCCGTCGACGGCCAGCGGCGGAACAACGGCGTTGACGCGGGAGCCGTCGGGAAGCCTGGCGTCGACCATGGGTGAGGCTCGATCGACGCGGAGCCCCAGTGGGCCCACGATCTTCTCGATGAGGTGTTCGACAGTCCTGGCGTCGAGAGAGGGTTCAACCTGGTGGAGGGCACCCCGGCGCTCCACCCACACCCGGCCCGGTCCGCTGACCATGACCTCGCTCACCTCCGGATCGGCCAGCAAGGGCTCGAGCGGGCCCAGGCCGGTGGCGTGCGCGAGCACGTCGGCCACGACGTCGGCGAAGTCCTGACCGGCCAGAAGCGGGGCCTCCTCCCGGGTCATGTTGGCGACGGACTGAGCATCGATGAGACCCGGCGCGTCCAACACCCGGGCCTTGACCCGTGCGGCCAGGGCCTCGGCCGTGTCGCTGAACATTCACCTGCCTCCTACGCCGCCCGCCTCAGTGCCCGCTCCAGCGTGCGGGGGACCCTGGAGGCCAGCAGGCCGGCGTCGACGGCGCGGGCAACAGCGGGATCCCATGCAACCTCCGCCCTGACGGGGACGCCCAGGACGTCCTCGATGTCTCGACGCCCGAGCGACCGCCCGGGCTCGTCCACCAGGATCACCCCCGACGGGCGGATCGGAGCGGCCAGGGCGCGACGAAGGGCGAGGTAGCATGGCCTGAGCACGAGCAACGACAGCGCAGCCGACGACGCCATGGTGATGCCAGCCTCGTCACCGGCGGACCCACAGTCAGCCACCACGTGACGGCCGGGATCCAGTGCGGCGCAGAGGCGGTCGGCGCCGGCGGCGTCGATACGAGCGGTGGCCCGCGTGTCGCCCGCGGCGATGAGGTGCAGCCCTGGGCCGACCTCGACCTCGAGCCGGACCAGCGAGTCGTCGCCGACATGGCGCGTGGCCACCCATTCCCTGAGCCCCGGCCCTGCTGGCTCCGGCACTCCGAAGGTGGCGGGCAGATCGCCGGCAAGGTCGACGGCCAGTGCACCTTCCGGCATGGAACGGGCCAGGATCAGAGCCAGGCCGGCGGCTACGACACTTGTGCCGCTGCCACCCTTCACGGACCAGCAGGCGATCAGCAACTTTCCCTCCCTCTGCTCCCGAGCCGGGCGCGACAAGGCGGACTCCGAGGGGAAGGGGTGCGGTGACCCTAGGCCGGCGGGCAGCCCAGCGCAAGAGGCTCGCTGGAAGTTTCGCGAGCCTGGGCGGCGGTTACGAAGGGCTCATGCCGACCGGTCTTTTGATCGCCGCCATTCCCGGGACGATCGTGTTGCTGGCGGCACTCCTGGCCCTTTCCGGGCTGGTCGAACAGCACTTCCTGTCGCCCCGCTCGTTGATCCTGAGTGTGGCTCGAGCCCGGCGCAACACGCCGGAATATGCAGAGGCGTTCGTCGCACGCCAGCTGGACCGCCTGCTTCTCGAGCAGGCCGGTCGCTCCGCGATCGCTGAGAGGACCGCTACTCGACCCGCAGCTTCTTGGCCGCGACGGCGCCGAGGGCGATCAGGATGACGAGCATCAGAAGCTTCTTCATGATTGACAGCGTAGTAGCCCCATGTTCGAGACCACTCTCGGGTCCTAGCCGAGCCGGCCGGGTCCCGATTTGCCCACGATTTGCCCGTTCGTTCGGTTCCGTGCGCCGTCCGGGACGCCCAGCGAGGCTGAGTTCCGCGGACTCTCGCGGACCACGCCGTTTCTGCGCAGCCCAAGCGACGGCGCTCGCCACCATGACCAGGTAGTTTGCCCGGCGGAGGTGTCAGCTGACCTGGTGGCAGCCCCCGCCTTCAAAGCGGGTGGGACGGGCGATCCCCGTCCGGCGGGTTCGATTCCCGTCCACCTCCGCGTTTCCACAGTGGTGCCTGCGGCCGACCGGCAGAGCCGGATCGGCCTTCGGCTCGTTTCTCCTGGTCGGCATTTTCCAAAGGGGCGGGTTGGCCGCTCGCGTGGCCGCCGGCATCCGAACCCTCTGGTTCCGAGGCGAAGCTCACACAGTGAGCAGGTCTCGTGCGCCGGTGTCGCTGCTCGGATGGCGGAGCTTGGACATGGCCCTTGCTTCGATCTGGCGGATTCGCTCTCGGGTGAGGTTGAAGTGCTCGCCCACCTCCTCGAGGGTGCGGGGCTCGCCCCGGTCGAGGCCGAAACGGAGGCGCAGAATCTCGCGCTCGCGCTCGTCCAGGGGCCCGAGGAGACGGGAGATCTCCTCGGGGAGCAGGGCGGTGGCCGCCACCTCGAACGGCGATTCGGCCGAGCGGTCCTCGACGACGTCGCCCAGCTCGGCGTCGCCGTCCTCGCGGAGAGGCTCGGACAGCGACAGCGGCTCCGCCGCGAAGCGCAAGGCCTCGCTCACCTTGTCCTCGGGCATCTCGACCTCGGCCGACAATTCCGACAGAGTGGCCGGTCGCCCGTACTTGAGCTCCAGACGGGAGCGGGCCTTCTGCAGGCGGGCCAGCGTGTCGCCGGCATGGACCGGCAGGCGGATGGTCCTGCCGGTGTTGGCGATGCCGCGGGTGATGGCCTGGCGGATCCACCAGGTGGCGTAGGTCGAGAATTTGAAGCCCTTGCGCCAATCGAACTTCTCCACCGCATGCATGAGCCCGAGGTTGCCCTCCTGGATCAGGTCGAGCAGCGGGAGTCCTGAAGCCTGGTACTTCTTGGCGATGGAGACGACCAGGCGGAGGTTCGACTGGACGAAGGCCCGCTGGGCGTCGTCACCCACCGAGAGCTTGCGCTTCAGGTCCCGGCGGCGCGCCGCGGTGAGGCCCTTGGGCTGCTTCTCCAGCTCCTCACGCGCCGCGATGCCGACCTCGATGGCCTGGGCCAGGCGGACCTCGTCGTCCTTGGTAAGGAGGGCGTACTGCCCGATCTCGCTGAGGTAGATCCTGACGAGGTCTTCCTCGTCCCGCTCTGAACCTCGGTCCTTGGCCACAATTTCAAACCCTTCGTTGCGCTGCGTATTCAGGCCCTGGAGCAGTGTCTGGGCAAGGCATCCCGCCTCGACGGGACTGGGTCGGCAACCTTCTCTTTCACCATACCGGGGGAGTCAAGGCCCCTGAGACAGGGATTCACCACCGACAGCACGAACTCCTTCTTTTCCCCGGATCAGCCGCGGTAGTGATTGGTGATCGGGAGCCGGCGGTCCTTGCCGAACGCCTTGGCGCTCACCCTCACCCCTGGAGGGGTCTGGCGGCGCTTGTACTCGGCCACGTCCACGAGACGTACCACCTGGCGCACCTGCTCTGAGTCGAACCCCGCGGCCACCAGCTCGGCTGAGGTGAGGTCGCTGCCGACGTAGGCCTCGAGGATCGGATCGAGCACCTCGTAGGGGGGCAACGAGTCGTCGTCACGCTGACCCGGACGCAGTTCGGCCGAGGGCGGCTTGGTGAGCACGGCCTCGGGAATCACCGTCGCGCCGGCCCGCTCGTTCACCCGCCGGGCGAGCTGGAACACCAGCGTCTTGGGCACGTCCTTGATCACGGCGAAGCCACCGGCGGTGTCACCGTACAAGGTGGAGTAGCCGACTGCGCTCTCGCTCTTGTTGCCCGTAGTCAAAACCAGCCAACCCAGCTTGTTCGACAGCGCCATCAGGACGACCCCGCGGATGCGTGACTGGAGGTTCTCCTCGGTTGTGTCCTCCACTGTTCCTTCGAACGAGGGCGCCAGCATCTCGAGCAGCCCGACATGCGCAGGTTCGATTGAGACCGTACGCATCTCGATCCCCAACGACGAGGCTACCGCTGCTGCATCCACCCGCGACCCCTCACTCGAATGGCGCGACGGCATCGAGACACCGTGCACGTGGGCAGCGCCGAGGGCGGCGGTGGCGACGCAGGCGACCAACGAGGAGTCGATGCCTCCCGATAAACCGATCACCACGTCGGTGAACCCGTTCTTGGCGACGTAGTCCCGAGTGCCGGTGACCAGGGCGGCGAAGATTTCGTCGAGCGGAGTGAGGGCCGGCGTGATCGACGGCGGGCGGTGGTCCCGATTCGGCACCGGCGCTTCGCTGACCATCACCGTAGGCAGGGGCGTGCTCGTGGCGCGCCCCCTGGGGTCGAGGAGCCGCTTCCGGAACAGGGGTCCGACCTGGAGATCGACCACCATCAGAGCCTCTTCGAACTGCGGCGCCGAAGCCAGCACGTGGCCGTGGTCGTCGACGATCAGCGAGGCCCCGTCGAAGACCAACTCGTCCTGGCCACCAACCTGGTTGACGTAGACCAGCGCGCACGACGCATCAGCCGCCCTCGTCGACAGCATCCGCTCCCGCTCCGGCAGCCGACCGGCGTGGTACGGCGAGGCGTTGAGGTTGAGAACTACCTGGGCACCACCGGCGGCCTGCTCGCTGATGGGTCCCGCCGCGGCCCAGGAGTCCTCGCAGATCGACACTCCGCACCGCACTCCGCCGATCTCGAACAAGGACATGGGGGCTACGCCGGGCGTGAAGTAGCGCTGCTCGTCGAACACCGCGTAGTTCGGCAGAAGGCGCTTGTGGTAGCGGCCCACGATCCGGCCGTTGGCACAGACGGCAGCCGCGTTGCGCAGATCGCGGTCGTCATCGACGAACCCGACGACGGCCGCGCACGAGCCGGTACGCACAGACAGCTTCTCGAGGGCTTGCAGGTTGTCCTCGATGAACCCGGGCTTGAGGAGGAGGTCCTCCGGCGGGTATCCGGTTATGGCCAGTTCGGAAAACACGGCCACGTCCGCTCCGGCCGCCTCGGCCGCCGCAAGGGCGGTCAGGATCCGCTCCAGGTTCCCGTCGAGGTCCCCGACCACCGTATTGAGCTGGCACGCCGCGATCCGGATACGAACCATTGGTAGTCAGGAAACGCGGTGGCCGACAAATGGTCCGGTTTCCCCATCCCCTTTCAATCCGTGGTGAGGTAGGCGCTGTCTGGTCCAGTTTCCAGGACGCAACACGTATCGAATTGTACCGGGCGAACAACCGGCACCGGGTGCCCGGTTGGGGCGTCGCTTCGTGGACGGGGGCGGCGCGTCGCCCTGGCCTCCACCAAGCTCATGGACGGGCTCAACGGCATCTCCGCCGCCCGAGTGTGCTGACCGTTCGCCCACCTAAACTGCTGCTCGTGGAGCCACAACCCTGATGCCGGCACCGACGGCCCTCATCACCGGCATCACCGGTCAGGACGGCTCCTATCTCGCCGAGCTCCTCCTCTCCAAAGGCTATGAGGTGCACGGCCTTGTGCGTCGGGCGTCGAACTTCAACACCGGGCGCCTGGACGGCATCTACCAGGATCCGCATGAGCCGAACCCGCGTCTGAGTCTCCACTACGGCGACCTCAGCGACGGCGTCAGCCTGGCCAACCTCATCCGGGAGGTGGCGCCCACCGAGGTGTACCACCTGGCGGCCCAGAGCCACGTACGAGTCAGCTTCGAGATGCCCGAGTACACCGCCGAGACCACAGGAGTGGGCACCATCCGCCTGCTCGACGCCATCCGCGCCGCCGGCGTGGACACCCGTTTCTACCAGGCCAGCTCCTCGGAGATGTTCGGCAGCGCTCCCCCACCGCAATCCGAGACCACACCTTTCCACCCCCGCAGTCCCTATGCCTGCGCCAAGGTCTTCGCTTTCCACGTCACGGTCAACTACCGGGAGGCCTACGGGCTGTTCGCGGCCAACGGCATACTCATGAACCACGAGAGCCCGAGGCGGGGGGAAACCTTCGTCACCCGCAAGATCACCCGCGCCGTGGCGCGCATCGCAGCCGGCCTGCAGGAGGACGTATACCTCGGCAACCTGGCAGCCCGGCGGGACTGGGGCTACGCCCCCGACTACGTGGATGCCATGTGGCGCATGCTCCAGCAGCCAGAACCCGACGACTTCGTGGTCGCCACTGGCGAGGCGCACAGTGTGGCGGAGCTCTGCCAGCGGGCCTTCGCTCGTGTCGGCCTCGAATACGAGGCACACGTACGGCACGACCCCCGATATCACCGCCCGACTGAGGTGGACGACCTGCGGGGTGACGCCAGGAAGGCGCGAGATCGGCTTGGCTGGGAACCGACGGTACGATTTGAGCAGCTGGTGGACCTCATGGTCGACGCAGACGTGCAGCAACTCGAGGACGAACTGGCCGGCCGCACCGTACGGGTCGACCGGTAACAGATAAAAGGGCGGAGGATCGCAGTGACCCCACTTGAGAAGAACGCAAGGATCTACGTCGCTGGCCACCGAGGTCTCGTCGGCTCCGCACTGCTGCGCCGCCTCGAGGCCGACGGCTACACCAACATCCTCGTCGCCACCCGGGAGCAGCTCGACCTGCGCGACCAGGCTGCGGTCAACTACTGGTTCAAAGCCAACCGCCCCGAGTACGTGTTCCTGGTAGCTGGCACGGTAGGGGGCATCCTCGCCAACTCCAGCCGCCCGGCGGAATTCCTCTACGACAACATGATGATCCACGCGACCGTGGTGCACTCCAGCCACCTCTTCGGCGTGACCAAGCTGTTGTACCTGGGCAGTTCGTGTATTTACCCCCGCCAAGCCACGCAACCGATTACCGAGGACCAACTGCTCACAGGACCCTTGGAGCCCACCAACGAGGCCTACGCACTAGCCAAGATCGCAGGCATCAAGCTCTGCCAGAGCTACCGCACCCAGTACGGCTGCAACTTCATCTCTGCGATGCCCACCAATTTGTACGGGCCCAACGACAACTTCGACCTCACCAGTAGCCACGTCCTCCCCGCCCTGATCCGGAAGTTCCACGACGCGAAGCTGACCGGTGAGCCGGCGGTCGTCATCTGGGGCACGGGCAGCCCCATGCGGGAGTTTCTTCACGTCGATGACTTGGCCGACGCGTGTGTCTTCCTCATGGACTACTACGACACGGCCGGCCACGTCAACGTCGGCACCGGGGAGGATCTCAGTATCCGGGCCCTCGCCGAACTAGTGCGCGAGATCGTGTATCCCGGAGCCGAACTCGTTTTTGACAGTACCAAGCCAGACGGGACTCCACGGAAGGTGCTGAACGTATCGCGCCTCAACGCCCTAGGTTGGAAGGCGACGACCGACCTTTCCGAGGGCATTGCGGAAACATACAAGTGGTTCCTGACGAAAGTCTCGGGCAACGCAGATGCCAGTGCTCCTTGATCCACGACGGGGGGACACCCGCCGCGGTCGGGGCCGCCTGGCGGCAGCCTGCCAGCGCACGGCAGCGCCGGATTTTGTCACCACACGATGGCACGAGGCGAGGTGACCACCGACGACGAGGACCAAGGCGCACCGCACCCTGCACGACCGCCCACACCCAGGCGACACCGCGGGCAGGCGCGGCTCAACCGGGTTGGCGGAGACGTTCAACGGCTTCATCGAGATCAGCCAACAGCAGGACATTTCCCCCGGTGCAGGACGGGATCGGAACGGGCGTGAACACGCGGCTGGCAGTGTCGTAAAGGACGCACGTATAGCCCGCGTCTGATGCGAAAGCGGCCAGCCGCTCGGGATCATTCGCCTCGATGATGAGCGCAGGGCGGTCACGGACGATACACGCCTCGGCTCCGGCCAGAACATCGAGTTCCGCTCCCTCCACGTCGACCTTCATGACTGCCACCTTGGTCCGGGTATGGTCGGCCAGCACCTGGTCCACGGTGGTGACATCGACAGTTTCGCCCATTGCCGAACCGTCCACGATGGCATTCATCGGCCCGTATGCCGTGGACAGTCGCGCCTCTCCGGGCTGTCGTCCCACCGCGGCCTTCAGCGTCACCACGGAGTCACTGAGGTCGTTCAGGTCCACATTCTCCCGGAGCCGCTCGTAGGAGGACGTCGAAGGCTCGATGGCCACCACCCGGACTCCGGCCACCGAGGAGGCCAAGAGCGTATAGACGCCCACGTTGGCACCCACGTCCACGAACGAGTCGCCTTCCGTCAGGTAGTCGAGCAGAAAGCGCATCTCCATCGGGTCCGGTAGCCGGTAGTAAAGGACGGCAGCGGCGATAGGGCTGTGAGGGTGGCACAGAATTCGCCGGTTCGGCATGATCTCGAGCATCCATGGCCGGCGCACGGCCCGTTCCCACACCTGCCAGACGACGTATCGGGTGATCGCCCTCCATCGCCGCCGCCGGTTCTCGGGATGCCTCCAGATCCGGCTGACGGTGCCTGCCACGACTCCGGCGGCACCGAGCCTGCACCCGGCCCCAGGACCGACAAGGATCCGCTCGAACCGATCAGCCACCGCGCCGCGGTTGAAGTGCGCCTCCGCGTAGCGACGGCCGCTTGAGCCCATTGTCTCCCGACGCGCCGGATCCCGAAGCAGTTCCTCGACGGCGTGGAGGAGGGCCCTGCGATCACCCGGCTGGACGCAGATGCCGGCGCCGGCCTCGCTCAGCACCTGGGCGGCCTGGTTCTCCAGGGGCAACGACGCTACGACCGGCCGGCCGGCGCACAGGTACGACAGCACCTTGGAGGGCACCGAGAAGGCTCCAGCGTCCGCCTCCAGGATGGCGATCAGAACATCGGCGGCAGCGAGTACCTCTCCCAGCAACTCGGGTGGCAGGTAATCCATCAGGACGAGATTGTCGAGATTCTCACGCCGTCTGCGCTCCTCGAGAAGGAAGCGGCCAGGCCCCTCCGATACCACCACGACCCGCGCGCCCGTAGCCCGCAGTCCGGAGGCGAGGTCGGCCAGCATCGTGGGGTCGTGCTTCAGCCCGAGGGTACCGGTGTAGACGACGAGCGGCACTCCGGAGAACCCGTGAGCCACCTTCCAGCCGTTCTCATAAATCCCCGGAACCACCTCGTCCAGCGGGGCCCAATTCGGAACGACCTCGATCGTTCCGGGGTCCACGCGCCACAGCTCCGCCTGCGATCTCAAAACCTCCGAGATCGCAACCACCCGCTGGCTCCTCGACAGCATCCGCCGCTCCATGGCTTCGAAGGGCCAGGCCACGAGCGCGGCCAGGCGAGGCGCGCGGCGGCGCACGACGGCGTGGACCCCCACGCCGTAGGAGTCCTGCCACCAATACACGAACCGCCGCCTCGACCTTCGAGCCTCCGTCAGCAGGAAATGCTGGCTCAACAGCGGCGTGTTGGCCGATAGCACGGCTCGCGGCCCGTAGGAAGCGATACGAGCCGCCGCCGCCCGGCCGTACGCCAACTCGTCCACGAACCGGCGGGTAATGGAGTACTTGGCGAAGACGCGGCCGATGGCCACACCTTCGATCGACAAGCTGCTCGGATCTTCGGGACGCCGCACCAAGGCGCCGCGAGGCCCGACCACATTCCTACAGTAGAGATGCAGCACGTCGTGCCCTCGCCCAGCCAACTCCCGGCTCAGTTCGATCGGGAAGGCATGGCCGGCATAATCGTGGACGACGATCTTCACTGCAGCAGGCTATGCGGCTAGAGGGTCCGTGGGCCGCCCTGCCCCATGGGTCGAAGCTCGCGCGCGAGCGCGGTCGCGCCCGCCAGGTACAGCCACACGTGACGCTCCCCAAGGCTGTTCTGGAACGCGGCAGCGACCAGGTAGCCGGCGTATCCGCCGGCCAGGCCTGCCAGCACCGAATGGTCGCCCGTGACTGCCTCACGACGAGCTGCGAGGGCGCGCCAGGCCGCCGTCAGCGCCATGCCGTTGATCAGCGCCAGTCCCGCTAGCCCGAGGGGGCCGCCCGCGACGAGAGCCTGGAGATAGATGCTGTGGGCCTCGTGCGCGTACTGGAATCCCTCGCCGGTCAGAGGGTGAGCCTTGATGCGGTCGCCAGTCCGCCTGAGGAGCTCGTCGCGGCTGGCGTCGCTCTCGACCGTGGATCTGTCGCCGACCAGCCGGCCCAAGGAACCGTGGGCAGGGGGGTGAAGGGCTCCGGCGAGTACGGCACCGCCGACGAGAAGGGTCGCAGCGACAGTTGGCAGCACCAGTCGCCGTCGCGAGGAGAGAACCAGCACGACCGGCACCGCTGTGACGAGGCCCAAGAGTGCGGCCCGTGATCCTGACAGCACCACCCCTACCGCGAGCAACGCACAGGACGCTTCTGCGACACGACGGGGAATCCCGCGGTCGGACAGACAGAAGCCGAGGGCGAGACCCGTCCCCAGGACACACACCAGGCCAAGGCTGTTGGGATGGCTGGCGAGCCCGGCGCGGCGACCCCAGACCGTCGGGCTGACCACCAGCGCCCACAGCGCGTTGGCTGTGGCACCCGAGAGCCACAGCACACAGAACCGCCGAAGCGTGCCTCGAGACGGCGCCCACAGCCCGACGGCGACAACTGAGCTCAGGCTGATGAATACGAACCTGGCGGTCCCGCCCAGGCTGGTCCAGGGATGGGGAGCGAAGATGCTGCCGATGAGCGCCCCCAGAGTCAAGAGACCGAGCCCGATCAGCAGGGCTCGATCGGCGGTGACATCGCGGATTTTGCGCCTCGAGGTCGGAGAGGTGGCGGTGGCGACGACGGCGAAGGCGATCAAACCGTCGCTGACCGAAAAGGCCCGATTGATGCGAATTCCGTTGAGCGGCGCGAACAACACCGCTGCGGCCCAGGCCACCGCCGGCATCCGGTCGCCGATCATCCTCCAGCCAGCGACAGCATCACCATCGGCGGCGATGCCCGTGAGCGTGAGCCCTCGGTTTAGTTGGGCTGGGCGGTCCCAGCCATCCCACGCTTACCTCCGTCTCCGACGTGACCGAACTCGGGGTCCTTCCCTGGTCGGGGCACGCCCGTCCCAGGCACAAAGACCCCGTCGGGCTCCCGCTGCGCTCCGCTCGACTTCTTGATCCAGCCTCCAGGACGCAACACGTGTCGATTGTAAATCCGCTTGACTTGGCTCATGCAGGCTGGGTACGAGGTTTCGGTGACCGGCCCCGCGGCCACCAACGAGGTCATCAGGACGGACGCCCTGACGAAGGTCTATCCAGGAGATCTGGTCGCCGTCGACTGCCTCGACCTGTGCGTGCAGGCAGGCGAGATATTCGGACTGCTCGGTCCGAACGGCGCGGGCAAGACGACGACAGTCGGCATGCTGACCACCAGAATTGGGCCCACTTCGGGTCGAGCCGTCGTCGGTGGAGTGGACGTGGTCGCCCATCCCGCGGTGGCCAAGCAGGTGATCGGCGTCGTGCCGCAGGTCAACACGCTCGACCGGGCGCTCACGGTGGAACAGAATCTGTACTTCCACGGCCGGTACTTCGGAATGAGCGCCGGCGAAGCCCGTGACGCGACCCGCCGTGGATTGGAGCAGTTCCGCCTGACGGACAGGGCGGGCGCGGAGCCGGCGGCCCTGTCCGGGGGTATGGCGCAGCGCCTGATGGTGGCACGTGCCATCCTCCACCGGCCCCGCATCCTGTTCCTCGACGAACCGACAGCCGGCCTCGATCCGCAGAGCCGGCTGGCGTTGTGGGAGGTGCTCGGCGAGCTGAACGATCAGGGGCAGACCATTTTCCTCACCACCCACTACATGGAGGAGGCCGACCAGTTGTGCAGCCGGGTGGCGATCATGGACCACGGGCGCATCCTCGCCCTGGACACACCGGCGGCGCTGAAGCAGACGCTCGGGGCCGACACCGTCGTCAGCCTCTCGGTCGAGGGCGATCTGCACCAGTTGGCGTCTCACCTGCGGGAGACGGTGTCGGGAGCGGTGCGGGCCCACGTGCTGGAAGGCCAGGTCCGCCTCGAGCTACGCGGCTCCCGCGGCGCGCTCCCCCGCGTCATGGCCGCAGCCGAGGCGGGAGGCTTCATTGTCACCGACCTGTCCATGAACGAGCCCACCCTGGAGGCCGTCTTCATCGGGCTCACCGGAAAGGACCTCCGCGAATGACACCGACCGGCGCACCACCCGCCGGGTTGGCGGAGCTGCGGCCCGGACGTGCCGCGGGGTTCACCGCCTTCAACGCCCTCCTCCGACGAGATCTCCACGTGGTGCGCAAGGACATCGGGTCGTTCCTCGTACGCACCCTCATGTCGCCGCTGCTGACCGTCTTCGTGTTCGCCTACGTCTTCCCCAAGATCGGCCAAGGCGTCGGCGGTGGCCGTGGGGAGGACGCGTTTTCGACCCTGCTCGTGCCCGGCGTCATCGCGACCGCCTGCATCTTCCAGGGCATCCAGGCCGTCGCCCTGCCCCTGGTTCAAGAGTTCGGCTACACCCGCGAGATCGAGGATCGGGTTCTGGCCCCACTGCCGGTGTGGGCCGTGGCCGTCGAGAAGCTGGTGAGCGGGGCGTTGCAGGGCGTGCTGGCCGGGATGGTCGTCTTCCCGCTGGCGAACTTCGTGCCCGCCATTCCCGTCCACCTCAGCTTCCACTGGCCTCTCCTCCTCATCGTGGCGCCACTGTCCGCTCTTCTGGGCGCCTCCCTCGGCCTCGCCATCGGGACCCGCGTCGCCCCACCACAGGTCCCCCTCGTGTTCAGCATCCTCGTTATTCCCATCATATTTCTGGGTGCCACCTACTACCCCTGGTCACGACTGGGTCCCATCCCGTGGCTCAAGTGGGCCGTGCTGGCCAACCCGCTCGTCTACATGAGCGAAGGGCTCCGTGCCTCCCTCACCGACGGGATCCCCCATATGCCCCTGCCGGGAATGTTCGCCGGGCTCATCGCCTTCACCGCCGGCCTGGCCGTCCTCGGCGTCAGGGGCTTCCAACGCCGGGTGATCGGTTGACAAGCGCCGCGGCAAAGAGCCGGCGGCCATGTGAAGGGAGCGTGAACTGAGGGTGGAACCGAGGGTTGTGACGCCGGCGGTGAGCAACAATGGAGACATGGAGCGACCCCAGGACTACGTGCTGCGTACTGTCGAGGAGCGAGGGGTCCGCTTCATCCAGCTGTTGTTCACCGATGTGCTCGGTATCCCCAAGGCGTTCAACATCACCCCCGCCGAGCTGGAGAACGCTCTCGAGGAGGGTATGACCTTCGACGGATCAGCGGTGGACGGGTTCAGCCGTGTCCAGGAGAGCGATGTTCTGGCCCGCCCCGACGCCGGCACATTCCAGATCCTGCCCAACCGGGACAAGGGCCCGGCAGTGGCTCGCGTGTTCTGCGACGTGACCCATCTGGACGGCACACCGTTCGAGGGCTGCTCGCGACACGTGCTGCGACGCCAGCTCGAGCGGGCGCGGGACAAGGGCTTCTCCTTCTTCGCCGCTCCTGAGATCGAGTACTTCTACTTCGCCAGCGACGAGGGCAGGCCCGAGCCTCTCGACCAGGGCTCGTACTTCGAGCTCACCGTGGCTGACCTGGCCGGCGACCTGCGCCGGCGAACCGTGCTGACTCTTGAGGACATGGGCATCCCCGTGGAGTACAGCCAGCACGAGGACGCCCCCAGCCAGCACGAGATCGACCTGCGCCACACCGACGCCATGTCCATGGCCGACACCCTGATGACCGTGCGCCTGGTGGTCAAGGAGATCGCCAAGGAAGCCGGTGTCCACGCCACGTTCATGCCCAAGCCACTCGCCGGTGTGCAGGGGTCGGGCATGCACACGCACTTCTCGTTGTTCGAGGGCGAGGCCAATGCGTTCCACGACGAGGCCGACGAGCATCAGCTGTCGCCGGTCGGGAAGGCCTTCATCGCCGGCGTGCTCGCGCATGCCCGCGAGATCACCGCGGTCACCAACCAGTGGGTGAACTCCTACAAGCGCCTCGTGGTCGGATACGAGGCGCCGGTATACGTCTCGTGGGCCCGCAACAACCGTTCCGCGCTGATCCGGGTGCCGGCGCCGAAGCGGGGCAAGAAGGAGTCGACCCGAATCGAGTACCGGGCTCCGGACCCCGCCTGCAACCCCTACCTGGCCTTCGCCGTCGTGCTGGCGGCGGGGATGCGAGGGGTGGAGAAGGGCTACGAGCTGCCGGCCGAGGCGGCCACCAACCTCTATGAGCTGACTCCGGAGGCTTGTGCGGAGGCCGGCATCACCTCCCTGCCGGGTTCGCTGTCCGAAGCTCTCGAGGAGATGGAGCGTTCCGAGCTCGTAGCCGAGACACTCGGGGACCACGTCTTCACGTGGTTCCTCCGCAACAAGCGGGCGGAGTGGTCCGACTACAAGGCCCAGGTGACGCAGTTCGAGCTGGACCGCTACTTGTCCACGCTGTAGGCAGGACACGGACGTGGAACCACTCCTGCTCTATCCCGATCCCCCGCCACCGGTACTGGTGCAGGCGTTGGACCTGGCCGGGTACCCGTGGAAGGCCGCCGGCACAGCTGAGGCGGCCACCCGCTTGGAGCCCGACGAGGGCTGGGCCGGCGCCGTGGTCAGCGCGGATGTCGATCCCGAAGGCGCCTTCGCTCTCTGCCGGACGCTGCGCAAGCGGGACCTGCCACTGGAGCCGCTGCTGGTGCTCGTGGCCGGCCATCAGCTGGCCGACCTCGAGCTGCGGGAGGACATGTTCGACGACTTCTGCGTTTCCCCGTTCCAGGACCGGGAGCTGGAGGCGCGGCTCAAGCACCTGTTCTGGCGCACCGGCCAGGGCACCCGCCCGGAGCTGGTCGAGTACGGGCCGCTGATCCTCAACCTGGAGACCTACCAGGCAGCCATCGCCGGACGACCGCTGGACCTCACCTACATGGAGTACGAGCTGCTCAAGTTCCTGGCGACCCATCCGGGGAAGGTCTTCACCCGCGAGATCCTGCTGTCCCGGGTATGGGGCTACGAGTACTACGGCGGCGCCCGCACCGTCGACGTCCACATCCGACGCCTCAGGGCCAAGCTCGGCACCGAGCACGAGCACCTCATCTCCACCGTGCGCTCGGTGGGGTACCGCTTCGGTCAGTCCCGCTGGGGGCTGTAGCCGGCGCCCGCCGTCACACTTCTCCCGTTGGGACTACGTCCGGGACGGAACGGCCCCCTGTAACACCGGCAACGTCGGAGGGCAGGCTCGGCTCGGGGCGGTAGGCCCAGGCTTCGATCTCCACGTCACCGCCACAAGGAAGGGCGACGACGGCGATGGTGGATCGGGCGGGATATCGGCCGGTGAAGGCGGCGGCGTAGACCTCGTTCATGGCCGAAAACTCTGCCATGTCGGTGAGAAAGACGGTTGCCTTCACCACGTCGTCGAGCGACGCCCCCTCTCCGGCGAGAAGGTGGGAGAGGTTGGCCAGGGCCTGCTCGGTCTGCGCCGGTACGCCGCCGGCGACGATCGCTCCGTCGAGCACACCGAGCTGGCCGGAGCAGGCCAGCCAAGGGCCGGCCCGGACGATGGACGAGTACGGGCCGATGGGCGCTGTCATCGTGCTCCTCTGTGGGTGGGCCAGTCGGTGGGGTAGCCGTCGGTCCCCCACACGGCGGCAGCAACTGCGGCGAAGACGGCGTCGGAGCCGTTGACGGGGGGGCCGGCGCCGTCATCGATCTCGACGTCCACCGCCGGCATGTCCTGGGCCCTCAGCACCCCGAAGGAGCGGACGGAGAGGTCGTGGGGGACCCCGTCAGCGCCCACCGCGATGCCCTCGCTGCGTACCCAGCCCATGGCCATGTGGGCGGCGCCGACGCAGAAGGAGCGCAGAACGACGCGGTCGAGCGGGTCGCCGCAGGAGACGCGCACCCGCACCGACCCGTCGCGTGTCACTTCGGCCTGAGCCTTGGCCCCGGAAGGCGCCGTCACCGTCGGCACGTCCTCGTCACGGGCGGCAGACAGCAGGGCGGCGGCCTCGGCCCACCCGGCCGCCCTCAGCGCGACCGAGGTCGGGGGGCCGGCGACGTCGATCTCCTCCACGACCAGATCCGGGGCGACGGCGTGGACGGCCTCGGCCACACCTGGGGTCCGCACCACGCGGATCACCCCGGTGCCGTCCCGGCGGACGCCGCCGGCGACGGGGGGTCGTTTCGGGCCCAGCCGGGTGACGTCTTCCCGGGAGAGCAGCACCCGAACGGCACGCCGGTGCTCATCGGCCAGGCGGCGGGCGGCGGCGGGAGCCATTGAGGTGGTCTTTCCGCCGAAAGCGCCTCCGTTGGCGAACGGAGACGCCGGCTCGCCTCCGGGCTCGCACCACGAGGCGTCCGGTTCGAGATACGCGGGCTCGGTCCACGTCGTGCGCAGGGCGGCATCCCACGGTCCGGGCGGGATCTGCAGAGGGTGGCTGAGTCCGATCGTGGAGCGCCGGCCCTGCACCTTTCCGGCCAGGGACCGGGCTTCGGCCAGCGTCTCACCGACGGCCCAGCCGCCGGCACCGTCGAGAACCGCCACCAGCGCGTCGGGCGGAGCGGTGTCGTCTGCGAACCCGGCCGTGCCGAGACCGACGTGGGCGCCGACCTGCTGGGGGGAACCGCCCTCGAGAGTGGCCCGCCGGCCGCCGGCGGCCGGGTCCCGCGGGGCATCGGGCGGAGGTGTCCCGTGGGCGACACGGGCGAACGCCTCCTTGATGGTCATCCAGCCGGTGCACCGGCACAGGTGGGCCAGAAGGGCGGTGTCCACCTCCTTCTCGCTGCCGCGGCCGGAGGCCCGCAGGGCGGACAGGCGCACGATGATCCCCGGTGTGCAGAAACCGCACTGGCTGGCGCCACAGGCCAGGAAGGCGGCCGCCCACCGCGACCGCTCGGCCTCCGGCAGGCCGTCGAGGGTGGTGACGGCGCGCCCGGCCACCCTGCGGGCCGGCGTGACGCAGGCGACCCGGGGCTGGCCGTCGACCAGGACAGTGCAGCACCCGCACTGGCCCTGGGGACTGCAGCCGTCCTTCGCGCTGCGCAGGCCGAGGCGGTCACGGAGCACCTCCAGCAGCGAGGCACCGTCGTCGGCCACCTCCACGGCACGGCCGTCCACGTGAAAGGCCAGGGACACGGTCCCAAGATAGGTTGGCGGCGTGACAGACCTGAATCGACGGGAGTTCCTTTTGGCCGGCGCCGGCATGGTGCTCCTCGCCGCCTGCGGGAAGTCGGACGAAGACGATCCGGCCGCGGTCAAGGTCACCGTGCCCGACGAGAAGCCCGGTTCGGGCAAGGTGAACCTGGTCGTGGCGAGCTACGTTCACGTGGCCGGCCCCGACCAGCGGATCGCCCTCGCCCTGCTCAACGAGGAGGGCACCGGGCCGGTGACGCCCGATGGGCCGGTCCAGGTCATCATCGACGGGCACCCGGTCGTGTCGGAGCTGCATGCCGACGGCAGCCTCGAGCTGCCCTACCTGCTCGTGAACCACCGGTTCGACAAGCCCGGCTTCGCCGCCGTCAGCACCGTCTACAAGGGCATCACGGCCAAGGCCTCCCTGGAGGTGCTCGACCCGGCCAAGGCCAAGGTCCCGCTGGCCGGCCAGCCCCTGCCAGGCGTTCCTACGCCCACGAAGGCCGATGGAAAGGGAGTGGACCCCATCTGCACCCGCGATCCCCAGTGCCCGCTGCACGAGGTCAGCCTCGACACCGCGCTCGGCGAGAAGCGACCTATCGCGGTGCTGTTCGCGACTCCAGCTCGCTGCCAGTCACGCCTGTGCGGGCCGGTGCTGGACAATCTCCTAGCCCACCACGAGGCCTTCGCCGACCGAGTGCGCTTCATCCACGTCGAGATCTACGCGTCCCGAAGCGGCGAGGACCTGGCACCGGCGGTGAAGAGCTACGGCCTAGCTCAGGAGCCTTTTCTGTTCCTCGCCGGCGCCGACGGGGTGGTCCGCCAGCGCATCGACAACGCCTACGACCGCGCCGAGGCCGAGCAGGCGCTGGAGCGGTTGACCTCCTGAGCCGAGGAGTGGCCGGGGGCTAGGAGAAGGACTGGCCGCAGCCGCAGGAGCGCTGGGCGTTGGGGTTGTTCACGCTGAAGCCCGCACCCTGGAGCCCGTCCTTGTAGTCGAGGGTGGCGCCGGTGAGGAGCTGGGCGCTGGCCGGGTCGACGACGACCCGCACCTGGCCACGGGTGGTGACGAGGTCGTCGTGGGCTAACTCGCTGTCGAAGAACATCTCGTAGGAGTAGCCGGAGCACCCACCGGGACGCACGGCGATCCGCAGCGCCAGGTCGGGGTTGCCCTCCATGGTCAACAACTCGGCCACCTTGCTGGTGGCGGTGTCGGTGAGCGAGATGACCTCGGTCCCGGTGGTCGTTTCGGTGGTGCTTGTGGTCTCGGTCGTGGTCACCCGGACGCCTCCTGAGTAGAAGATCTTGAGATCGTTGTTGTCCCCAGCTTACCGGTTCGACGGCGCTACCGGGCACGGGTCGGCCTTCCCCGGGCGAGACCATTGAATCCGGACGTGCGGCCCGCTCGTAAACTGGACGGAGGATGCCGACGACCGAGAATTCCCCCGTCGCCTCCGAAGAGGCGATCCACGCCATGCTCGCAGGTGTGATCGATCCCGAGCTGGGCGACAACATCGTCGATCTCGGCATGGTACGCAGGATCGAGATCGCCGGCGGCGCCGTCGACGTGACCGTGGCGCTCACCACCGCCGGCTGCCCCCTGCGGGGCCAGCTCATGCGTGACGTGAAGGCCCGGGTCGGGAGCCTGGCGGGAGTCGAGGAGGTTCGGGTCCACTTCGGCGAGATGACTCCGGAGCAGAAGAGCCAGGTCATGGCCCGCGCCCGATGGAAGGCGAGGGAGAGCGCTCCCGACACCGACATCCCTGCCCGTGCCCGGGTGGCGGCCATCGCCTCGGGCAAGGGCGGCGTGGGCAAGTCGTCGGTCACCGCCAACCTGGCCGCCAAGCTGGCTGAGCGCGGCCTCACCGTGGGCATCCTCGACGCCGACATCGGCGGCTTCTCCATCCCCCGGATGCTCGGCCTCAACACCCAGCTCGGGGCACAGGGAAAGAAGATCATCCCGCTGGAGCGCGTCGTCGGTGGCGGCCGGTTGAAGGTCGTCTCCATGGGCTCCATCGAAGGGACGGCCGAGGACCAGGCCGTCATGCTGCGGGGGTTCATGCTCAACCGCGCCGTCCAGCACTTCCTGGAGGACGTGCGCTGGGGCGATATCGACTACCTGCTGATCGACATGCCGCCGGGCACCAGCGACATCCAGATGGGCCTGGCCCGCATGCTGCCCAGGGCGGAGGTGCTCATCGTCACCACCCCCTCCCTCGCCGCTCAGCAGGTGGCGGCCCGTGCCGCCGACATGGCCCGCAAGGGATACCTCCGGGTCGCCGGCGTCATCGAGAACATGAGCGAGTTCGTCTGCGACCACGGCACCTCCTACGCCCTGTTCGGGTCCGGCGGCGGCCAGCGTCTGGCCGACCAGATCGGGGCGCCGCTGCTCGGGAGCATCCCTCTCGATCCGGCTGTGGCCGCCGGCGCCGACGTGGGTGAGCCGGCGGCGCTCCGGACCGGTTGTGGTGGGCCGGTGGGCCAGGCGTTCGCGGATCTCGCCGCCCACATCGTCGAGGAGGCCCTGCCTCCCCTCGAGATGTCCTCGTGCACCGCCCGGCTTCTGGAGCAGGTGGAGCTGGCCCTGCCGGCGCCGGCGGCGACACCCTCCTGATCTAGCCGGAAGGCGGAGGGCCACGTCCGCCGATGCAGGCGGTCACCTTCAGGATCGGTTCGGCCGCCGCCGCTTTTCGGCCCGCTTCCGGCCATGAACGACCACTGCGAGCGGGCATATTCGCTACGGTGGCCAAATAGTGCGGAACGTACGGCGAGGGGCGGGCATCGTCGCCTGTCTGATGATCCTGGGCGGCGGCGCCGGTGGCGCCGAGGCGGCCAGGCGGCGGCCTCCGGCCCCTTCGGCGGTGCTGCTCCGGGAGAAGGACGTCAACCTCGACGAGTCGCTCCGGCTGGCCCAGGCCCTGCGCACCGCCGGCCTGGAGGTGGTGCTCACACGCGATCACGATGTGTTCGTGCCCCTGGACGGGCGGTCCAGGGTGGCGGACGTCGCCGGCGCCGACGTGTTCCTGTCGGTGCACAACAACGCCAGTTCCAACCGCTCCGTCCGCGGCACGGAGATCTACCACCAGCAGGGCAGCTCCGCTGGGCGGTCGCTCGCCCGGTCACTGCTGGCCGGCATCACGGCCCGAGCGGGTACCGGATCGAGAGGCACCTTCACCCGCGCCGGCGAGAAGGGTGACGACTACTACGCGGTGCTGCGCAACACCCGCCCGACGGCGCTCATCATCGAGGGCGCGTACCTTTCCAACACCGACGACGCCCGTGCGCTGGCCGATCCCGCCGGCCGCCAGCGCCTCGCCGACGGCATCACCGCCGGCATCCTCGAACGGCTCCGGTCCCTTCCAGAGAGAGGCCCCGGCCCGGCACCCGCCCGCCCGGGCCCCGCCGGCGCCGGCCTGGCCACCCCCGGCGGGCTCACGGCCACCCGCGTCGACGGCACCGACGCGCTCCTGGCATGGCAGCCCGTAGCCGGCGCCACCGGCTATGCCGTCTGGCGCAACGGCATCCTCGTGGGCGACGCCGCAGCAGCCAGCCCGTCCATCGGATCGGGACGGACGGAGGCAGTATCGTTCCGGGACGTCCGGCCCGGACACGGCATACATCGCTACGAGGTGCGAGCTTTGGCCGGGGTGGCGGACCAGGCCCTCCTGGAGTCGGGCTCGGCACTGGTCGAGCTGATGGTGCCGTGGAGGATGGTGGTGGACCCTGGCCACGGGGGCAAGGACCCCGGCGCCATCGGTCGCCTCTGAGCGCCGGCGCCGGTCAGTCGCCTTGGCGGCGGCGGGGCACCGGGAGGGTCACGTGGAAGGCAGCACCGCCGTCCGGCTGAGCCTGGTACCAGACCTGCCCACCCATGGCCTCCACGATGCCCCGGGCCAGGGAAAGGCCCAGACCGGTGCCGCGGGAAGGATCGCGGTCGACGCGGCTCAGGGTTCGCAGCCGGCTGAACAGAGTGGGTACCAGATGGGCGGGCACCCCGCCGCCGCGGTCGGTGACCACGAGCTCGAGCATCCCCTTGTCGACGTCGACCATCTCGACCACGACCGGCGGCTCGCCGTGCTGGAACGCGTTGTCGACCACGTTGGCCAGCACCTGCTCCAGGCGGATGGGATCAGCCACCACCGGCACCCCCGGAGGCACGCGTACCTCCACGCCGCCCGCCTCACCCACGGGATGGCCGGTGCGGGCCACGGCCTTCTCGACCACGGTGTACAGGTCGGTGGGGCGCGGGCTCAACAGGAGCGTGGTGGCCTCGAGCCGGCTCACGTCGGACAGGTCGTCGGCCAGGCGGGAAATGCGCTCGCCTTCGGCACGGATGGCGGCCGCCGCCTTCCGGACCCGTTCGGGTGCGAGGTCTCCACTTTCGGCTTCCAGGTTGGCTCCGATGCCGATGATGGTCGACAGCGGGCTGCGCAGGTCGTTGGTCACCAGAGCCAGGAACTCGTTCTTGCCCGCCTCCAGGTCGTGGGCGCTAGTGACATCCCGGACCACGCCCTGGTAGCCCACCAGCTCGCCGTGCCGGCGGCGGGCGATGGACCGCACCTCGACCACACGACGCACTCCGTCCGCCCGCCTCAGGGTGAGGCGCACCGGGCCCGAGTCCTCCACCACGCCGGCGGCGGCGCCCGCGGCGCCTGTGAGGAATCCGCCCAAGGGGCCGCCGCCATCCAGCGCCGTCATCACCTCGGACAATTCGCTACCCGTGAGATCATCATCTGGTAGCCCGAGGATCATGGCCAGCGACGGGTTGGCATAGCGGAGACGGCCCTCCAGATCGACCTCGAAGATCCCGTCGGAGGAATGCTCGACGACGTGCTCGTAGCGGTCGCGTGCCTCCTGCTGGCGGTCCACCATGGCCGCCCAGTAGCCCTGGGCCAGAGCGTCGGTGAGGCGGTCGATGGCCGGCAGCACCCGGGTGAGGAGCAGGGACAAGGCCAGTCCCCAGTGCCGCCCCCTCTCCTCGGCCAGCCCCACCGCCGTCTGCACCACGAGGTCCCGGGAGATCCGGAGCACGACCAGCAGCTGCGGAAGGGGCGACCCGTCCCAGGCGGCTGCAGCTCCGACGTCCTGGAGGTCCCCCACCAGCGCCTCGTCCACCTCAGCCCCCTGGCTGGTGACGGCCAGGATGGCCTCGAACCGGCCCTTGGCCTGCTCGATGAACCGGGCCTGGCGCCTGAGGGACCAGGCCTGGGCCTCGGGAAAGACGGTGGAGAAGATCTCGAAGGCCCGCCGGGCCATCTCCTCGGCCCGGCCGTCGAGAGCATCGAGCAGAGCCTGGGGATCGTCGGCGTCGGGGTCGTCGAAAATGACGTTGCCGGCGCCGTAGTCGGCGTTCCTGGCGAGGAAGGCCTTCAAGTCGACCAGGGGGAACAGCGTCTTCGCCGGGTCGCCCGAGCCTTCTGCGGGCTCGAGGAAGCGGGCATCGACCAGCGCCTGAACCGCCTCCACCGGCAGGTGGAGGTACTCCGCCGCCTCGGGAAGGGTGACGAGGGGCCGATGGCCGGTGTCGTGATCGGACAAGTGCGGGCCCTGCCTCTCTGGACTCGGGTCATACCGAAACGGTGCCTACGGGCAACTACTTCGACGTCATAGGCGTTCTACCCTTCCCACGCCGCGATTACCGAAAGCGCGGGTTTTTCAGGGGGGCGGCTACGTTCGTCCGATGGCGCCGCCGACGGGTAATAAGCGGTCAACGCAGCGGGTGCTGGTGCTGCCGAGGACCGTGCTCGGCATGGCGGTGCTGATCCTCGCCTTTGCAGTCGGGAGCGCGGCCAGCGGAGTGGCGTTCTACTCGTACTACGAGTTCAAGAAGGACAAGACGGAGCAGCGGGTGGCCACCTTCCTCGAGGGGTTCGACAAGAGGTTCCAGGCCGCGACCAAGACGATCGACGCCGAGCGCCAGAACGCCAAGACCGAGATCCAGAAGGAGCTCGAGCCGCTGCGGCGGATCCGGGCCGAAGGCGAGACCCTTGACGCGCTGGTGAAGAAGGTGCGCCCGTCGTTGTTCTTCGTGAACACCTTGGACGAGGCCGGACAGCCGTCGGTGGGGACCGCCTTCGCGGTGGCTTCCGACTCGGAGCAGACGCTGCTGATCACATCCTACAACACCATCAGGGCGGCGACCCACAAGCCAGGCCCGGGAATCCAGGTCCGGCAGGGCAGCGACGAGTTCAAGGTGGAGCTGTGGACCTGGCAGGAGGACAAGGATCTGGCACTCCTCGTGCTGGCCAAGGGCAGCGTCCCCAGACTCCGCTTCGCCGACCAGGAGCCCGTGGTGAAGACGGGCGAGCGCATCTTCGTCGTCTCGGGACTGGGCGGAGCGGGAGGATCCATTACCCAAGGGTTCGTGGCCGACGTCTCGGGAGCCGGACTGCAACATGACGCGGGGGTGGGCCAGTCGTTCCAGGGCGGCCCCATCATCACCTCCGAAGGGGCCGTTCTGGCCGTCGCGTCACGGGCCTACGCCCCTCTGGGGTTCTCCAGCGACGGGGTGTTCTTCGCTCCGCTGATAAGGGCCGCTTGCGAAAAGGTGGTCAAGTGCCCCGAAGGCGACAGAGTCGGCCGGGGCGACAAGCGGTAGCCTGGCCTCGCCCCGACGGCCGGCGCCGGTTCAGTTGCGCGGCAACAGCAGGGGCCTCGTCGTGGTGGTGGTCGTGGTGGACGGCACCGGCGCGCCGGCGGTGCCCGGTGAGGGCGTGGCTCCCGGCGCCGGCGCGAACTGCACGCCGGCAACGGGCGCCTCGACCGGCGGCGGCGCCGGCTCCACCAGGTACTTGCCTCCGGGATCGGGTTCGGACTGCTTGCGGCGTTCACCCGGATCGAACCCGCCCCGGGCATCGCGGCGCAGGGCGGCGGCCAGATCCTTGATGGGTGCGGCGTCGGTGAACTCCGTGACCGGAACGCCGGCCAGGGCCTGGGTCATGAACCGCTTCCACGTCTGCGCGGGGATGGTGCCGCCGTAGACCTTGTCGATGCCACGGATGTTGCGCAGCGGCGTCTTCTGGTCCTTGGAGTAGCCGAGCCAGACGGAGGTGCTCAACGTGGGTGTGTAGCCCACGAACCAGGCGTTTGAGAAGTTCTGGCTGGTGCCCGTCTTGCCCGCCGCCGGGCGTCCGATGGCGGCGGCGCGTCCGGTGCCCGAGGTCACGACCTGCTTGAGGATGTCGGTGGTGGCGTCGGCGATGAGCTCGTCGAGGACGCGGTTGAGCGCCGGCCTGGTGTTGTCCTCCAGGACCCGCCGCTTGCCGTCCACCGTCTCGGCCACCTCGAGCACGGGGGTCGGCTCGGCCCGCTCTCCCCTGGCTGCGAAGACCCCGAACGAGGACGCCATGTCGAGTGGAGACACGTCGATCACGCCCAGGGCGTAGGTGCCGCTGCAGGTGTGGAAGCTCGGGCTGTACCAGGCGGAAGTGATACCGAGGTCACGGGCCATCTCGGCCGTCTCCTTGCAGCCCACGTCGCGCACAAGCTGCGCGAAGACGGTGTTGATGGAGGAGGCCGTGGCCCGCTCCAAGGTGGCACTCCCCCCACCACCGCCCTCGTTGTTGCCGATGGTGCACTTGTTGGTGGCGCTCACCTTGCAGTCCGGGATCCGGAACACCCTCGGCGCCGGGTACACCTTTGTGGGGAGGAAGCCCCTCGCAAGGGCGGCGGCCAGCACGAAGGGCTTGAACGACGACCCGGGCTGGCGACCGGTGCCGCCGCCCTCGACGAACTTGCCGTCCAGACATGGCGGCACCACCTCGACCTTCAGTTGCGGGTCGCGGGCCCGGCCCGGGCACCCGCCGAGGGCCAGGTTCACCTGCGAGGCGGCGAAGTCCCTGCCCCCGACCAACGCCTTCACGTAGCCGGTGGGCGGCTCCACCGCCACCAGCGACATCTCCAGGGGGGCGGCCGTGCCCTTGAGCGCTTCGGACACCGACGCTTCGGCCTGCTCCTGCAGGACCGGGTCGAGCGTCACGGTGATCTCGAGCCCACCTCGGAACACCTTGTCCTGGCCGTAGCGCTCCTCGAGGTACCGGCGGACGAAGTCGACGAAGAAGGGATAGCGCGTGTTCTGTCTCTGCGACGGGTGCACCACCGTGACCGGGCCGGGCGCCGCACCACTGCCGGCCAGCCACACCGGGCGGGTGAGCGCCTCGTCGTACTGAGCCCTGGTGATGTAGCCCTCGCCCAGCATCTTGGTCAGGACCAGGCGGCGCTTGCTCTCGGCCAGCGCCGGATTTCCCCGTGGCTCGTAGCGGCTAGGGGCCGGGATGAGGCCGGCGAGCATGGCCGCCTCCGACACGTCGAGCTCGGCGACCGCCTTGCGGAAGTAGCTCTCGGCCGCGGCCCCGACCCCGTAGATCCCCTCGCCCAGGTAGATGTTGGAGAGGTACTTGAAGAGGATCTCCTCCTTGTCGACCTGGCGGTCGAGCTGGCTGGCCAGCACCGCCTCACGGATCTTGCGCACGAAGGTGCGGTCCTCGCCGACGTAGGCGTTCTTCACGTACTGCTGGGTGATGGTGGACCCTCCCTGGGCCAGGTTCTTGTTCCGCAGGTCGGCCCACACCGCCCGGAGGCTGCCGCGGGGGTCGATCCCGCCGTGGTTGTAGAAACCCCTGTCCTCAGCGGCGACGACCGCCTTCTTGAGGATCTCGGGGATGTCCGCCTTCTTGACCGGCACGTTCTGCTCGTACTCGCGGAAGGCGCCGATCTCCATGGGCTGGCCCTTGGCGTCGATGGCGTAGACGCGGCTGATGCGGGACTCGACGGTGGGCCGGGCCTGCGGCAGCACCGCGGGCAGCGGGGCGAAGATGAACATGGCCATGACAGTGGCGGCCACCGTGATGGGAACGGCGAAGGAGCAGACGAGGAAGAGGGCGACGGAACGCAGCGCGCTGCGCACCAGGGGCGGCGTCATTTCGGCCCGATCTTCCCACGAGGCGGGGTGGTGACGGTGCAGCCTCGGGGTGGGCGGTGGCGTCAACCGAGCTCGGCCATGACCGCGCCGTTCTCGATCCACGCCTTGTAGGCCCCCAGGTTGCCGGCGGTGCGGTGCCCCACGAGGGTCTGGCCGGTCACCAAGTCGTAGACCCAGCCGTGGAGGGGACAGATGACGCAGCCGTCGAACACGGCGCCGTCGGCCAACGGGCCCCCGGTGTGGAGGCATGTGTTGTCCACCACCCGCACGCCGCCGTCCACCAGGAACACGGCCACGTCGTAGGCTCCGATCCGGACCCGGTGGCCGCGATCGGGCTCCAGGTCCTCGAGCACGCACAGCTGGACGGTGGGCACCGTCGTAGTCTGGCGGCTGTGGCCGCGCATCCTCCCTCGGTCGACGCCCTGGCCCGGGAACTGGCGGATATCGGAATTCCCCAGCCCCTGCTGGTGGACGCGGCGCGAGCGGCCGTTGCCGCGGGCGATCCGGAGTCGGCCAGAGCGCGGGCAGAGGAGGCGGCCCGCTCCCTGCTGCGCCCGGTGATCAACGCCACCGGCGTGCTGCTGCACACCAACCTCGGACGCGCCCCCCTGGGCGTCCACCAGGAGGCCCGCTTCGCCAACCTCGAGTTCGACCTGGCCACCGGCCGGCGTGGTTCCCGCAACCGCCACGCCGGCGCCCTCCTCGCTCGGGCGTGTGGCGCCGAGGCCGCCCTGGTGGTCAACAACGGGGCCGCCGCCCTGCTGCTCGTGCTCACCGCCCTGGCCCGGGACCGCTCGGTGGTGGTGAGCCGGGGCGAGCTGGTGGAGATAGGCGGCGGGTTCCGGGTGCCCGAGGTGATGGCGGCCTCCGGCGCCCGCCTGGTGGAGGTGGGCACCACCAACCGCACCCGGCGGCGGGACTACGTGGCCGCACTCGACACCGGGCCTGCGCTCCTGCTCAAGGTGCACCAGTCCAACTACCGCATCGTGGGGTTCACCGAGGACGTCGCCGTGCGGGAGCTGGCCACACTCGGTGTGCCGGTGGTCGCCGACGTGGGATCGGGCCTGCTGGACGCGGCCACTCCGTGGCTCGAGGGTGGGCCGCCGGCATGGCTGGCGTCGGAGCCGGCGGCCCGCCAGACCCTCGCCGGCGGCGCCGGCCTCGTCACCTTCTCCGGCGACAAGCTCCTGGGTGGACCACAGGCCGGAGTGATCGCCGGGTCCGAGGACCTGGTGGCGACGTGCGCCCGCCATCCCCTCGCTCGGGCCCTCCGTCCCGGCGCCCTCGTGCTCGGGGCTCTCCAGGACGTCGCCCTCGCCTACCTGCGTCGAGACGGCGACGCCATCCCCTTCTGGCGAATGGCCTCCACTCCGGTGGACACCCTCCGTGCCCGGGCCACCGCCCTCGTCCCCGCCGGCGGGGCCATCGAGGTGGTGGACTGCGAATCCGTACCCGGGGGCGGGTCGGTTCCCGGCCTGACCATTCCCTCCGCCGGCGTCGCGCTCGACGGTGACCACAGCGCCGCCCTGCGTTCCCAGGATCTGCCGGTCATCGCCCGGGTGCGCGAAGGCCGTACCATCCTCGACCTGCGCAGCGTGGACCCCGCCGACGACCCGGTGGTGGCCAAGGCCGTCGCCGCCCTGTAGCGGCCGGAACCCCGACAGGCTGTAGTCGTGCACGTCGTCGCAACCGCCGGTCACGTCGACCACGGCAAGTCGACCCTCGTGCTCGCCCTGACGGGCATGGACCCCGACCGCTTCGCCGAGGAGAAGGCGCGGGGTCTCACCATCGACCTCGGCTTCGCCTGGACCAGGCTGCCGGGTGGCCGTGAGCTGGCCTTCGTCGACGTGCCCGGCCACGTGCGGTTCATCAAGAACATGCTGGCCGGCGTAGGCGCGGTGGACGCTTCGCTGTTCGTCGTGGCCGCCACCGAGGGCTGGAAGCCCCAGTCCGAGGAGCACCTCCGCATCCTCGAGGTTCTCGGAGTGGAGCACGGTCTTGTCGCCCTGACCAAGGTCGGGTTGGTGGACGACGAGTGGCTCGAGCTCGCCCACCTGGAGCTGGCCGACCACCTCAAGGGCACGTTCCTCGAGGACGCCCACGTGGTCGACGTGGACTCTCTGGCCGGCACGGGCCTCACCGAGTTGCAGGCGGCGCTCGACCGGATGCTGGCGGTCACGCCCACCGCTCCGGATCGGGGACGCCCGCGGCTGTGGGTCGACCGGTCCTTCGCGGCCAAGGGCTCGGGGACGGTGGTGACCGGCACTCTGGCGGGCGGAGCGCTGGCGGTGGACGACGAGGTGGTGGTGGTCGGCGGCTCCTCGCCCTCAGCGGCGGCGGGCGGGCGGCGGGCCCGCGTGCGGAGCCTCCAGAGCCACAAGTCCACGCTGGACACCGCCTCACCCGGCCGGCGCCTGGCCGTCAACCTGGCCGGCATCCACCACGACGAGGTGGACCGGGGCCACGCCCTGGTCCGCGCCGACCAGTGGGCGCCGACCCGCCGGGTCGACTGCTCGCTCACCGTGCTGGCCTCCGTCGACCACGACGTCTCCCGCCGGGGCGCCTACCAGGCCTACATCGGCTCGGGTGAGTACCCGGTGCGGATGCGGGTGCTGGGCGCCGAGGCCCTGGCGCCGGCATCGGTGGGCCTGGTGCGCCTGCACCTGCCCGTCGCCCTGCCCTTACTGCCCGGGGACAGGTACGTACTGAGGGAGAGTGGGCGGGCCGAGACGGTGGGCGGCGGTGAGATACTCGACGTCGACCCGGTGCTACCCGCCTACCGGGCCCGTCCCGACCGCTCGGTCGACCGTGTCGTGGCGGAGCGGGGGTGGGTCGAGGCCGGCGTGCTGGAGCGGCTGACCGGCGAGCGCCGGTCTGCGACGCTGGGCGGGCGCTGGGTGGTGGATCCGGCCCTGCGGACCGCGACCGAGGAGCGATTGGCAGCCGCGGTGGAGGGCGCCGGCTCGCTGGGCCTGGATGTCGCCGGCCTGAGCGAGCGGGAGCGGGCCCTGCTGGCGGACATGGAGGGTGTGGTGGTGGACGCGGGCCGGGCCAAGCGGACCGGAGCCGACGGCGATGCCGGTTCCGCGAGCGATCCGCTGGCGGACCATCCGTACCTGGCCGCCCTGGAAGGTGCCCCGTTCTCTCCTCCGCCTCCCGACGGTGTCGACCGGGCCGAGCTCCGGGAGCTGGCCCGGCGGGGGCTGGCGGTGGAAAGGGAAGGCGTGTGGTTCGCGCCGGCGGCGCTGGAGGAAGCGGGGCGCGTGGTGGCCCGCCTTCTCGCCACCTCACCCGAGGGTCTCACGGTGGCCCAGGTGCGCGACGCGCTGGGCACGAGCCGCAGGTACATACTCCCGGTCCTGGCCCACCTCGACGCCGCCGGCGTCACCCGCCGGCGGGGCGACCTCCGTATCGGCGGGCCCCGCCTGCCCGACGCGTCCTAGCCGGGTTGTCAGCCCTCGCGGGCCAGCAGGTCCCTGCGCTCCGCCTCGTTGAGACCGCCCCAGATCCCGTGCGGCTCACGGATGCGTAGGGCGTAGTCGAGGCAGGGCTGCCGCACCGGACAGCCCGCGCACATGGCCTTGGCCCGGCGCTCGCGGTACTCCTTGTCATCCTTGCGTTCGAAGTGCGACGGAGGAAAGAACACTTCCGCCAGCGGGCCCCGGCAGGAAGCTCTCACCTGCCAGATCTGTTCTGCTTCGAGTTGGACGCTCACGAAAGTTTCCCCTTTCGGACGACCGACCCTACCCCCGTTTTCTGGAAGTGACAAGGGCCAATTTCGGCATGGTCATCGGGTCCCATGCGGTCTGACCTGCGGGTTCTCTCAGTGCCGGTAGTCCTTTGCTCCCCCGGACTCCGGCTCGACCTCCAGCAGCAACCCGTCGATGCCCACGACGCGGATGCAGTCGCCGGCGGCGATGGGAGTCGACCGGTTGGTCCGGGCCCGCCACGGCGCGCCCCTCACCTCCACCGTTCCCTCCGGGTCGACGGGGGCCATCGCAGTCCCCAACTCGCCCACCATCGACTCACGCCCGACCGTAGGGGTCGAGAACCGGGAGCGCACCATGGCGGGTAGTCCGCTGACCATCAGGAAGCCGACACCGACCACCACGAGCACCAGCACCAGAGGTGAGGGAGACAGACCGCCTTCGTACAGCGAGAGGCTGCCGGTGGTGAGGGCTGCGGTTCCGATCACCGTCCAGGCGCGGGGCGAGCCGGCCTGGACGTCGATGGCGTAGCCGAGCATGCCCGTGAGGATGAGGCCCACCGCGAACGGCCGGGTCGGGAGCGTGGCGAGCCCGTAGGAGGCGAGGACGAGGCAGGTGGCACCGGTGACGGCGGCGGCGCCGATGCCGGCGGTGTAGAGCTCGAGGATCACCAGCGCCAGCCCGACGACGAGGAAGAGGTAGGCCACCGACGGGCTGGCCGCGCTGTGCAGAAGGCGGGGCAGCAGGCCCAGCTTGGCGAAGCGCACCGCCACCGTGGGCTCCCGGCGGGGATCCTCGCCGGCCTTGCGCACCACCTTGGCCGTCTCCAGGCTGGTCCCGCTCACGAGGCGTCCATCGAGCTCGACGATGAAGTCCCCGAGAGTGGGGGCGCTGATGTCGACGACCTCCTCCTTCAGCGCCTGCGAAGCCTTGAGCTTTCGGCCGGCGTCGCCCACGCGGCCGCGGGTGGTCATGCCGCTGACCGGAGCCGCCTTCACCAGCTCGAAGGCCTGGCCGTAGGCCCGGCTCCCACTCGGACCTACCCATACGGCCACAGGCACCGACGCGTGGGCGATCCGGAAGGCGAGAACATCGATCTCGTTCTGGGAGACCACTCCGCCTCCGCTGTCGACCTGGACGACCAGCGCCTCGGCCCCGCCCCGCTCTGCGTCGCGGATGGCGTCGGCCACGAAATCCACCTGGACCGGGTCGACCAGGCCGACCACCTCGATGACATCGACGTGGGGAGGCAGCGGCGCGGCAGCGGCGGCAGCGCCCGACAGGCCGAGACCGAGCGCGATCACGAAGCCGGTGACGGCGGGCACGGCTTTGGCCAGGAGGGCGGTCGGTAGTGTTCGCATCGAATATGGATCCTGCCGGGTTCTGCCGCCAGGCCCGCGTCCTCATCGTCGCCGGGAAAGGCGGAGTGGGCAAAACCACGGTGAGCGCAGCGGTGGCCCGGATGGCGGTCATGGCCGGGCTGACGTGCCTCATCGTAGAGGTGGAAGGCAAGAGCGGTCTGGCGGCCGCCTTCGGAAGCAGCGAGACCCTCACCTACGAGGAGGTGGAGCTGTCGCCGGGCATACGGGCCCGCACCTTGACCCCCGACGAAGCGCTCCTCGAGTACCTGGAGGACCGGGGCATGCGCCGGCTGTCCCGCCGGCTGGTGTCCTCGGGTGCCATGGACGTGGTGGCCACGGCGGCGCCCGGGATCAAGGACATCCTCGTGCTCGGCAAGGTCAAGCAGCTGGAGCGGGCGGCCGCGGCCGACCTCGTCATCCTGGACGCTCCCGCCGCCGGCCACGCCGTCACGTTCCTGACCAGTGCCGCCGGGCTGCTCGATGCCGTGCGGGTGGGGCCCATCCGGGCCCAGGCCACCGAGGTGCTGGAGCTGCTGGCCGACCCGGAGCGGTGTCAGGTGCTCCTCGTCACGCTCCCCGAGGAGACGCCGGTCAACGAGGTGGTGGAGACGGCCTACAAGCTCGAGGACCGGGTCGGGGTGAGACTGGCGCCGGTGGTGGTCAACGGGATGTATCCGCCGGTCGAGGGGCTCGATACCGATCCTGCCGAAGCGGCGGCCCATGTTGGAGTGCATCTCCGACCCGGCGAGGCCGAGGCACTGCACGAGGCGGCCGGCTTCCGTCGGGATCGGGTGGCCCTCCAGGCCGATCAGGTGGTGCGGCTGGCGGGGTCGCTGGCACTGCCACAGCTGCACCTGCCCTTCCTTTTCACCACCGAAGTGGGTGCGGCCGAGGTGGAGGTTCTGGCGATCGCTTTGGGAGACGCCGTGGGGGGGCTGGCCGAATGAGCAGCCTCGACGAGCTCGTGGACGGGCGCCGGATCCTGGTGTGCTGTGGACCGGGTGGGGTGGGCAAGACGTCGGTGGCCGCGGCTATGGCCGTGGAGGGGGCGGTCCAGGGCCGGCGGGCCTGCGTGGTGACCATCGACCCCGCCCGTCGCCTGGCTGATGCGCTGGGGCTCGGTGACCTGACCAACGAACCGGGAGCGGTGGACGGCGACTGGCCGGGAGAGCTGTGGGCCGTGATGCTCGACACCGGCTCAACCTTCGACACTCTCATCCGTCGCTACGCCCGCAGCCCCGAGCAGGCCGAGGCCATCCTCGGCAACCGGCTGTACCGGAACATCGCCGGGGCACTGTCGGGGACCCAGGAGTACATGGCCACCGAGAAGCTCCACGAGCTGCACGAGGAGGGGCGCTTCGACCTCATCGTGGTGGACACTCCGCCGACCCGAAACGCCCTCGACTTCCTGGATGCGCCCCGCCGCCTGGCCCGCTTCCTGGACAACCGGGTGTTCCGCCTGGTCGTCATGCCGACCCGGGCATACCTGAAGGCGGTGAGCGTGGCCACCCAGGCATTTCTGCGAACGGTGAGCAGGGTCGTCGGGTCGGAGGTGATCGCCGATGCGGTCGCCTTCTTCCAGGCCTTCGAGGGGATGGAGGAGGGATTCCGTGACCGGGCCCGGGAAGTGGACAGCCTCCTGCACAGCCCCTCGACCGCCTTCGTGGTGGTCACCACGCCGCGGCGTGACGCTGTCGAGGAGGGCCTGTACTTCACGGGCCGCCTGCGGGACTACGGCTTCGACGTGGAGGCGCTGGTGGTCAACCGGCTCCATCCCCGGTTCGGGGCCGGTGACGGCGGGGGCTCGGCCGGCGCCGACCGGGAGAGAGCCCGCACCCTGGCCGGGACGGTGCTGGGGGCGCTGTTCGCCAATCTGGCCGACTTCCGTCAGGTGGCCGAGCGGGAGGAGGCCCACTTCGCGACGCTGGCGGAGCAGGTGGCGCCCGCGCCGGTGGTGCGGGTGCCATTCCTCGCCGGCGACGTCCACGACCTCGCGGGGCTCACGGAGCTGAACCGGTCGCTGTTCCCGCCGCTGCCGACGGCGCCAGACGTTGCGACTACATAGCGGACGGAAACCGCGCTCTGTGCCGCCAGGCCTGGGACCGGTTCCATGTGTGCTGCCGCTCCGACGGCGGAGCACTCCATGGTGCACCTGAGAGTTCGGGCGGGCTCTCTGACGTTGTGAATCAAGGGCGGCCCGCCAGGGGCCATGGGGGCTAAGTAGTCGGTCCCGAGGGGGCGAGGAGGGCGTTGGCGGCCTCCTCGACGGTCTCGGCCACGGTGACGATGCGGTCGAAGCCGGTGGTGCGCAGTAGGCGGGTCAAGGTGGGGCGGTTACAGGCGACGGCCACGTCCCCGCCGAGCTCCCGGGCGCGGCGGATACCCCCGATAAGGGCGCCGAGGCCGGCGGAATCGACGAAAGGGACACCGGACATGTCGATCAGCAGCCGCGGACGGGCTGCCAACTCGGCGAGGGACTGGCGGAATTGGCTGACCGTGAACGCGTCCAACTCACCAACCGGGCGGCAGATGGTGTACCCATCGGCCACCTCAGTCTGGATGTCGAGCAATGCTTTCCTCCTGGCAGACGGCCTCAGGATGGTACCCCTACGAGCTGCCGGTTACCCTCGGGCATGTCCGACATCCTGGTGGCCAGTGACGAGGAGTGGGTCCTGGACGAGGTGCGCTCCGCCGTATCTGGTGTACCCGACGCCGGCACGAGAGAGGTCGGCAGCGGTTTCGATGTCATCACCTCCGCCAAACAGACTCTTCCCGCTCTGGTGGTGGTCGACATGCAGATCGGCAACATGGGAGGCATGGCCGTCTGTCTCGACCTGCGCCTCGAGGAGAGTGGCGGCCGGATCGGCCATGTGCCGGTGCTGATGCTCCTCGATCGCCGGGCTGACGTCTTCCTCGCCCGGCGGTCCGGAGCCGAGGGTTGGCTGGTCAAACCCCTCGATCCCATGCGGCTGCGCAAGGCCATCCGGGCCCTCCTGGCCGGCGACACCTACCACGACCAGTCCTACAAGCCTGCACCCGTCGCCTGAGAAGGCCCGGCGGGGGCGGGGGCGGCGTCAGGTAGCATCCGAAGGCCACGGGAAGTAGCGCAGCTTGGTTAGCGCGCAGCGTTCGGGACGCTGAGGCCGCGGGTTCGAATCCCGCCTTCCCGACAAGTAAAAGGGCAGGTCAGGCACCCTTTTTGGGACGCCGGGCCACCGCCATCGGGCGGCCCATGGCACTTTCATGGCACATTTCATCGGCCGGAGATGCCATGAAGAGGGCTCCCAGCTCGTCGGCGGCAGCCCGGTCGGCGGCGCTGGTCACCTGTGCGTAGACCGCCAGCGTCAGGCGCGGGTCGGAGTGTCCGAGGCGAGCCTGGGCGGTCTTGATGTCCACGCCGGCCGCCACCATGCCGGTGGCATTTGCATGGCGGAGATCATGAAAACGCAGCCCGTCGAGACCGGCAGCGATGCAGGCCGGCTGCCACACACGGTGCAGCCAGCCCGAGTAGTCGAGCGGCTTGCCGAGGGCGCCGACGAAGACCTCGGCCTCAGCGTCGGCGCCGCTCAGCCCCCGGCGCGCGAGATGCTCGCCGAGCGCGGCGGCCTTGCGAGGGTCAACACTACCCAGGCTCCTCGCGAACGATCGGCTCGCTCGCGAGCCTGAAAGGTCTCGGCCTCCCGCTTGGTGCGGAACGTGCGCTTGTACGGCTCGCCGGCGGGATCACGCAGCCGAACGTCGTAGCGAATTCCGCTGGTCGTCTTGCGGGCCTTGATGCTCACCGTGCAATCTCCAATCAGGCCTCCTCCGACGGGTGGCCTCGCGTCCTGCCGCCGTCCAGACTTACACCCTCAGCGAGGTTTCGCTCGATCCTCGCTGGCAGCCGGCGCTGGCGCGAAGCCGGTCGACGTAATCGGCCACAGCGGCAGTGGGAACCCGACGCGCACCGCCGATGCGCACCGACTCGATGACGCCGGCGGCAATCAGCTCGAAGGTCTTGGTTCGCCCGATCCCGATCATCTCTGCCGTTTCCTCGACAGTCAGCAACAGCTTCTCCAAGATGTCCTCCTTGCGACCCTCGGTGGCCGGCGCCTCGCACGTCCCGGTTCCTCCACTACTGGGTCGAAAACCGACAGAACGCGACACGGAGTCAAGGCGAAAGTTTCACCGGCGAGGCGTCGCCGCCGATCGAGCAAGGATTCGCGCCTCCAGACCCGCACCTCGCCGAAGGACGGGTCCCGGCTCGTTTCGACCAGCGCCACCCGGTTCAGCCGAGCTCGCGGAGAAGGCCTGGCCGCATCGGCATGGCGCGACGTCGCGCCGCTCAGCTGAACCCGCGGCCGCCAGCTGCCACCCCCGCCGCCTCCTGAAGATACAGGTACCGTAGGCGGCGAGCTATGGCCACCGGGGACGATACCGAGGAGCCCTTTGCGAACGTCGTCTTGGACGCCGACTTCGTCAGGGAGGCACGGCGACGCGAGCTCAGCGCCCGCGAGCGGCGTGATCGCACCGAGCGCGAGCGGGCTGAGCGGGAAAGGCTGGCGTCGGTCAAACGCAACGACCGTCGGAAGCAGCGCATCAACCGTCGTGCCGTTCGGGCCATCCGGGGCGGCCGTTTCCGCCCGGCGGTGACACTCGTCGTTGTTGGGGCGCTCTTGGGCTATGCCGCGTTCTGGGGCCCGAGCCGAGAGCAAGCCGTCCTGTGGGCGTCGGGTCTTCCCGTCACCCAGACTGTTTCGGCCGGCGAGGAGCGACCGACACCACGCCCACCCCCGAGCGCGGTGCCGTTGCGACAACCGGCTGCCCGGACGGCACCCGGGGCCATGTACAGCTTCATGGCCCTGCGGCCGGGATCGTCGGTGCCAATTACCTACGACCCCTGCCGCCCCATCCCAGTGGTTGTGAATCCCCGTACAGCACCCCCCGCCGGGCAACGTCTGGTCACCGAGGCGCTTGCCGAGGTTGGCGCGCAGGCTGGCCTGGAGTTCCGGTACGAGCGCCCGGTAAGCGAAGTCCCGGTACACCCGCGCCGTCCGTTCCAGCCCGAGATTTACGGCGACCGGTGGGCACCGGTCCTCATCGCCTGGTCGGACCCCACCGAATCGCCGGATTTGGCCGACCGCGTTGCCGGCTGGGGAGGAAGCACCGCCTTCCCAGTGTCGGACAGGGAGAGCGTTTACGTGACGGGGACTGTGACCCTTGATGGGCCGCAGTTCACCGAAATCCTCAGCCAGGACAGCGGATTCGCCAGCGCTCGTGCCGTGCTGTTGCATGAGCTCGGCCACCTCATCGGCTTGTCGCACGTCGCCGACGTGCAGCAGCTCATGCACGAAGAGAACTCCACCGGCGTGACCAGTTTCGCCGCCGGAGACCTGAGCGGCATCGCGGCGCTACGGTCCACGGCCCGTTGTCACGCAGCTCTTTGAGAGGGGCAAAGGCGCGCCGCCGAACCTGAGGTGTTCGCGGGTGGCGCGACCCGTTGTTGGGGCGCGAAGGAGGTGCCCGCACTCGTCCGGGCATCGCGACGCGCTGAGGTCGTGACGCCGCCACCGGGAGGTCAGGAGACGACACCGGCCCGATCTCGCAGCCTCCGACGTCTAGTGCATCTTCTACCCTGCACCCAGTGTCGCTGACCAGCCAACTCGGTCGTAGGGGACACCCGCTGCGAGAGTGGTTCGAGGACAACCTTGGCAACTTGAAGCCACTGCAAGCGGAAGTGGGGGCACGGGGCCTCGGCTCGATCCTGCCTCCCACGCGCCGACCAGGTCACGAACTCGGCTTAGTCGGGGCAGCCTTCGACTACATGCTGCGCGCACACGTTGCGCCACCGCTCGACCCATCACGGACTGTTGCGGTTCTCGGCGCGCTAGGGCTCCGGCGTATTCCATCGAGCCTGTGGGACGACATTTCGAGCGAAGTAGTCGCCGTCCAGGCCGCCGGTACCCTGTCGGCCGAAATCGCTCTGACTCGATGGATCCGGGCATGCTTTTGCCTGGCTCTTCACGAACAAGGATTCAGGTGGCGCTCTCCAACCTCGGCGCCTCAGCATGCCTCGACAGCGCACTGAAACTCTGCCCTGATGACGCCGTCGTCGACCTCAGCGCGCTTTTCGAGGCAACTCTCCGGGTTCTGCCCGACTTCGAAAGTGCCCTGCCTAATCCGATCTTTGCGCAGTCGACTGCACTTGGTGGTGCTGACGCTGACGTCGTCCTTGATGACCTCTTGCTCGATGCCAAGGTCACTACTCGCAGACTTGACCGTCCCGCCTTCTTTCAGCTCTTCGGTTACCTACTGGCGGACACGAACGACGAGCTGGGGATCCGCCGCATCGGACTGCTCCTTCCGCGGATCCCAACACTTGTCCAGTGGAGCGCAGACGAGGCACTGGCATGTGCTTCGTCAGCTCCCAGACGAGAACTGAAGGCTTGGCGGGAAGAGTTCGCCACAGTCGTCCAAGGTGTCGCGGAGGAACGGAATGGGGCTTCTCCGGTAGAGCGACGAATCCGGATGTCCGTTACGTTCGAACGGCAAGACCGAGTCGCCCGAGGTGGAGAAAGCCCTGAGCGAAAACCCGAAGAGCGCCACCGTCCTCACCGAACTGATCGATAACGGATAACGGATAACGGATCGGCACCCGGTAATGACAACGGGCGCCCAGCGGGGCATGCGACCGCCCTGCGCCTGGCGCCAATGGGCTAGACCAAGAACATGCAGCAGCACGGCCGTGCGGGACGATGGCCAGCGCAGCAGGCACGGCGTCGGCAACTGGAATTCCTCCGGACTCGATGGCGGGCAGTCGCGACCGTCATTGTGGCTTTGTCCGCCATGGTGACGATGCTCACGGTCCTCTCACCCGACTGGCTTCGACCCTACGTAGCGGGCGCCGGTCTTGCGAGCGTCTTCTGGTACGTGGTCCTCATGGTGGTAGTGATGGCGGGCACGGCGTCCTACTTACTGGGCGCCTACGGCGAGCAGGCGACCTCCGACGCCCTCCACAAGCTTGAGCGCCAGGGCTGGCGACTCGTTGAGCACCTTCCACTGGAATACGGGGACATCGACCATGTCCTTGTCGGACCTGGCGGGGTCTATGCCGTTGAGACCAAGAACACCTCCGGGCGTTGGGACCTCAATGACCCTGACGAGCGCCTGCAGGACGCACTCCAGCAGGCTCGCCGCTGCGCCGACCGACTACGGGTGCTGCTCCTGGAGCACTCCGTGAGACTCCGAGCAGACGTCCGGCCGTTGGTCGTCCTTTGGGGCCAGGCCAATGCCACCATGGCCACGCTCGAGGGTGTCGATATCGTCCACGGCCCGGAAATGTCGCAGTGGAAAGAGTCGCTCGGAACCAGGGTGCTCACGCCTGAGCAGATCGAAACGGCGTTCGCCTGGCTCCGCCGGTACATCGATATGCGAGATACCGACATCCAGAAGAAGCAGGGCCAGCTGCCGATTCTCGTCGAAATCGGGCCGCTTGAGATCCTGTCGCGCATGGGCCGGTTCGCGCTCGGGTTCGCCGCTGCGTTGATCGCCATGGGAGCAGCTCTGAGGGTCCTCGGGAACGGTCTCGTGATCCCTGTGCTTCTCGTCTGGATGGTGGGCGGGTTCTTTGCGCTCCGGCACGAAAAGGCCCACCACCTCGCCATCGGCTGGGTTGCTGCTTCCGTGGCGAGCTGGGTTTGCCTCGTTGCGTGGGTGATCCTGAACTGGACGGGCTGGACTTGATTCCCCGGAGGGTCGGTCAGATGGCGTGCCCGCGGCGACGTTCAGCTCGGCAGGTCTCAGCAACCCACAACAAACCCATTTTTGTCAATCTTGGAGCAGGCTTTCAACTTCCGTTCCGAGATGTTCAATAGCGCCACCATCATCACGACGGCTGTTCTGGCTCCTTCTTCACGACTTCGAGGGCGAGATCGACGTATGACGCCAGCGGAGCGCTCATCGAAGCGCTAGCTGAAGACGGCATCGACTCGAGCAGCTTCTCGGCCGCCTTGGCGCCGTAGGCGGTCTTGAAGCCGGGTAAATGCTCGACGATGTGTTCCCAGGCGAACCCCTCGGCGCGGGCTTCGCACACCGCCCGGTCGAAGCCCCGGCCGACCATGACTACGAGGTGACGCTCGGCCTCGGCGGTGGCTAACGCATCCTCTCGGCCGCCGAGCATGTCCCAGCTGGTGCGGGCGATGCCGAGATACATGGCCCGTCCCTGGTCCGTGCTCAGCCGGCCGGGCGCAACCTCGTCCGGACTCGACGACGCTTGGGTTGACTCGGCGGTGCTGGGGGTGTCCATCGGCTGCTCCTTCGCGGTGGGCACCTGCAATTCGCACGTCCCGATCCCCCCACTACTGGGTCGCGACTCGGCAGAACGCGACACCCCGAACATCAAAACCACACCGCCTCCACGGAGCCAGCTCGCCTACCGCCAGGCACCGGCAACGCCCGGTCGAGCAGGGACCAGGAGCCCATGATCGCGACGCTCTGACGGCATACAGACTTGCAGGTCACAGGCCGACCTGCGTTGGACGCGTCTATTTCCGCAACTTTTTCGCTTGATTGAAACACAGTGAAACAGCTGCTCAACGGCGCCTCGGCTCCACATCCGAGGGGCCTAGCGAGACCGTTACCGGGGTTCCGGGCGTGTACGACGGAGTGCGCCCGGCCAAGGGCCGGGGCGTGACAGAGGTGAACCAAACTGGCCCCTGGAAGGCACCTCCCTGGCCCGACGAGACCTATCTCGTCGTCTACGCGCCAAAGCGATTCCCGCGGTCCCTTCGAATTCTTCGCTGACCTGGCGTTCCGCCGGGCACAGCCTTGCAGCGCGGGCCGATATCACCCTGAGCACCGGCAGATAACGCGAGGGACCTACGCCGAGCGGGCCGGCAGTGCTCGTGCGTGGTCGGCACTTGGGATTCCGTGAAGGAGCCCCTTGGCCACTCAACGCGCCGCGCAGATGACGAGCTCGGGCCAGATCCGGCCACGGGCCGAGAGTCGGATGCATCGCCAACCATGCTCAGCGTTGACAGCCCGTCGACGACGACCTCGACAACGACCTCGACAAGACGCCATTTCTATGCAACGTCGCTTTCGTGGACCGCCGGGCGCGGGAGCCGGGACTCGACGCGCTGGTCCACGAACTGGGCGCCGGGCGCTGGGATACTTCGAACTGGAACAACGACAGGACCCGCCCGAGATGCCGCCCGAACTCCCCGATTACCACGAACTGGTTCGCGCCGCCGTCGGCTCCTACTGGAACGTCCGGCAGAGTCAGGCAGAGAGATCCCGCTCCCAGGGCGTGCTCAACACGGGGACGCGCGCCGAGGTGACTGGCGGTCGCCACCTCGACGACCTCCAGGCCCTCCTGGTCCGTGTCTTCGTCGACGCCGGCATCCCGGCTCACTTGATGGACGTGAAGAAGCGCCCCATTCCTGGCTACTTCCGACGGGACAAGAGTTGGGACGTCGTCGTCATGGTGGCCGATCGGGTCGTGGGCATCATCGAGTTGAAGTCGATGGTCGGTGGGCAGCCTGGCCAGAACTACAACAACCGCACCGATGAGGCACTCGGCCAGGCGATGGACGTGTGGACCGCTGTCGAACGGAACATCATCGATACCCCCCTGCGGCCTTGGCTCGGGTACTTCATGTTGCTCGAGGACAACGACGCAGCGAATACCCCGGTGAGCCCTCGACGGCCGGTATGGCCGGCCGATCCGGTGTTCGCTGGGTCAAGCTACGCCCGGCGGTACGAGGTGTTCTTCGACCGGATGGTGCGGGAGCGACTTCTCGACGCCGCCTGCCTGGTCCTTGCTCGCAAGTCCGACGGCCGGATCCGCTTCCCCAGCGACACCCTCTCGTACCAGTCGTTCGCGGCCGCCATCCACGGCCGCTGCCTCCAGTTCAAGGCCACCAAGCCCGACCTGCCGTGGGAGAGCTAGGGAACAGGTCCGGGCGGGCGGACCGCCCTGAGCAAGGTGCTCGCGTCGAGTCCGTAGAGCGCGGCGGCGACCGAGGAGGCGGCGTCTCGATCCCGATCGCGGAAGGCTTGCACCAAGCGCTTAGCCGAGGACCGCGGGACGGAGTCGACCGCCGGAACTCGGATTCTGCGCAGGTACTGGGCCTGGAAGCGATAGCAGCCACCTCGCATCTTCACGCAGTAGGCGCCAACGAAAAGATTCGCGACGTCGGAAAGCAACAGCCCACCGAGCACCTCGAGGTCCCAGGCGTCGGAGACGACGAAGTAGAGATTGTGGTGCGGGTAGCAATCTCCGTCATCAAGCACAGGGTGTGCCGCCGCTTTCAGATCGGGCAATACGAGCTTCCGCCGCAGGAGCAGGCTCATGTCGACCCGGTCGATAGTCCGGTACCACTGGGCCGGCCGCTGTCTCGCCACATGGCGATCCCGGAGCCGCCCTGCGTTGGCCTCGAAGTAACTCGATAGACGGGGATAGCGCTCGAGGTCCACCAGGCCGTCGGCGTTCCATGGGTTCACCAGATAGCTGCCGCCCCAGGACGCGGCGCCCGTGGTCGTGTCTGCGGCTTGAAGCAGCGGGAGCAGGCGCTCGCTTTCGACCAGATCGGCATCGGAGGTGATGTACACCTCGTCGCAGCCACTGGCGACACCGATGCCGACTCGCGTTCCGGTCCTACGGTCCTCCAGCGGGGGGAATCTGGCCTCGAGGTCGTCGACGAGGGCCAGCCGCGCCGGGGTACCGCTCGGCCACAGCTCTCGTCCGGCGAACCAGTGATCGAGCCGGGATCCCTCGAAAGTCGAGGACGTGAGGATGCGACGGCTCGGCCTTCGCGCCCAGGTGACCACCTCGGCGGCAGCGTCCTTGCTGAACCCCCCGTTCGCCTCGATGACTGTCGCTGGTCCCTGTGGCCCGTTCCTCAGCACCACAACGGCGGGGTAGGCCGAGACATCGTCCTCGAAGGCGTCCACGTCGTGCATCGTGATCACGGTCTCGACCGCGTACGACGAACTCACCAGGGCGCGTAGGTCGGCCCCGTACTGGTTGCGCATCCAGCGATCGGCGCAGATGTAGCCGAGCACACCGCCGGGCTTGAGCAGGTCGAGACCCCGCTCGATAAAGCCCACGTAGATGTCGCTGCGGCCGCGCATGGTGGGCCACAGCCGTCTATACGCCTCCATGACCCGGGGAGCGACGCTCTCCAGGCGGATGTAGGGCGGATTGCCGACGACGAAGTTCGCACTTGCCGGTTCTTGATCCTTCAGCAGAAAGTCTCCCGTCGTGACCCAACTCCGGGCGAGCGCCTCGGCGTCCTCCCGGGCGGCTCCCGCCTCGTGGAGGCGGTGACAAATCCCTTTCCGGGCGAGCTCGGCGTTGGCGTCGAGCAGGTCGAAGGCCCGGATGGCGCCGTCGAGCGACAACAGGTCACGCCCGTGAAGGGTGGCGGAGGCGATGAGGCGGTCGACGATGGGGCCGAGGAAGGCACCAGAACCACACGAGGGCTCGACGAGAACCAGCGAGGCCAGATCCCGGTCGGGCGTGTAGGCGACGAGGTCGAGAATCAGGTCGACAACCCACCTCCGGGTGAAGACCTCCCCGTAGTCAGCGCCCGGATCCGCGGTCAGCTCAGCGACGTTCATGGGTTCCTTGATGAGCGAAAGTTGCTGCGGCACACCCACGGCTACCACCAATCTCGAACGTTCGTTCGATTGTAGGGCAGTCGCTCACCAATGGTGCAGGACACTCCAGCACGCCGAAACCGTATTCCGACAAACTCGCCGCGAAGGCGATGGTTCTCCTGCGCGGGATGCACGCGGGTGACAGAGTCGAAGCCGTGTCACCCGCGGGTATTCAGATGCCGACCGAAGAAGTGGCCGTGCTGAAGTGGTACTGGCACCTCGCGATATCATGATCCCATGACCGCCAAGCAGACGACTGTCCGGCTCCCTGAAGAACTCGCGGACGAGGCCGAGGCGATCGCCCGTGTCCGGGGGACCAGCATGAACGCCGTGATCATCGAGGCGCTGGCTGCCGAGGTCGAGCGCGTGCGCGCCGACAAGGACTTCACGGCGCGGGCAAAGAAGCTGTTGGAACGCGACAGGCAGTTGCTCGACCGCCTCGCTCAGTGACGCGCTACCTCAAGCTTGCCGAGTTCCTCTGGCTCGCCGAGCAGGTCACCGGTGTTCCGGCTTCCACCCTGGCGAAGGCCTCCCGGATGGACCTGGCAGACTCCGCTCTCCACGCTCCGGCCGCCGGCTTCGGGGACGACGATTTCTATCCCGACGTGTATCAGAAGGCCGGTGTGCTCGCCTGCCGGCTGGCCTGGAACCATCCGCTACCGGACGGCAACAAGCGCGCCGCGTGGACCTGTCTGGTCCTCTTCATCGATCTCAACGGTGGCCGCTGGGACCCCGACCCGCCGAACGTCGACGAGGCCGAAACGGCGATGCTCGCTGTGGCCGCGCACGAGGTCGACGAAGCGTGGCTTGCCGCCTGGCTCCAAGAGCGAGTCCGCTTCCAAACCGACGTTTCCTGATCGTCGGTGTTGGGCCGGATCGCGGCAGGCTTCGGACTGAGCGCCATGGCACATCCATGGCACATTCGCTGCCGTTCGAGGGCGTTCGCCGAAGTCAAGCTCACCCCATCTGACCTGCACTTTTAGTTCATAGCCATTCGCCGAAATACGCCCCGACAGCGTTCGGGACGCTGAGGCCGCGGGTTCGAATCCCGCCTTCCCGACTCCTCGAAGTGGCTGGTCAGGGCACTTGCCCTGCTGTCGGCCATTGTGAAGCCGGCGAAAACCAACATTTCTCCAACATCCGGTTCTTCGGCGTCCGCCACGTCCTCTTGCCGGCGGGGCATGAACCGCTTTCCGAGGACGTCCGCCGCCTTCCGCTTCGCCTGTGCGGTCGTCGGTTGGGGATCACCACCTGGCCGCAGCGGCGTCACGGGGCGCTCGACGCGCTGAAGCGCGGCTCGCCGCGAGCTGCCCGCCGAGCGTGGGCGTGGGTCCATTGACCCTGCATCGCCCGCAGGTGGACCACGTAGTCGTCCAGGGCAGCGACCGGCACGCGCCTGGACTTGCCGATCAGCACCGACTCGACAGCACCGGCGGCGAGAAGCTCGTAGAGCGTGGAGCGCCCGATGCCCAGGACCGCGGCTGCTTCTTCGGGCCGGAGGAGGAGTGGCGCCACCGTCGACGCGTCGCCCTCCGCTGGCCGCAGTGGGGCCAGCTCAGCCATCTCGAATGGGTCACCCACTAGCCCGCAGAGAAAACCGAGGTCGATCAAGTGGCGCTCCTTGTCCGCCTGGTCCACGTCGGCAGCGACGGCCTTGAGCACGATGGCACCGAGGAGGTCGGGACGCGGAATCCAGGCGACAGAGCCGCTGTGAGCGACCGGAAGCAGCTGCGTCCGGCGAAGCGCCTGAGTCACGCCCTTGGCGGGGAATGCCGTGGCGCGCCCCACGGTCCGCAGATTGGCGCGTCGCCCGGCGCCTTCAGGAGCGAGAACGTCCACCGCGACCGAACCTGCAGAACCAGTCGGGGGACCGGAGTCGTCCGCGAACTCCGCCTCATCGACGGCCAGGTCCACCACGGCTCTGCCCGCGGCATTGTGCTTTTCGAATCGATGCAGGTGGCCTTCAGGGCTCTCGCCTGCCGGAGTGAACCCAAGCCCGAGGAGAACGCCTACGACCTTGGCGATGCCCTTGGGGTCGGACCGAACGTCGACGGCTACATCGATGTCTGTCGAGACCCGCGGCGGGTCCACGTCATGCTCCAAGGCGTGGAGGTAGACCATCTGGCCTCCGACGACCGTCCACGGCAAATGTCCGTCTCTCCGGCCAGTTCATGGAGCGTGGCCCAGACGGCGGCGAGCATGCCGAACAACTCGGGGAGCACAACGGGAGCACGGGCGATGCGCGGGATCGCCGTCATCGATGCGCCACCTCGTAGCGCTCCGCGCGCAGAGCGGCGTCGTACAGCCGACGGGCGGCGCGGCGCGATCGGGTGTCGCCCGCATCCCACAGGTCGACAGCGACCGTGACGGTGCCGGCTTCGTTACCGTCGAAGGGCCACCCATCCACCGCCGGAATGTGGACGATCAGGTTGGCGGCCCTGTCCCGTTGTTGCGAATCGACGGGCTCCGCGTGGAGCTGACGCCGCAGAGCTGCCAGCTTGGCTCGCGGGAGGTAGATCTCCGCCCGTGCGGGGTCGATGACGTCATGGCCTTGTGCCGACGCACCGGTCCGCACTGCGCCCGGGAAGGTGATCGCCCGGCGGAGCGCACCGGGATGAACGTGGAGGCGTTCGATGACGCTCCTCCTCCTCGTCCAGCGGGCGACGTCCCCGAGATTCGGATGGTCACGCAGACGGCGGCGTAACTTGGACCGGTCCGCGGGCGCAAGATCTGGGGCGTCGCCGCGCTCGAGGAGCGAGATGAGTCCCCAGGCATTGCGGGGAGACAGTGGCCGTCCCGGGCTGCGGTTCTCGGCGAGAAGGAGCAGGGCGTACTCGTCAACGACAAAGCGTCCCGCGACGCGCCGGGCAGGCAGGGCACCGTCGTGGATGAGATCCCGGACGCGTTGTGAAGTCACGCCGAGA
>DATLCN010000046.1:0-114618 GCA_035526335.1 Acidimicrobiales bacterium | reverse complement strand
TGCGCTCTTGCCGATCACCGCGCAGAACAGAGCGGCGGCGGCGGCCAACAGCACGGTGTGGCTGATGTCGCCTGACAGGGCGGCCCGGTTGATGATGGCGATGTCGAAGGTGCTGCCGGCGGCGAAGAAGAGGATGGAGATCCCCACGAGCAGCCCGATGTCGCCGGTGCGGGTGGTGAAAAAGGCCTTGAGGGCGGCGTCGGAGTTGTTCTTCTCCTCCCACCAGTGCCCGATGAGCATGAACGAGCAGAGGCCCATCATCTCCCAGCCGAACAGCAATTGGAGCGTGTTGCCGGCGGTGACCATGATGAGCATGCCGGCGGTGAACAGGCTGAGGGCGGCGAAGAAGTGGGTGTATCGGCGGTCGTCGTGCATGTAACTGGTCGAGAAGACATGCACGGCGAGGGAGATCAGCGTGACCACGAACAGCATGACGACGGCGAGGCCGTCCATGTGGATGCCGGCCTTGATCTTCACCTGCCCGTTCTCGAACCAGGTCGCCTCGCGGACCACAGGCGCACGTATCGGCTCGACCTCGTGAGCCTCCTCGCCGCCGTCATCCTCTGCTGCGGCCGCAGCCCCCGACCCGTCGTGGTCCGCTATCTCCGAAGCCTGGCCCGTGCCGTGAGCCTCGGAAACCGCCGGCGCCACGGTGAGGTCGGCAGAGCGTCCCACCCACTCCACGGCACAGACGCTGGAGAGCACGAAGGCGATCCCGATCGCCACCAGGCCGATCTCGTGGCCCTTGCGCGGAAGGCGCTTGCCGAAGAACAGAATCAGGGCGAAGGAGAGGACCATCACCGCGGGGATGACCCAGGCGTGAGCGAGCACGTTCAGCCCTTCATCAGATCGACTTCGGACAGATCGATCGACTGCCGGTTGCGGTAGATGAGCAGGACGATGGCCAAGCCGACCCCGACCTCGGCGGCCGCCACGGCGATGACGAACAGGGCGAAGACCTGCCCTGCCACCGTGTTGTGGAAGGCGCCGAAGGCGACCAGGTTGATGTTCACCGCGTTCAGGATCAGCTCGACCGACATGAGCACCAGCACGCCGTTCTTCCGGGCCAGCACTCCGTAGACGCCGACGCTGAACAGGAAGGCGGCCAGCAGGAGGAACTGGTTCAGGTACATCGTCAGTCCCTCCTGGCTATGACGACGGCCCCCACCAGTGCGGCGAGGAGGAGCACCGAGATCACCTCGAAGGGGATCACGTAGACCTGGAAGATCGATGAACCAACCTCACCGCTGCGCTGAACGGCGGCGTCGGCGGGCAGCTTCACGTCGTCGTAGGCGTCGGTCAGCACGCCGGCCAGCACCCCGAGGAGCAGCATCGACACCACCAGGGCGAGCCACCGCTGGTCGTTGTCCAGGTCGGAGGTGCGCCCGATGGGTGCACGGGTCAGCATGATCCCGAAGAGGAACAGAACGAGGATGGCCCCGACGTAGACGAGGATCTGTACAACGGCCGTGAACTCGGCCGCCAGGAGGATGTAGATGGCGGCCACGCCGGCCAGCACCACCACCAGGTACAGGGCGGCGTGGACGATGTTCTTGGTCGTGACCACCCGGATGGCGGCCAGGCCCATGGCCGCGGCGATGATCCCGAAGATGACGTTCTGGGCCACCATCGGCTACTTCTTGGCGCCCTTCTTGGCCTCGGCGCCACGCTCCAGCGCCGGCGGCTCCGGTACCGTCTCCATCCACTCCCCGAGCTTGCTCTTGTCGTGCAGGAGGTCAGCGATCTTCACCTCGGAGTACTCGAACTCAGGACTCCAGAAGAGAGCGTCGAACGGACACACTTCGACGCATATGCCGCAGTACATGCACAGCGAGTAGTCGATGTCGAAGCGGTCGAGCTTCTGTACGGTGCGGGGCTTGCCGCCTTCCCGTCGGGGGGGAGCTTTGTCCTTGTAGCCCTCGATGTAGATGCACCAGTCCGGGCACTCCCGCGCGCAGAGCATGCAGACGGTGCAGTTCTCCTCCTTGAGCGCGATCACCCCGCGCGCACGGGTGGGTGGCGCCTCCTTGACGTGCGGATACTGGACGGTCACCGCAGGCTTCAGCATCGTCCTGAAGGTGACGCCGAGACCCTTCAGCAGCCCGGGGATCGGAGGCATCAGATCAGAACGCGACTTTCAATACGCCGGTCACGGCGATGTTGAGCAGGGACAGCGGGATGAGGAACTTCCAGGCAAAAGCTTGAAGCTGGTCCTCCCGCAGGCGCGGATAGCTGAAGCGGAACCAGAAGATGAAGAAGGCGACCAGCATTATCTTGGCCCCCAGCACCAGTGGGCCGAGAACGTCGGCGAGGGTCCCGTGCACGCCCGGCACGTACCATCCCCCGAGGAACAGGGTGGCGCCGATGGCGGAGAAGGCGAATGCGGTGCCGAACTCACCCATGAAGAAGAACAGGAAGCGGAAACCGGTGTACTCGGTCATGTAACCGGCGACGAGTTCCGACTCGGCCACCGGCATGTCGAAGGGGGCCTGGGTCAGCTCGGCCTGAGCCGCTACGAGGAACAGGGCGAACCCGATGAACTGGGTCAGGAGGAACGGGTTCCCGATGATGCCGACGCCGAAAATCTCACCGTCGGCCTGGGCCATCACGATTCCCTGGAGGCTCATCGTGCCCGCCTGTATCACCACCCCCACCACGGCGAGTACCAGCGGCAGCTCGTAGGCGATCAACTGGCCTGCGGCCCGCAGGGCACCGATCAGGGAGTACTTGTTGGCCGAGGCCCATCCGGCCATGAGGATCCCGAGAACGGACAGCGACGAGACGGCGAGGGCGAAGAAGATGCCGGTGTCCAGGTCCTCGATGATCAGCCTCGGGCCGGCCGGAATGACGATGTACAGCAGGAAGGTGGACAGGAGCACCACGATCGGGGCGGCGGCGAAGACGAAGCGGTCGGAGCGCTCCGGGAAGATGTCCTCCTTCTGGATGAACTTGAGCCCGTCCGCCACGAGCTGCAGAGATCCGTGGGGACCCGCCTCCATTGGGCCGAGCCGGCTCTGCATGTGACTCATCATCTTGAGCAGGAACACGTAGCCCAAAATGATCGCGCCGGCGGGGATGAGGCCGAGGACGACCATGACCTTCAGGAGCGTGGTGGCCCAGTAGGCCCCGAAATCGACTCCGAGGGTCAGGCACATCAGCGGTCGATGTCCCCGAGGATGAAGTAGAGCGACGCCAGGATCGTGATCACGTCGGGAACGTAGACGCCACGGAGCAGCCAGGGCACGATCGAGATGTTGTTGAACGAGGCGCTGCGGATCTTGACCCGGAATGGCCCTCGGCCACCCTGGCTGACGACGTAGTACCCCATCTCCCCGAGCGGGTTCTCCGTGTGGCACCAGGCCTCTCCCGGCGGCACCTTGATGATTCGGGGAACCTTCGCCTGGATGGACCCGGAGGGAAGCCCATCGAGCAGCTGGGTGATGATCCGCGCCGATTCCCGGGTCTCCTGGAGCCGGACCCAGTAACGGGCGTAGGAGTCACCGTCGGGATGGGTCCACACCTTCCAGTCGCAGTGCTTCCACGCCAGAGGTGAGTCCTCGTCCCTACGCAGATCCCAGTCGACACCGCTGGCGCGGATGTTGGCACCGGAGAGGCCGTACTCCAGCCCGACGGCGGCTGGGATGACACCGATCCCGCGGGTACGGGTCTGGAAGATCCGGTTGCCCATGAGCAGGTCCTCCATCTCCTGGCAGAAGGAGACGACCCTGGCCATCACACCGTGGCATTCGTCGACCCAGCCCCTGGGCAGGTCATCTTTCAGCCCTCCCAGGCGGTCGAAGTTGGGATGGAACCGGCCACCCGTGGCGGCCTCCATGAGGTTCAATACGTATTCACGGTCGCGGAAGGCGTAGAAGACCGGCGTTATGGCTCCGAGCTGGATCCCCATGTCGCCCAAGAAGAGGCTGACGTTGGCGATTCGGGCCATCTCGAAGAAGAGCGTGCGGATCCACTGGGCCCGTGGTGGCGCTTCGATGCCCATGAGCCGCTCTGCGGCGAGGATGAACGGCACCTCGTTGGCGAAGTGGCCGAGCCAGTCGATGCGGTTGATCAGGGTGGTGACCTGCGGGTAGGTGCGGACCTCGCAGAGCTTCTCGTAGCCGCGGTGCATGTAGCCACAGATGGGTTCGGCCCACACCACCTGCTCGCCGTCGAGGCGCACGACGATGCGCAGTGTTCCGTGGGTGGCCGGGTGCTGCGGACCGAGGTTGAGGGTCATGCCCTCGGTTTCCAACTCCACGTTCACCCTCGCGTCGGCGGCCTGGCCGGCGATGTACGCGGACTTCTGCCAGTCGGTGGTGACCGTCATCAGGCCTCGGCTCCCGCGGTGGCCACTCCGTCATCGGCGCCGGACTCCTCGCCCGGCATGGGCTCGACATCCACCAGGCCGGGCCAGGGCTTGACCTCCCGGGAAAGAAGGGGAAAGTCCTTCCGCAGCGGGTGACCCTCGAACTCGCCGGGCAGGTACATGTGGCGAAGTCCGGGGTGGCCTTGGAAATCGAAGCCGTACATCTCCCAGGTCTCGCGTTCGTGCCAGTCCGCGCCGCGGTAGACACCGACCCAGGAGTCGACCCGCGGCTGGGCCTCGTCGAGGTCGGCCTTGAGTGTCAGCCCCCGTTTCTCGGTGGTCGAGTAGAGCCGGGCGAACACCTGGAACCTCGTGTCCCCACCGGCCACGCCGGTCTGAAGGCCAGTGGCGGGAGCCGCTTCGGCCTCGTCACCCTCCATCACCACTCCGCCGCCCTCTGGTTCCCATACCTTCTCACCGGACATCGCCGGGTTGACCATCCAGTCGATACCGGACAGGAAACAGAAGTAGTCCATGTCGAGCTTCTCGCGGCAGATCTCGGCCACGCGGCGCCACATGGTGCAGTGGACCCGTACACACAGATCCGATCCGGTGTCTTCCGAACCCAGGATGGCCCCACCGAGTTCGCGCCGGAGCACCTCGAGCATCCGCTGAGGTGCGTCCTCAGGCGCCGACGACAATGGGGTCCCCCTTCCACCGCTCGGCCATGTCCTCGTGCTGAATGCGCTCCTGGAGAAGCACGATGCCTTCGAGGAGGGCCTCCGGGCGGGGTGGGCAACCCGGCACGTACACGTCCACCGGGATGATCTGGTCGACGCCCTTGGTGACCGAGTAGCTGTCCCAGTAGGGCCCTCCGCAGTTGGCGCAGGAACCCATCGAGATCACGTACTTGGGATCCGGCATCTGCTCCCACAGCCGGCGGATCGGCGGAGCCATCTTGTCCGTGACCGTCCCGGAGATCACCACAAGGTCGGCCTGACGGGCACTGGCGGGGAAGGGGATGACGCCTAGGCGCATGACGTCGTAGCGGGGCGAGCCGAACGCCGCTCCCATCTCGATGGCGCAACAGGCCAGCCCCCACTGGTACACCCAGAGGGAGTACTTGCGGCTGAGGTTGAGCAGGTGTGTGAGGGGCTTGGGGATGAGCCCCCTCTCCACTAGACCCACCGAAGCACCCCCTTGCGCCAGGCATACACGAGGCCGAGCGCCAGGATGACGATGAATATGAGCATCTCCACGAGCCCGAAGACACCGAGCGCCTCCAGGCGGATCGCCCAGGGGAAGATGAAGACGGCCTCCACGTCGAACATGACGAAGAGCAGGGCGAAGATGTAGTAGCGGACCTGGCTCTGCGACCAGCCTGTACCGACCGGATCGACACCGCTTTCGTATGAGATGTACTTCTGAGGCTGCGGCCTGGTGGGACGTAGAAGCCGGCCGGCACCGAGCATCGCTCCCACCATGGCGACCGCGGCAGCGCCGAAGACCAAGACACTGAGGTAGCCCCGGAGGAAAGCCGACATCGCGGGCGGAGCCTACCGAGGGCTATCGCGACCCGCCAAGCGACGGGGACATCGTCGTCAGGTGGTCGCCAGCCAGGCCTCGATGCCGGCGTCGAACAAGGGGCCGCTGAACCTTGTTGTCCACGCCCGCAGGGCCTCTGGGGCCCATGTCCGTCCGTGCACCCGTAGCAGCGCGTCGGCCCACAGTCCCGGGTTCTCCCCCTCTACGAGCAAGCCCGTGACCCCGTCTTGGACTGTCTCCAGGGCTCCTCCCGCACGCAGTGCCAAGACGGGCCTGCCGGCGAAATTCGCCTCCACCGGCCCATATCCGAAATCCTCCAGCCCGGGCGCGAGCACCACCGAATGGCGCGCCCACACATCCGCCATTGCATCATCGGGCACACGCCCGAGGAACCGCGCGTCGTTCCCGGCCATGCGACGGAGGCGCGCTTCGTCCGGGCCCGTGCCGACGATGGTGAGCGGGATGCCGGCGATCGAACATGCCTGGATCGCCACGTCGATTCGCTTGTATGGAAGCAGCCGCGCCACCACCAGTGCGTGGGGATCCTCCGGCGGATCGCATACCTCCAGGGGAAGATGGCCCGTCCACAAGGGGGGGTGGATCACGCGGGCATCCCTCCCGTAGATCGCCCGTATCCGCTCGACCCCGACACGGGAACTGGTGGCGAAGGACTCATGCCCGGCGGCGGCTCGCCGGTCACGAGCCCGCATCCATGCGAGGCCGGGAAACGCCGCGGCGGCAAGGGCACGGCTCCCGAGATAGGTCGCCGGGTCGTAAAGGAACCGAGGCGGGGTGTGGCAATATACGAGAGCCCGGCCATGACGAACATGATGCGCGAATCCGGACGTCGTCACGATCACCCGGTCGAAGGCGGACAGATCGAAGCGGCGGAAAGCGGCTGGATACCGTGGGGCGGCGAGGCGAAACCGTGCGGGATCGATCTTCCCCTGCAGGTCGGATGTGACGACTTTCAACTGCTGGAACTCGGGGAATGTCATGTCCGCCGCGTAGACGGACGTGAACACCGGGGCGTCGGGGAACAGCCCTGCCAGACGCAGGACCACCCGCTCGGCTCCACCGCGCTGGGTGAGATAGTCGTGGACGATGGCCAGGTTCACCCGGACACTCCTCCAAATCCTGGCTCGGTCGGGTCCACGAAAGGCTACCGAGGGAAATGACGGTCCTCCTGGTGGCGTCGGCCGGGGGCCACCTGAAGGAGCTTCAGTCGCTCCTGCCCCGTCTGGGCCTTGATGGTCCTTTCGTATGGCTCACGTTCGACACCGCGCAGAGCCGCTCATTGCTGGCAGGGCAGGAGGTCGTGTTCGGCCGGTATCCGCGACCGCGGGATCTCGGAACTACCGCGGCCAACGCCTTGGTCGCTGCCCGCCTCCTCCGCTCGAGACGATTTTCCGTTGCCGTGAGCACGGGTTCGGGTATCGCCATTTCGTCGCTTCCACTGGCACGGGCACGGGGCGCGTCCTGCCACTACATCGAAAGCGCAACCCGGACCATGGGACCTTCCATGACCGGTCGGGTGCTGAAGGTGCTCCCGGGGATGAATCTGTACACCCAGTACCGTGCGTGGGCGACCGGACCTTGGCGCTACGGAGGATCCATATTCGACGGCTTCACGCCGGTCGCCGGCTCGCCCGGCTCCAAGCTCCGGCGCGTCGTCGTGAGCGTGGGAAGCTCCGAAACATACGGCTTTCGCCGCCTGATCAAGCGAATGCACCAGCTCCTACCGCCCGATGTCGACGTCCTGTGGCAGACAGGATCAACCGACGTCACAGGGCTGCCGATCGACTCCCGTGCCTTTGTGCCCGCTCGCGAGCTCGAGGCGGCGATGCGCGACGCCGACGTGGTGGTCTGCCACGCCGGGGCCGGTTCCTCGCTGGTCGCCCTCGAGTCAGGCCGCTTCCCGGTCCTCGTTCCCCGCCAAAAAGCCTTCGGGGAGCACATCGACGACCATCAGGCTGAAATCGCCTCCGACCTAGCCAGTCGCGGCCTCGCCATCTCCCGGCTTCCCGAGACACTGATCTACGAGGACCTGCTGACGTGTGCGAGCCGCACGGTGGAATCCGTTGCTGAAATCACGCCGTTCGAGCTACGGAAGTGACGGGGCGGACCGTTCCACCTCTCGTCGGCGTTGCTCCGCGAGCTCGACGCCGTACTGCTGCTCCACCCGGCGGAGCACCCGGGCCAGGTTGGTCTCGAGACCGAAGCGGCGCAGCCGCCCGGCGATCACCACGGTCGCACTGAGTACGGTCGAGACTGCCACGCACACCCACGGTGCCCGCCGGCAAGCGGAAAGGAGGGCCCGGGCGACAGCCGGGAGATCGCGAGACAGAGCCGTGGTCAGGTTGGCATCCACCTCGGTGTGGAGCTGGCGGAGATGCCACCGGCCTATCCCTTGTGAGCGGGCATCGGAACGGAACGCCCGAAGCGCCCTCGTGTGCAGATGGGTCGCCAGCAGGGAACGGTCGAAAGTGGCCCGGAGACCTGCCCGGTGAAACCTGAGCCCGAGGTCGGTGTCCTCGTGATAAACCCGGGAAAACGGCTCTGACTGCATCCCGATCCGAACGCAGTCCTCCCGGCGGAGCGACACGTTGCCCATCCAAAGTGACTTGAGGATCCTCGAGGGATCGCGCTCCTGTTCCGCGCAATGCTCCTCGTATTCGCTCGCGTACAGATACGAGGCGAATTGTCCGGGTTGCCGCTCGGGGGGGAGCAGGACCGGCATGTACCCGACGACCACATCGGCCGAGCGGCGGGCATGGTGACGGGCATGACCCGTGACGAGTGCCGGGGACGGAAGCACGTCGTCGTCGAGGAAGACGACGATCTCACCCCGAGCCGAGACCGCGCCGAGTTGGCGGGCAGCCTGAAGGCCCCTGTTGGGTTGCGCGACCGGCCGGAGCCGTGGCTCTTGCTCGGCGAGCCGCTCGAGCATCTCCAGGGAATCGTCATTGGATCCGTCGACCACCACCACGATCTCCGTGGTGGCCGCGTCGGACGCGAGGCGGGCAATCAGGGGCTCCAGATTCTGACGTCGGTTGTAGGTCGGCACCACGACCGAAACCGATGGGAGCAAGGTCCCGTTGCTTTCGACCACCAGCTGACCTTCGTCCACCTTCTCGCTCGGCCCCTTGGGCCCCGTCCGGGTCCTGAGGGTACCCCTGGATCGCGAGCTCCGAGCTATCGGACGTTCCCTGGATGGCCTCTGTGAACCTCGCCCGGCCCGCAATCTGCCCGCCCATGGTCACGGGTATAGTTGGTGGCGGTGAGCGTCCAGCCAGAGCACCAATGCCAAGCTGCTCTCGTCTGATCGATTGCCGCGCGTACCGGTGGCCTTCCTGGCATGGAGTGCAGTAGGCGGGAGGTCCGCCGACATTTCGCGGGCGCTGGGGGGCCAGAGCCTCTGCGTCTACCCACGGTCCCTGCGGGGCGAGGCGCTCGTGCCGCTGCGCTACGGCTTCAGCGCCGTCGCCTCGGCTGCCTACCTTCTGCGGAAGCGACCCCGATCGGTCATCGCGACCGCTCCCCCGGTCTTTCCTGGCCTCATCGCCCTTCTGTACGGGTGGGCGTGGCACGTTCCGGTCGTACTCGACAGCCACCCGGGCGCCTTCGGGTTGATGGGCGACCGTCACTCGGCCCGACTCGGTTCCATCCACCGCTGGCTCCTCCGGCGCGCACGGTCGACGCTGGTCACGACGCCCGAACTGGCTTCAGTGGTCGACTCGGCGGGCGGGTCCCCGGTGATAGTGCACGAGGCTCCACCGCCATGGGATCCGTCGCCGGGTGAACCTCTCCGTGGCCGGCCGCAGGTGCTGTTCGTCGGGACGTTCGGTGGCGACGAGCCTGCGGATCAGGTGGTGTCGGCGGCGCGGCTGGTGCCGGAGATGGACATCCGGGTGACGGGCGACGTGCAGAAGTGTCCGCCGGGCCTGCTCGATTCACCTCCGCCCAATGTCACCTTCGTCGGCTATCTTGGGCTCGACTCCTATCGGGCGGCCCTCGAGCGCTCCCACCTCGTCATGGCTCTGTCGACCGAGTCGAACTCGGTGATGCGCGCCGCGTACGAGGCGGTGTACACGCGGCGGCCGGTCGTCGTCAGCGACTGGCCGGCCCTGCGCGAACTGTTCCCCCACGCCGTGCACGTCGACAACGACGCACACTCGATCGCCGCGGGCCTGCGTGCTGCGGTTGCCCGTCACGCAGAGCTTCTCGTGGCCGCCCCCGCCGCCCATCGCCTTCAGGCGGACAGGTGGGACGACCAGTTGCGCCGGCTGAGGGACGTGCTCTGCCTGGCCTCCGCCGACGCCGCGGCATTGGCGGGGAGCCAGCCATGAGCCGGCCCTTCGAGGGCCCGCCGCTCCGCGCGAGGCTGGCCTGGCTCCGCCGGCGGTGGTGGGTGCCCGTCACGACGACCTTGATCGTCGCCACGTTCGCGGTTCAGCTGACCGATGCACCGACCTCCTCCTTCTACCGGGCGGAGGCGCTGCTCGTCGTGCGACCGAGCAACACGAACGCGGTGACAGCGGGGACCTATGCGGAGTTGATCCCACAGGACAGCGCCGTGCTGGGGGCCGTCGCCAAGTCACTCAAAACGACTCCCGAGCGGGTCGGAGCGCGGATTTCCGCGCTCTCGCCGCTCGGGACCTCACTGCTCACCGTCCGCTACGTCGACGACGATCCGGTCGTGGCCGTAAGGGGAGCACGGGCGGTGGCCGAGGCCATCTCCGCTGCCACCCCTGCCTCACCCACCATCCTGCCCGGCGCCATAGTTGTGGCCCGGTTGCCCAAAGCTGCCGGACGGGTCACCACCGGCAGGTCCGGCATCCTTCCCGTAGGCCTTCTTCTCGGCCTCTGCCTCGGTGCGGTGATCGTCGCCGCGTGGGAACGTTCGAACCCTCGCATCGACGACGCCGGCTCACTGGGGGCGGAGACGGGTTGCCCGGTGACACCGCTCGAGGGGCTTTCGGTCCTATCGGCAGCTGCGCTCCTCGACCGATGGCGCTCCCTCTGCGGATCGCTTCCCGCGAGGATCGCCCTGATACCCGTCAGGCCCAATCTGGAGGCCATGGTCGGTGACCTGGCTCGTGCCCTGGCGTCCGCCGCCAAGCTGGAGGGGGGCGACGTCGTGGTCGCCGACGGTTCAACGCAACGGTTCGGGAAGTCACGTTTCGCGCTCATGCCGGACGGGCCGTCCGACCGGAACGGATCCAGGCGCCTCACCCTCGTGCCGGGCGGAGTACCCGGAGGGGCGGCCGCAGGTGAATCGCTCGCCCTGGAGTCACAGTTGACCATCCTGATCGTGATGGAAGAGACCACAGCCGCCAATGTCCGGTCGGCGATGACGCTGCTGGGCCAGTTCGGTGTCACACCGGCATGGACGATGCTCGTGCGCCGGCGGCGGGGCCGGCTCGTCACCCACCGCGAGCTGCGGGAACACGCGGCAGTGGAGGCCATTGTCAATCCCATGGTCAAGGCGAGCGCGGCGAGAGACCCGGCTTGACGACCAGGCCATGCAGGTGAACCAGAAGTCCGCGCTCGTCACGAGCCGCCTCGAGCCGTCCGAGCAGGGGTGGTTGACCAAGCGGTCCCACGAGATCGCGATGACCGCCCTGGTCCCTGCCTCGAGCGTCTTCGTCGGCGCCACGTTCATCTTCGGACCAGTTGCCGCCGCGGTGGCGCTCATCGGTGTCGGGCTCGGCCTGGCCATCCTCTACCGTCCCGCCATCGGGGGCCTTCTGCTCGCCGGCGCGGTACCCGCGACGGCCGGCCTGCAGAGAGGAGTGCCGATCCCCGGGCTGCGGTTGTCCGAGTCTCTCATCGTCGGCGTTGCCGCGCTCGTACTCGTTCCGACGAGCCGCCTCAGTGCCTTCCGCTGGTGCGCGCTGGACTTTCTCGCAGTGGCTTACGCCGGCGCCGGGATCCTCCTGGGCTCATGGAGCCTGGCTCGCAGAGGCGCCCCCTTCGACGCGACCAATGTCGGCACGATGCTCGGCCCGGTCCAGTTCTTCCTCCTCTACCGCACGGTGATGGTCTCCCTGTCCCCGGCCTACCGCCGGCGGCAGGCGTTGCGCCTTCTGCTGCTGGCCAGTCTCCCCATGTCCGCCGTCGGCATCCTTCAGCAGCTCAACATCGGCGGGACCCGGCAGATGGTCATCCAGCTCACGGGCGGAGACGTCTTCTACTCCTGGAGCTATCTCCACACCCCCCGCGCCACGAGCCTGTTCCCGGGCTGGCACCCGTTCGCCGGCTACCTCTTCATCATCCTGCTCCTCACCGTGGTCCTGCTCCTCGACCGCTCGAGCAACGTGATGGGGGTGAAGGGGCTGGTGGTCGTGCTTGCCGCGGGATCCGCGGCGCTGGTGCTCACCACCACCCTCACGACGCTGGCCGCTTTCGTGGCGGGAACGGTGGTTCTTGCCCTCTGGTACGGCCATCTCGAACGGGCGCTGGCGTGGTCGCTGGTCGCGGTGCTGGCAATTGCCTTCCTGTTCGGCCCGGTGCTGACCAAACGTCTCGAAGGCCAACAGCTGACTGCGCCGGGCGAGGAGCGGAGCGAGCTGATTCCCCAGACGATCGGCTTCCGGCTCGAGATCTGGAAGGAGCAGTACATCCCCGTGATCAGCCGACACCTCGTAATGGGGTACGGACCCGATCTTCCACCGGAAATCACATGGCTGTACACGGAGTCGCTCTACCTGACGCTTTTGCTCCGGGGCGGCATACCCCTGCTGGCGCTGTACGCCGCGCTCATGTGGGCGCTCTGCCTCCGCGCCCGCCGACTGGCGGACAGCCAGGAGGCACCCTGCCGGGCAGTCGCCCGGCTACTCATCGTGCTCGTCGCGCTTCTGGTTCCCATGCACGCCGTCTTCCCCTATTTCACGTCGAGCGGGCTACCCCAACCGATGTGGGTGCTCATCGGAATCATGCTCGCGGCCGCGCAGCATCGGGTCCAGCGCGACCCGACCGACGCCGCGGTCGCTCGCTCGTCCTAGAGCCCGACGCCCGCTGATCCCGGTCGGACTCCTGGGGTGAGCGGTGAGCGCCGCTGACCTCCGCGCCTCCGAACCGAGTGCCCGAAAGGACGGAGTGGCCTGAAGTGATCAGCCCGAAATGGCTCCGCGGGGTGATACGCCCGGCTTTCTGAGCAGTCGACACCACCGCGGTGCGAACAGTTCAGTTCACTTCGATCTCACGCCCGGCTGACGGGCGGGTTGACGGCCGTTGCCCAACCCTCTGTCAACACGCGCCCGTATCCGGACACGGTTCGACAACGTTCCCCCAACACTCCGCCCGGGCCGTCAGGTTCGCGAGCGGGGCTCCCGATCAGGCAAATGACCGCATCAGCAGGGTCACCGGGACATCGGGAGTCGGAACTCCCCAGATGGCAACTCGGGCCCTCCGCAACCACAAGGAAGTCCGATGACATCGACCCGAATCCGCACCTTCGCAGCTGTGACAATCGCAGTGGCGATCACCGCGGCCGCCTTCAGCTTCGGCCCGACCAGCGCCGCGTACGGCGAGGGGAGCAGCGCTCCCCGCCGGCTCGGCCTCTACCGGGGCGCCGGCAACGTCACGGGCGCCGCCGACTTCGAGTCCTTCCTGGGGCGCCCCGTCGACCAGATCACCGACTTCTTCGACGGAAGCAGCTGGGCGAGCATCGAGAACCCCAGCTGGATCATCGATCGTTGGAACTCGACCGGGACGAAGTACTCCTTCTCCTGGGGCGTGCCGATCCTGCTGAACAGCGGCACCAGCTTCGCCCAGGGTGCAGCCGGCGCCTACGACAGCCATTTCAGCGTCCTGGCCCAGAACCTCGTGGCCAAGGGTCGCGGCAGCGACACGATCCGCCTCGGGTGGGAGTTCAACGGGAACTGGTTCCCGTGGTCGGTCACCGACGCCAACAAGGCCGACTTCATGACCTACTGGCGCCGGGTCGTCACCGCCATGCGGTCCGTGCCCGGGGCCAACTTCCGGTTCACCTGGAACCCGACGCTCGGGCGGCTCTACGTGGCCCCCGACTCCGCCTACCCGGGTGACGCGTATGTCGACTACATCGGACTCGACGCCTACGACGGCGGGGCCACCCAGTACCCCGATGCGGCAGCCCGCTGGAACTGGTTCGCGACCCAGGCCTACGGCCTCAACTGGCACGCCGCTTTCGCCGCAGCTCATGGCAAGCAGATGACCTATGACGAGTGGGGCGTGTGGGCAGTCGACGGTCCGGGTGGCGGTGGCGGAGACAGCCCCTACTTCATCACCTCGATGAAGGCATGGATCACCAACAACAACGTGGCCTATGCGAACTTCTGGGAGCAGCCACCCGGCTACGGCATCACCGCGGGCAACTACCCCAACGCTGCCGCCGCCTTCAAGCAGTCGTTCGGAACGGCATCATCCACGACGACCACCACCACCACCACGACTCCTGCCACCACCACGACGACCACGCCCACGACCACGACGACCACGACGGCGCCCACCTCAACGGCAGCGACGGTCTCACTGGTCAAGAGCGACACGGCGAACCGCACCAGCCCGACCTCCCTGGCCGATGCGGTGGTCAGCGGGAACATCTTCATCTCGGCCTCGTCCGACAAGGCCATCTCGCAGGCCCGCTTCTACCTCGATGACGCCAACATGGCGCAGCCGCCCAGGCAGACCGAGGCGGTGCAGCCCTACGACTTCGCCGGCACCGCGGCCGACGGAACGGCCATGCCCTTCGACACCCGGTCGATCTCAGCCGGCAGCCACGTCGTCACCGTCGCGGCCGACCTCGTGGGTGGAGGCACGGTGGTCACCAGCGCGACTTTCACGGTCACCAACGTGACCACTGTCTCCTACTCGGGATCCCTCACCTCGCGGATGTCGAGCCGGACCTTCAGCCACACCACCGGAGGCGGCACCGCGCAATTCGTCCTCACCTTCCCCAAGGCCGCCTCGCTGACGCTGACGGTGCTGTCCAGCACCGGGCAGACGGTGACCCAGCAGATTGGCGCCAGCGGCATGAAGGTGTCGGTGCCCCTCGCCAAGGACACCTACGGTCTCGTCGTGAGCGGGTCGAGCCGGACCAGCTTCGTTCTCAGCGTCACATCCCCGGTGTGATCACCGGGGACCACCGACGAGGATCGGGGCCGAGTCTCCAATAGAATCGACAGGCTCCCCCTTCGGGGGAGCCTGTTCACATGAAGCCCACCCGCCTGTGCGCAGTTCTCGTGGCGGCACTCGCGCTCGGCGCGTCGTTGGCCGCCGGCGCCACGAACCCGGAGGCCCGTAGGACATCGCCCGCCTCGTCCCCGAGGAGTCTGGAATCCCGGCGCTTCGGGGTGTACCGCGGGGCAGGCAACTCGAGCGGGGTCCGCAGATTCGAGACCTGGACCGGGCGGTCGGTCGACCAGGTCCTCGATTTCTTCGACGGGCGCTCGTGGAGGACGATCGAGAACCCGAGTTGGATCCTCGACCGGTGGCAAGCCGACCAGGGACGGGTCGCCTTCGAGTGGGGTGTGCCCATCCTCACGACGAACGGATCCAGCCTCGACGCCGGCGCTGCCGGCCGCTATGACCGACATTTCTCGGCCCTGGCCCACGTTCTCGTCACCCGGGGCCATGCCGCTGACACGATCCGACTCGGATGGGAGTTCAACGGGAGTTGGTTTCCATGGGCCGCGGCCGGCCACGAGGAGGCGTTCGTGCGGTACTGGCGCAGGATCGTGAACGCCATGAGGTCGGTTCCCGGCGCCCACTTCCGTTTCGCCTGGAACCCGACCCGCGGCCGACAGGCCACGTCACCGGACCTGTCCTACCCCGGCGACGAGTACGTCGACTACATCGGGCTCGACAACTACGACAGCAGCTTCTGGCACACGAACAACTTCACGGCCCGCTGGGACGACATGGTGAACGAGCCTTTCGGCCTCGACTGGCACCGTCGGTTCGCGGCTTCACATCGCAAGCCGATGTCGTTCGACGAGTGGGGCCTGTGGCCTCGCCGCCGAGGGGGCGGCGGTGACGATCCGCAGTTCATCGAGGCCATGAGCCGGTGGATATCGTCCAACCAGGTCGCCTACGCCAACTTCTGGGACTACGGCACTCATCAGCTCTCCAACGGGAGTTCACCCCGAGCATCGGCGGTATTCCGGAGATTGTTCGGTTCCCCGCGGATCGCCCCGGAGGACGCGGCCCCGAGCGCCCACGGACGGTAGTGGCGTCGCCTGAGGTGCTGTACAATCAGTGGGCGAGGCGGCGACGAACGGTCGTTTCCGCTGTTCGCCGCACGTAGGGGGGTGAGCTGGGGAGATGACGCCAACGAGGGACCCGTCGACGCGGCCACGGCTCCCGGCGCTGCTCGTGACGCTGGCCTGCCTGGCGGCCATGGTCGCGCCCATGCCTGCGGCCGCCGACGCCACGGTCGTGGCCCGGGTGAACTTCCAGTCCGAGGCGGGGCAGGTCCCCGCCGGCTACACGAGGGACTACGGGCAGGCCTTCGATGCCACGCGCAAGTACGGCTGGCTCACGCAGACCAACAACAAGAAACTCTCTCTCGTCGGCAACGGCCGCGAGAGGAACCTCGAAGCGGACAAGCGCCTCGACAGTTTCCTCGCCATGCAGGCCAACGGGTCCAGCGACGAGGAGGGGATGATCCTGACCCCTGGCCGTTGGGAGTACGCGGTCTCAGCCGGGACCTACCTGGTGACAGTGGCCGTCGGGGATCCGCTCTACACCGACAGTGTCCACCGCCTCAAAGTCGAGGGCACCCTCGCCGTCGACAACTTCACACCGGACCAGACGACCAAGTTCCGTGTGTCGACCGTCACCGTGAACGTGAGCGACGGGCGCATCACCCTCGATGCCACCGGCGGCACGAATACCAAGATCAATTACGTGGACATCGCCAGGATCACGCCCCCGATGGTGCTCGACTCGGATCCGCGAAACGGGACGACCGGCGTCTTCGTCACCTCCTCGGTCACCCTCAGCCTGAGCACCTCGGCCGACAGGAACACCATCGGCCCCAACTCGGTGAAGCTCCTCGATCCCACCGGCACCCAGGTGACAGGCGTCTACAACTCCGATGCGGCCGGAAGCCTCATCAGCTTCACGCCAGGTTCGGCACTCGCACCGAACACGACCTTCACGGTGCAGACGACCTCAGGCCTCCTGTCCACCGCCGGCACCCCGTTCGAGCTGTTCAGGAGCACCTTCACAACCGGGAGCCAGGGCGTGCCGCCGGCCGCGACGTCGTTCGACCGGTTCGCGATCGGTGCCGTCACGGGTCCAACGGTGGTCACCTTCGGCCCCGACGGAAAGCTCTACGTGGCCAACGCCATCGGCCAGATAATGCGCTACACGATCGGCTCGGATGGAACGGCTACCGGATCACCCGAGGTGTTCAACCGGTGGCAGTACCAGCGCACCATCCTCGGACTCCGGTTCGATCCGGCCTCGACGGCAGGTGACCTGAGGCTGTGGGTCTCACACGGGGCCCTGGGAGCCGACAACATGGCGAACTTCACCGGCACGTTGTCACTACTCACCGGCACCAACCTCGAGAACAAGCGGGACGTCGTCACCGGTCTCCCCCGATCAATACACGACCACATGAACAACGGCATCGATTTCGGGCCCGACGGGCGGCTCTACCTGGCCCAGGGCTCTCTCAGCGGCTACGGAGCCCCCGACTCGTACTGGGGTAACCGTGAGGAGACACCACTCAGTGCCGCCATCCTCGTGGCCGACGTCGACCGCGACACCCGCTTTCAGGGCACTTCACCGGTGAACGTCGACACCAGCGCCGGCTACAACCCGAACGCGACCGGAGCACCCGTGACCGTGTACGCCAGCGGCACCCGGAACCCCTACGACCTCGTCTGGAGCACCAACGGCTCCCTGTACGTGCCGGTCAACGAATCAGCCGGCGGGAACACCCCGTCCGGGCCCTCCGGCAACCCGCCGGCGCTGACCGACCTGCCCGCCGGTCGGGACTTCCTGGCCAAGGCGACCGCCGGGCGCTACTACGGCCATCCCAACCCCTCCCGTGGCCAGTACGTACTGAATGGGGGGAACCCCAGCGGCGGCGTCGACCCGTTCGAAACCCCGCAGTACCCGGTGGGGATCCTCCCGGATCCCGGATGGGCGCCGCCGGCCCTCGACCTCGGACTCCACCGCTCGGCCGACGGCATCGCCGAGTACACCTCCAACGCCTTCGGTGGCGCCCTTCGGGGAAGTCTGCTCATCGCCGAGTATTCGAACGGCGACGACATCATCGCCGTGAGCCTCGACGCCGGCGGGAAGCCCGGCACCCCCACGCAGCTGGCCGCCGGCCTGTACAACCCTCTCGACGTTGCCGTCAACGGCGCCAACGGCAACGTCTATGTCGCCGAGTACGGCAGCGACCCGGACGGCGCAGGTGGGAAGATCACCCTGCTCCGCCCATCTGCTGCGGGCACCACCCGGACGCCCGTCGCCCGCGTCAACTTCCAGCCCCAGACGGCTCCCGTAGCCACGGGTTACTCGCTGGACTACGGCCAGGGCTTCGACACCACCCGGGGATACGGCTGGATCTCGCAGACCTCCACCTCGGCGCTGTCGCTGGTGGGCAACGCCCGTGACCGCGACCTGGTGGCCGACCAGCGCCTCGACACGCTGTTGCACATGCAGTACAGCGGCACCAACGGCGTGGCCGTTCCCGGCCGGTGGGAGTACGCACTGGCCGCCGGCACCTACGACGTCACCGTTTCGGTCGGAGATGCCTTCGCCTTCGACAGCACCCACCGCCTCACCGCCGAAGGCGTGGTGGCGGTGGACAACTTCGTGCCCACCAGCTCCAATCCCTTCCGCAGCAACACCGTCCGGGTGAACGTGGCCGACGGGCGCCTGACTCTCGACGCCGCAGGAGGCACCAACACCAAGATCGACTACGTCGACATCGACAGGGTCGACACCAGCGCCGACACCACCGCCCCACAGGTCGGCATCGGCCTCTCCGGAACCGCCACCGACGCCACGACCTACAGCAGCGACGTCACCGTGACCATCAACGCCACCGATTCGGGTTCGGGGGTGTCCTCCACCACCTACACCCTCGACGGTGGGGCTTCGACTTCCTATGGAGGCCCCTTCGTGGTCACCACGTCGGGTGCCCACACCGTCGTCGCCACCGCGCGCGACGTAGCCGGTAACAGCGCATCAGCCACCCGTAGCTTCACCATCAATCGCACGGCCAGTGCGTCCGCCATGCGGGTGGAGTCCCCCGACGACTGGTTGCTCCTGCCGAGCCGGCTCGTGTTCAGCACCGTCAACGAGGAGGTGCGCCCCGGCAAGACCCTCACCATCCGCAACTCGGGGACGAGCACCCTGAGTGTCACCAGCGTCGGCATCTCCGGGCCGCAGGCGTCGAAGTTCAGACTGGCCAGCGGCCAGCCCACGTCCTTCAACGTGGCTCCCGGGGGCACCGCCCCTGTCTCCGTTGAGTTCCGGCCCAGCACCACGGGGGTCGAGAACTACGCCACCCTCACCATCCAGGGCAACGACCCGGGACTACCGACGGCCACCACGGCACTGGCCGGCCTGGACAGCAACGACTACGAGGGCGGGAACGAGCCGACCCTGCCGCAGATGGGGCGCAGCCTCGGGTATTCCACGAACTTCGGTCCCGAGTCGAATTTCCTCGGCAACAACCGGCTCCCGGTGGGCGACGAGATCATCTCGCCGTACTGGAGGAGGGTGGACACGTCCAAGCCGGTGGGCCTGACCCCGCTGGCCCGGTACTCCTCCCGTGAGACCTACACGACCGGTGACGCCGGCTGGCATGCCAAGGGGTCACCGGGCACCAAGACCACCATGTTCAACTTCTCCGGTGGCACCGATCCCAGCGGCGGGCAGAACCAGCGGCTCTTCCCGCAGATCAACGCCGGCGGCGTCACCACTTTCAACCCGAGCTCGGTGTTCGGCATCTGGGGCGGCTACCAGGCGGCCGACTTCAGCGACGACGGCCTGAACGGGTCCCCCAAGTTCCACCAGGTCCGCTTCTATCCGGCGAAATCGCCCGCTGGTACCCCGATCCCGAACACCTGGATCGCCGCCTTCGACGTCTCACAGCTCGTCGACTTCAAGAACTACGACTACCAGGACTACATCTTCCTCCTGACCAACGCCGCACCCGAGCTGACGCCCGGGCCGGCGGCCGGTAGCGCCGCCACCAACCTCGGTTTCGGGACATCCGTCACCGGGACTGTGGCGGACAAGGACGGGGAAGGCACCGGGTTCACCGGCGTGCAGGCCAATGCGGCGTCCAACCAGTACGTGCCGAGCCTCATCGACCTCGACACCACCGCCGGGGTGCTCCGGCTCACCAGCACCGGTGACACCAACACCAACAGCACCAACACGCAGCGCAACGCGTTGGAGTTGAGTTATGACGCCACCCGGCGTAAAACACGGGTGCAGACCCGGCTGCTCGGGCCCACGACCGATCTCAACTCCGGCTTCCAACAGAAAGCGGTCTACTTCGGGCCGGACCAGAACAACTACTTCAAGTTGGAGGTGGAGAACCACAACGGCGTGCCGAGCATCACGTTGTTCTTCGAGCAGAACGGCTCCGGGACGATCCTCGCCGGGCCGACGGCACTGCCGAGCCCCGGCACGATCAGCACACTGGACCTCTTCATCACCGCAGATGTCGCCGCCGGTACCCTGACCGCCTCGTACCGTTTGAACTCGAGCAACGGAGCTGATATCACCACCTTCGGACCGAGCGCCGCTCCCAACGATGTCATGAGGTGGTTCTCCAGCCAGGCCCGTGGTGGCATTCTCGTGTCGAACCAGGGCTCCACCACGCCCATCGTCGGTGTGTACGACCGCTTCAGCATCGATGCGTTGTGAGGCGGCCTCGGCGGCCGAGCCGGCGGAGGCCGACGAGAGTCCTCGTCCTGCGGACTCCTTGAGGCCCCGGCACGTCCTTCTCGTCTCCGAGAACGCCTACCTGGCCGGTGCCGAGACGAGCACGTTGCTGGCCGCCGAGACCATGGCCGGGCGGGGGATCGACGTAACGCTGGCGTTTGCCGGGCGGCGCGGCCCGATGGCGCGGGTAGCGACGGAAAAGGGCCTGAAGCTGCTGCCTGGAGCGGCGAGGCGTACGCCCGGGCCTCTTCGCGCGCCGCTGATCTCGAGGGCCGCCACCTCGGGATCCTTCGATCTCGTCCACGTCTCGCATCTGGGGCCGCGGTGCGAGAGGATCGCGAGATCGGCCCTCGTCGCAGGTCTCCCTGTGGTGGCCCACCTCCGCGTCCCGAGCCATGTCCCGGTTGCACGATCGCTCAGGCAGGCCGGCGCCTTCGTCGTGACCAACAGCACGGCCACCGCGGATCAGGTCGGTGCTCCCGGCATGGCGGTGCGTTTCATCCCCAACGGCATCGACAGCGGAGGGTTTCCTCAACCGATCGACCGGTCGCAGGTCAGGAGCGATCTCGGCATACCGGACACAGCCGTTCTCGGCCTGGTGGTGGCCAACTTCCACTGGTTCAAGGGCCTGGACCTCCTGGTGCCGATCGTGCTGGATGCCCTCGAGAAGGACCCGAAGCTGCATGTCGCACATGCCGGCGGTGCGACGTACACGGAGGGCCGGAACATCCGACGGGCCCTGATCGCGCAGGCGGCGGCATCCCCCGCCGGCAGCCGGCTCCACTTCCTCGGCTCGCGACCGGACGTGCCCGCCCTGATGTCGGCCGCCGATTTCACCATCGTGCCGTCGCGAGGCGAGGGTACGGCGCGGGTGGTACTCGAAGCCTGGGCCACCGGACGGGCCGTGGTGGGCGCGACCGCCGGCGGCATAACGGACCTTTTGGAGGAAGGGGTCACGGGCCGGCTGATCGACATGGAGGATGCCACTGCGTCCGCGACCACCTTGGTGGAGGTGGCGTCCGATCCGGGGCAGCGCGAACGGCTGGGGCGGGCGGGGCGCCAACGGGTGACAGAGCGCTACTCGCTGGACGCGCACGTCGACGCACTGCTCGAGGTGTACGAATCCGCGTTCCAGGCCCGTGCTGACAGGCCCTGACGCCGGCGACACCACCCAGGACCACCTGCCGGTGCAGTTGACCGAGGAGGTACCGGGTCTCCGCGCCCAGGTGACCTCAGGCCTCCGATGGGGCATGGTGGACCAGGGCTTCCAGCAGTTCGCCCGCCTCGCCATCCTGGCCGTGCTGACCAAGCTCGTGGCTCCTGCCGATTTCGGCATCATCGCCATGGCCTTCATAGTCACGCAACTGGCGGATCTGCTCGGGGACCTCGGCTTCGGTTCCGCCCTCGTCCACCGGCGGGAGTTGTCGCCCGAACACGTCACCACGGCCACGACCCTGAGCGGCCTGGCCGGACTCCTGATGGCAGCCGTGGTCGCCTGGTCATCGCCCCACCTGGCCAGCTTCTTCGAGGAGCCGGACCTCCATCCCGTTCTCCTGGTCATGAGTCTCACCTTTATCTTCCGGGCACTCCAGGGTGCGCCCAGGCAGCTCCTCCAACGGGAGCTGCGGTTCAGGCCCATCGTGGTGTCGACGGTGATAGCCGTGAGCGTGGGAGGCGTCGCCGGCGTGGTGCTGGCCTTCCTCGGTGCCGGTGTCTGGGCTCTGGTGGCCTACTCGCTCGGCGAGACCTTCGTCGCGTTCGTCGCCGTCGCCCTGGCCGCCCTGCGGGCAGGTGTCTGGCACCCACGAATCGGCATCAATCGTGCCGCTGCGGCCGACCTCGCCGGCTTCGGCGCCTATTCCTCGGGATTCAGGCTGATCTATTACGGCCAGACGAACATCGACAATCTGATCGTCGGGAAGGTCCTGGGAGCGACCGCGCTCGGTTTCTACGGCCTCGCCTACCGGCTCATGCTCTTTCCCATCCAGAAGGTGGCCGACGTCGTGTGGAGCGTCGTGTTCCCGGCGTTCTCCTCGATCCAGCACGACATCGCGCGGATCCGGACGGCCTTCTGCAGGGCTATCAGAAGCATCGCTCTCCTCTGCTTCCCGGCCTCACTGGGGATCGCGGTGACGGCGCCGGTGTTGATACCGCTCGTGTTCGGATCACGTTGGTTGCCGGCGGTGGCCACCGTGCAGATCCTCGCCCTCAACGGCCCCCGCATCGCCATGAACCGCCTCAACGGTGCCGTCTACTCGGCCATCGGCAAACCGTCCCTGGACTTCTGGATGGCCGCCACGGGATTCTTCTTCTACGTCATCGGCTTCGCCGTTGGGGTGGGCCATGGCATAGCCGGGGTGGCCACCGGGTTCACGGTGGCCGGCTACCTGCTGTTGCCCGTATCTCTCGGGCTGGTGGCGAGGACACTCCAGACCCGGGTCCACATACTTCTGATGACCGTCGTGCCGGTGGCGGCGGCGTCGGCCGCGATGGCCCTGTGCGCGTGGCTGGCACTGGTTATGGTTCCCGAATCGACGGGCTTCGGGTTGCGCTTCGCCGCCTCCGTCGCCGGCGGGGGCACGGCCTACTCCGCATACCTTTTGATGTTCGCACCGCACCTGCTCACCGACGCCCGGGACGACCTCCTCAACCGTGTTCGCTGAAGCTGGTCGGCTCATCGCCGGCGCCCGTCAGGCACGTCTCCGCGGCCGGGTGCTGGCGCTGTGCACGTCGGAGCACGACTGGGGGATCCCACCACCGGGTCTGGGGCGCCTCGTCGCCGGTGCCGACCTGAGCTCATTGCCTGATGCAGCCATCACCCACGGAGTCGCCGCCTGCGCCTATTACAGCCTGAAGTCCCTCGACGGCGTAGAGGAGCAGGTGCTGGAAAGGCTCGACCTGGCCCGCCGGCGGTCGCTCGAAGCGCACCTGCGGGTACTCGCCGATCTGCGGACTGTTGCCCGCCTCCTCGCCGGCACCGGGGTGAGTTGGGCGGTACTCAAGGGCCCGGTGCTGGCCGAGGCGGTCTACCGCCACCACGACCTGCGGAGCTACAGCGACCTCGACCTGCTCGTCCCGCGTGCCGACTTCGCCACCGTGGTCCGGGCCTTCGAGGCGAGCGGGTGCCCGCTCGTGGACCGTAACTGGATGATCGCCAAGGAGCAGATGGCCGGAGAGGTGAACATCGTGCTCCCACACGGGACGCTCCTCGACCTGCATTGGGAGCTGCTCTACGACGGTGATCTACGAGGAAGCTTCTCCATCCCGACCGAGGCGATGCTGGAGCGGTGCCGGCCTGTCCGGGTGGGCGATCACCAGGTCCGGTCACTCGACCCGAGCGACCTGCTCATCCACCTCGCCGTGCATTCGTTCCGCGAAGGGGGTGGCAAGCTCAGGTGGCTGAAGGACATCGAGCAGGCGGTTCTCTACGACACGCCCGACTGGGACGAGGTGATCCGGCGGGCGAGGACGTGGCGGGTCGACCTGGTAGTGGCGACCATGCTCCTTCGGGCCCGCGACACCCTCGGCTTCGCGGTGCCCCCGGAGGTGATGCGGTCTCTGTCGGGGTGGGCGTGGCGGTCGGTCGTGTCCGCGGCCGACACTCTCTGGCCGGTCGAGCGGACCTCACAACCAGCGTCGCCGGCAACCATGGTGGCCCGGGCCACCCGCGCCGACCTGCGATCGAGCCTGGGGGCGCTGGCCGTCAGCGCCTCGCGGCGATTGACGGCCAGGTCCGATCGAGAGGAGCGGGGCCCGGACGTCTCGCTGGAGTGGCTCCGTCCCACCGGCGATCCCGCCCACCTGTGCGAATACCTTTCAGCGGTCAGCGGCGATCCCCGGGCGGAACCAGCCGGCTGACCCCGATCCTCAATGGGATCCTCGGCGGGTCAGCAGAGCGGGAATCGTCTTGGCGATGACCCACAGGTCGAGACCCAACGACCAGTTGTCCACGTAGTAGAGGTCGTAACGGATGTAGTCGTCGAAGAGGAGCTCGTGGCGGCCGTTGACCTGCCAGAGGCCGGTGAGGCCGGGAAGCACCCTCAGGCGGCTCCTCATTCTCTCGTCGTAGCTCGTGGTCTCCGTCAGCAGGGCCGGCCGGGGCCCCACCATGCTCATGTTTCCCTTCAACACGTTGACGAGCTGGGGGAGCTCGTCGAGACCCCAACGCCTCAGCACCCGTCCCAGCCGTGTGACGCGGGGGTCGTCGTGGAGCTTGAACAGCAACCCGTCGGCCTGGTTCTGCCCGAGCACCTCGTCGAGCCGTAATTCGGCATCTGGCACCATGGTGCGGAACTTGTAGATCGTGAACAACTTTCCGCCGGCACCCACGCGCAGCTGGCGGAAGATAACCGGCCGGCCGCTGCTGAACCACACGGCCATGGCGATGACCAATGCCACCGGCGCCAGGATGACAGCGAGAATCGACGCCACGACCAGGTCGAAGGAGCGCTTCACCCGGGACTGGAACCTGGTGAACTGCGGCTTCCGGAGACAGAGCATGGCCAGCCCGTCCATCGCGGCGACCGTCATCCTGGAAGCTGCGACATGGGGAAGCCCTGGCGAGATGCGTACCTCGACGTCGAGGAGCTCCAGGACGCGGGTCAGTTCGAGGAGCTCTGCCGGCGGCGTGGCCGTACCGGCGATGATCACCACGCCGGCCTCGTGGCGCGCCACTGCGTCAGCCACCTGAGCGGTGGTTCCGACGACGGCATGGCCATCCAGCCGAGCCGTCGCCAGAGGTCCCACGGAGACGAAGCCGGCCACGTGATATCCCCGCCAAGGCTGACGCTCCAGGATGCGGGCGATGATCCTGGCCTCGTCGTTGGTTCCCACGACCAGCGTCGCCCGACCGAGTACACGACGGCTATTGAGCGATTTGATCGTGGCGCGAGCTATCAGGCGCGACAGGCCGACCGTAGCCGTGCTGGTCGCCCAGAGGGCCACGACCCAACCCCGGGACACCTCGACATGGAGGGCGAAGGACACGAGCACGATGCCGACCGCACCGGCGGAAACGCCCTTCACGAGTCTCCGAAGTTCCTCCACAGGCGCCAGGAGCCGGCGGCGGTCCTTGAGCCCCACGAGCACAGCCGCGAAGACGACGGCCACCATGGCCACGATCGTGCTGCGCTCACCCGGAGCCGCCTCGGCGTTCAACGTGAAGGCGCCGGCGACGGCGAGCCCGTCGAGCACAGCGGAGAGGACGGTGAGAATCGTCACGGACCTGGACCGGGACCGGGCCGAGACTGCGGATCGGGCCTGCTCGCGCTTGACACCGTCCGATTGGCCCCGCCGTGCCGGATCGGCGGATACACCTGCTCCCTTCAAGCCTGATCCATTCGTAAGCGAACGCATTACATCATCACCCAGTCAGAGTCCGCCGGCGGTTGCGCTCTTCCATTGTGACAGGTCGGCAGCAGGCCCGGGCTCCGCCGGGTGGACGAGTTTTTCTAGCTAAATCGCCGTATGGCCCGAGATGAAGCTACTTACGCCGCCGAAGGCCGAGGAGGCCGTCGCGCAACGCCCTGAAGTCGCCAGTGCCGCGCAGGTAGCTTCCTCACAGTCCCTGATTGGCGTCCCGCTACACTTCCCGAACCATGGGGGGAGTCGCTGACCATGCTGAGATACGCCGCAGCCCGCAGGCGGTGTACCACGAGCTCTCGGACCTGAGTGGCGGCGCCCTCTACCTGCGGGATGCAGAGAACTGCTACCGCGTGAACCATGTGGGCGCGGTGGTCTGGGCCCTCCTGGAAGGAGGCCCGACCTTCCTCAGCCTGCTGGCCGGGCTCGAGGTCCGGTTCGAGGATATTCCGAACTCGTTTCGCGAAGAGATCGCAGCCTTCATCCTGGCCTTGGCGTGCAACGGCTTCGTCGAGATAAACAGCCCTCAGGACACCGAGGTCGGCCTCAGCAACCCGGACATCTCCGTCTGAACCCATCCGCCCTCACCGTTCAGGCGTAACGGACGAGCTCTTCGTGGCGTCCCCGCCCCGGCGGCGGGCCAACGTCCACGCCGCCCATCTCCACCCACGCGTGGGCGGCGATGTCCTGGGGTCCGGCGGGCAGTCCGATCACGAGCTGCGCCGCTTCACCCTGTTCCCTCAACAGCCGGAAATGCACCAGCGCGATCACCAGGCATCGGGGTTTGAACGGGCCTATCCACGACGCTCGGTGCACGATCTTGCCGAGCCTGAGCGGGTTCACCGGCCGGGAGGCTGCCCGTGGCGGGACCTCCCCGAGCCGCCCTACGACGTCAGGCAGCTCGCAGCGGCGCAGCTGAACCCGTACCCATGCTCCCCAGAACCAGATCCGGCCGAAGAGCAGCAGCTTTTCGACCGGCCTGAGCGGTCCCTTGTACACGGCCTTCGCGCCGGGAACGTCCGGTGCCGCGTCACCCGGTTCGATCATCCGAGATGGTAACGCGGAGCGATCCCAGGCCTGCGACGGGTCGCTTATGCTCGCGCATCGGAAGCCGTGTGCTGGTTTGAACCCCTCTGAGCCTCCGGTGCCCCCCGATGGCAGCCTCGCCCTGGAGGTGTCGCAGGTGTCGCGGCGGTTCGGAGCCCTCCAGGCGCTGGACCAGGTCACGATCAAGGTGGCCCGCCAGCAGATCCATGCGCTGCTGGGCCCCAACGGTGCCGGAAAGACCACCCTTCTCCGTATCGTCACCGGCCTGCTCCAGCCTGACAGTGGGGAGGTGACGGCGGCCGGGGTGGCCGCCGGCCCCGACAGCCGGGAATACCGGAAGGCCATCGCCATGGTGCCCTCCGGCGACCGCACCTTCTACCTTCGGATATCGGGCCTGGAGAACCTGGCTTTCTTCGCCAGACTGGACGGGCGCAACCGCCGCGACTCCCTGCAGCGGGCGCGGAAGTGCCTGGAGGCGGTAGGCCTCACCGAAGCGGCCGACCGCCGCGTCGGGGTCTACTCGCACGGGATGCAAAAGCGACTGGCGATGGCCCGCGCCCTTCTCGGAAGTCCCAGTGTGCTGGTCGTGGACGAAGCCACCCACGACCTCGATCCGGAAGGAGCTCGTCGCATCCGGGCACTGGTGGTACAGGCGGCCGAGCGCGGTGCTGCCGTTCTATGGGCGACGCAGCGTCTCGAGGAGGTGAAGGGGTTCGCCCAGGTGGTAACGGTTCTCCGCTCGGGTCGCGTGCGGTTCTCCGGGAGCGTGCCGGAACTTCTCGCCACCGTCGAGCTGCGCCGTTTCCTGCTCCGGGTACGAACCGGAAGCAACGTTCCGCCGACCGCGGACCAGCTGGCCGCCGCGCTGGCCCAGAGGGGATCGGTCCAGGCCACGCCTGACGTCGAGCACTTCATCGTCACCCTGGAAGACGAAGTGCTCCTCGGAGACGTGATGAACGACCTGGGAGCGCACGGCATCCAGGTGGTGGCATGCCAGGAGGAGAGATCCCAGCTGGAGGAGGCCTTCCTCCGTCTGACCGGTGACGGCGAGCAGGCTTGACAAGACGTCGTGCGCTGGTGGAGGAGCTACGGAAGCTGCCCGCCTTCTTCCGGCGGGATCTTCTCGTGCTGCTCAGCTACAAGACCGCAGTGTGGACCGACTGGATCGGGCTGCTGATCAACCTCGTCACCTTCTCCTTCGTCGGCCGGCTGGTGGACCCCTCCCGGTTGCCGCAGTTCGGCGGGAGCCGTGCGACGTATCTCCAGTTCGTGGCGGTGGGTATAGCCACGAGCGGCTTCGTGCAGGTGGCGCTGGGGCAGGTGATGGCGGCCGTCCGTAACGAGCAGCTGATGGGAACCCTCGAGGCCCTGATGATGACACCCAGCGCGCCGGCCACACTGCAACTCGGGTTCGTGACCTTCGACATGGTGTATGTCCCGTTTCGCACCAGTTTGTTCCTCGTAATGGCGCACTTTCTCTTCCACCTCGGGTTCGACCTCAGCGGGTTCGGCCCAGCGGCAGCTGTGATGCTGGCCCTGATCCCCGTCGTCTGGGGACTGGGCGTGGTGAGCGCGGCCGGCGTGCTCACCTTCAGGCGTGGCGGCGCCGTCACCGGCTTCGCCGGCGCCGCCTTGACCATGACCTCGGGGGCCTACTTCCCCCTCGACGTGCTACCGAACTGGCTGGAGGCCGTAGCCCGTCTCAATCCGGTGGCCATCGCCCTGGGCGCGGCCCGCAATGCACTGCTCGGGCATGCGGGGTGGTCAGGGATCGTCCCCACCCTGCTCAAGCTGGCGCCGATGGCGGCCATCTCGCTGCTCGCCGGTGGCTTGGCCTTCCGGCTGGCGCTTCGACGGGAACGCCGTCTTGGTACACTGGGGCTCTATTGAGCGGGGCTACAGCACAGTAACTAGTGCTTCTGAGGGTTCCCCGCCATGGTCACTCTCGGTTAGAATCATCGAGATCACGACGGAGGGAGGTGCAGATGCGATACGAGAAGCCCACGATCGTGGATTTCGGCTCAGTAGCCGAGCACACGTTCGACAATCCCGGAAAAGGTGACAAGAGTTCGACGGTCATGGAAACCGACAAGTACGGCGAGTTTTCGCACCCGTTCGCTTCTCCCTGACGCGACTGAGTGGTTTTCGGCTCCGAACGGAAACGCGAGGAGTTGGATCATCGCCGAGGTGCACAGTCGCCTCGGCGATGATTCGCGTTTGATGTGCCCAGCGTCGTAGCGGTTCTGGATCGCCGGGGGGACTCGGGTACCGCCTCTGTCGAGCGGATGTTGGCCGCGGCTCCCCACAGGGGTGACGAGCGACAGGTGGTCCGCCACGGACACTGCCTCCTCGGAGTCAGCAACCGCTCATCCCGCCACGAGGCCAGCATCGCCGTGGACGGGGATCTCGGGGTTGCCGTCAACGGCGTCATCGACAACGCTGCAGACCTGGCCCGGGCGCTGGGCCTGAGGAACGGGCCGGAGTTCAGCCACGCCGCTCTGCTCCTGGCCGCCTTCCGGCGCCTGGGCTGGCGGGCACCGCGGGATCTGCGGGGCGTTTTCGCCGCAGTCGTGACCGACGGGCAGCGGGCATGGGCGTTTCGGGATCAGCTGGGCTTCCGGTCGCTCTTCTACCGCAACGAGCCCGACAGGGTCTTCTTCGCTTCGGAGGCGAAACAGGTCGTGGCCGGAGCCGGCATCGCCCGTCGACCCGACCCCGATGTCGTCGCAGCCATCGTGTTCAGCGACTACGACGACGACACGCCGTGTGCCGTCAGCGGGGTGAGGCGTCTGGCCAAGTCGACGGTCATGATGGCCGGCGCCGGCAGGTCCGAGTTCCGCCGCTACTGGGATCCCGAGTCGTTGATCGAAACGGCCACCTTCAGCGAGGAGGAGCTCCAGGAGCGCTTCGACGAGCTGATGGACCAGGCCAACGCCCGCATGCTCACAGGGCACGACGCCGTGTCGCTCAGCGGTGGGATCGATTCACCCGCCATCGCCGCCTACGCCGCGCCCCGTCACCTGGAGCTCGGCGGCCGGCCGCTCTCCGCTTTGTCGGCGGTCTACCCCGACCAGCCGAGCGTCGACGAACGGGAGTACATCGAGATCGTGGCCGCCGACCTCGACATTCCCCTCCACACCTTCGAGCACCAGGCCGGCCAGCTCGACAGGCTCACAGAATGGGTGGAGGTCCTCGACGGACCGACCCCCGTGTGGGCGGTGAACGAGGTGGACGAGAGCTACCGGCGGGCTGAGGCCCTCGGCTTCCGCACACTGCTCACCGGTGAGGTGGCCGAGCACGTGATGGCGATGCGCTCCCACCTCGAGACCCATTTGATCTACCACGGCCGCTTCAGGGCGCTTCAGGCCCAACTGCGACTCCAGCAGGGCGCCGGCGCCGGCCCGGCCCGCACGGCCCGGAACCTGATCCGATGGGCTGCCCCCGGAAGGTTGCGCTACATGCGGAGCCGCCGCCAGGACCGGTACCGAGGCGCTCCCCGACCCGACTTCCTGGATGCCGAGCGGCTGGAAGGCGGCGACTCGGACCTGCTCGTCGGCGCCCGGACCAGGTGGCACGACCGTCAGCTCGTCGCCTTCGGCGGACCTGGGATCGGAGTCGAAGCGGACGAGGTCCGGCAGGAGCTGCGGAACATCATGGTCCGGATGCCCTGGACCGACGTGGACCTCTGGGAGTTCTTCATCAGCCTCCGAGCGGAGCAGAAGTTCCCGGGCCGGCGGAGCAAGGACCTCGTGCGTCACCTGCTGCGGGGGCGGGTCCCCGATGCCATTCTCGATCGGGAGAAGCCCACCGTCTTCAACGAGGCGATCATGGCCGGCGTCGACTATCCCGCTCTCCGTCATTGGATCCTGGGCCATGATCGCAACGTAGACGGTGTCGACTATGGTGCCTTGGCCGGTCACCTCGAGCGAGAGGATCTCACCCTGTGGGAGTACATCTGGGCCCGGGATCTCGCTGTCGCGCATGCCTTCCTGTCACTCGGATGAGCCCGGCCGCAGCTGGAGAGCGGAGATGATCGAGCCCGACACGCGGCTGCGGCGGAACAGCGAGGCGGTCTACCGGCAACTGGCCGAAGGCAGTGGCGGCGTGGTGCTCCACGTGGGTTCCGCGCAGTACCACGGGGTCAATGAGGTCGGCGGCCTGATCTGGAGCCTTCTCGAGGAAGAGGTCACCTTCGCCCAGTTGCTCACCTCTCTGCGCACCAGGATCGACGACCCGCCGGCTGGGCTGGACGAGGAGGCGGCGGAGTTCCTCGAAGCACTGCGCGAGCGTGACCTGGCGCAGTTCGACGCCGGCCTCGACGAGTAAGCAGACAGGTGGCGGGAAGGCTCGAGGGTTCGGGCACGACCACCGGTGCGGCGGGGCAGGCCACGGTGGGCAGCTGTTACGGGTTCGGCGTCACCTCTTCAGTGCCGCTGCAGTTCGTCCGGTCGGGATCCGGGGTGCCCCTTCAGATCGCCGAGGAGAGGTTGGACGACCCTCCTGGCTCCACCCGCGTGGCGTTGTTCACAGGGCACCCCGAACGCCCTTTTCGAGCCGAGCTGCGCCAGGTCGGAGGTGAGCTCCGGCTGCAGGTGAACGAGGAGGGTTGGTTCGGAATCGACACCGGGTCGGGGGTGGTCACCATGCCGCCCGATCCGGACGAGGTCCATCGGGAGGAGCGGCTGTGGAGCTATCCGGCCAGCTTGTGCCTCCGCGCCCGCCGCGACCTGGCTGTGCACGCCGCCGCCGTGGAGGTGGCGGGACAGGCGCTGGTGTTCGTCGCTCCGGGCGGAACGGGCAAGACCACACTTGCCGCCGCCTTCCACCAGGCGGGCTACCGGGTGCTGGCGGAGGACATCAGCTGCTGCCGCGTCACGTCCACACCTGTCCTCTTCCCTGGCCCGGCCCTCCTCCGCATGAGGCCGGACAGTGCGGAACGGATGGACCTCACCGGCACGACGGTGGTGGCCAGAGACCAGTGGCGGTCCCACCTGTCGATCGACGGTCACCGGCGGGGTACCGGTGACCCGGTGCCCATCGGCGGCGTGATCCTGCTGAAGAACAGCGAGAAGCGCGATCGCCTGACCCCGCTGGAGGCATCAGTCGCCATCCGCAACCTCTACGCCATGAGCTTCAAGCTTCCCCTCAAGGAGGATCAGGCCTGGTGCTTCTCCGAGGTGGTCGGTCTCGTCGGTGCTGTCCCGGGCTGGCAGCTCGAGAGGCGGCGGAGCTACGAAACCCTCCCCCTGCTCGTGGAGCAGATCGTGGCCACGTGCTGCCCGGCGTCGGTGCCGGGTGCATCTTCGGCCTGACGACCGCCTACCTGGCCTGGCGGATGCTTCCGATGTCGAGCGTCATCGGAGCCGATCCGGGCTCTGGTGCGTCAACCACGCCCGCTCTCCGCGCCAGCGCCACGGCCTCCAGCCCCGAATGGACGTTGAGCTTGTTCAGCATGTTCTGCACGTGACTGCGCACGGTGTGGGTGGACAGCGACAGCTGCTCGGCGATGGCCGCGCAACTCATGCCTCTTGCCATGCAGTTGAGCACCTCGATCTCGCGAGGCGTGAGGAGGGAGAACGGGGGCCGCCAGGAAGCAGCCCCCTGTGCCGCCTCCAGGAGGTGGCGGATCACCGCCTCCAGCATCGCCGGCGCCAGCCACATCTCGCCCCGTCCGGCGCTCTTGAGAGCGGCTACCAGATCATGGCTGGTCGTCTCCGTGCTCAGGAACGACAGGGCCCCGGCCCGGAGAGCAGCCGTCGCCAAAGCGACGTCGTCGACATGGCTCAGTACCACCACCTGGAGCCCGGGGACGGCCTGGCGGGCAGCGGAGGCAAGCTCGAGGCCGTCTTCGGCGCCGAGCCGAAGGTCCACCACCAGCACGTCGACGGCAGTGGTGCGGAGGTACGACTCGGCATCCGCCCGGGAAGCAGCCACCCCGACTACTTCCAGCTCCGGTTCGTATTCCAGCCGGAACGCGACCGCCTCCGCGAAAGCACGATGATCGTCGACCAGCAGGACCCTCGTTTTCACGGATACAACCTTGGCGTAATTTGGTGGCATCCGCAATGAGGCCGGCGCAGAGGGGGCGGAGCCGGTGCCGTTCGGGCGCACCCAGGCCCGCCCGCCTGTCAAAGCAACGTGGCCTGGCGGGCGAAATGGACCATGGGCGAGGGGAGCAGGCCGAAGCCGATGGTGAAAGCAACGGCCACGGCCACCGCGATGCACGTCGTGAGGGGCAGGGGGAGGCGCGGCGGCACCTGCACCACGCCTCCGCTCAGGCCCGCGCCCTCGTCGGCCGGTGCCGGCGTCATGTACATCAGCACCGTCACCCTCAGGTAGAAGAAGGCGGCCACCACAGCGGACAACATGCCGATCAATGCCAGGGCGTACGACTTCGACTCGACGGCCGCGGAGATCACGTAGAACTTGGCCAGGAACCCGGTGGTGAACGGCACGCCGGCCTGAGCCAGCAGCAGGACGGCGAAAGCCATCGCCAGAGCGGGCCGGCTGGCCGCCAGGCCCTGGTAGGTGCCGAGGGAGTGACGGGAGTCGCCCCGTCGACCGACGGCGGTGATCACGGCGAAGCTGCCGATCACGAGGAACGTGTAGGCCAGCAGGTAGAACAGCGACCCGGCGATGCCGTTGGTGCTGCCGGCCTGGAGGCCGATGAGGACGTATCCGGCGTGGCTGATGGAGGAGTACGCCAGCATGCGTTTGATGTCGGTCTGCACCACGGCCAGCACCGATCCCACCAGCAGGGTGACGATGGCCAGGCCCCAGATGACCGGCTGCCAGTCGAGGCGCAGGGTGGAGAAGGTGGAGAAGAAGATCCTGAGCAACGCGGCAAAACCGGCGGCCTTGGCCGCGGCGGCCATGAAGCCGGTGGCCGGTGAGGGCGCCCCCTGGTACACGTCGGGCGTCCAGGTGTGGAAGGGCACGATCGCCACCTTGAACCCCAGGCCGACCAGGAGCAGGGCCATGCCGGCCAGCAGCACGCCGTTGTTGAGGGCGAGATTGTCAGCCAGGTATCGGGCGATGCCGACGAGGTTGGTGGAGCCGGTGGCCCCGTAGACCAGGGCCACGCCGTACAGGAACAGGGCCGAGGAGAAGGCGCCGAGCACGAAGTACTTCATCGCCGCCTCGCGCGATTCGAGGCGCCGGCCGTGGAATCCGGCGAGCACGTACAGGGCGATCGAGAGGATCTCCAGCCCGAGGAACACCACGATGAGGTCGTTGGCCGCGGCCATGAACATCGCACCGGAGGCGGACAGCAGCATCAGGACGTAGAACTCGGGACCACCGAACCCCTCCCGCCGGAGGTATCCCTCGCCCAGCAGGGCGCCGAGGATCACGGCGACGCCGATCAGGACGAAGAAGAACACCGAGAACCCGTCGATGGCCAGGGCGTCGGAAACCGCCCGCCGGGCTCCGTCGTCGCGCACGTCGAACCAGAGCCACAACGAGGCACCCATCGAGGCGGCGCCGGTGGCGAGGGTGAAGACCGCCCACAGCCAGGGAGGCCGGCGCCGCACCACCGACACCCACACCAGGAGGATCAGTGCGCCGGCGATCAGGATCAGGGCCGGCGCCATCGCCGAGTACTCGACGTCCGGCAACTCGAGGGGTGGGCGGGTGGTGCCACCCACCTGGGCGAGCAGCGCCGGGCTCATCGGTGAGCCCCCGGGTGGATGTGGCCGGCGCCCTCGTGCTCCGTCGCGGCCCGCTCCTCCGCCTCGACCCCGGCCTGCTGCCGCGCGATTCCGCGTTCGGCGGCCCTGGTGTTGCCCGCCAGGTCGGCGGCCACCGCAGGTTGGCGGTAGTCGGTGCGGGACTCGACATGGTCGATGAGACGGTCCACGGACGGGTCGATGCGATCGAGCACCGGCTTGGGGTAGATGCCGAGGAACACGATCAGCACCACCAGGGGCGCCATCACCGTCTTCTCCCTGCGGGTCATGTCGGCGAGGCCGACGTTGTCGCCCGTGGGCGTGCCGTGGAACACCCTCTGGTAGGCCCACAACAGGTAGAGGGCGGCGAGGACGACCCCGCCGGTGGCCACCACGGCCCACCAGCGGTGGGCGACGAAGGTGCCGATGAGGATGAGGAACTCGCCGACGAAGCCGTTGAGGCCCGGCAGTCCGATCGACGACATCATCACCACGGTGAAGACGGCGGCGAGCAGGGGCATCGACTTCTGCAGACCATTGAGCTCGGCGATCTGGCGGGTGTGGCGACGCTCGTAGATCATGCCGACGAGAAGGAAGAGGGCTCCGGTCGACAGGCCGTGGTTGACCATCTGGAGCACCCCGCCGGACAGTCCCTGGTTCGTGAACGCAAAGGTGCCGAGCACGATGAACCCGAGGTGGGCCACCGACGAATAGGCCACCAGCCGTTTGAGGTCCTTCTGCACGGTGGCCACCAGTGCCCCGTAGATGATCCCGATGACGGCGAGAGTGAGCAGGAGCGGGGCCAGGTCCACCGCCGCCTGCGGGAAGAGGGTGAGCCCGAAGCGGACGATGCCGTAGGTCCCGAGTTTCAGGAGCACACCGGCCAGGATCACCGAGCCCGCAGTGGGCGCCTCGGTGTGGGCGTCGGGCAGCCAGGTGTGGACCGGGAACAACGGGACCTTCACCGCGAAGGCAGCCATGAAGGCGAGGAAGATCCAGCGGGCGGTGTCGCCGGTGACGGAGCCACGCTCGGCCAGCTCCCGGATGTCGAAGGTCACCGGCGCCCGCCCCTTGGCCGAGAGGTACACCAGCGCCAGCATCCCGACGAGCATGAAGGCCGAGCCGAACAGCGTGTAGAGAAAGAACTTGACCGAGGCGTAGACCCGGTTGTCGTAGCCCCAACCTCCGATGATGAAGTACATGGGAACGAGGGTGATCTCGAAGAACAGGAAGAACAGGAAGAGGTCGAGGGACAGGAACGAACCGAGGCAGCCGGCTTCGAGAACGAGCATCCACGCCACGTACGACTTCAGGTCCTTGTGGACCTTGGGGCCGTACAGGGCTATGGGGAACAGCACGCCCGAGAGCACCACGAGGAAGAGCGAGATGCCGTCGACGCCGAGAATCCAGGAGATCCCGAAGTCCTCGATCCAGCTGTGCTCGCTCAGGAACTGGTAGCCGGCGACGCCGGCCTCGAAGTCGACCGCAAGGATGATCGTGAGAACGGCCACCCCCAGGCTGGCCACCAGGCCGACATTGCGGATGAGGTCCTCCCGCGACCGGGGGAGCAGGGCAACGAGCACGGCGCCGAGCGCCGGGAGCGTGACGATCACGCTCAGGATCGGGAAGTCGGACCCCATCGTCAGGCCCCCGTCCTGACGACGACGAGGCCGAGCAGCACGGTCGCCCCGAACGCCACGCCGAGGGCGTAGTTGCGCACGTACCCGGTCTGCACCTTGCGCAGCTGGCCCCCGCCGGAGCGGACTGCCGAGGCGATCCCGTTGACGGCGCCGTCGATGACCCTGGCGTCGATCACCCGGGCGGCGAAGTCCGACAGGGCTTGGCCCGGCTTCTCGATGAGCCTGGAGTAAAAGGCGTCGATGCCCCAGGCCCGTTGGAGTATGGGCGGCTCGAAGGCGGTGGTGCGCCGGCCCCGGACGAAGATGCTGTAGGCGATGGCGATCCCGGCCAGGGCGGCGGCGCCGGCGGAGGCGGCGAGTGCCTGCTTGTGACCCGAGGTGGCCACCACGTTGCGGAGGTTGTCGCCGAAGATGGGCTCGAGCCAGTGCTCGAGGCGGGCCCAGTTGCCGAACGGCAGGTTGAGCAGGCCGCCCACCGCGGCCAGACCGGCCAGCACCACGAGGGGCAGGGTCATGACCCAGGGACCCTCATGGGGAGCGCGGCCGTGCCCGCCCCCGTGCCCACCGCCGTGACCACCCTCGTCGAGGGCGCCGGCACGCGCATCGGCGTCCGCCGCCGGCGCCTCCTTCCACCGCTCCCCGCCGTAGAAGACGAGGAACACCTGGCGGCTCATGTAATAGGCGGTCAACAGAGCCGTGACCAACCCGACGCCCCAGAGCAGGGGGCTCTTGTCGTAGGCGCCCAGCAGGATGTCGTCCTTGGACCAGAAGCCGGCGAACGGGGGCACGCCGGCGATGGCCAGCCAGCCGACGATGAATGTGACGGCGGTGACGGGCATGAGCCGGCGCAGGGCTCCCATGTGCTTCATGTCCTGCTGGTCGTGGAGCCCGTGGATGACCGAGCCGGCGCCCAGGAACAGCAGGGCCTTGAAGAAGGCGTGGGTGACCATGTGGAAGATGGCGGCGACATAGGCCCCCGAACCGATGGCGAGGAACATGAACCCGAGTTGGGAGACGGTGGAGTAGGCGAGGACCCGCTTGATGTCGTTCTGGGCGCAGGCGACGGTGGCGGCGAAGAAGGCCGTGGCCACGCCGACCACGGCGATGACGGTGAGGGCGTCGTCGGAAAGGGCGAGGATGGGATTGACCCGGGCCATCAGGTAGACCCCGGCGGTCACCATGGTGGCGGCATGGATGAGCGCCGACACCGGCGTCGGGCCCTCCATGGCGTCGGGGAGCCACACGAACAGCGGAAGCTGCGCCGACTTCCCGCAGGCGCCGACGAAGAGCAGCAGGGCGATGGCAGTGGCCGTGGTCGTCGTGAGCACGTCGACCCTGGAGAGAACGCCGTTGTAGTCGAGGGTCCCGAAGGTGGCGAAGATGAGGAAGATGGCGCTCATGAACCCGAAGTCGCCGACCCGGTTGACGACGAAGGCCTTCTTGCCGGCGCTGGCCGCCGAGTTGCGCTCGAACCAGAAGGAGATGAGGAGGTAGGAGCACGCACCCACCCCCTCCCACCCCAGGAACGTGAGCAGGAAGCTGTCCCCCAGGACGAGCATGAGCATGGAGAAGGCGAACAGGTTCAGGTACACGAAGAACCGGGGGTAGCGCTCGTCGCCCTTCATGTAGCCGATGGAGTAGAGGTGGATGAGGGTCCCCACGCCCGTGACGAAGAGGGCCATGGTGACCGACAGCGGGTCGATCAAGAGGCCGGCCTTCACCTCGAAGCCGCCGGCCCTGATCCAGGTGAAGATGGGCTTGGAGACGGAACGGGCGTGCTCGTTCTCGCCGAGCAGCTCCAGCAACGTGAGGAAGGTGCACACGAAGGCCAGGCCGATGGCGGAGGTGGCCACCCAGCCGGCCCCGGGATCCCCGGCGCGGCGTCCGAGGCAGACCAGCACGGCGAAGCCGGCGAGGGGCAGGGCGGGGATGAGATAGGCGACGTCGAGCAAGCTGGGCCGGGCTATCCCTTGAGGAGGTGGAGGTCGTCGGCGGTGGTGCCGCCGCGGCGCCGGAAGATGGAGACGATGATGCCGAGCCCGACCACGACTTCGGCCGCGGCTACCACCAGCACGAAGAAGACCAGGGCCTGTCCGCCTATGTCGTCGAGCATGCGGGCGAAGGTGACGAAGGTGAGGTTGACGGCGTTGAGCATGAGCTCTACACACATGAACATCACCAGGACGTTGCGGCGAACGAGGAGGCCGACGGCGCCGATGGTGAAGAGCATCGCCGCCAGTGTCAGGTACCAGCCCCCGTCGACGCTCATGAAGCGGGGCTGCTCATGGAACCGGGAGCTCCTCGGGGGCGAAGACCTCGACGTCGGCATCCAGGGCGGCCTCGGAGCCCGGCGGCTCCGGAGGTGGGCGGCGGGCAAGCACCACGGCACCGACCACGGCGATCACGAGCAGCACGGACGTCATCTCGAAGGCGAGCAGGTACCGCGTGAACAAGGAGGTGGCCAGCTTCTCGACGTTGGTACCGGGACCACTCGCCTTGCCCACCACGGCCTCGGCACCGGTGACCCAACCCGTCCCACGGGTGAGCAGCACGAGCTCGGCAATGGTGATCATTCCGAGCAGGAACGCGATGGGGCGCTGACCCCGCAGCTGTTCCTGGGCGACATTCTCCTTCCGGTCGACTCCTAGGAGCATGATCACGAACAGGAACAGCACCACGATGGCGCCGGCGTAGACGATCACCTGGACGGCGGCCAGGAAGTGCGCTTCCTGGGCCACGAAGAGCACGGCGACGCCGAAAAGCGTCATCACCAACGCCAGCGCGGCGTGGACGGGATTGGCCGAGATCACCACGCCGATCGCCCCGGACAGCACTATGGCCGCCGAAGCGCCGAACACGGCGATGTCGACCTTGGTGGCGGCCAGCACGAGCCCGGAGGCTAGCCGAGCCGCCCTCCCGGAGTCCTGATCGACCCGCTACGCGCCGTCGCCGTGCTGGTCCTGGGACTGCCCCACCTCGGGTGAGCGAACGCCGTAACCGAGCTCGCCCGACCACTGGACCTTGCCCTCGAACTCAGCGGCCCCCGACGGGGCCGTGGCCCGCACCCACGCCGAGGTGTGAACGTCCTCACCGTCGCGCCAGTCCTCCCACGGCATCTGGCGGGGCCGGCCCTCGTCGTCCACCACCAGCTCCTCTTTGGTGTAGATGGCGTCCTGGCGGTTGGTGAAGGAGAACTCGAAGAGCTTGCCCTCGGTGATGGCCTCGGTGGGACACGCCTCCACGCACAGGTCGCAGTGGATGCAGCGCAGATAGTTGATCTCGTAGACGAACCCGAAACGCTCTCCCGGGGACACCGGCGCCTCCGGCGGGTTGTCGGCACCGCGGACGTAGATGCAGCGGGCGGGGCACACGCCGGCGCAGAGCTCGCACCCGATGCACTTCTCCATGCCGTCCTCGTAGCGGTTGAGCACGTGGCGGCCGTGGAGCCGCTCGGGCTTCGGACGCTTCTCCTCGGGGTACTGGGTCGTGACACGATCGTCGAACAGCGTCTTGAACGTGATCCTGAACCCGTCGAGATAACCCATTGCGTCAGCCTGCCTCTCGGAATGCGGCCTTGGCCGCAGCGGCGTCGTCGGTGACGCCCTGGCCCACCTGTACCGCCCGCAGGAGCAGACCGGCCAGGACGACACCGCCGGCGAAGACGGCGAATCCGTACGTGCGGTCGAGCATCATGGCGGCGAGGACGAGCAGCCAGAACAACGACAGCGGGATCAGCTTCTTCCAGCCGAGATCCATCAGCTGGTCGTAGCGCAAACGCGGCAGAGTGGCCCGCAGCCACACGTAGGTGAAGAGGAAGATCATCAGCTTGGCCAGGAACCAGAACACCGGGAGCAGGGCGCCGGGGAAGCCGCTGTCGGGACCGGGCCCGCTCGGCCCGCCGAGGAAGAGGGTCACCACGATGGCGGACATGGTGACCGTGTTCATGAACTCGGCCAGGAAGAACAGGGCGAAGCGCAACGAGGAGTACTCGGTGTGGAACCCACCCACCAGTTCCTGTTCCGCCTCCACGAGGTCGAAGGGAGGCCGGTTCAGCTCGGCCGTCGCCGCCAGCAGGAAGATGCCGAAGGGCAGGAACCCGAGGCGGAACAGGTTCCAGTCGAAGAGTGAGTGCGACTGCTCCGAGACGATGTCACTGGTGAGAAGGGACCCGGTGACCAGGACCACCGCGGCCACCGACAGACCGAGGGCGGCCTCGTAGGAGACCATCTGGGCCGACGCCCTCACCGAACCGAGGAGCGGGTACTTCGAGCCCGACGACCAGCCGGCCAGCATCACGCCATAGACGGCGACCGACGACATGGCCAGCAGAAACAGGATGCCTACCGGAGGATCGGCCAGCTGGAGGCGGGTCTCCCGCCCGGCGACCTCGATGGTCCCTCCCAGGGGCACGATGGCGAAGGCCAGGAAGGCGGGAACGATAGACAGGTACGGCGCCAGGCGGAAGATGCGCCGGTCGGCCTGCTCCGGGAGGAGGTCCTCCTTGAAGAACAGCTTGATGCCGTCGGCCAGCGTCTGCAGCGTTCCCCACGGTCCGGCCCGGTTCGGGCCGATCCGGTTCTGCATGTCGGAGACCAGCTTGCGCTCGAACCACACCATGAACAGCACCGAGACCATGAGGGCGGCGAAGGCGACGCCGGTCTTGAGGAGCACGATCAGGATCACGGCGCCGTCGACGCCACCGACGAAGAGCGGGTCTCCGGCGAGGATCACGGTGTCTCGACCCGGAGGTCGGTGACGGCGACGGTGGCGTCGATGACCTCGCCGGCGCTGATCTCGCCGGCGCCGGCATCGAACGGCAGCCAGACCGAACCCCGAGGCACGCCGGCGTCGGGAACCGCCTCGGCCAGGAACGTGGCCCGGTTGGAGCGGACCCGGACTTGACCACCCTGCCCCCGACCGAGTCGCTCGAGGTCGTAGGGGTTGGCCCGCAGCCGGGAGGCGCCGGCCAGCGAGGCCAGCGCCGGCGTGTGCTGGACCAGGCTGCCGCTGTCATAGAGCGTGCGGCCGGTGATCAGCCGCAACGAGTAACCGTCGAGCGGCGCCAGCGGTGGCGGCGAGTGGTCGCCGGCCCACGTCAGCATCGGCGGCGGGGGCGCCGGCGTCGACGGCTCCGGATCCCGGTCCAGTGCACCTTCTGGTCCGGGATCCACGCCTCCAGAGGGGGCGGTGGCGGCCGCGGCGTCGGTGGCGGGTAGGCCCTGGGTCTCGACCGAATCGACCCCCGGCGTCGACATGGGATCGACGCCGGCGGGAACGGCCGCGGTGGTGGACCCGGCGCCCGTGCCGGTGGCCGCCTCGGGCGGCGGCCGCAGGTCGGCCGGCGCCCCGTCGGCCAGCGGTGCCACGACTCCGTCACGGTGCCGGCGGTCGGCCAGCAGTGCCCGGCTGATCCCGCGGTGTGAGGGCGCCACCCGCTCGATCTCCTGCCAGATCTCCTCGAGACTCTCGACGCCGAGGTCGGCTCCCAGGCGGAAGGCGAGCTCGGCGGCGATCATCCAGTCCGGCCAGGCCACGCCGGGGGGGACGATCTTCTGGCCCAGCCGCGTGATCCGGCCCTCCAGGTTGGTGGTGGTGCCGGCCCGCTCCGCGAAGGCGGCGGCGGGCAGCACGACGTCGGCCTGGCCGGAGGACGCCGTCAGGAAGGTGTCGACAGCCACCACGAAGCCGGCCCCGGCCAGGGCGGCGCGGGCAAGGCGGCGGTCGGGATAGTCGGACAACGGGTCGGAGCCCAGGAGCACCAGCCCCTGGATGCGACCCTCGGCGGCGGCGCCGAGGATGCCGGCGGCGTCGAGGCCCCGCTGCTCGGGGGTGCCACCCCACGCCTGGGTGAACCACCCTCGCCCCGCATCCAACGAGACGCGACCAGGGAGCAGCCCGGGAGCCAGGCCCATGTCGAGAGCACCCAGCACGTTGGCGCGGCGCAGGGCGGGCAGGAAGCGGCACCCGGGAAGCCCGCCGGCCAGGATCGCCGCGGCGGCGGCGATGGAGCCGGCCGATTCCGCCAGTGACGGCCGCCCCAGCACGACCACCGCACCCTCGACGCCGAGCAGTTCGTGGGCGGTGGCGATCGAGGCTGCCGGCACACCGGCCACGTCTGACGCCGACCCTTCGACCAGCGCCTTGGCCAGCGCCGGCGCCTCACCCGGCCGGTAGGCGAGGCTGGCCTCGCAATGGCGCGACATGCCGGTTTTCCGGGGGGTCAGCTCCACGAACGGCACGCCGGCCTCGAGCGCCGCAGCCCGCAGACGCAGGTAGAGGACGGGCAGCTCCTCCTTGAGGTCCGGAGCGAGCAGGACCACGGCGGGAGCGGAGCAGGCGTCGTCGATGGTGGCGCGGGGCAGCCCAAGCACCACCTCGGCGGGGAGGCCGTCGCCGAGCTGGGCGTCGACGTTGTCGGTACGGAGCACTCCCTTGGCCAGCCTGGCCCAGGTGTAGGCGTCCTCGTTGGCCAGCCGGGCTCCGCCCAGAACGGCGAGGGAGGCGGCGCCGTGGACGCTGCGTGCTCCGTCCAGTCCCCGGGCCGCCGCTTCGAGAGCTTCGCCCCACGACGCCTCCACCATCTCACCGCTCTTGCGCACGAGCGGATGGGACAGCCGCTCGGGCGAGTTCACGTAGGAGTAGCTGTAGCGCCCCTTGTCGCACAGCCAGCCGTGGTTGACGGGGTCACTGTCGAGGCCTATGTAGCGGGTGAGCTCCGGCCCGGAGGACTGGACCGCTATCCGGCAACCCACGCTGCACATGGTGCAGGTGCTCTCGACCTGCTCGAGATCCCAGGGACGGGCCTTGAAGCGGTAGGGCCGGGACAGCAGAGCGCCCACCGGGCAGATCTGCACGGTGTTGCCCGAGAAGTAGGACGCGAAAGGCTGGTCGGGAAAGGTGGCCACCTCGATGTGGTCGCCGCGGCCCTTGAACTCGATCAGGGGGTCGCCGGCCACCTCGTCGGCGAAGCGGGTGCAGCGATCGCACTGGATGCAGCGCTCCCGGTCGAGGGACACCAGGTCCGACAGGGCGATGGGCTTGGCCCAGTGACGCTTCTCCTCGACGAAGCGGGTCTCGCCCGGACCGTAGGCCAGCGTCTGGTCCTGGAGCGGGCACTCCCCCCCCTTGTCGCAGACCGGGCAGTCGAGCGGATGGTTGACGAGCAGGAACTCGAGGACGCCGTCCTGAGCCTTCTTCACCTTGTCCGACCTGGTGATCACCTCCTGGCCGTCGGCCACCGGGATGAAGCAGGCCGGCGCCAGGCCGAAGCCCCGGGGTCCCTTTACCTCGACCAGGCACATGCGGCACATGCCGACCGGGCGCAAACGGGGGTGGTAACAGAACCTGGGGATGTACACGCCACCACGCTCGGCCGCGGCGATCAGCATCTCTCCCGGACGGGCGGGCATCGGGTCGCCATCGACGTTGATCGTCAGCGTCCCGGTCTGGCTGGCGGTGTCAGCCATAGGGGCAGGCCCCTTCTTTGACGTGGGTGAGGAACTCGTCGCGGAACATGTTCACGCCGGATTTGATGGAGGACGGAATCGAGGGACCGAGCACGCAGATGGTGGTCTGCTGGGGCGGCCAGCCGAGGCCAGGGGCGATGTTGTCGCAGACGTCGAGCAGCAACTCGAGGTCCTCCTCGCGCCCTGCACCCTGCTCGATGCGCCGCATGATCTTTTCCAGCCACCCGCTCCCCTCGCGGCAGGGCGTGCACTGGCCGCACGACTCCCGGTGGAAGAAGCGGGTGATGCGCCACACGGCCCGCACCGCGCAGGTGGTGTGGTCCATGATCACCACGGAGCCGGAGCCAAGCATGGATCCCGCCTTGCCTACCGCGTCCTGGTCGAGAGCCATGTCGACCTGGTCGGGGGAGAACCACGGGGCCGAGACCCCACCCGGGATGAACGCCTTCAGTTGGTTGCCGTCGCGGATTCCGCCACCCAGCCTCGGATCCTCGATCAGGTCCCGGAACGTGACCTTGGCCATCTCCACCTCGTAGTTGCCGGGCCGCTTCACGTGTCCCGACAGGGAGAAGATCCGGGTTCCCGTCGACCGCCCGATGCCGAGGGCGGCGAATGCCGCTCCGCCGTGCTCGACGATCCACGGCAGGTTGGACATCGTCTCCACGTTGTTGACCACCGTGGGCGCGCCGTAAAGCCCGATGGCGGCGGGGAAGAACGGGGGCTTGATCCGGGGAAAGCCTCTCTTGCCCTCCAGGCTCTCGATCAGGGCGGTCTCCTCGCCGCAGATGTAGGCACCCGCACCGGGATGGACCACGACGTCCACGGAGAACCCCGACCCGAAGATGTCGCGGCCGACGGCGCCGTGCTCGTAAGCCTCGTTGACCGCCTCGGTCATCCGCTCGAGGCCGAGGGCGAATTCGCCACGGACGTAGACGAAGGCCTGGGCAGCCCCCACGGCGTAGGCGCAGATCACCACGCCTTCGAGGATCTGGTGGGGGTCGGCCTCGAGGAGCATGTGGTCCTTGAACGTGGCCGGCTCGCTCTCGTCGCCGTTGACCACGAGGTACACGGGCTGCGCTTTTCGCAGCATCGACCACTTCTTGCCCGCCTCGAAGCCGGCGCCGCCGCGACCGAGGAGGTTGGAGGCGAGAACCTCCTGGGTGATGGCTTCGGGCTCCATGGTCAGGGCCTTGCGCAAACCAACGTAGCCGCCGTTCTCCAGGTACGCCTTCAGCGTCCACGACTCGGGGACGGAGACCCGGCGGGTGACGATGGGTCGCGCATCGGTGAGCGGCATCAGGCGGTCCCCCCGCTGTCCACGCCCGGGCCGGCCTCGCCGGCGCTACGGGCGGGCAGCCCCACCGAGCGGCGCACGCGGCACAGGGTGCCGTGCGGCGGCACCTGATGGGCCAGCTCCCCATCGCGCAGGTAGCCGGCGAGCTTGTCGAACGACTCGGGAGTCACGGGCCCGAAAAAGCGCCAGTTGACGGTGAGGCAGGGCGCAGCTCCGCACAGGGCCAGGCACTCCGCCTCTTCGAGTGTGAACTCGCCGTCCTCGGTGGTGGCGCCGGCCTTGATGCCGAGCTTCTGCTCGGCATGCTCGAGCAGCTCGTAGCCGCCGTTGAGGAGGCAGGCGATGTTGGTGCAGACCGACACCAGGTGACGCCCCACCGGCTCGGTGAAGAACATGTCGTAGAAGCTGGCCGTGCCGTACACCTCGGCGGCAGTGAGGTCGAGCAGTTCGGCCACATGGGAAACAGCCTCCGGGGTGAGCCAGCCGTCCTGCTCCTGGGCCACGTGCAGGATCGGGATCAGGGCCGAGCGGGGCACCGGGTACAGGGCGATGAGCTCTCTCGCCCGCTGCACGTTCTCGACATTCAGCCGCGCCATGAAGGCCCGCCCGTCATCGGTCGACTCCGCCCATGACCGGGTCGATGGAGGAGATCACGGCCACGGCGTCGGCCACCATTCCTCCCCGCAGCATCACCGGCAGGGCCTGGAGGTTGGCGAAGGAAGGATCACGCATGTGGAAGCGGTAGGGCTTGGCCGAGCCGTCCGAGACGAGGTACCCACCCAGCTCTCCCCGAGGAGACTCTACGGCGACGTACACCTCGCCCGCGGGAACCTTGAATCCTTCGGTGAAGAGCTTGAAGTGGTGGATGAGGGCCTCCATGGATTCGTCGATGCGGGCCCGCGGCGGCGGGGTCACCTTCTTGTCCTGAACCCGGTAGTCACCGGAGGGCATGAGCTCGACGATCTGGCGCACGATGTGGAGCGACTCCCGCATCTCGTTGAGGCGGACCGCATATCGGTCGAAGGCGTCACCGTAGGTGCCGACCACGACGTTGAACTCGAGCTGGTCGTAGAACAGGTAGGGCAGGTCGCGGCGGATGTCCCACGCCGTGCCGGTGGCCCGCAGGATCGGCCCCGTGGCCGACAGGGCGATGGCCTGCTCGGCACGGAGGACACCGACGCCCTGCGTGCGCTGCTGGAAGATCGGCTGGCCGGTAATGAGGGTGTCGTACTCCTCGAGCCTGGGAGGGATGGCGTCGCAGATGGCCAGCACGTCTTCGCGCCATCCGTCGGGGAGGTCGGCGGCGACACCGCCCGGGCGGATGAAGTTGTGGTTCATCCGCAGCCCCGACACCTTCTCGAAGAAGGCCAGGATCGTCTCCCGTTCCCGCCAGCCGTACAGCATCATCGAGATGGCGCCCACGTCCATCCCGTTGGTGGCCATGAACAAGAGGTGGGAGGACACCCGGTTCAGCTCCATCAGCAGCATGCGGATCCAGGTGGCGCGAGGCGGCACCTCCACCTCCAGCAGGGCCTCCACCGCGAGGGAAAACACGCTCTCGTTGAAGAAGTTGGCCAGGTAGTCCATGCGGGTCACGTTGCTGGACCCCTGGATGTACATGAGCTCTTCCTGGGTCTTCTCGATGCCCGTGTGGAGGTAGCCGATGACGGGCTTGGAACGAAGGACGGTCTCACCCTGGAGCTCGAGCATCACCCGCAGCACCCCGTGGGTCGACGGGTGCTGAGGTCCCATGTTGATGATCATGGTGTCGTCCTCGTCGACGGACTCGAGGTTGTAGTCGCCGGGGTCGAGGGCGGTTCCCTCGGGAAGCCGCAGGACCGATCCCTCCTCCCTCAACAACTCAGCCGCGTCGGTGCGGCTGCGCTCGCCCATCTCCTGGGCGCCCTCGGACGTCTCGGCCATGTTGTGGCCGGTGGCGGTCACGTCATCACCGGCCGAGGGGGGCGGCTTTGAACTGCACCGGCACCCGCCCCACCGAGTAGTCCTTGCGCAGCGGATGCCCCTCCCAGTCCTCGGGCATCATGATCCTGGTCAGGTCGGGGTGCCCCTCGAATCGGATCCCCATCAGGTCGTAGGCCTCCCGCTCCATGGCCTCGGTTCCGGGGTGGATGGCGAACAGGGACGCGACCACGGGATCGCCTTCCGGGACCTGCACCCGGATCCGGAGGCGTCGGTGCAGGGCAAGGGAGGTGACGTTCACCACGACCTCGAACCGTTCGGGGCCCACGCCCTCGGGGAGCGGCCGCCCGAGATGGGCCAGATAGTCGACCGCACAGAGGTCGCTGCACAGGTTGAAACCCTGTCCGTACAGGGACTCCACCGTGTCGAGGTAGCCGGAGCGCGGGGGATGGACGACCTGCTGACCATGCGACCAGCCGACGGGAGCGCCGAGGAGCGTCTCCGGAGCAGGCGGCTCCTCGGGGATCTCGCTCTCCTGGCCCGCCTCGCTCACGCCGGCTGCCCGATGACCGCCGGTGCCCCGCCCGGCCGGCGTGTGATCTCGCCGGTTCGGATCTTGTCGTGGAGGGTGATGATGGAGTGGAGCAGCGTCTCCGGGCCCGGAGGGCAGCCGGGGGCGTAGACGTCGACGGGCACGATCTGGTCCACGCCCTGGACGATGGCGTAGTTGTTGAACATGCCGCCGGACGAGGCGCAGACCCCCATGGAGATGACCCACTTCGGCTCCATCATCTGGTCGTACACCTGGCGCAGCACCGGAGCCATCTTCTGGCTCACCCGGCCGGCGACGATCATCAGGTCGGCCTGGCGGGGAGAGGATCGGAACACCTCCATGCCGAAGCGGGCGATGTCGAAGTTCGAGGCGCCGGTGGCCATCATCTCGATGGCGCAGCAGGCCAGGCCGAAGGTGGCCGGCCACAGGCTGTTCTGGCGGGCCCACTTGACCACCTCCTCGAGAGTCCCCGTGAGGAAGTTGTGGTTCAGTGATTCCAGGCCCATGACGGCTAGGCCGCCTCGACCGTCTGGCCGGTGCGGTTGATCCGCCGGACGGTGGAGCCGCTGGTGCGGCCGGTCCCCATGGGGTCGATGGCACGCTCCGGTCGGGCGGGGCCCCAGTCGAGGGCCCCGTTGCTGATCAGGTACACGAACGAGACGAACACGGCCACCGCGAACACCACCATCTCGATGAGGCCGAACAACTCGAGCTGGCGGAAGATGACGGCCCACGGGTAGATGAAGATGATCTCGATGTCGAAGATGATGAAGATCATGGCCACCAGGTAGAAGCGCACGGGGAATCTCTCCGCCGGCTCCTTGTCGGGCACGATCCCACACTCGTAGGGCGCCGATTTGGCCGCCGTGGGCTTCCGGGGAGCCAGAAGAGCCGAGGCGAGGAACGACCCCGCCGCGAAGACGAGCGCCAGCACCAGCATCGTCAGTATGGGCAGGTACTCGCTCATGTGGGCCTCCTCCCGGCTGAGGCTACGCCAGAGCCGCCTCCGCCCGCTGGCGCATGACCTCGCGGTCCCTCTGGTGGAGCGAGTAACAGGTGACGCCGAAGAAGATCGCGGAGGCTATCGTGAAGAGGAACGGCGGGAACCTGAGGTTGCCGAGGTCACGGACCATGAGCACGGAGGTGGTCGGTGCGGTCAGGTCCAACTGGGGCTTGAGGCCGGGCACGGCCTTGTCGAAGAACGACGGCTTCACCCGCACGATGGCGTAATGGGGCCGGTGGCGGAGCGTCAGCAGGTACTTCTCGCCCCCCTTGCGATAGCCGTCGAGGAGCACGTAGTCGTCCGTCTTCTTGAACGGCGACTCGAACTTCTCTTCGGGCTCACCCCCGCCGGCCTCCTCGCCGTGGCCACCAGTCTCGGCCGCCGCCGGTGCAAGGACGTGGTCAGCAGCGGCCTGGGCGTCGGCCAACCCCGCGTCACCTGACTTCAGCGACTTCCAGTTGTCGGGGAACCCGGCCACCACGTCCTGCGTCGACTGGGCCATCTCCCCGTCGATCACCTCGAGGACCCTCCACTCCGGTTCCGAACCCTTGAGCCCGATGCCGAAGACCATCCATACCGCCCCCATCACCGTGAACCAGCCGGAGATCCCGGCGACGGTCAGGAGGAAACCGACCCGAGCACCCATGTTGGTGGAGAGCAACAGGTACACGCTGCCCATGAGGACGAAGATCCCCGCCAGCACGATGGACGCGCCACGGATCTGGGGGTCCCACTTCAAGGCGGCGAGCAGGACCTCCATCACAGGCTCCGTTCATAGGCGACGATGGCCTTTATCTGCTCGGCGGTCAGCATCTTGCCGAAGAACGGCATGCCGCCACCTTCGTAGCCCAGGACCCCGCGCTCGCCGTAGTTCCTGCCGTATGGGGTGCCCGGATCACCGGGAGAACCTTCTCTGATGAAGTCGACGTGGTCGCTGACGTTCGGGAACTGGTTCAGGGTGGCGCCTCCTGTGAGCGGCGGCCCGAACGCGCCGGCGCCCGCCTGCTCGGGCTCGCCGTACGACCATCCCTTGGTGTGGCAGCGGGCGCAGAAGCCGTTGAACAACTTCCCGCCGTCGGTACCGAACTCCTGGAGCGCTGCGTTCTGGGCCTTCTCCGGATCGAGGGCGATGCTCTGCAGGTAGGCGATGAGGTCGGTGATCTGCTGGTCGTTCATGGGGCCGCCGCCCAGCACACCCCACGGGGGCATGGGGGTGTTCAGCCGGCCGTAGACGAGGACCGCCTTGATCTGGTCCTTCGTGTAGCGCAGAGCCACGGTGTCGAGCGCGGGTGCGGCCCACTGCACCTGGCGGGGCGGATTGTCCGGGTGGAGAGGGTCGGCGAGGGAGTAGGTGGCGGCGCCACCCTGTCCCTCGGTGCCGTGGCAACCACCACAGCCGAACTTGCCGATGTTGCCGGCGGGCACTGGAGAATCGGCGGGCTGGAACAGGACGAACCCCCGCTTGGCGGCGCGGTGATCGAACCCGCGGACCGCTCCCGCCTGACGGCCCGGCTCGTTGGCCCAGTACACGGGCAGACCCACGGCGACGGTGACCATCAGCACCAGGGCGCCGGTGAGCGCCCGATCGAGCCGGGGGCCCTCCAGCGCCTCGTCGTCGAAATAGGGCTTCCGGTTGGGAGCCAGCTCGATCTCCGAGCCGGGCGGGGGCTTCTCGGCGCGGCGCAGATGGGTGGCTATGTACGCCAGCCATCCGATGAAGAGGAGGATGACCGTGATCGCCGCCAGCTTCTGCTGCGTGCTGACGGCCAGCACCAGCGTGGGTCCGCTCATGCGCAGTGAGGCCCTTCAGCCTCCTGGCCGGTGGTGTTGACTCCGATGGGCGGCCCCTGGATGATCTGCTTGGTGTCGATCAGCAGGACGCCGCCCTGGACCTCCACGCCGAAGCGATCGAGCCCACGGGGAGCCGGGCCGCCCTTCTTCTCGCCGACACGGTTGTACTTGGACCCGTGGCAGGGACATTCGAACCACTGCGAGCTCTTGCACCACGGAACGCGGCAGCCGAGGTGGACGCACTTCTGGTAAAGGGCCACCACTCCCTCCTTCATTCCCTCGAGAACGGCGCCGGTGTAGGCCTTCTCGGCCTTGCCCACGGCGTCGGTGGGGAACACGGTGATCCACGTGCGGGCGGAGGCCACGTAGTACGGCGCCCGCTCGGTGCGGATCTGGCCCAGGATCTCGTCGAGCTTGCCTGCTTTGATCTTCGACCCGAAGCCGCCCGACAGGGTGGGCCACAGGAACCCGATCGAGGCGGCGCCGAACCCGGCGAGGCCCAGGCCGAAGAAGTTGACGATGCTGCGGTTGAGGAACTGGCGCCGGGTTACGCCCAGCGTCTCCGTGTCCATGGGGGCCCGGAGCGCCAGCGGGGCCGACGTCGGGGCGACAGCCAGGCCGGCACCGCCCTCCCTGGCCGCGTCGGCGGAGCGCTCCACGGCCCGCCCGGACGGTCCTGGAGCCTCGATGTCGGTCTTGTCGGCCTTCCCCAGAGCCGACACCCGATCCCGACGAGACGAGGTCGTGAACACGAACAACGCCCCGAGCCCGACGAGGGCGAGGGTGGCGACTACGACAATCGCGCTACCGGACATGGTTCTCCCGGGCGGCGACCACCGACGCCGCCGAAGGCGGGCCCCATAAATGCCGCCCGAAAAAGAGGTGCGAAGCCCGATCCCGCTCCGCGGGTCGGGCGCAGCCCGACAAAGCCCGCCGAGCGAGCTGCGCTTGCGAGGCGAGACTCACAGGTCGAAGATCTCGTGGACGCCCTGATGCCAGGGAAGGATGAAGTTGAAGCCCTCTCCTCGGAAGAACGACCCGATGATGACGAGGGTGGCCCAGAACACCAGGAACATGGTCATGAGGGCGATGGCGAACTTCCGGTCCTCCGGCTTGCTCTTGGGGTTCTTGTCGATGAAGCCGGCGGCACCGAGCACGAACAGGCCCATGCCGGGGATGGTGACGCCGGCGACCATCGGGTGGAACATGGTCAGCAGCTCCTGAAGACCGAGGAAGTACCACGGCGCCTTCGACGGATTGGGCGTCAGGTTCGGGTTGGCCATGCCCAGCAACGGCGCGTTGACGAAGGCGGAGAAGACGAAGACGAAGGCCGTCATGGCGAGGGTGGCGACGAACTCCACCACCAGGAGATGGGGCCAGACGTGCACCTTGTCGGTGGGCGTGGCTTTGACGTCCTGTATGGAGCCGGCCTTCACCACGGTGAGCAGGCGCTGGGTGTGCCCGGCGGGGCCGACCATGCCGGCGGCCGGCGCCTGCGCACCTGCGGAAGCTGCCGCGCCGGTGGCCACAGGCGCGGTTGCCGTGGCCGTACCCCCGGCGCTGCCGCCGGCACTGCTCTGGAGCAGCCCGGCCGGGATCTTGTCGGGGTCATCGGCGGGAGCGTCGCCGCCGCCGCCGCCACCGCCGGACGAGGCACCGCCGCCTTGGCCGCCGAGGAAGGCACGCCGTTCCTGGGAGCGACGCAGAAGGTGTTCGGGCACCTCAGCCATGGCTACCTCCGCGGGCTCGCCGGATCGGTGCAGATGCTGTGTCGAGAGGCTGGGTCATCGTCGTCTACAGCGGTCCGGAGATCCCGCCGTCCTTGCGGACCCGCCAGAAATGGACAGCCATGAAGATGACGATGACGAAGGGAAGCATCAGCACGTGCAGTACGTACCATCGCAACAGGGTGTCGGTGCCGATCTCGACGCCGCCGAGCAGCACGAAGCGGACCTGACTGCCGAACACCGGGGTGTAGCCCATCATGTTCGTTCCCACCGTCACCGCCCATAGCGCCAGCTGGTCCCACGGCAGCAGGTAACCGGTGAACGACAGCAACAGCGTGAGAGTGAGCAACACGACGCCGATCACCCAGTTGAACTCCCGGGGCGGCTTGTAGGCGCCGTGGTAGAAGACCCGCGCCATGTGGAGGAACACCGACAGCACCATCAGGTGAGCCGCCCATCGGTGCATGTTGCGGACGAGCAGGCCGAAGGCCACAGATGTGTGAAGGGTGGAGATGTCGTTCCAGGCCTGAGCGGCGGTGGGTCTGTAGAAGAACATCAGGAAGATGCCCGTGACGGTCAGGAGCATGAACAGGAAGAACGACAGGCCGCCCAGGCAGAGGGTGTAGCTCACCTTCACCGCGTGGCGCTTCACCTTCACCGGGTGAAGGTGGTACATCACCGAGTTCATGATCACGTAGGAGCGGTTCCTCGGGCTGTCGGTGTAGCCCTTGCGGAAGATGGAACCGGGTCGGAAGATCGAGCCCCAGATCTGAGAGCCCTGCATCGACTCCATGCGCTCCGCCATTTTCTTGGAGAAGTGCTCTCTTGCTGCCAGGCGCTTGGCCATCTCGTTCGGTGCTCCCCTCGGCCCTTAGAACCGCATCCCGTAGGAGTACCCGTGCTTGTTGTCACGCTGGTGGCGATCGCCGTCACGAGCGCCGAGGCCGGCCTTGCCCATGATGATCACTCCGGTGGGGCAGCGGTCGACGCACAGGCCGCAACGGGTGCAGACGTCCTCGTCGACCACGAAGACGACGTGGTCGTCGGGATCGAGGCCGGGTTGCTCGGTGTTGACCGCGTCGGTGATGGTGTCCGTGGACAGCATGTGGATGCACTTCCACGGGCAGATGTCCACGCAGCCCTCGCACATGATGCATTCGGACTGGTCGATGTGGAGGAACTGCTTGGGCTTGACCGACATCGAGAGTGCAGAGGGCTCGACCTCGGTGAGCACGTACTCGCCCGGGAACGAGGGCAGGGGAGGGTTCGCATCCGTTTTCGCCATCGGTGCTCCTTCCTCAGGCCTTCCTGGCCAGTGGTCGCCCGAACGCGGAGGTCTTGATCTCGCCGGCGGCGGCCACAGGACGCCGTCCCCGCTTCTTCTGCCACCACAGCCATCCGACGATCTGGCCGGCGAAGAACACGATGTAGATGGTGGTGGCGATGATGTCGCGCACCACCTGGGCCGTGATGATGATCTGGCCGCGGCCCCCGAAGCGGAGGCCGTCCTCGAACAGGCGGCCGAATGGGGTCGGGATGCCGAGGGAGTCGCTCCGCCAGCCCAGCTCGTTGTCGGACCAGGCGAGCCACTGGTTCGGCACGACGCCGTACATGAGGAGCATGAGAGCGAACATGAACGTCGCGGCCACGAACGCCTCGCCCCATGTGACGGGGGTTCCGGGAGGCCGCCGTTTGCCCACGAGCACGATGATGCCGCACATCCCGATTGTGATGATCAGTGATACCAGGAAGGCGACCATCCACTCTCTTCCGTGACTCGTGAAACCGCTCACATTCTAGCGGAGGGCTGCTCGTCCCCCACCGCAGGAACCACGGTTCGGTTCTACCACGCGCCGTTTCGCGACTCCACATCGGGATATGGCGCCCTGGCACACCCAGTTCGTGCCTGGTGGGAGCGGGGTACGCGCCACTACAGTCCCGCCGGTGACAGAAGTACCCGACCACCTCCTGCGCCGGTCGCGAGAGCGCCGCGCCGCTCTCGGCCTGGGCGGTGGCGCTGAGGGTGGCGAGGCCCCGGCTGGTGGTGAGGGTGGCGTTCCCGCAGTGGCGCCGGCAGCGTCGCCCGCTTCGGACCAGGCTGCCTCGTTGCCGGCGCCGGCGACACCGTCGGCTCCGCCGGCGGCCGTCGACGAGCCGGTTCACCCCTCCTACATCGCCGCTGAAGCCGTAGCGCGCACCCGCCTGCCCATGTGGGTCATGCCGCTATTCGTCCTGCTGCCGTTCTGGGGGTTCCTCTACCTGGGAGCGTTCGGTGAGCGTGGCGAGAAGAAGGTCCTCGACCCTCTCGTGCTCGGCGCCCAGGTGTACCGCTCGCAGGGCTGCTCCTCGTGCCACGGCGCGGCGGGCGAAGGCGGCGTGGGGCCGGCTCTGGCCGGCGGCGAGTCGGCGATCACCTTCCCTGAAGAGGCCGACCACGAGGCGTGGATCAAGTCCGGTTCCGGGGGCGTGAAGGGCCAGCCCTACGGCGACCCCGACCGACCCGGCGGCCAGCGCGGGCCGGCCAAGGGCATCATGCCGGGCTTCCCCGGTCTCTCCGACGCGGAGATCAAGGCGGTAGTCGCCTACGAGCGCGAGAAGCTGTGACCGGCCCAGCCCACGACGTCCTGGTCGTCGGGGGCGGACCTGCCGGGGCGTCGTGCGCATACTGGCTGGCGCTGGCCGGTCACGACGTGGCGGTGGCGGAGAAGAAGCGCTACCCGAGAGAGAAGACCTGCGGAGACGGCCTCACGCCCCGGTCGGTGAAGCAGCTCCAGGACATGGGTCTGGCCGACGAGCTGGCGGGCCATCACCGCTTCGACGGCCTCAGGTCCCTGGCCTTCGGGCGCACCCTCGAGCTGAAATGGCCCGAGCACCCCGACTTCCCCAGCTACGGGTACGTCGTCACCCGCAAGGATCTCGACGCGCTGGTGGCGGAGCGGGCACAGAAGGCCGGCGCCACCGTGTGGCAGGAGACCGAGGCCGTCGCCCCTCTCGCCGATGGCGACCGGGTCACCGGAGCAGTGCTCAAGCACAAGGAAAGCGGCAACACCGAGGAGGTGCGGGCCCGGTACGTGGTGGTCGCCGACGGAGCCAACTCCCGCTTCGGGCGGGCGATGGGCACCAGCCGTGACCGTGCCTACCCACTGGGCATGGCAATCCGCGGCTACTACACCTCGCCCCGCCACGACGAGCCCTGGATAGAGAGCCACCTCGACCTTCGTGACCGCTCCGGCAACAACCTGCCGGGGTACGGATGGATCTTCCCGGTGGGCGACGGGCGGATCAACGTCGGCATCGGTCTGCTGTCCACCTTCAAGAAGTGGAAGGACGTGAACACCAGCCACCTGATGACTTCGTTCGCCGAGACGGCGCCGGCCTCGTGGGACATCCGCCCGGCGACCTCCTGCGGCGCGCCCACCGGAGGGAAGCTGCCCATGGCCTTCTCCGTGAACCCGAGTGCGGGACCGAGTCATCTCGTCATCGGCGACGCCAGCGGCGCCATCAACCCCTTCAACGGCGAAGGCATCTGCTACGCCTACGAGACCGGCCGTATGGCGGCCGGAGCAGTGGGAACCGCCCTGGAGACCGGTGACGCCGGCGCCTTGCAGGGGTACTCCCGCCAGGTCGCCGCCGAGTACGAGCTGTACTTCAAGGTGGCCCGCGCCTTCGTCAGGATCATCGGTCACCCCCAGCTCATGCGGGCACTGGTGAGCACAGGGATGAGGTCGAGGACCCTGATGGAGTGGATCCTCCGGATCATGGCCAACCTTCTGCGCCCCGACGAGTTGGGCCCGGCCGAAGCGGCCTACAAGGCCGTGGCCGCGATCGCCCGGCTCGCTCCTTCTCGCTGACGCCGGTCGTCCCTGCCCGCCGAGCGGGTCCTCAGGCGGGCAGCGCGGCGAGGGCGGCTCGGGCTACGTCGGCGGTACGTTCGATGTCATCGCGGCTGTGGGCCAGGCTCGGGAACAGGACCTCGTAGGGGCCGGGGGCGAGGGCCACGCCACGGTCGAGCATGGCTCGGAAGAAGTCGGCGTACTTGCCGTTGGCACAGGCGGCTCCGGCGTCGTCGTAGTCGGTGACGGGTTGTTCGGAGAAGAACAGACCGAGCAGGGTGCCGAACACGGGGAATTGGGCGGGCACGCCGGCTTCGGCGAAGACGTCCGTGAGGAGACGGGCGAGCTCGGCGGCGCGGCCGGCGAGCATGGTGTAGGCGGCGGCGTCCAGAAGGCCGAGCACGGCGAGGCCGGCCGCGGTGGCCAGCGGGTTTCCCGACAGGGTGCCGGCCTGATACACGGGGCCGAGCGGAGCCAGCATCTCCATGACCTCCCGACGCCCGGCCAGGGCGGCCAGTGGGAGGCCGCCGCCGACGACCTTGCCGAAGCACCAGAGATCCGGCCGGACCCCGACCATCGCCGAGGCGCCCCCGGGCCCGACCCGGAAGCCGGTGATGACCTCGTCGAAGATCACCAGCGCGCCGGCCTCGTCACAGGCGGAGCGGAGGCCTTCGAGAAATCCGGGGGCCGGTGGGACCAGGCCCATGTTGGCGGCCACGGGCTCCACGATCACGCAGGCCACGTCGCCATCGACGACAGGCACCTGGTTGTAGGGCACGACCAGCGTCTGGGCGACAGCCTCCGGAGGGACGCCGGCCGAGCCGGGCAGCCCGAGGGTGGCCACGCCGCTGCCGGCGGCGGCGAGAAGCCCGTCGCTGTGGCCGTGGTAGCAGCCGGCGAACTTCACCACCCGGAAGCGGCCGGTGAAGCCCCGGGCCACTCGCACCGCCGTCATCGTGGCCTCGGTCCCGGTCGAAACGAGGCGCACCATCTCGCAACCTTCGACGCGGTCACGGATGGCCTCGGCCAGCAGGACCTCGCGCTCGGTCGGTGCGCCGTAGGTCATTCCGTCGAGGGCAGCCCGCTGTACGGCGTCGACAACGGAGGGGTGGGCGTGGCCGAGAATCGACGCGCCGTACGACTGCACGTAGTCGAGGTAGCGCCGACCCTCCACGTCCCACACGTAGGCACCCTCGGCCCTCTGCACGAAGTACGGGGTGCCGCCGACGTTGCCGAAGGCCCGCACCGGCGAGTTCACGCCGCCGGGGATCGACTCGCCGGCCCGCTTCCAGAGCTCGGCGTTCTCAGGCATTCAGCGACTCGGCCAGCTCCCGGGCGAGGTAGGTGACGACGATGTCGGCGCCGGCGCGCTTGATGGCGCTGACGTGCTCCAAGGCCACTGCCGCCCCGTCCACCCAACCACGCTCGGCGGCCGCTTTGATCATGGCGTACTCGCCGCTCACGTGGAAGGCGGCCACCGGAACGTCGACCGCAGCCCGCACGGCGACGATCACGTCGAGGTAGGCCAGAGCGGGCTTCACCATGACCATGTCGGCTCCCTCGAGAACATCCTCGGTCGCCTCGGCCAGAGCCTCCCGGCTGTTGCGGAGATCCTGCTGATAGGCGCTCCGGTCTCCTCCGCCGGCGATGGCCGTGTCGACGGCGTCCCGAAAGGGGCCGTAGAGGGAAGAGGCGTACTTGGCCGAATAGGCCAGGATCGCCGTCTGGTCATGGCCCGTGCCGTCCAGCGCGGCTCTGATGGCGGCCACCTGACCGTCCATCATCCCGCTGGGCGCGACCACGTCGGCGCCGGCGCCAGCTTGGGCCAGCGCGACCTTGGCGTACAGCTCGAGGGTGGCGTCGTTGTCCGGCTGGCCCCCGTCGTCCAGGACACCGCAGTGCCCGTGCTCGGTGTAGGGATCGAGGCAGAGGTCGGCCATCACCACCACGGCGTCACCCACCTCGTCGCGTAGGTCCCGGAGCGCCACCTGCACGATGCCGTCGTGCGCCCATGCGCCACTGCCGGTCGGATCCTTGGTTCCGGCGGCCGGAACCCCGAACAGGAGCACTCCGGGCAGTCCCAGTCCGGCCAGCTCCCGGACCTCTTTCACCAGTGATTCGCGCGTGTGCTGAACCACTCCGGGCAGCGACGCGATCAGTTGGGGAGCGTCGATCCCGTCGCGGACGAAGAGCGGCACGACGAGGTCGTCCACGCCGAGGCGGGTCTCCGCCACCAGCCGGCGCAGCGCGGCTGTGCGCCGCAGACGGCGCAGCCGGCGGGCGGGAAAGGCCATTCCGCAAGGGTACGTCCCGAAACCCTGCACCGGCGTCGGGGCGACCACAGCGTGTCTTTTCGTCGCTTTCGTTGGCCTTGTCTGGACGCTCAGGATCCTCCGAAGTACTGCTCCAAGGCGTCGACGAGGCCCCGGACCGTGTGGACGCCGGCCTCGACGGCGACCGTCAAGCCGTTTTCCCGGGCGGTGGCCGAGGTCACGGGGCCGATGCAGGCCACCACCGGCGGCACGGTGTCCGCCCCGGCGACGGCGAGGTATTCGGTGACCGTCGATGAAGACGTGAAGGCGATGGCGTCGGCGCCGGCAGCCTCGGCCATCGCCGCCGGCGACAGGTCCCCCGGCTGGGTGCGGTAGGCCTCCACGACGTGCACGTCGTAGCCGCGTGCCCGTAGCCCCTCGGGCAGGACCTGGCGGGCGGCGGCGGCCGCCGGGAGCAGGACGCGGGAACCTCGATGGGCGGGCGGTGAAAACGCTTCGAGGAGGGATTCGGCCACGAACCGGTCGGGCACCAGGTCGGGAACCAGCCGTGCCGCGGCCAGGGCGGCGGCGGTACCCGTGCCGATGGCGGCGATGCGGGCGGCGCCGAAGGACCGGGCGTCCGGCAGGAGGGCGACCAGGCGCTCGACGGCATTGGCAGAGGTGAACACCACCCAGTCGTAGTCGTTGAGGGCCTCCGCGGCCGCCCGCAGGTCGGCGCCGCCGTCGGCGGGGTCTGTGATGGCGATAACCGGCAACACCACTGTCTCCGCCCCTTTCCCCCGCAACGCGCGGACCAGTGCCGGCGCCTGATCAGGCGGGCGGGTGACCACGATCCTGCGACCGAACAACGGGCGGCGTTCGAACCATGACAGGTCCAAGGCGGCCACCTCACCGATCACGATGGTGGCCGGCGGCTCGAGAGCAACTTCGGGCAGTTCGGCGAGCGTCGTGCGGACACTGCGCTGCTGCGGCCTGGTCCCCCAGTGCACACAGAGCACCGGGGTGGTGCCAGGCAGACCTCCGGCACGGAGCCTGGCCGCGTATTCAGGTCGCTCGGACACGCCCATCAGCACCACGATGGTCCCGCCGGCGGCGGCGAGGGCCTCCCAGTTCGGGCCCCGGTCGGTCTGGAGGCCTTCGTTGCGCGGGCGGCTGTGGCCGGTGACGACGGTGAAGGACGTCGAGAGCCCCCGGTGGGTGAGGGGCACGCCGGCGTACGCGGGGGCGGCCACGGCCGACGTCACTCCCGGCACCACTTCGAAAGGCACTCCGGCCTCCAGGAGGGCGAGCGCCTCCTCGCCGCCCCGGCCGAACACGAAGGGATCGCCGCCCTTCAGACGGACCACCTCCATCCCGGCCAGGCCCCTCTCCACCAGCAGCTCGTTCACGTACTCCTGGGCCACGGGCCGGCCCGGCTGCTTGCCCACGTCGATGCGCTCGGCCGCCGCCGGCGCCAGGTCCAGCAGCTGCGCCTCGGCCAGACGGTCGTGGACCACGACGTCGGCCCGACCGAGCAGCTCGGCCCCGCGCAGGGTCAGCAGGCCGGGGTCACCCGGGCCGGCGCCGACCAGGTAGACGGTCACCCCTGCCACTTCCGAACTGACTGAGGGCCGGAACCGCCCGCCATGTACTTGTGCTCCCAACGCCGGCGGGATGACGGCGTCACGCCAGGGACCGGAGTCCGTCGAGCAGCCAGGCTCCACCGCATTCGTCGAGGAGGCGCCGGGCGAGAGCCCGTCCGAGGTCCTCGCCGGCGCCGGCGCCGGCCTCGCCCGCCACCCGCAGGACGATGCGGCCGTCCAGGCTGCCGAGCACCGCATCCATGTGCAGGCCGCCGTCGCCGCCCACGCGGGCGTAGGCGCCGACCGGCAGGTCGCAGCCACCCCCGATCTCGGCCAGATAGGCACGCTCGGCGTCCACCGCCACCCGGGACGGACCGTGTTGGACGGCCCTCAGCAGCTCCAGCACCTCGAGATCGTCCTCTCGCGCCTCCACGGCGAGGGCGCCCTGACCGACCTGGGGAACCATCACGGAGCAGTCGAGCACCTCGGCGGCGCGGTCGGCGTGGTCGAGGCGGTCGAGAGCGGCGGCGGCCATCACGATCGCCGCGTGACCGGAAGCCTTGGCCAGCCTAGTACCGACATTGCCGCGGAGGCCGGTGAAAGTCAGGTCCGGGCGCAGCGACGCCAACTGCGCCCGCCGGCGCACGGACCCCGTGGCCACGAGACCGCCCGTCGGCAGATCCTCGAGAGTGGAGCCGACGAGCGCGTCACGGGGATCGGCCCGTACGGGCACCGCGGCGATGACCAGCCCCGCCGTGACCGACGACGGGAGATCCTTGGCCGAATGGACGGCGAAGTCGGCCCGGCCCTGCAGCACTGCGGCCTGCACCTCCTTGACGAAGACGCCACGGCCGCCGATCTCCCAGATGTGGGCGTCCTGGCGGAGATCGCCGGCGGTCTCGACGACGACCCGCTCCACGGCGACTCCACACTCCGTGGCCACCAGCGAGGCCACGAAGTCCGTCTGCCAGACGGCGAGCGCGCTCCCGCGCGTGGCGGCCCGCAACACGGGCCGACCCACCAGGTGCAGCCCTGTGGAAGGTGGCTGCACTACGACAGATCGAACAGGGCCCGTAGCGCCTCGGCCAGGCGGTCGCCACGCGGCGTTCCGGCGGCCTCCTTCAGGCGCACGGTCGGCTCGTGCAGCAGCTTGGCCAACAGAGCCTTGGTGAGGGCGTCGACCGCCTCACGCTGGCGCTCGTCCAGGTCACCGAGACGGGAGCGGGATCGCTCCAGCTCCGCCATCCGCAACGCCTCGCCGCGCTGGCGCAGTGCGACGACCAGCGGGGCCAGTTGCCGGGCGGTGGACGTGGCCCGGTACCGCTCCAGCTCGTCGACGACGATGGCCTCCACGCTCGCCACCTCGCGTCGCCGGCCGGCCAGGCCGGCCTCGGCGAAGGCCTTCAAATCGTCCATGTCGAGAAGGGTCACGCCGGGAAGGTCGGCCACTCCCGCCTCCACGTCACGGGGTACGGCGATGTCCACCACCAGCAGGGGACGTTCTGGCCGGGCCGCCATCACCGGCGCCAGGTCCTCCGCGGTCAGCAGCACGGAAGGGGCGCCGGTGGAAGTGAGGAGCACGTCGGCCTGCTCCAGCGCCGGCCGCAGGTCGGCGAAAGGCACGGGCCGGCCGCCGGCCCGCTCGGCCAGCGATACAGCCTTGGCCCAGGTGCGGTTCGCCACGGTCAGCTCTCCCACGTTGGGGGAGGCGCCAAGGGCGACCGTCATTCCCTCACCCATGTCCCCGGCGCCGAGCACCAGGACCCGCCGTCCCTCGAGCGTGCCCAGGCGCTGGGCCGCCATCTCCACCGCGGCCTGCGAGACCGACGTGGTACCCCGGCCGATGGCCGTCTCCGTCCGGGCCCGCTTTCCCACCTCCAGGGCGTGGCGGAACAGCGCTCCCAGGACCGGGCCGGCGGACCCCTCGGCCGCGGCCAGCTCCCAGGCGGCGCGCACCTGCCCCAGGATCTCGCTCTCACCGACCACTGCGGAATCGAGACCGGAGGCCACCCGGAACAGATGAGCGCCGACGTTGTCCTCGTAGTACGAGTAGAGGTGGTCGGAGAACCGTTCGGCCGGAATCGAGCTGATGTCGGCGAAAAAATCCCGGACCTCGGCCAGCGCGGTGTGGAAGCGCTCGGCCACGATGTAAGCCTCCGTGCGCATGCACGTGGAAAGGATGATCACCTCGCTCAGGTTCTCCCGCGAGCCCAGCGAGGCGAGAGCCTTGGGCAGGGCGACCTCGTTCACCGTCACCCCCTCGAGGATCTCGAGGGGAACGGTGCGATGGTTGAGACCTACGACGACGACAGACACGCCTGAAGGCGCTCCTTGGCTTCTCGGACCTGTCCGGCCCGTATGAGATCGAGCATGTCTGATTCCAGGGCACTCTGCCAATTCAGCCCTTCAGTGGAACGCCCGGAAGCCCGGATCGCATCCCGCTCCGCCGAAAGGAGCTCGGCCAGCACCTCGTACTCGGGACCGACCAGTGCCGCCACCCTCTCCTTCAGCCATCGCGCCAGGGCCGGGCTGTAGCCGCCGGTGGACACTGCGATCATCACCGGCCCCCGGCGCACCACGGCGGGCAGAGTGAACGAGCAGTTGTCGGTGTCGTCGGCCGCGTTGACCCACACGCCTGAATCCTCACCGTCGGCCAGCACCGTGGCGTTCACGGCCGGATCGCCCGTGGCGGCCACGGCCAGCCGGTAACCGCCCACCTCACCACGCCGGTAGGGCCTGCGCTCGACCGTGATGCCGGCCAGCCCCTTCACCGCCGGGGCCACCTCGGGGGCCACCACGTGCACGCGGGCGCCACAGGCGAGGAGGCCCTCGATCTTGTGCGCGGCCACTGCTCCGGCGCCGACCACGAGGCATTTGCGCCCCTCCAGGACCAAATTGACGGGGTACATCGGCACGGTCACCGGCATCAGATGGGTGCCAGCCGCCCACCGGGCCCCGGAGGGTGGACCTCACCGTCCACGGGCACAACCAGCGGCCCCTCCAGAGGCACGAGGCCGGCCTGGCGTTGCTGGTAGAAGGACAGGATCTGCAGCTCTATCGACAGGTCCACCTTGCGGAGCGAGACGTGGGCGGGCACGTTCAGGACCACCGGCGCGAAGTTGAGGATGGAACCGACACCGGCGTCCACCAGCAGGTCGGTGACCTCCTGAGCGGCGGCGGCCGGGGTGGCGATGATGGCGATGGCCACCCGGTGCATCGCCGCTATCGCCGCCATTTCGTCGACGTGTCCGACCTCGAGGTCACCGATGAAGGTGCCCACCTTGGCCGGGTCGGAGTCGACCAACGCCGCCACGTGGAACCCGCGGGCGAGAAAGCCGCGGTAGTTGGCCAGTGCGCGGCCGAGGTTGCCCAGCCCCACGATCGCCACCGGCCAGTCCTGGGTCAGGCCGAGCTCCCGGCTGATCTGGTACAGCAGGTACTGGGCGTCGTAGCCGACCCCGCGCGTGCCGTACGAGCCCAGGTACGAGAGGTCCTTGCGGACCTTCGCCGCGTTGACGCCGGCCATCTCCGCCAACCGTTCCGACGAGATGGTGGCGGTGTTCGACTCACCGACCTCGAGCAGGCTCCGAAGGTAGAGGGGAAGGCGGGCCACCGTCGCCTCGGGGACACGCCGGGGAGCGCGGTCGGCCATGCACCCAATGGTACGGGCTCGTGCAGTTCTTCACAAAGGCACCAGCGTCCGTCCACCCGCCGTAACCCCCCGCCAGGCGAGCCGCTGTACCCTTGCTGGTACATGTACGACTTCGACCTCGAAGGGGGCAAGTCGAGCAGCCTTCGGCTCCTCCAGGAGGACGTTCGGTCCCAGCTCGCCATGGCCCTCGCTCAGGCCGAGGCGAGTCCCGATGGCATGCTCGTCGTTTCGCCCGACGGCGAGATGGTGGCCACCAACCGCCGGTTCGCCGAGGTGTGGGGCTTTCCCGAAGCCGTGATCGACACGAAGGACGACGAGGTGGCGCTCGAAGCCGCACTGGCTCGCGTCGCCGACCCGGAGGAGTTCATAACCAAGGTGCGCCACGCCTACGCCGAGCGTGTGCCGTGCCGGGACCAGGTCCTCCTCGCCAGCAACCGGGTCCTCGACCGCTACGGAGCGCCGCTGTACGACCCGCAGGGGCGGTACCTGGGGTACGCCTGGTACTTCCGGGACGTCACCGACCAGATGCGCACACAGGCGGAGCTGCGTGAGCTGGCCGTGACGCTCCAGGCCAGCCTCCTGCCCCCGCGGCCGCCGGAGGTGCCGGGGATGGAACTCGCCACCCGCTACCGGCCTGCCGACCGCACCAACCTCGCCGTCGGTGGGGACTTCTTCGATGTCTTCCGCCTCGGCACCAACGAGTGGGGCGTGGTGATCGGAGACGTCTGTGGCAAGGGCGCCGCCGCCGCCGCGCTGACCGCGCTGACCCGCTACACGCTGCGGGCCGCGGCGGTCCACCACCCCGAGCCGTCAGCCGTGCTTCGGGAGCTGAACGCAGCGCTCCTGGCCGAGCCCGAACACGACAGCTGCTTCTGCAGCGTGATCTACGGCCGTCTGGAACTGGACCGCTGCGGTGCCTGGATCACGCTGGCGTCAGGAGGTCATCCCCGGCCGCTGGTCGTCCGGCGGGCGGGCTGGCTCGACGTGAGAGGACATCCTGGAACCCTGATCGGGCTGTTCGAGGACCCAGAGCTGGCCGACGACCAGGTGGGCCTGGGGCCTGGCGACGCCCTGGTGTTCTGCACCGACGGAATCGCCGAATCCCGCAGTCCCACCGGGGGGATGTTCGGCGAGGAGCGGCTCTACACCTTGCTGCTCGACTGCGCGGGCGAAGCGGCGGACGTGATAGCGGGACGGCTGGTGGAGGAGAGCCTCGCCTTCGCCGGCGGAGCGGCCCACGACGACATCGCCGTCCTCGTGGTGCGGGTACCCGACGACGCCAGCCAGAATCCGGCCCTGCGCCTCCTGCAGGCCACCGGTTCGGCGGAGAAGTCCACCTCGGCGAGGCAGCCACTCGATCCGGACGTTCCCGAGCCCCGGGAGCGACGGCCGTTGCCGCCTCGCGAAGCGCGGGTCAAGCTGCCCGTCCACCCTTCGAGCTCCGGCAAGGCCCGCCGCTTCGTCACCGGGGTGCTGCTGAGCTGGCGCATGCCCGAGCTGACCGAAGGCCCAGTCGAGCTGCTCACCAGCGAGCTGACCACCAACGCCGTCCGCCACGCCCGCTCGGCGTTCACCGTCGTGGTCCGCTACGTCGGAGACCGGATCCGGATCGAGGTGGACGACTCCTCCAGCCTGGAACCACAACCGCGAACCCCCAGCAACGACGACACTGGCGGGCGGGGCCTGATCCTGGTGGAGGCCATGGCCGAGGAATGGGGGGTGACTCTCCTGCCCGAGGGCAAGCGGGTCTGGTTCGAGCTTCTCGTGCCGCCCGAGTCGGCCTGACTGCCGGCGCCGGCCGGCGCCGGCCTCTGATGCCACATCTCGAGGCCGTACGCTTCGGTCGATGCTGCACACCGCCCTTGCCGCGGCCGCTGCCCTCATCGCCCTCGCCTTCGCCATGTCGACCTTCGAGAGATGGTTGGTGCGGCGACGCCCGCACGAGCTGGCCTGGAGCGTGGCACTCGCAATGTTCTGCCTGGGCGCTGGCGCTCTCGCCGCCGGTGCCGCTCTGGGGTGGAACGCGGTGACCTTCCGCCTTTTCTACCTGTTCGGGGCCATCCTCAACGTGCCCTTGCTGGCCCTCGGGACCATCTACCTGCTGGCCGGCCCGAGGCGAGGCGACCGTGTCGCGGTAGGTGTCACCGTCTTCTGCGCCTTCGCCGCCGGCGTCGTGGCGGTGGCGCCGTTCACGGCGGCGTTGCCGGCGACGGAGCTGGCGCAGGGATCCGAGGTATTCGGGCCGTTGCCCCGGATCCTCGCCGCCGTGGCCTCGGGCGCCGGCGCACTGGTGGTGCTGGCCGGCGCGGTCTGGAGCGCTGTGCGGGTCCGCCCGGCGCGGCTCGTGCTGGCCAACCTGACGATCGCCGCCGGCGTGCTGGTGAGCGGTGCGAGCGGCCTGCTCAACTCGGTGCTCGACGAGATGACCGGGTTCGCCGTCGCCCTTGTCGCCGGCATCACCCTCCTGTTCGCCGGGTTCCTTCTGGCCACCACGGACAGGAGGCGGTCTCCCCCGGGGGCGGCGGCACCGCTGGCGCAAGCGGCGGAGTCGGCCGGACGGATCAATGCCCCAGGAACAGGAACTGCACGAGAGCCGAACCGAGGATCAGCGCCAGCAGCAGAACCAGCGCGATCGTCGTTCCGCGCCTCATGATGCCGCCTCCAGGCTGACCGCGTCGCCGGGACGCAACTTCAGCTCGTCGGCCGCCGACTGGCGGTCGAGGGCGACCGACACCAGGCCATACGAATCGACGACCAGTCCGACCTCCCCCGCGTTGAGCTCCGCGTAGTTGCCGGCGAGCCGGCCAGTGCGGACCTGACCTATGCCCCAACGCAGGGAGATCCGGTCTCCCATGGCCGCGATGTCACCTGGATCGACGTTGAGCTGCGCGTTGCCGAAGCGGTCGACCCACAGCACCTCGCTGACCAGCTTTCCCTCCTCGGTGCGGCTCAGGGGTAGAAGTCCCGGACGGAGGGTGATCGGGTCGATCGGTGGGCCGAACTCGGCCAGGTCCACGCCGCTGCACAGGTGGCCCACGACAGGGGCGAAGACGTCCCTGCCGGCGAACGTGGCCCCGGGCGCCGGCAGATGAAACTCGGTGGTGGTGAGTTCGACGGCACGGGTGGCACCTCCGACCATGGCCACGGCGCCGGCGAGCAACCCGTTGTCCGGGCCGACGAAGACGGCTTCACCCTCGGTGCCCACCTCGACGCCCACGGCACGCCGTTCGGTGCCCACACCGGGGTCGACCACGGCCAGGACCACCCCGGGGGCGAGGTACTGCACGCTCCGGACCAGGGCGAGGCTGCCGGCCCGCACGTCATGGGCGGGAACCCCGTGGGTGATGTCGATGACCGTCGCGTGCGGTGCGAGTGACCGGATCACCGAACGGACCACCCCTGCGAACTCGTCGTCCAATCCGAAGTCGGACAGGAAGGAGACGGTGTCGTGGCGCCTCGTCATGGGGGACGGACGCTACAGGTTTGGGTTATCCGGCCTCGGTGTAGCGGTCGCCGAGGTACTTGTCGACGTCGTCCTCGCGGAGGCGGTAGGACTTCCCGACCCGTACGGCGGGTAGATCGCCGGCCGCGATCAGGCGGTACACGGTCATGTTCGACACGCGCAGGACCTCTGCGACCTCGGCGACCGTGAGGAACTTGGCCTTCGCATGCTCTTCCCTTGCCAGTGGAATCACCCCTCTCCGCCCGTGGGGCAACTGTACGCCAATGGGGGAGATGTGGAAAGTGGGATCTTCGGGGAGCGTCCCGGAGGAGGCCGCCGGTCACCCGCCGAGCTGGCGGGACCTCTCGGTGGCCGCCTGCACGGCCTCCAGGAAGGCGCCCCGCACGCCCCGCTCCTCGAGGGCGCTAAGGCCGGCAGCGGTGGTTCCTCCAGGAGAGGTGACGGCGGCCCGGAGCGCTTCGGGCCCCTGGCCTGATTCGGCCAGCATCCGGGAGGCGCCCACCAGCGTCTGGACCACGAGCGCAACGCTCGTCCCACGGGGAATCCCCGCCAGCACGCCGGCGTCTATGAGCGCCTCGGCCATGACGTACAGGTAGGCGGGGCCCGAACCCGAGAGCCCTGTGACCGCATCCAGCAGGTGCTCGGGCACCCGCGCCACGATGCCCACCGCGGAGAGCACCCCCTCCGCCCACTTCAGATCGGCGGGACCGGCGGTGGGACCGGCGGAGATCGCGGCGGCACCCTGACCGATCAGTGCCGGGGTGTTGGGCATGGCCCGCACCACCCGCACGCCTTGGCCCAACCAGTCCTGGAGGGAGGACAGCCTCACGCCGGCGGCGATCGACAACGCCTGGACCGCGCCGGCACCTGCCACCTGGCGGCAAGCCTCCTTCACGTCGCCGGGCTTGACGGCTATCACAGCGCCGGTCGCCTCGGGAGTTTCCGGGACGATCGCCACCCCGGGCAGAAGGTCCTCGAGTCTTCGCCGCCGCTCCTCCAGCTTCTCCACCACGGCCAGCTCCCCCGCCGGCGCCCAGCCCGCGCGCAGCAGCCCCGAGACCAGGGCCTCGCCCATTCGCCCGCCACCGACCACGACGAGCCGAACGGCGGTCACTGCCGTCCGGCCCTGGCGCCCCTCACGGCAGGTACCGCCGTGGGTTCTGGGGGGAGCCGTTGACCCGTGTCTCGAAATGCAGGTGCGGGCCGGTGGAATGGCCTGTCGAACCCACGTAACCGATGACCTGGCCCTGTGAGACGGTGGCGCCGTCGGCGGCTCCGAGTCTGCTCTGGTGTGCGTAGAGGGTGGTGAAGCCGCCGCCGTGGTTGATGATGACGGTGTTGCCGTAGCCGCTGTAGCTCCCGGCGAAGATCACCTCACCGGCTTTGGCGGCGCGGATGGGAGTGCCGCTGCCGGCGCCGATGTCTATACCGGCATGCAGGCGGCCCCAGCGCTGACCGAACCCCGATGTGACCGGCCCGCGCAGCGGCCAGGCCAGGCCGGCCCCGGATATCCGGCCATCGACTCCGGGGTCGATCGCCCGCTCCTTCGACCGGATGAGAGCGGTGAGTCCGGACTCCTGGCGGGCGACCTCGTCCGCCTCCGCCTGGTACTCCTTGATCCGGGCTTCGAGGGCGTCGGAGAGACGTTGCTTCTGCATCCGCGCCGTCTGGAGCCCGGACAGTCGTGCCAGCACGGCCTTGCGTCGGTCGGCCGCCACATCCCGCGCCTGCGCCGCCCTGGCCTGCTCCTCGTCGAGGTCCTGGCGCAAGGACCTCAACCGGTCGAGCACGTCCCTGTCCCGGTTGGTTACCTGGGCCAGCATCGAGCTACGCCGGCTGGCCTGGCCGATATCCCTTGCTCCGATGACGTCGGCGAAGCTGCTGCGCTGGGGGCGGACATAGGCCGAAACGGCCCGGTCCACCACCGCGGTCCGGAGCGTGACCACCTCCTTCTCCGTCGTGGCGATGCGGCCCTCGGCGTCTGCGACGGCGCTCAGGGCGGCCTGCACGGCCTGACGGGCGGTGTCGGCACTCGCCTGCTGGGCCCGAACCTGAGCGGTCAGGTCTCGGACCGCGTTCGTGAGCTGCGCGTCCGATGCCCGGAGGGCGTTCACGCGGGTGGCCAGCTGGGCCCGCTTCTGGCGGGCGGCCTCCCGCTTCTGGCGCGCGCTGCTCAGCGACTCGCCGGCCAGGGCGGGACCCGACAGCACGAGCACGAGGATCAGGACCAGGCCTGCGAAACACGGTCGGCGAGTTCTCGGCATTGGAGGCAGCGCCAGACTTCCACCCGGAAGCGCCTGGACGGCCGCTCGGACGCTAGTGAGGTGGGTGGCGGCAGCGCAACACCGCGCCGGGCCCGGCGCCGGCGCGTCCACAGCCGCAACGGACGCGCTGGGGCCCGAGGAACCTCGCAACGACATTCGCACTTCCCCGAACGAATGGCGCCGCTCCGCCCCTCGGGCCACAGCGAAGCTCACGGTAGCCGCCTCCCGCGCGGGGGACAAGAGCCGCTCCGCCCGGTGCCCGGGTCCGGCGAGGTTACGGGCGGGCGCCTCAGCGACAGGCCACGAGCGAACGGGCGGTTATACGCGAGCAGAGTTGCCGGAGCCGACCGGCGGCCAGCGACCAGGTGTAACGGCGGGCATCCTCGGCGGCGGCGAGTGACATCCCCTCAGCCAGACCCGGATCGGCCAGGACGTCGCCCGCGAACCGGGCGAAGGCGTCAGCATCACGATTCTCGACGAGGAAGCCCGTCGTGCCGTGCTGGACGAGGGTGCGGAGCCCACCCACCGCGGCAGCCACGACGGGAGTCCCACAGGCAGCCGCCTCCAGCGCGACCAGGCCGAACGACTCCGAACGGCTCGGCACCAGGCACAGGTCGGCGGCACGGTAGTAGGTGGAGAGCAGCTCGTGGGGTTGGGGATCGACGAAACGCACCCTGCCCACCAGTCCCAGTTCGGTGACCATGCGCCGGACACGGGCGACCTCGGCCATGCCGTCGGGACCGCTCGGGCCTCCGACCACGACCAGGAAGGCGTCGTCACGGGCAGGTCCGGAGCCGGCCGCCAGAGCGGCCAGAGCACCGACGGCCACGTCCACTCCCTTGAGCGCCTGGATGCGTCCGACGAACAGCAGCATCGGTCCCGCCGGCAGCCCGAGGGCGCGCCGCGCCTGGGGTCGGTGCCCAGGGGAGAAGAAGGCGTGGTCCACGCCGGGCGGCACGATCTCTATGCGGTCCCTGCCGACGTCGTACAGCCCGGCGATCTGGGCCGCCTCGACCGAACAGGAAGCGAGCACCGCGTCGGAGCAGGCCATCACCTCCGCCTCGGCCTGCGCGCGGCCGACCGGGTCCTCGTCCCCTTCGGCCTTGACCCGGGCGAGGGTGTGGAAGGTGGACACGAGCGGAACGTTCAGCTCGTGCTTCAGGGCGTGACCGGCCAGTCCCGACAGCCAGTAGTTGGCGTGGATGGCGTCGGGGGCGTAGTCGCCCGACAGCCGGGCCGATACACCGTCGGTGAACTCCGCCACCAGTTCCACCAGTTCCTCCTTGGGCACAGGCCCGAGCGGTCCTGCAGCCACATGGTGGACACGCAGTCCGGGCTCCACTGCCGCCACCGCCACCTGTGCCGGCGAGGACGCCCGGGTGTAGACGTCGCACTCCACGCCGCTGCGGGCCAGGGCGGAGGCCAACTGACGCACGTAGACGTTCATGCCTCCACCGTCGCCGGTGCCGGGCTGCGCCAGCGGCGACGTGTGCATGGATAGAACCGCGAGCCGTCGCACAGCGAATTGGGAGGGGCTCAGGACTCTGGGGGCAACAAGCTGTCGACTGTGGCCTCGCCGGATTTGTAGCGGCGGATGATCTCGGCCTGCACCGTGTCGAGGCACTCGTGGAGAGCCCTGCGCTGGGAGGAGATCCGATGCTCGAGATCGACCAGAGCGGCGGCGATGGCGGCCACGTCCCCGGTACCCATCGTCGGCAACGTGGCCACTCTGTCCACGTCGATGATGCGGTCCAGTTCGGCTGTGATGAGACGGTGGTTCACGTCCGAGGCCATCTCCGTGGGGCGCCGGCCGGAGGTGGCACCGCGGCCGCCTTCGGCCAGGATCTCCGGCAGGTGGTCCACCAGCTCGGCCAAGCCCCCGTTCTCACCGCCTTCCCTGCGCCTCAGTTCGGCGGTGATGATGTCGAGGCGGCCCTGCACCAGCCGGCGGAGGTACGAAAGTTCACCCTCCACCTGCTCGCACGAAACCTTGCGGGCACGCAGGTCCTCCATGGGTAGGTCGTCGAGGCCCTCGACGTAGTCAGCGGCGAGAAGCCGGTCGAGGTCCGGAGTCGCGTTACCCATACCGCGATGGTACCCGCACCCTCACCTGAGCCATCCCGTTCGGCCCGCGGGGTGGTAGCGGTACACGGCCCGGGACCGCACCTTCACCGGTCCGAAGACCCTGCTGTCGGTGCTGGCGGCGGTGTTGTCGCCGGTCACCACCACCATGCCGGCATGCACCGTCTCCACCCGCTTGACCAGCGGGCACCAGCGACGCCGGGGATCGTCGACCAGCACGATCTGGCCCGGGCGGGCACGCGTGGTCCGTACCACGAGGAGCCGGTCGCCCGGCCGCAGCGCCGGCAACATGCTGTCGCCGCGGACCTCCACCCGGCGCAGGAACGTGGAGACGGCCGCCAGCGCAGTGACTACGGTAACCAGGAGCACATGCCGGGCCGACATCCGGGGCCCGGCACCCCGAGAAGGAGGAGCACTGCCATGCCGTTGACGTCCCGTCTCTTCGCACTGGTGGACCAGGTCCACCCGCCCCTTCCCGTTTCCGCTCACTGCGACCTCCCCTGTGGCGTGTACGACCCCGCCCAGGCCCGCATCGAGGCCGAGTCCATAAAGGCCATCCTCGAGAAGTACCACGCTTCGGGCGACGAGACGTTCCGCCAGCGGGCCATCCTCATCAAGGAGGAACGAGCGGATCTGGTCAAGCACCATCTCTGGGTGCTCTGGACCGACTACTTCAAGCCCCCCCACCTCGAGCAGTTCCCCGAGCTCCACGAGCTGTTCTGGAACGCCACCAAGGCCGCCGGTGCCACCAAGCACTCCACCGATCCGGCCGCGGCCGAGAAGCTGCTCGCACTGATCGAGGAGATCGCCGGCGTGTTCTGGAAGACGAAGGAGTAGCTCCGTGGAGATCTTTACCCAGGCTGGTGGAGAGATGCTCTCACGGTGGGGGCACTACCTCGCCGGCGTGACGTGGATAGGTCTCCTCTACTACTTCAACTTCGTCCAGGTTCCCTCGTTCGCCCAGTTCGATGCCGCGTCGCGAACGGAGGCGATCACCAAGCTGGTCCCCCGGGCCCTCTGGTGGTTCCGGTTCGCAGCGGTTCTCACCGTCCTGACCGGCATCTCCATCCTCGCTTTCCAGGAGAACCTCTCCGGCGGCGCCTACTTCAAGACCTCTCTCGGCATGAGCATCGCCACCGGGATCCTGATGGCGTTGATCATGTTCGCCAACGTGTGGATGGTCATCTGGCCCAACCAGCAGATCGTCATCGCGTCGGCGGAGCAGGTGTCTGCCGGCGGGCAGCCGGACCCGGCGGCGGCAGGGGCGGGCCGGAAGGCGCTGCTGGCGTCGAGGACCAACACGATGCTCTCCATCCCGATGCTGTTCTTCATGGGCTTCACCAGCCACCTGGCCCGGGTCTACGAGCTGCAGCCGAAAGGTGGCGAGCGGGGCCTGTACTGGCTCGTCACCGTCCTCGTGCTCGTTCTCGTCGAGCTGAACGGCACCGGCCGCATCGGGGGAACCGGCCCGGGACCCACCAAGGTCTATCTGGAGACGCACAAGAACACGATCATCGCCGGGTTCGTCCTCTGGGCGTTCTTCATCCTCTTCTGGGAGATCCTCTTCTAACGCTTTGGGACCTAGTCCTGACCTAGTCCAGACCTAGTCCAGAACCACCACGGCGGCGAGGGCCCACAGAGGGCCCACCACGAGGAGAGAGTCCAGCCGGCGAAAGGCCGGTACCCGGGCGCGCCGGTCTCCGATGAGCCTGCCGGCAGCCATCGGACCGAGCGGCGCGAGCGCGGCAGCGATCAGTCCGAAAAGCCACGGGGTGGCTCCCCTAAATGGAGGTGAGAGCAAGGCGGCGACGGCCAGGGTGACGGCGGCGATGCCGGCCACTCCCGCCGCCGGCCCCTCCCAGGCCGATCTGGCCCCGGTGCCCACCACGTAGGCACTGGCGTCGTAGACGTGGACGAAGCTGAGCAGCACGAAGACCGGGATGAAGCCGTCGCTCCGGAGAAGGACCGGCGAAGCCCCGCCGAGGCCGCACACGAGCGCGATGAGCCCGGTCAGGCCCGGGCTCGCGTGGCCTGAGGGCAGGGTCGGCGTCAGGCGGGCGAAAACGAGGACACCGCCGAGAAGGACGACGACGACGAGGACGGCGGGAGCTCCGAAGACCGAAACGGTCACCACCAGGGCGGCACCGCCGGCACTGACCGCCACCGCCGCCCGGCGCTGCCGGCGGCGCCACGATCGCGCCGCCTGCGCCGCCGCCAGGGACGCGAGGGGCGCGAAAACCATGGCCAGCGGCACCGGCCCCGCGGCGGCGGCGATGGTGGTCGCCAAACCCCAGAGCAGGCCGAGCCGGATCTGGGGACCCTGGGCAGGGTCGGAATCGGGGGCCGCGAAGAATCCGGCGAGGGCGGTCGCCCGCCGCCCGCGGTGACGCGCCGGCTTCGCCGTTCGGCGGGCCATCGGTCAGGTACCGCCCGAGACGGGAGGAAGCACGGCCACCTCGTCCTCGTCGACGACCTCGTCGTGCAAGGCCGCCGGCTGTCCGTTCAACCAGACCCGACTGTTGTCGAGCACGAGACCGAAGCCTTCGCCGTATCGGTCCCGGGCGGCGGCGAGCACGTCGGCCACGGTCCTCCCCTGGATTTGGTCCTCGCCTGTTCCCGCAGCCTCGCGGGCGGCGGCGAACATCCTGAAAACAGCCATCGGTCGTCCCCTCCGGGACTAGGCCGCGACCTCGGCGCGGCCGTGGGTGATGCACCGGCGGCCGTTGCCGTGAGCCTCGAAGGCGTAGATGTGGCGGGCAGTGGAGGGCTCGATGCCGGCGTCGTACACGGTGGTCACCAGGTCGTCACCCGGCAGCACGAACTCGGAGAAGCGCACGGCGAGCCTCCTCAGAAGGGACGGGTCGTCCTGGGCGACGGTGCGCAGCACGGCCTGGCCGGTCATGGCCATCGTGCACAGGCCATGGACGATGATCCCCGGAAGCCCCACGCTCCGCGCAACCTCGTCGTCGACGTGGATGGCCATCTCGTCCCCCGACGCCTCGCGGTAGCGGAAGGTCTGGTCCTTGTCGACGTGGACCGAATACTCCCCCACCGGCTTTTCCCGGGCACCCGGCGGAACGCGGTGATCGGGCTTGTCGGGGCCGGCCTTCCCCCCGGCGGGCAGGTCACGGACGACCATGGTCACGTACTGCTCGAGAACGTTTTCGCCGCTCGACGCATCGGTGCTGACGAGCCTGACCGTGAAGCGGCTGGCGGAGCCGGCGGGCCGGATGCTGTAGGCCTCCGCCGCCGTCGCCAGGACCATGCCCGGAACCAGCGGTCGATGGAAGTGCATGTCCTGTTCGCCGTGGACTATCCGCATCCTCGCCTCGGCCGGCACCAAGTCGGTCAGCGCCACGCCGAGGGCGGTCCACGTCGGGACCGCTCCGAACACGGGCGGAACGAAGCCGCCCGTGCGGTATGCCGGATTTTCGTCGTTGGTGGCGGCCGCGTAGGCCCTTGCCCGCACGGGATCGACGACCTCGACCGAGTCGTCGTAGCGCGTCCCGACCTTCTGACTCGCCAGCCCCATCCCGGCGAAGGTAGTTGACTGGCGCTGTGGCCCGCCTGCTGCTGCTCCGTCACGGCCAGTCGACCTGGAACGCCGAGCACCGCTGGCAGGGAATGGCCGACCCACCGCTGTCGAGCCTGGGCGTGCGGCAGGCCGAGCAGGCAGGGAGGTGGCTGGCCGGCGCCGCTCCGGTTTTCTCGGTCGTGGCCGCCTCGGACCTGCGTCGGTCGCTCAGAACAGCGCAGATCATCGCCGACGCTCTCGGCCTCGGGGATGTGGAGATGGACCCCGCGCTGCGGGAGCGCGACGTCGGTGAGTGGAGCGGCCTCACCACCGAGGAGATCGCAAGTCGCTGGCCCGGGGATCTGGAGGCCTGGCGGGGGGGCCGGCTCTCCCGGCCGCCGGGCGGTGAGGACGATGAAGCACTGGTCAGGCGGGTGGTGCCCGCTCTGGACCGGCTCTGTTCCCGCCCCGGGGGGGCTGTGCTCGTCGTCACCCACGGCGGCGCGATCCGGGCGCTCGAGCGCCACCTCGGTGTCGGCTCGTGCACGCCGTCCAACCTCTGCGGACGGTGGTTCTGGCGTGACGGGAGCGGCACCGGTGACCTCCGGGCGGGCGACGTGCTGTCGCTGCCGGAGAGCGTTCCGCTCGACGTGGAGGCCATAGCGCCTCTTTGAGATCCGCGGCCCACGGGGCTGGGTGCCCGATGCGGTCGCAGCCTGTCGCTACTTTTGCGGCATGTCTCCGATGAAGGTCGAGGTGGTGCGAAGTGCGCGGCGGCGGCGGACGGTCCAGGCCCGTGCCGTCGGCGACGTACTGCGGGTGTCCATTCCGGCCACGATGACCAAGGCCGACGAGGAACGCTTCGTGGCCGACATGGTGCGGCGCATGGAGCGCCGGACGACCTCTGCGGGGACGGACCTGAACGAGCGGGCGCTGGCGCTGGCCGCCCGTCACGGCCTCGAAGTTCCCACCTCCATCCGATGGGTCGACAACCAGGAATGGCGATGGGGGTCCTGCACGCCGGCGGAGCGCTCGATCCGCATCTCCTCCCGCATCGCCGGTTATCCCACGTGGGTGGTCGACTACGTGCTGGTCCACGAGCTGGCCCACCTCAGCGTCGCCGGCCATGGACCGGCGTTCTGGGCGCTGGTAGGGCGCTACCCGAAGGCCGAGCGGGCCCGCGGCTTCCTCATGGCGAAGGGACTCGAACCGGATCAGTGACGCCGGCCCTGAGCCAGTTCCCGGTGCACCCGGAGTTGTTCTCGGTCGCCGGCGGGCCGGCGGTCATCGCATCGACGGTGGGAGGCGGGCGGCGAACTCGTCGAGCAGGCGGTCCGCGAACGCCGGCGTGAGCAGGTCGGTCCCGTGGCCGGCGTCCTCGTACCACCACAGTGCCCGGGGTTCGTTGGCCCATCCGTGGATCGCCTCCGCGTGCTCGGGGCCGAAGTACCAGTCGTCGGGGTCGTGCACCACGATCGTGAAAGCGGGAGCGATGGCTGCCACTACCTCCCCGGCCTCGGGCAGGAACTCGCAGTCGAGCGCCACCCGGGTGCGCAGGACCCTGGCCAGGAACACCCTCCCGGCGGGGCCGCTCACCCACCGGCGTACCCGGGTCGAACCCTCCCGGTCCACCTGACCCCACGCCGGCGCGCTCACCGCCACCGTGCCGGCCACTCCGCCGGCGCTGCCGGCGTGGAGCAGGACGGCGGCGCCCCCGAGGCTCATTCCCACGGTCACCACCGGAAGACCCGCGGGCGCGGCGGCAACGGCGGCGGCGACGTCCAGCGGCTCGTAGCGGCCCATCGAGCAGACCCCGCCGGACTCGCCGTGGCCCCGGAGATCAGGCACCACCACGTGGGCCCGGCGCGCCAGCAGGTGGGCGAAGGCATGGACCCGCGGCGCCCGCGACCAGTTGACGAAGCCGTGGACCAGCACGACGGTGCAGAGCGCGTCGCTGGGCCCCTGCAACCTCCACGCGTTGAGGCGCACACCATCGCAGGTCGTGAGGGTGATCCGCTGCTCCCGGGCGTAGCGGGGAGCGACGACGTACTTGCGGAGGTAGCGGGTTACCGCCCGGCCGCTACGGAGTGTCGCCATTCCGACTCGAGGCGCCCGAGCTCTGTGCACGCCGGCGCCCCCTCCCGGTACTCGGCGAGTATCGCCCGCCAATTGTTGGTGGCCTCCAAGCGGCTGAGCAGGGCGCTCACTCCCCACACCACCCGGTCGAGGATGACGTAGGACGTGGGCATGTTCAGCTTCTTGATGAGGTCGCCGTAACGGCCCTGCATGTCCACCACCGTCTGCAGCGCCTTGCCCGTCCACTCCCTGGTGTATGTGAAGCGGTCGGTGAGGTAGGGCTCGTACGGTCCCCTCACGTACTCGAACACGAACTCAGGGTCGAACCCGTGGTTCGGGGCGAGGAAGTTGGCCTCGATCGAGGTACGTACCAGTCGTCCGGGATCCTCGGCCAGCACGGCGTCCAGCACGGGACCGAGCCGGTCGAACTCCCCTGCCGACCACTTCTTCACCAGGCCGAAGTCCAGGAAGGTGACGGAGCCGTCGTCGTGGAACCGGTAGTTGCCCGGGTGGGGGTCGCCGTTGAACACGTTGTGCAGATGGATCGAGCCCTGGGCGAAGCGCATGATGACCTCGCCGGCGCGGTCCTTGATCGCCTGATCGGCGGTGGCGAGGAACTCCTCCCAGCGCATGCCGTCCACCCACTCGCTGGTTATCACCCTGCGGGCGCTGCGCTCCGGGACGACGCGGGGGATGCGGATGAAGGGGTGCCCCGCGTACCGGTCGGCGAACTCGGTCTGACAAGAGGCCTCGTGGCGGTAATCGAGTTCGTCGGCCATCCTCTCCCGCAGCTCGTCCACGAGTGCCTTGACCTCGAGGTTCTTGAGTGCGAACTGGGCGAAGACGTTGTAGAGGAACTCGGCATTGTCGAGGTCGCTCTGGATGGCCTTGTCGACGCCGGGGTACTGGACCTTCACCGCCACCACGCCGCCGTCGGGCATCACCGCCTTGTGGACCTGGCCTATCGAGGCGGCGGCTACGGGGATGGGGTCCCAGTCGAGGAACAACTTGTCGGGGTCCGCGCCGAGCTCCCTGCGGATGACGCCCTCGGCCAGGCTCGGGGCCATCGGCGGCACGTCCGCCTGCAGCGTGGCCAGCGCCGCCTTGGCCTCCTCTGGCAGCCCGTCGGCGATGAACGAGAGCATCTGGCCGGCCTTCATGATGGCGCCCTTCATCCCGCCCAGCACCTTGGCCACGTCCTCCGCCGACCGGATGGCGAACTGCTCTTCGAGGCGGGCCCGCTCCTCCTCGCTGGCCCGCCGCCCGCGGACCTTGACCTGCGCGAAGTGCAGGCTTCGACGGGTGGTGAGTCGCCAGACCCTCGCCTGGCGCTCGAAGCGGGCCCGGCGCTCGGGATCACGGAGGGTCCGTGCTCCTCGGAGACCGACGAAGCCCAGGAGGGCGAGGACGCCGGCGGCGGTGGCGGCCGCTGCCTTTCGCACTGCCTAAACGCGGCCCGGTGGAGCTACGGAGGGCTGCACTATGGCTGCTCGCTGGCCTGCCGGGCCTCACGCTCGGCCAGTGCCTGGTCGTCGAGACAGAAGCGGGCGGCGGGCATGGCTTCTAGGCGGGCATCGTCGATCGGCTTGCCGCAGGCTTCGCACGAACCGTAGGAGCCGTTGTCGAGACGCTTCAGAGCGTGCTCGATGTCAACCAGCTCCCCCTCCACCCGTTCGAGGATCGAGAGGTCGCGCTCCCGGTTGAAGGTCTCGGTCCCGATGTCGGCCTGGTGCTGGTGCATCGATGACAGTTCGGAGAGGCTGTCGTCTTCGGATTCCGAGGTGAGGCCTTCGGCGACGTACTGGTCACGCAGGGCGCCGAGCCGGTTCTGTTCTTCTTCGAGCCGGCCCCGTACCAGTTCATCGTCCATGAAGGCGACTGTAGTTTCCGCCGGCACCACCCACGCCTCAAGCTCGGTGCGTGGGCCGCCCGGGGCTCGAACCCGGAACCTGCGGATTAAAAGTCCGTCGCGCTGCCATTGCGCCAGCGGCCCCTGCCGCCGACGCTACTGGCCCCTTTCCTCCAGTGCCGGCGCTGCCGGCGCTAGGTGAGCAGCAGGATCAGGATGATGATGAGGATGAGGGTTCCCACTCCGATGTACACGAGGCGCTCCTTCTTCTCGACGGCTTTCGGCTCCGTGCCCGTTCACCGGGCGCGGCAAACCCCCTTCGCCGGCGCCGTTTCGACCACTCTCGGGGAGGGAAAAGCCCATTTCATGATTGCTTTCTTCGTGTTGCTCGTCGTTCTCATGGTTCTGGTGGTAGCCGCGGGAACGTGGAACGCCGGCCCTCGCCGGCGGGGGCCGTACGCCCGGGATGTGGTGGTCGACCGACGCCCTGACGTGGTGGAGGAGGTCGTCTACGACGATGCCTACACGCCGCCCGTGACCAGAACCCGGCGGGTCGTCCGCCGCCGGCGGACCCTGGGCTGACTACCGAGCCGCTGGCACGGACAGGGACACTGCGTAGTCGCCGGCGGCATCGGTCCACCATCTCGTCATATCGAGGCCGGCGGTGGCCAGGTCCGCTTCCACCACCGAACGACGGAACTTGCTGCTGATCTCCGTCCGGATCGACTCTCCGCATTCGAGCTCCAGCTTCATCCCGAGGTCGGCGATGTCGACCGACTGCGGGGACGACGCCCGCAACCGGATGTCCATCCACTCCTTTTCCCGGTCGAACCGCGCCTCGTGGGCGAACTGCGCCACGTCGAAGTCCGCACCGAGCACCCGGTTCAGCATCACCAGCATGTTGAGATTGAACGCGGCGGTCACGCCGGCGGCGTCGTCATAGGCGGCTTCCAGGCGGGCGGCATCCTTGACCAGATCCGTCCCGAGTAGCAGCGAGTCCCCGGGCGCCATTCCATTGGCCAGCTCCCCGAGAAACCACTTTCTCTCGACCGGACCCAGGTTGCCGATCGTGCCGCCGAGGAAGGCGATAAGGCGACGGCCGCCGGACGGGAGGAGATGGAGGTGGCGCTCGAAGTCGCCCACGACACCGCTTACCTCGACGCCCGGGTACTCCTCCGAAAGGGCGGCAGCGGCGGAACGGATGGTCGGCTCGCTGACGTCGAACAGGACGATTCTGTCCAGGAGGCCGGCGCCACTCATGGCTCCGAGGAGGATCCGCGTCTTCTCCGACGTACCCGAACCCAGCTCCACAAGGGTGTCGGCGGTGCTGGCACGGACGATCGCGTCGGCCTCCCGTAAAAGGATCTCCCGCTCCCGTCGGGTTGGGTAGTACTCGGGTAGCCGGGTGATCTCGTCGAACAGGGCGCAGCCACGCTCGTCGTAGAACCATTTGGCGGGCAATTCCCGGGGCCGCGAGCCGAGCCCTGCCCGCACATCATTCTCGAGCGCAGCTGCGAGGTCGCCGGCTGTGAGGTGGACCTCGATCTGCGGAGATTCCGTCACCTTGGCCTCCAGTCAACTTGACCTGGAGCGGCGGAGACCATTGCGCCGTCAGGAATTGTCTGCCATTCCGCCTCGTCGTCATCCGGCTCTGACGCCACCACCACCGAGTCCGAAGTTGTCCGCGCGACGAGAGAGTCGCCGCGCGAGGTCGCCCAGATGGAGCCGCCGTCCGTGAGCAGGAGGTTGAGCCTGCCGCCGGCGGCCGCTGACACCGTGTCGACGACGTGGGTGAGGGCTTCCGCGGGCGCCTCACCCGAGTCGAGCTGGTCCAGCGTCAGCGCGAACAGCACCTCGCTGTCGCTGGACCCCTCGATGCCAGCCTCCCGGCGCTCGGACAGCAGGCGGCGCAAACGGGAACCCGCTCCTTCTCGGAAGCCGGCGACGGCACCGTTGTGGGCGAACAGCCATGGCCCCGCGGTGAACGGTGGGGTCGAACTTCGTTCCGTGGGCAGTGGCGGCGTGGCGCTTCTGACGGCGGCGAGAACGGCGGTGGAGGACACGATTCCGGCCAAGCTGGCGAAGGAGCGGTCCGCCCACATCGGGAGGGTGGACCGGTATCGAGCCGGTTCGGGTCGCCGGCTCAGGTCGTACCAACCGACCCCGAAGCCGTCGGCGTTCACGACTCCACCCACCTGTGACCGCGGCTCCCAGCACTGGCGCAGCAGCGAATGCGGTGGCGAGAGGACCAGTTGCTCGAGCGTGGCGGACGGGCCCAGATAGGCGAACAACCGGCACATCCGCGACCACCTAGGCGTCGCGGGCGCAGCGGAAGCCGCTGAAGATGTGGCGGCGGATGGGGTGGTCCCAATTGCGGAACGTGCAACGGGCGGACCCGGGCCACGTCGCCCAGCAGCCACCACGAAGGACCTTGTACCCGCTGTCGAAGAAGACCTCGGAGTACTCCCGGTACGGAAACGACTCGAACCCCGGGTACGGCCCGAAGTCCGACGAGGTCCATTCCCACACATCGCCGACCATCTGCAGGCATCCGAAGGCGCTGGCGCCCGCGGGATAGGCCCCGACCGGAGCCGGGCCGTCGTGACGCTGGCCGACGTTGGCGGTGGCCTCGATGGGCCGAGCGTCGCCCCACGGGAAGCGGCGCTTCCCGCCGTCGGGCCCGATGGAGGCGGCCACCTCCCATTCGGCCTCGCTGGGAAGGCGCCGGCCCCGCCACCGGGCATAGGCGTCGGCTTCGTGCCAGCAAACGTGCTGGACGGGCTCATCGAGCCGGAGGTCACGGCGGGCGCCGAAGCGGAGCACGCTCCAGGACCCAGCACCCTCCGGCTGCCAGAACTGTGGGTGCGCCAGCTCGGCCTCCTGCCGCCACGACCAGCCGTCGTCGGTCCACCACCGCCGCTGGCCGTAGCCGCCGGCCTCGATGAACTCGCGGTAGGCCCCACAGGTGACCGGGACGGTGTCGATCCAGAAACGAGCCAGGCTCACTTCGTGGGCCGGCCGTTCGTTGTCGTAGGCCCACGGCTCGAAATCGGTGCCGATCACGTATCTCCCTCCGGGTACGAGCACCTCCGCGCCGGCGGTGGCGCCGTCGCGAGCCTCAGCCGGCGGGGCCGGCGTCATCCCTTCCAGGGGCGGCGAGCACTCGCCCATCAGCTGTCGGGTGGCCAGCATCGTCTCGTCGTGCTGGTGCTCGTGCTGGACGACCAGGCCGTACACGAAGCCATCCCGCAACAGGGGCCTCGACGGGTCGAACTCCACCAGGTCGAGCGAGTCGAGTGCACGCCGGCGCACCTCGGCGATGTAGGCGCGGGCCTCACGGGGCCCGAGAAGGGGAAGAGCCGGCCTGGTCACCCGCGGGTGACGGAAGGCGTCGTAAAGGTCGTCGACCGACGGCCGCACTCCATCCTTTCCCACGGCCCGCAGCAGCCACAGGTCCTCGTAGTTGCCGACGTGGGCGAGATCCCAGACGAGGGGGGCCATGAGCGGGGAATGCTGGCGGCGCACGTCTTCCTCCCGGAGCGGTTCGAGGATGAGAAGGGACCTGGCCCGGGCCGATTCCAACAGGGCCGCGACCGAGGGCTTGAGGAACTCGAGTATCTGCGTTGCGCTCATGGGGAGGAGAAGGTCACGATGGTGAAGGTCCCGTAGGCCAACAGGCCCAGGGACAGCGAGTACAGAATCGTCTTCGTCGCCGCCCGGCGACCCGGACCGTGCACGTAGTCCTCGACGATCCAGCGCAGACCGTTCAGACCGTGGGACAGCGCAAGCGCCAGCAGGGCCCAGTCGAACACCCGCCAGAGCGGGTTCGACCACCGACGGCCCACGAAGGCGGCATCGGTGTCGACGACATCGTTGACGATGTGGGTGATGGCGAAGTGGGTGAGGGCCAGGAACAGCAGCACCAACCCGGTGAGGCGCATGAAGATCCACGACCAGGACTCGTAGTTCTGGCGCGGCCGGCGCTCCAGACGCCGGCCCTCGCGGCGACCAGGTTCGAGGACCGGAACAGCCATCAGAGCAACCGTCCTTCCACGAACGGCTCCATGATGATCCATCCCCCGACGGCGGTGAGTAGCGCCGTCAGGCCGACCACCGCCGAGAGCACCCGCTTCTCGTTCCCGATGCTGCCCGGGAAGAAGTCGATCATCACGATGCGCAGCCCGTTCAGAGAGTGGAACACCAGCGCGCCGAGGAGGCCCACCTCGAAGAGGCGGAGCACGACGTTTCCGTACAGTTCGTGAACCTCGTTGTAGAGGCGTGGGCGGGAGACGAGCGACACGTCGACGATGTGCAGGAGCAGGAAGAAGAAGACCAGGAAGCCGGTTATCCGGTGGGCGACGAACGCCCACTGTCCGGAGCGTCCCCGATACACGGTGCCCGGGCTGCGGCTCAACGGCCCGGTCCACGGTGACGGCTCCTGAACCACCGGCCGGCCCACAACGTGGACGAGAGCACGTAGAGGGCGAAGCCGGTGACGAGCAGGGTGACCCCGCCGAGGGCGACGGCGAACAGCGTCTGCGCCAGCGTCATCTCCATCGACGCTACCGAGTCACCGCGATGTTCCGGGAACGCTCCGGCTCGAAGGTGCCCGCCCCGCCCGGCGGAGCACCCGGTCGGCGATGAGGGAGATGACGCCGAAGGCGCCGGCGGCGACGAGCACGATCGTCCCGCCCGGAGCTAGCGACCACTGCCGGGCCAGGCCGAGGCCGGCGACGCTGGCTCCGACCCCGATACCCATGGCCATCACCACCGTCGCACGGAACGAGCGGCCGATGACCTGCGCGCTGGCGACGGGGAGAACCATCAGCGCCGCAACCAAAAGGATGCCCACCACCCGCATGGCGGCCACGATGGTCACGGCCACCACCACCGCCAGAGTGGCGTTGAGGGCGTCCACCGGAAGGCCGGCCACCCGGGCGGATTCCTCGTCCAGCACCACCGCAAACAGGGCCCGCCCGATCAGTGCCATCGTCGCCAGCACGAGGAGGCCGAGGGCGACCACCGTCCATGTATCGGCCGCGGAGACCGTGAGGATCGAGCCGAACAGGTACGACAGGACGGTGGCGTCGAAGCGGTTCGATGCACCGGCCAGCACCACGCCGCCGGCAATTCCGCCGTAGAAGAACAGGGCGAGCGCGAGGTCGCCGGAGATCCGGCCACGGCCGCGCAGACGCTCTATGGCGACCGCTCCGACGACGGCGACCACGAGGGCGGTGGCAACCGGCCAGACGTCGAGCAGCAGCCCCGCGGCCACCCCCGCAAAGGCCAGATGGCCGATGCCGTCACCCATGAGGGACAGCCGCTTCTGGACCAGGAACGCGCCGACGAGAGGGGCGGCCGCCCCCATGGCGATCCCGCTCACCAGGGCCAGCTGCATGTACTGCCTGTCGAAGGGATACGGGAGCGGCAGCATCAGGGCCGGCGGTCGGTCGGAGCGACGAGGCCCTCGAGCCACAAGGGCAGGTCGTCGCGGTGGACCCCGAGACTGACGCCCGTGGCGGCCAGGTCGGCGGGCGGTCCGTCGAAGTAGACGGCTCCGTGGCGAAGCACCACCACGCGGTCGAGGTCCTCGGCCACTGCGCCCAACTCGTGAGACACGAGAAGGACGGCGGAACCATGCTCGTGCACGAGATGGGTGAGGGAATCCCGGAACCGGTGCTGTGACTCCGCGTCGATGCCGGCCACGGGCTCATCGAGCACGAGCAGGTCCGGCCGTCCGGCCAGGGCCTTGGCTATGAACGCCCGCTGCTGTTGTCCCCCGGACAGCTCGCTCACCCGCCTGTGGCGCAGGTCCAGCAGGGCGACCGACGTCATGGCGTGTTCGATCTCCTCTCGATCCTCGGCGCCGAACCGCCGGCGCCACCCCGTGCGGGCCAGCCGGCCCGCGGCGACCACTTCCTCCACGGTCGCGGGCAGATCGCGTGCCAGTGCCGGGCGCTGCGGCACGTAACCCAACCGCCACCGGTCACCCAGGTGCTTCGGCGACTCTCCGAACAGGCGTACGGCACCCGAGCTCGGCTCCAGCAGGCCGAGCAGGCAGCGGAGAAGGGTGGACTTGCCAGACCCGTTGGGACCGACCAGGGCCACGAACTCACCGGCTTCAACGGTGAGGCCGACACCCTGGAGCACCGCCTCCTGCCCGAAGGCGAAGGACACTGATTCGGCTTCGAGAACGGGCGGAATGGCGACGCTGCCTCCGGGAGGAATTCGTCTGCGATCCTAGATGAGAGCGATTCTCAATCGCAACTGGCGCAGAGTCCCACCAGGTCCAGGCGGTGCCCGTGGAGCTTGAAGCCGGTGCCGGCCGCCACCTCGGCGGCCGCCAGAGCGACGGTCTTCTCCAGCCGGCTCGAAGCCGGAAGATCCTCGACGGCCCCACAGCTCATGCAGATCAGATGGTGGTGGTGCTCCGTGAGCGACTCGGCCAGCTCGTAGCGGGCGAAGCCGGGCGGACCGGTGAGACGGTGCACCACCCCAGCCTCCTCCAGCACCGAGAGGGTCCGGTAGACCGAGCTTTGGGCCAGCCTGGCTCTCGCCCCGTCGAGGATCTCGACGATCGTGACGGGCCGCGCCGCCCTGGTGAGGGCGTCCACCGTCGCCCGTCGCACGGGTGTGTACCGCTGGCCGGCCCGAGCCAGCAGCTCATCGACGGTTCCGTGGATCTCACTCCCCATGCCGGCCCGAGGATAGGTGCGCCCGGCTAGGGGGCCGGAATCAGCTGGTGCCCGCGCAAATACGGGTGCAGGGCTTCGGGAAGTCGCACCGACCCGTCGGGACGGCGGTGGATCTCCACGAGGGCGGCCCACACCCGGGGAACGGCAAGCGCCGAGCCGTTCAGGGTGTGGACGAACGCCGTCCCCTTGCCGGCGGTGGGCCGGTAGCGGATGTTGGCCCTGCGGGCCTGGTAGTCGCCGAACCACGACACCGACGACACCTCCAACCATTGGTCGCAGCCGGGCGCGTAGACCTCGAGATCGAAGGCCCGGGCATGGGACTGGCCCATGTCGCCGGTGCAGATGTCCACCACGCGGTAGGGCAGACCGAGCATCACGAGAAGCGCCTCTGCCCGGCTCAGCAGCTCGGCGTGGACCTCGCCCGCCTGGTCGGGCGTGGTGTAGGCCAGGATCTCGACCTTGTCGAACTCGTGGAGGCGGAGGAGACCGCGGGTGTCCCTCCCCGCCGACCCCGCCTCCCGGCGAAAGCAGGGCGTGTAGGCCATGAGGCGGGTGGGCAGGTCGGCCTCTTCCAGTATTTCATCGCGGGCCAGAGAAGTGAGGGGGACCTCCGCCGTGGGTATGGCCCACAGGTCGTCACGCTCGACGAGGTACGCGTCGTCGGCGAACTTGGGTAACTGACCCGTGGCCGTGAGGGTGTCACTGCGTACCAGCGTCGGTGGGCGGATCTCCTCGAAGGCGTCCGCGTTCTGATCGAGGGCCAGCTGGCACAGCGCCCGCGCCAGCGTGGCCCCGAGGCCCCGGTACATGGCGAACATCGATCCGGAGATCTTGGCCGACCGCTCCAGATCGAGGATCCCCAACCGGGCGCCGATTTCCCAGTGGGGGACGCGCTGGTGGTCGTCGAACGCATCGGGATCGTGGCCTTCGACGCGGACCACCACGTTGTCGTCGGCAGAGGCACCGTCGGGGGCGTCCGCGTGGGGAAGGTTGGGAACCCGCAGAAGCAGCTCCCGCAGCGCGCCCTCGACCTCGCTCAGATCATGGTCGAGGGCACTCTCGTCCTCACCGAGCCGGCGGCTCTCGATGGCAAGGGTCTCGGCCGTGGCCTCGTCTCCCACCCGCTTGGCCAGACCCACCTGCTTCGAGATGGACCTGACTCTGGCCCGCAGGTCATCCCGGAGGGATGCCAGCTCCCGGTGACGCGTGTCGAGGCGGGCCATCAACTCGACCTCGGCCCCGTCGACGTTCTTGCGGGCCAGCGCCTTCTTCACGGAAGCGATGTCGTTGCGTACGAGGCGAATGTCGATCATGGGATTCCCGACGGTAGCGTGCCGCCGATGGCCGCCATCGAGGTGCGCGACCTGGTGGTCCGGTACGGCGAGGCGACCGCAGTCGGAGGTGTGACGTTCTCCGGCCAGGCGGGGCAGGTGCTCGCTCTTCTGGGGCCGAACGGCGCTGGCAAGACCACCACCGTGGAGACACTCGAGGGCTACCTTCGGCCCACCGCCGGCGAGGTGCGCGTCCTGGGTCTGGATCCGGTCCCGGACCGCGCCGCGCTGATGCCCCAGATCGGCGTGATGCTGCAGCGCGGAGGCGTCTATCCCAGCATGGGCGCGGCCGAAGCGCTTCGGCTGTTCGCCGCCTATTACGAGGATCCGGCCGATCCGGCCGTCCTGCTGTCCCGGCTCGACCTGGACGGGGTAGCCCGTACTCCGTGGCGGCGCCTGTCGGGGGGAGAGCAGCAACGACTTGCGCTCGCCCTCGCCCTCGTGGGCCGGCCGAAGGTCGCCTTTCTCGATGAACCGACGGCGGGTGTCGATCCGGCGGGCCGCCTCGCCATCCGCCAGGTCGTCCGCGACCTGCGGGACGGCGGCACATGCGTGGTGCTCACCACACACGAGCTCGAGGAAGCGGAACGGCTGGCCGACCACATCGTGATCCTCGACCACGGTGTCGTGGTGGCCAGGGGGACACCCAGCGATCTCATGTCCGCCGGCGGTGGCGGTGAGATCCGCTTCGCTGCGCCCCCAGGGATCGATGCCGCTGCCCTGGGCACCGCCGTGGAGGCGCGGGTCGTGGAGGACCGGCCGGGTGAGTACCTCGTGGACGCGGAGGCCACGCCGGCCATGGTCGCTGCCGTCACCGCGTGGCTCGCCGACAACGACCTGCCCCTCGCCGACCTCCGAGCGGGCCGTCACACCCTCGAGGACGTCTTCCTCCGCCTCACCGGCCAGCCCAGCGCGGCCGAGACGGAGCGTGTCCCCCGGCGGAGGCGCCGTGGTCGCGGAGTCAGGCCTTGAGCCGGTTGGCGGCCCAGTCGAGGGCCGAGGTGACGATGACGTTGCGCCGGGGCGAGTCGGTACTGCTGGCTCTCGGGATCCCCGTGGTACTCCTCGTCTTCTTCTCGGTGGTCGACGTACTGCCGACGGGCACCGACGATCCGGTTGAGTTCCTCGCCCCCGGCATCCTGGCTCTGGCCGTGATGTCGACGGCCATGGTCGGCCTGGGGATCGCCACGGGCTTCGAGCGGCAGTACCTGGTACTCAAGCGGCTGGGGTCCACGCCCCTTCGGCGGGGTGAGCTGCTGGCGGCGAAGACCGCCGCCGTCCTGGCTGTTGAGATCGTCCAGGTCGCCGTTCTCGTCCCGGTGGCCCTCGCTCTGGGGTGGGACGCCAATGGCAGCGCGCTGCCGGCCCTCGCCGCCGTCGTGCTGGCCACGGTGGGGTTCGCCGGTCTGGGGATGTTGATGGCAGGCACACTCAGGGCCGAGGTCACTCTCGCCGCCGCGAACGGGCTCTACCTGGTCCTCCTGCTGCTCGGGGGGATGGTGGTGCCCATCGGCAAGCTGCCAGGTGGGTTGCGTGCCGTGGCGAGGGCCCTCCCCGCCGGCGCCCTTTCCGATGCCCTCCACGGGGCACTGGCCCCCGTTGCTTCGGTACCGGGGCGGGCATGGATAGTGCTGGCGGCCTGGGCCGTGGCCGCGCCGGTGGCCGCTGCCCTCACCTTCCGCTGGGAGTGATCCCGAAGGCCTCGGCTACAAGCTCATAGGAGCGCCTCCGGGCTTCCGGATCGTGGCAGACGGTGAGCACGACCAGCTCGTCCACACCGAAGGCCTCGGCGATGGCAAGCAGGGCGGCCCGCACTTTCGCCGGATCTCCCAGCACGAGCCGGGCCCGGTTCTGGGTCACGCGGGCCCGGTCGGTGTCGCTGAGGGCCCGGGCCTCTGCCTCGTCTATCGAGGGCAGCGGGCCGTTCGACCTGGGGAGTCAATCGCCACCGATCCAGGCTCTTCGCCTGGCCACCGTGACCGGGAGTCCGGGTTTGGCCGCCACCCCAGGGGCGGCGGCGACCGCGACAGCCAGACGTCGACGGCTCAGGGGGAGATCCGCGGCTCGGCCGGCGCGACCTGCTCGGTGCGTCGAAGCTCTTCGTCGACGTCCTCCCACCTGAGCACGTCGTTCACCTTGTCGCGCTCCTCCCTGGCGTACCAGCGGAAGAACATCGAAACGATGACGCCCCACAACAGGGCGCCGGCATAGACCTTCATCATCGCCCCGGCCACCTGCTGGTCGTCGATGGCGGTGATGGAAAACGGCCGGGGGACGTGGGCGTAGAACCGGTAGAGCACCCCGTCGCCGAAGGTGAGGAAGGACGCGGGAACGGTGGGGACCACCGACTGCAGGAACACGTAGAGCATGCGGGACGGGTAGGTCATCGTCGGCAGCTCCGGGAGGCGGTTGACCACCGGGAACCACATGATGAGGGCCGAGGTGAACAACACGAAGTGCACGGTGAAGTGGACTCCGTGGTGCTCCAGCGAACCATTGACGACCACCGGCCAATGACTGAACACGATGACCGTGTTGAACAGCACCGCCGCAGGAAGGGGTCGGGTGATACGGCTGAAAACCGCCCGCACGGGGCGAGGCCCGAGGAGGAAGCGCACGAGCCAGCCGGGTAGCCCCATCAAGAACAGGGGGGCGGCGATCAGGGTGAGTCCGATGTGCTGGAACATGTGCACGCTGAACAGGTAGTGCTCACCGATGTCGTGCACGGGCCAGTCCGAGTGCAGCCAGAGAGCCAGCAGGCCCAGGCCGAAGAACGTCACCTGACGCGCGGTGACCACCGGCTCGCCCCGCGCCGCCCTCGACGGGCCCAGGCGGGTTACGGCCAGCCAGTAGGCGCCGGCCAGGACCACGACCATGCTCCACACGTCGGGGTGGGCGTGCCACTCCCAGGCGGAGACTCCGGCGTGGGCCAGCATTCCCTAGACGAACACGCCGAGGGTGACCAGGTAGCTGAAATAGCAGAAGCTGGCCAGGACGAAGCCGGTTATGAAGAGCCGACGCAGGATCTTGTTGTCGAACTTGAGGTGCATGAAGTAGGCGGCGACCATCACGAACTTGAAGGCGGCCATCATCAACAGGATGGAGTTTGTGAGGGATTCGGAGAACTTCGTGTAGTAGAGGCCGACCTCGCCTGCCGTGACCGCGGCCAGGAGGAGGGCGATCTTGACGTACTTGGCGTCTGTGGGATGGGCCCCGTGCTCGTCGGTCATTCCGTTCGCCTCTCTACGTCGGGATCAGGTAGATGACGGTGAAGATCACGATCCAGACGACATCGACGAAGTGCCAGTAGAGGCCGGCGATCTCGACGACCTCCGAACGGTCCTGGGTGAGCTTGCCCCGCAACGACAGGTTCCAGAGGGACAGCAGCATGATGATCCCGAGGGTGACGTGGACGCCGTGGAAGCCGGTGAGGACGAAGAAGCTGCTCCCGAAGAGGTTGGTCTTGATCGTGAGTCCCTCACGGATGAAGGACGTGAACTCGTAGACCTGGCCGGCGATGAAGCTCGCGCCGAGCAGCGCCGTGGCCATCAGCCAGACCCGCAGTCGGCGGTAGTCGCCCCGCTGGATGGCGGCCAGAGCCAGGACCATGGTGAGCGAGCTCATCAGGAGGACGAACGAGCTGACGGACGTGTAGGGGATGTCGTAGATGTCAGCGGGCGTCGGCCCCGAGACGCTCTTGCCGCGGTACAGGAAGTACGTGGATATGAGCGCTCCGAAGAGCAGGCATTCGGATCCCAGGAAGGCCCACATGGCCAGCTTCTCGTTGGAGAGACCGGTGTTGGTCACGTGCCCGTGCCCGGTGGGGGCCGAGGTGTCGGCGGTGGTGACGGTTGCAGGGGTGGTGGCCATCTTCAGCTTCCGTTCCCGCCGGCCGGGTCGGCCTCTCCCCCGCCGTCGTCCGCCGCCGCCCCGGGACCGAGGGCGCCTGCGGTCCCGGCCGCGCCCAGGACAGCGTCAGCGGGGTCGGGGGAGGCGGACAGGACCACGTCGTCGGGGTCCTCGGGCTCCGCCGAAGGCTCCATTCCCCACGAGTACAAGCCCACCAGCAGGATGAGGGCGCCCAGGCCGGCCAGCACGTAGTTCACGCCGGCGTCGCGCCCGTAGACCATCCCGTAGCCGAGCACGAAGATGCCGAAAGCGGCCACCAGAGGGAAGTAGCTGGGCGAAGGCAGGTGGATGCCGTGGCCGTGGTCATGGTCGTCGTGGCCGGCATGATCATCCGCGCCATCCGCGCCATCCGCGGCGGCGGCCGAACCGCCGGCCGTTTCGGCCGCGGAGGGTTTCCGCACCGGTCGCCCCGCTCCGTCCTCGGTGTACTTCCGGTGCCAGAAGTCGTCGACCGAGTGCACCTCCGGCACCTCGGCGAAGTTGTACACCGGCGGCGGCGAGGCGATCGACCACTCGAGGGTCCGGGCATCCCAGGGGTCGGGGCCGGCCAGGACCTTGTTCCTCTTGGAGTGCCAGATGTTGTACATGAACACCATCGTCGAGAAGGCGATGACGAACGACCCGACCGTGGCCACCATGTTCAGGGCCTGCAGACCGAGGCTCTCGTCGTAGGTGTAGATGCGCCGCGGCATGCCCTGGAGGCCGAGAAGGTGCATGGGGGCGAACGTCATGTTGAACCCGAGGAACCAGGTCCAGAAGTTGAGCTTCCCGATGCGGTCGCTGAGGAGCCAGCCGAAGATCTTGGGCCACCAGTAGTAGATGCCACCCATGATCCCGAACAAGGCCCCGCCGAAGAGCACGTAATGGAAGTGGGCGACGATGTAATACGTGTCGGTCTGCTGGCGATCATGGGGTGACACGGCATGGGTGACGCCCGAGAGGCCGCCGATGGTGAACATGGCCACGAATCCCATGGCGAACAGCATCGGGGTGCTCAACTTCAACGACCCACCCCAGAGGGTGCCGATCCAGTTGAAGATCTTCACCCCCGTGGGCACGGCGATGAACATGGTCGACACCGAGAAGGCCGACACCGCCACCGGCCCGAGACCCACGGCGAACATGTGGTGCACCCACACGCCCCAACCCATGAACCCGATGGCCACGGCCGAGATGACCATCACCGGGTAACCGAACAGCGGCTTGCGGGCGAAGACCGGCAGGATCTCCGACACCATGCCCATGGCCGGCAGGATGAGTATGTACACCTCCGGGTGGCCGAACAGCCAGAAGAGGTGCTGCCACAGGACCGGGTTCCCGCCGGCCTCGGTGTTGAAGAAGTTGGACCCGAAGTTGCGGTCGAACATGAGCAGGAACAATGCGATGGTGATGACCGGCATGGCGAACAGGATCAGGAACGACGAGATCAGGGTCATCCAGGTGAAGATGGGCATCTTCATGAGCGACATGCCCGGCGCCCGCATGTTGAGCATGGTGACGATGAGGTTCACGGCGCCGGCGGTGGAGGCGATCCCGAGGATGAGCAGGCCCAGCACCCAGTAGTCGATGTTGTGGCCAGGGGAGAAGGTGATGCTGGTGTTGGGGGCGTAACCGAACCAGCCACCATTGGGTGCTCCGCCGAAGATGAAGCTGGAGTAGATGAAGATGCCGCCGAGAAGGAAGGTCCAGTAACTGAAGGCGTTGAGGCGCGGAAAGGCGACGTCCCGGGCGCCGATCTGGAGCGGCACCAGGTAGTTGAAGAAGGCGGCGGACATGGGCATCACCACCAGGAAGATCATTGTCGTGCCGTGCATGGTGAACACCTGGTTGTAGGCGTCGGCGCTGAGCACCGTGCCGTTGGGCTGTGCCAGCTGGAGGCGGATGAGCAGCGCCTCGATCCCGCCCAGGAGGAAGAACACGAAGGCGGTCACGCCGTACAGGACGCCGATGCGCTTGTGGTCGACCGTGGTCATCCACGACCACACGCCGGCGGGGTTCTTCGGGCGCTTGAGCACTCCGGGGTCGACGACGACCGGCACGGGTGTGACGGTCGGTTCCAGGACTGTTGCCATGATTGCTCCGGTGGTCGCTCTCTAGGTCACTTCAGGGTGTCGAGGTAGGCGATGAGGTCGCTGATCTCATCTTCCGTCAGATCGAGGTCCGGCATGATAGAGCCCGGCTTCTCGGCCGGCGGATCACGCAGCCACGCCCGCAGGTGGCGCTCGTCGTTCTCGAAGATGGCGCCGGCGAAGGTGTCCCGCTGGGCGAAGTGGGTCAGGTCAGGGCCGACCTGGCCGGCGGCGTAGCCCTTGACGGTGTGGCAGCTGGCGCAACCTTTGGCCCGGAAGGCGGCTGCGCCCGCCGCCGCCTCCGGCTGGTCCTCGGGGTCGGGAATCGCCGCCGAGGCGGCGTTGGAAGCCACCCATCGCTCGAAGTCGGCGGGGGTGTGGGCGATGACCTGAAGGCGCATGTTGGCGTGGGAGAGCCCGCAGAACTCGGCACACTGCCCGTGGTAGACGCCAGGTGTCTTGGCCTCGATGACCATCTTGTTGACCCGGTTGGGCACGACGTCGACCTTGCCGGCCAGCTTCGGCGGCCAGAAGGAGTGGATCACGTCCTCCGACAGGAGGGTCACGGCGATCTTCTGGCCGGTGGGGATGTGCAGCTCGTTGGCCGTGACCACGTCGTGGTCGGGGTACTCGTACTCCCACCACCACCGGTGCCCGGTGACCGTCACCCTCACCACCCCGGGGCCGGCGGGTGTCTCGCTGATGTCGAACAGCGTGAAGACTGTGAAGACACCGACCACGAGCAGGACGGCGGCGGGGGCGATCGTCCAGCCGATCTCCGCCTTCACGTTTCCGTGGACCTGCTTGGGCGCCTCGTCGTCCGATCGGCGTCGGAACCGGAGGGCGACGTAGACCACGAGGCCCTCCACCAGCACGAACACGGCGGCGGCGATGAGGAATACCGGCCGGATGAGGTTGTCGAGCCTGATCGCCTCGGGCCCCTTGGGATCGAGGGCGTTCTGGGGCAGCTCCTTGTCCCCGCAGGCGGAGAGCAGCGTCAGGACGACGAATCCCGAGGCGGCCGTCAGGTGCCGGCGCCGCGACGGACGCATCAGCCCGCCACGCTGACGAACTCACCGGTCATGTTGGCGTGGAAATCGCACACGAAGACGTACCTGCCGGGTGGCGGCGCCGTGAACTCGTAGGTGCGTTCGTCCTCGCCGGAAAATCCCTCGCCGTTGAAGACCGGCTTGGCCGCCGATCCCTCACCCTTGTATACGGCGAAGTTGTGGTACACGTCGTCCCGGTTCTCGAACTCGATGTGGACCTTCTCGCCGGACACGGCGGTGACCTGCTTTTCGTTGAACGACGTTTCCTTGGCCACGAGGTGGACCACACCGTCCCCGTGCTCGCCACCTTCGTGGGCCTCGAAGTTGCGCTCACCGGCCACCGCCCCGGCGATGCCGGCGCCGAGGATGGACACGGCAGCCAGAGCACCCACCGACGCCAGCACCGACGGCCGGAGCCGGGGCCGCGCCGCCACCCACGAGCACACGGACAGGATCGTGACGCCCACCACGATGGCCACCACCGCGGCGAGGTCCTTCGAGATGGCCAGCAGGAGGCGCGACACGCTGATGGCGATGAACGCGGCCAGCAGGAACGTGGCGACCGGCAGGCCGACCGGCACGAGCAGCCGGGCGCTCACCCGCTCCCGCACCTTGGGTATCCACGTGGGGTCCTCACTCCACACCTTGGCGAACCATCCCCCCGTGGCGGCCACCACCGCGACGGCCCCGACCCCAACGAGGGCGGGCCCGATGGCTGCTCCCACCGCCAGCGCGGTGAGGGCGCCGGCGGCGACGAGGGGCCAGATGCTGCCTCTCGGCGCCGCACCGACGGTGGAGGCCCGACGCTGCGGTGGCGGCGCATCGTCGGGGATGACGGGAGCCAGATCGGGCACAGCGCTCCCACAGGTGGCGGCGCCGGCGACGGCGGCGGCGAGGGCGAGGAACAAGAAGATGGCCACTCCGGAGCGCTCGTCGACCGCCAGCCCGTAGGCGACGGCGGAGACGGCTCCCAGGGCGCTGAGCGTGAAGAGCAGCTTGGAGACGAGGTTCAGCACCGGCTCCTACTCCTACTTCAGCACCACGACGGTGTACCAGACGGCGACGGACGCCCCGACGGTGAAGTGCCAGTACCAGGCGGTGGTGCGCAGGTGGTCGGTACCGACCGTCAGCTGGCGGCCGGCCACCCGGAAGAGGGTGAGGGTGACCATGCCGACACCGACGGCGACGGCTATGCCCAGCATCATGCAGAGGGCGGTGACGATCAGGCCATAGGGATGGCTGGCCGCGTCGAAGTCGGTCCGGCCGGCGCTGTAGGACAGTAGGTTCAGGAAGGCGACGCCAAAGCCGATCGCCACCCCCAGAGCGGTGGCCGCCTGGCTGCGGAGGTTGCGGCGCTGGGCGTGGCACGCCCACTCCACAGGTAGCACCGACAGGAGCATGGTGAGCACCAACATGTTCCCCAGGTACTCGTCGAAGACGACGCCCTTGGGAGGCCAGGTCCCACCCGCGGTGCGCAGCCGCAGGTACGCGGCGATGAGGGTCCCGAACAGCATCGTCCCGCTGCTGACCATCAGGGCCATTCCGAGCGGCATCACGTTCTGCGGGCGCTCGGCGCCGCCCGTCGTCAGCGCCAGGGGCGCGTCGCTCACCGCTCGCCTCCCGCACTCGGCGCGCCCTGTTCCGCTGCCAGACGCAGGTCGAGCAAGGGGTGCGCGGACCGGACCTCGGGAACACTGTCGAAGCTGTGCGGCGGGGGTGGAGACGATGTCGCCCATTCGAGGGTGAGGCCTTGGTAGGGGTCGGCGGGGCCGGGGGGAGCGAGACTCCGGGCGGCCCGGATCATCTCGGCCACGAAAGCCAGCAGGCCCAGGAGCAGCACCACGGCACCGAGGGTCGACAGGGTCGAGAAGGTGGAGGCGTCAGAGGAGAAGTCGAAGTCACTGGTACGCGACGGTGCACCGTCGTAGCCGAGCAGGTAACTGCCCAGGCCCATCAGGAAGAAACCACCGAACACGCCGAGGAAGCCGATCCGAGCGGCCCCGGGGGCCAGTTCCCGTCCGAAGAGCTTGGGTGCCCAGTGGACGATGGCCGCGAGAAGCAACAGGGTCGGCGCGCCGAAGGCGACCACGTGGAGGTGGCCGGTGGTCCAGGCGGTGCCATCCACTTTGGCCGCGGCGGCGATGGCGGCATTCAGGGCACCGAAGGCGGCCAGCAGGACGAATCCGGCGACGAACAGGAGCGCCGTGTGGAGATGGCGGTGGCCGGCGGCCATCGTGGCGAGCCAGAGCAGGACGAGCACTCCCACCGGCAGAACGACCAGTGCGGTGAGCGGCGAGTAGGTGGGCAGCAAGATGGCGTCACCCACTCCCGACCCGGAGGCCCACGCGCCGAGGCTGAGGAACGCGAAGGCGACTATGGCGGCACGGCCGGCGGCCGGGCTGACCAGCGGGCGCCGGGCGTGGGTCGCGACGATGTCGCAGCCGGCGCCGAGGCCGGGGAGCAGCAGCAGGTAGACATCCGGCCTCCCGTACAGCCACAGGGTGTGCCGCCACACGCTCCGGGATCCGAGGGTGGCGGCGGCGAAGAGGGCTCCGCCGAAGCGCTGGTCCATGTAGAACAGCGCCAGCCCGGCCAGGAAAACCGGTGTGGCCAGCACCGTCACCAGGCTGGAGGTGAGGATGGCCCAACTGAGCATGGGCAGCCGGCGCAGCGTGAGCCCGGGCGTCCGGAGCTTCAGCACGGTCACGGCCAGATCGGCTGCCGCCAGGAGGGCGGCGACGGCTACGAGAGCGAGGCTGACGATCATCAGGCTGGTGGCGGTGTCACCACCGCCCTTGCCGGCGGGTGTGGGCACACTTGACACCAGGCCGAGCCCACGGGGTGGCCCGACCACGTACGAAGTGAGCAGCAGCCCACCGCCGAGCAGGAATAGCCAGAATGAGAACGCGTGGAGCCGGGGGAAGGCCAGGCGCCCCGAGCCGATCTGGAGGGGCACGACATAGCTGGCGATTCCGACCCATGCGGGAGCCAGGAACAGCATCGTAGAAACGGTGACGTGCATCGAGAACAGGCGCCCGTACTCGTCGCCGGCGATACCCGACCCCTCCGACAGAAGCTCCGTCCGCAGCACCATCCCGAGGATCCCGCCCACCAGGAGGAAGAGGAGAGCCGCACCCAGGTAGAGAAGCCCGAGGCGCTTGTGGTCAGCGGTAGCGAACCAGCCTTCCGGTGTCGCAGCTGGGACTGGGCCCGCCGGCGGAGGCGGCATAGCCGCTTCAGGACGCGTTTCGGTGATGGTCACGAACGCCTCAAGGCCACCTGATGAGCTGGTCGAGGGCCATCGCGCCGAACAGCAGGGTTATGTAGGAGATGGAGTAGTGGAACAGACGCATGGCCCGCGGGGCGGTGGCGTCCCTGAAGAGCTCCACGGCCCGGAGAAGGAAGACGGCGCCGAGAACGGCCGCGGAACCCACGTACAGCGGGCCCATGTCGGCTATGGGGGCGAAGAGGAGGGAGCACCCCCACAGGGCCACGGTGTAAGCCACGATCCGGCGGGCCGTTCGCCGTATCGAAACCACCGCCGGCAGCATGGGGACCTCCGCAGCCGCGTAGTCCTCGCGGTACCGGATGGCCAGCGCCCAGAAGTGCGGCGGCGTCCACACGAAGATCACCGCGAAGAGGACCAGTGGGGCCAGCCCGAGGCTGCCGGTGACCGCGGCCCACCCCACCAACACCGGAACCGCGCCCGCCGCTCCGCCGATGACGATGTTGTTGGTGGAGGTCCGCTTGAGCCAAAGGGTGTAGACGAACACATAGAACAACGTGGCCGCGACCGCCAACGCTGCACTGAGGAAGTTGACCAGCGCCCAGAGCTCGGCGAAGGCGAGGATTTCCAGCGCCAAAGCGAAGCCCAGGGCGGCCGATGGAGTGATCTCCCCGGTGACCAGGGGGCGGCCCTGGGTCCGCTTCATGATGCTGTCGATGTCCCTGTCCGCGTACATGTTGATGGCGTTGGCACCCGCCGCGGCCAGGGTGCCGCCGACGAGGGTGGCCAGCATCAGACCCAGGGGCGGGACCGCCCTACCGGCCACGACCATGGTGGGCAGCGTGGTGACCAAGAGCAACTCGATGATCCGTGGTTTGGTGAGAGCGACGTACGCCGCCGCCCGCGAGCGGGGCCGGACGATCGCGGTGGTGACGGCCATCGGCGGGCAGACTACGGCCCCCCGCCACCGCGGGACAAAGCGAGGGGAACCGACCCCTGCGCCGTGCCCTGCCCTACCATGCACCGGCCATGGCGGCCCGTTCGATTTCCCCCCGCGGCTACCAGCGGATCACCTTGCTCACCCTCGTCGGACTGGCGCTGATCATCGTCGTTGGCGGTGCCGTCCGCCTCACCGGCTCGGGACTGGGCTGCCCGGAGTGGCCGAACTGCGAGACCGACCGCCTGGTCGCCCCTGCCGAGTACCACGCCGTCGTGGAGTTCGTCAACCGCTCTCTCTCCGGTCTCGTGGGTGTCCCGATCCTGCTGTCGGTGCTCGGAGCGTTCCGGCGGAAGCCCAGGCGGACGGAGCTGATCTGGCTCTCGTCCGCGCTCCTCGGTGGGGTGGTCGTCCAGATCCTCATCGGCCGGCTGACGGTTCTGTCGGGCCTGTCGCCCCTGGTGGTGATGACGCACTTCCTTTTGGCCATGGCCATGCTCGCCGACGGTGTCGTGCTGCACTGGGCCGCCCGCCGGCCGGGCGGCCCGGCGCCGCCTCCGGCCGTCGCACCGGAGGTCCGGCACCTCGGGAACCTCATCGTGGGAACCACGGCGGCGGTCGCGCTGCTGGGCACCGTGGTCACCGCGGCCGGTCCGCACGGCGGTGACGAGAACGCAGAGAGGCTGGACCTCCCCTTGGGCTCTGTTGCGCGGCTGCACGGTGTCGCCGTGATCCTCCTGCTCGCCATGGTGACGATGATGCTGGTGCTGCTGAGACGCCCGGCCGCCCCGGCGCCTGTGCGACGCGCCGGCGCCGGCCTGCTGGCCATCCTGCTGGCGCAGGCCGTCGTCGGCTACGCGCAGTACTTCACCGGCGTGCCCGTCGTCCTGGTCGCCATTCACATCGCCGGCGCCGTTCTCGTGTGGATGGCGGCCCTGCGCCTGCGCCTCGCTCTCGTCGACCACGGCACGCGGGGGATCCCGCTCGGCGCCCGGGAACGGGATCTGGTGCCGGCATAACCCTCCGGCGAGCGAGAATGGGACCGATGACCATCGCGCCTGCTCCGGTCCGGGCCGACGACCCCGGGCTCGACGAGGTCACCAATCCCGACCTGCCGTGGGTGGTCATCGTGTGGAACGACCCCGTGAACCTGATGTCCTACGTCACCTACGTGTTCCAAAAGCTGTTCGGGTACTCCAAGGAGAAGGCGACCAAGCTGATGCTCGACGTCCACCACAAGGGCAGGGCCGTAGTTTCCAGCGGTCCCCGGGAACGGGCCGAGCTCGACGTCTTCCGCCTTCACGAACACGGGCTGTGGGCCACCATGGAGCACGACACATGAGCACCCGCTGCCGGCTGGCGGGCTGAAGTGGCCCGCCGGCGGTTCAGCTTCGCGGGTGATGGCGGGGTCAAGGTCCGCATCACCAAGGAGGAGCGCCTGATGCTCCGCGGGCTTCCCGGGCAACTGCGCCAGCTCATGGACGAGGATCCGGACGATCCCGCCGTACGCCGTCTCTTCCCTCCCGCCTACCGTGACCGCCCGGATCACGAGCACGAGTACCGCCGCCTCATGGGCGAGGACCTGCGCGACCGCCGGCTGGCCGCGCTGGTGGCCATGGAGGACACAGTGGACGCCGACGTTCTCACCGCGGACCAGGCCAGCGGGTGGCTGCGGGCCCTGAACGACCTGCGCCTCGTGCTGGGAACCCGCCTGGACCTGAAGGACGACACCTTCGCCCGCGACATCGAGGAGGACGACCCCAGGGTCCCGGCGCTCGCGCTGTACGGCTACCTGTCCGTGCTCGAAGAGGAACTGGTGGAAGCGCTGGCCAAGGGGGTCTGACCCACGCTCAGCGGCGGGGGCCGAACCTAGGTGGGCGAGATCCCGGCGGGGTACCACATCGCCCCGGCCGTGCCCGGACCAGTGTGTACGCCCACGCTCGGGCCCACCCGGTAACGGACCAGGTCCGCCACCTCACCGGCACCGGCCAGGCGCGCCTCGAGGGCCTCACGCAGGGGCAGCGCGGCCGCATCCGCGACGCTGATGCCGACCCGCAGGCCCGTCCCGCCCGCCAGCACGGCGGCAGCCATCACTTCCGCCGCTTCGTCCAACGCCATCACCTGGGCCACCGCCTCGTAGCTGCCACCCGCCAACCGCAGCACCGGGATGGCCGCCGACGCCAGAGCCCGGTCAGCCGCTGCGCCCAGCCGCCCGCCGCGGCGAGCCAGATCGAGGGCGCCGACGGTGAACACGTTGTCCGTCCGGCCTGCCACAGCCTCGGCGACAAGGGCCGCCTGTTCCACGCCGGCGCCGGCCGCCACGGCCTCAGCCGCCTCCCACAGGCAGCAGGCGACGCCGAACGAGGCGGTGCCTGTGTCGACCAAACGGACGGGGACGGGGGAAACGTCAGCCGCGATTCGGGCCGAGTTGAGGGTCGCCGAGATGGCCGAGCCGATGTGAACCGAGAGGATCTCGGTGGCGCCCCGCCTCGACAGCGCCTCGTAGGCGGCGGCGAACCGACCCGGACCCGGCGCGGCCGTGGTGACGCGGGGGGCGGTGCCGGCGGCGAGGCGATCGTAGAACGCGTCGGCGTCGAGGTCGACCCCCTCCAGGAACTCCTCGTCGTCGATGGTGATGCTGAGCGGAACGACCTCTACGCCGTAACGCTCTACCAGCTCGGGAGGGAGCTGGGCATTGGAGTCGACGCACAGGCCGATCATGTCGGGTTCGCCGGCACACCCACGGCCGCTGTCGCCGCCCTCGCCGCTGCCGCGAACCGCGAGAGGATCACCGCGCTACTGGCCGCCGCCGCCGCCGGCATGAGTGCGGTCGGCGACGGACCCCAGGCGTTGGGCCAGCGTCGCCGCCACGAGAGCAGTGACGCAGCCACCCAGGCGGAGGAAGCAATCACAGTGGCGGCCAGGGTCGGCGACGAGAACCGGCTGGCGGGCCACCGCTTGGCCGCCGCCGCCCATGCGACGGCCAGGTCCACCGGGACGTACGGCGGGAACGTGGCGGCGCACTGGCCGAGGCTCACCGCCACTCCCTTGCCACCCCGGAACCGGCTCCAGACCGGGAAGCAGTGCCCGATCACCGCCGCGGTGCCCGCCAGATGGGCGCCGGCATCGCCCGCCACGCTCCGCCCCACCCCGCAGGCGGCGGCACCCTTGGCGATGTCGGCCAGAATGATCCCGTACCCCCAGCGCTTGCCGAGCACGACCAGGGCATTGGCTCCACCGGGGTTGCCGGTCCCCTCCGAGCGCAGGCTCCCCGTCCCCCCGGTGGCCAGCCGCGTGCCGACATCGGCGACCGGAACCGCACCCACCATGTAGCCGCTCGCGGTTGCCGAAACGAGGCGGGCCACGGTCATCGGCGCACCCTACCGATGCTGCTCGGCGGAGCCCTCTAACCTCAGCGGACCGTGCGACCCGCCAGCCCATCGACATTCCGCTCTCCTCGTCCTGGCACACCGGATAGCGCCGCGCCTGCCCGAGCCTCATGAGCGCCGACCGCGAAGTCGAGCTCCCTGGGCCCCCGCCGGTCCGCTGGGGCGTGCTCGGCGCCACCGCCCGGGCGGCACAACTCGGTGTGCTGCCGGCGCTGGCGGCCAGTCCCAAGTCGAGGCTGGTGGCGCTGGCCAGCCGATCTCATCCCGACGGCGCCGGGTACGACCACTTCGGGGCGGCCAGGTCCCACGGGAGCTACGAGGCCTTGCTGGCCGACGACGAGGTGGAGGCGGTCTACCTCCCGCTGCCCAACAGCCTCCATGCCGAGTGGACCGTGCGGGCGGCCGAAGCCGGCAAGCACGTGCTCTGTGAGAAACCGCTGGCCACCAGAGCTGCCGAGGCCAGGGAGATGGCGGCCGTCTGCGAGGAGATGGGCGTGATGTTGATGGAGGCGTACACGACGCCGTTCCATCCCCGGTCGAGCGCGCTCCTCGACCTGGTGAAGTCCCGCCGACTGGGTCCGCTGCGCTTCGCCCGCTCCGTCTTCACCGGAGTCGTCGAGCTGGAGGACGACTTCCGCGCCCGTCCGGAGACCGGCGGAGGGGTCCTGCTCGACCTCGGTATCTACTGCCTGGCTCCGCTCGTCGCCGCCGCCGGCCATCTGCCGGTGCACGTGGCCGCCGGCGGTCTGCTGGCCCGCTCCGGGGTCGACGCCTCCTTCAGCGGCTGGATGGACTTCGACAAGGGGCTCACCGCCAGCTTCGAGTGCTCGTTCGAGACGCCGGCCCGCCAGACGCTCGAGATCGTGGGCAGGGACGGATGGGTCCTCGTGGAACGGCCCTTCACGGCCGGTCCCGACGACACCCGGATCCACGTGTCCTTGCGGGACGGGACCGCCGAGACCATCGATGCCGGCGGGGGCGATGCCTGCCGGGGGATGGTCGACCACTTCGCTTCGGTCCTGCGCGAAAGCGCCGCCTTGCGGCGCTCGCCGGCGCAGTCGATCGAGCTGCTCGCCCTGATGGACCGACTACGGGAGGCGGCCGCCTGGGCGTGGTAGCTCCGCCTCATGAACAGCGTGTCGTCGTCGGCGCCGGAGTGGAGCTCCATGTCGAGGGCTGGCCGTCACAGCTGTGCGACCATCCGGTGGGCTTCGTCCTCGTCCACGGTCTGGCATCGAATGCGGCGATGTGGCGGGGTGTCGCCCGCCGGCTGAAAGATCTGGGCCACTCTGCCATCTCGGTGGACCAGCGCGGTCACGGGCGCTCGAGCAAGCCGGCCGGCGGCTACGACGTGTCCTCCTTCGTCTCGGACCTGGCCGAGCTGCTCGGACAGGTCCCGCTCCGCCGGCCGGCGGTGGCCGGTCAGTCCTTCGGTGGCAACGTCGTCCTGGAGCTGGCGGCGCGTCACCCCGAGCTGGTGGGCGGGATCGCCTGCGTCGATGGCGGTTGGATCGAGCTGTCGGAGTACTTCGCCTCCTGGGACGCCTGCCTGGCGGAGCTGGCACCGCCGGTGTTCGACGGCAGATCGGTCGAGGAGATCCACGAGCTCCTGAGCAGCCGCCACGCCGACTGGCCGGAGACGGCCATCGAGGGCTTCCTCGCCAACTTCGAGATACGCCCGGGCGGGATGGTGGCGCCGTGGCTGGCGCGCTCACGCCACCTGGAGATCCTGCGCTCCCTCTGGGACCACCACCCGTCGAAGCTCTACGAGTCGGTGAAGGTGCCGGTGCTCCTCGTCCCGGCGATGAACCCCGGACAGATCTCGGTCTGGGAGGGGGCGGCCGAGAAGGCTGCCGGCCTGCTGCCTCGGTGCCGCCTCGAGCCGATGACCGGCGACCATGACCTGCACGCCCAGCAGCCTGTGGCGGTGGCGGATCTCCTCCACGAGTGGGCCGACAGCCTTTGTTAACGCGGCGGTTCGCCGGATGAGCCCGATGCTCCCCCGGATCCTGGCCATCATGGGGTCCGGCGAGACCAGCCCCACCATGGTCAAGACACACCGTGCCCTGCTGGGCCGTCTGGGGCCACCGCCGGTGCCGGCGGTGGTGCTCGACACTCCGTTCGGCTTCCAGGCCAACGCCGATGACCTGACGGCCAGGGCGGTGGAGTACTTCCGCGCGAGCGTCGGGCACGAGCTCGGTACGGCAGAGCTGAGGTCGATGGGCGGTGACACCCTGTCATACGAGAGGACGCTGACCCGGCTGCGAGAGGCAAGGTACGTCTTCTCCGGCCCCGGCAGCCCGTCCTACGCACTGCGGCAGTGGAGGAACTCCGAGGTCCCCGCCACCCTGGCGGAAAAGCTCAGACCCGACGGCCCCGGAGGCTGCATCTGCTTCGCCAGCGCGGCTGCCCTCACCCTCGGCGCGGCCACCGTTCCGGTGTACGAGATCTACAAGGCCGGGGAGCCGCTGCACTGGATGGAAGGGCTTAACCTGCTGGCCGAGGCCGGGCTGGACGCGGTGGTCGTCCCCCACTTCGACAACGCCGAGGGCGGCACCCACGACACCCGGTTCTGCTACCTCGGAGAGGGGCGGCTAGCCCGGATGGAGGAGGACCTGTCAGAGGAGACGTTCGTGCTCGGGATCGACGAGCACACGGCCCTCGTTCTCGACCTCGACGCGGGCACGGCCAGCGTCAGCGGCCTGGGTACCGTGACCGCCCGCGGCCGAGGAGCATCCTCCTCGGTCCCCAGCGGCTCGGTCGTGGCCATCAGCGAGCTGGCGGACATGGCCCGGAGGCGGGCGGCGAAACCCCGGCCCGCGGTTGGAGCGGTGGAGTCGGAACCCCCGCCGGCGCCGGCGTCCGAAGCGGAGGCGAAGTCGCTCCTCGAGGTGGTCCGGCGGACGAAGGCTTCATTCGATGCTGCCCTGGCCTCCCGCGACGTGGACGGCACGGTCCGGTCCATGCTGGAGCTGGACGAGGCGGTGGTGGCGTGGTCCGCCGACTCGCTGCAGTCCGACGAGCGCGACCAGGCCGGCGCCGCGCTGCGGTCGATGATCGTCCGCCTGGGTGAGCTCGCACGTGTCGGGGCGCACGATCCCCAGGAGGTCCTGCGGCCATGGGTCGAATTGCTGTTGGAGCTGAGAGCCTCAGCCCGCGAGGCGGGGCGCTACGACAATGCCGACCTGATTCGTGACCGGCTCGTGTCACTGGGTCTTGAGGTCAAGGACGCCCCGGAGGGCACCGCGTGGCGTTTGGTAACGTGACCCGTCCCCCCGAAGCGCCTAGCCCCCATCGTCTAGCGGCCTAGGACACCACCCTTTCAAGGTGGCGGCACGGGTTCGAATCCCGTTGGGGGTGCCAGCAAAGTAGCAGGTCACAGGCTTGCGGGCGGCCAAATGGCACAAGCTGGGGGCGTCAGACATACGAGACGGACATACGAGGCTGGGTTACGGCGCTCGACCACCTCCGGTTCGCCGAGATTCAGCTGCGTACGCCGAGGCGACCAACTGATGGGGGAGCCGACGGCCCCCAGGGGCCGAATCAGTACGTTCTTGTCACGAAGCGGCTGTACTCGTCTACAGGCGAGCAGATCCAAGCGGTCGCGGCGCGAGCCGCCGGAGGAGAGTTCGATGCTGACCGGTGAGTTGAAGTCGAAGATCGACCGTATCTGGGACGGGTTCTGGTCTGGCGGTATCTCGAACCCCCTCGAAGTGATGGAGCAGATCACCTACCTGCTGTTCATCAAGCGCCTGGACGATCTCCACACACTCGAGGAGAACCGGGCCAGCCGTCTCGGTGAGCCCATGGACCGCACGATCTTCCCCGAGGGATCCGACGGCATCATCCACGAAGGCCACAAGGACGGTCGGCCGTACGCCGACCTGCGGTGGTCATGGTTCAAGCACCTCGCCCCGGCCGAGATGAACGAGGTGGTCGGCGATCACGTCTTCCCGTTCCTGCGCACGCTGGGCGGCGAGGGCTCCACCTACGCCACCCACATGAAGGACGCTCGCTACACGATCCCCAGCGCCGCGCTGCTGAGGAAGGCCGTCGACGGGCTCGACGAGATCCCGATGGTTGACCGCGACACCAAGGGCGACGTCTACGAGTACATGCTCGGCAAGATTGCCTCGGCCGGCCAGAACGGCCAGTTCCGCACGCCTCGCCACATCATCCAGCTCATGGTGGAGATGGTGGCGCCAACGCCCACCGACGTGATCTGCGATCCGGCGTGCGGCACATGCGGCTTCCTCGTCGCTGCCGGCGAGTACATCCGTCACCACCACCCCGCGGCGCTGCGCGACGAGAAGCTCAACCGCCACTTCCACCACGAGATGTTCAACGGGTTCGACTTCGACAACACGATGCTCCGCATTGGCAGCATGAACATGTTGCTCCACGGCGTCGAGCAGCCCGATGTCCGCTACCGGGACTCCCTCGCCCAGGACCACGCAGGCGTCGAGGAGACCTACTCCGTGATCCTCGCCAACCCCCCGTTCGCCGGATCGCTCGACTACGAGAACACGGCCAAGGATCTCCAACGGGTGGTGAAGACCAAGAAGACCGAACTGCTCTTCCTGGCGCTGTTCCTCCGGCTGCTCAAGCCGGGCGGCCGGGCGGCCGTGATCGTGCCCGACGGGGTGCTGTTTGGCTCCAGCAAAGCCCACAAGGAACTTCGGCGAATCCTCGTGGAGGACCAGCGCCTCGACGGCATCGTCTCGTTGCCCAGTGGAGCCTTCAAGCCCTATGCCGGGGTGTCGACCGCGATCCTGCTGTTCACCAAGACCAACTCCGGCGGCACGGACAACGTCTGGTTCTACGACCTCACCGCCGACGGCTACAGCCTCGATGACAAGCGCACTCCGCTCCTTCAGGCCGAGAAGCTTGGCGCCACGCCGGCTCAGCCGCTAACCGATGATGAGCACGCCAAGAACAACCTGCCGGACGCCCTCGCCCATTGGGCCGAGCGCGCCGGCACGGAGCGCGGGCGTGCCCGTACCGACCAGAGCTTCTGCGTCCCGAAGGCGGACATCGTCGCCGCCGGCTACGACCTCAGCATCAACCGATACAAGGAAGTTGTTCACGAGGCGGTCGATCATCGCGACCCGCGGGAGATCCTCAAGGACCTCGCGGCCATGGAAGACGACATCCGACAGGGCCTGGCCGACCTTGAGGCGATGCTGTGAGGACGGCATGGCCCGAGGTGGCGCTCGGAGACGTTGCTGATTTTGTGCGCGGGGTCACCTTCAAGCCTGGCGATGTGAAGGAGCTAGGCGCGCCAGGGACTGTCGCGTGCCTTCGCACGGCGAACGTCCAGACGGAATTGAGTCTCGAGGATGTTTGGGCGATTCCCGAGACCCTGGCTGGCCGACCAGACCAAGGGTTGCGCCGAGGCGATGTACTCGTTTCTTCAGCCAATAGCTGGAACTTGGTTGGCAAGTGTTCGTGGGTCGGCGACCTTCCGTGGAGAGCAACCTTCGGCGGGTTCGTGACGACGATCCGAGCTCGGCCAGATCGTCTCGATCCTCGGTACTTCTTTCGGTGGTTCTCGTCGCCGACAACGCAGGCGGTGATCAGGAGCTTCGGCCGCAGGACCACCAACATCTCCAACCTGAACCTCGATCGGTGCCGGAGGTTGACCTTCCGGTTACCCCCGTTAGAGGAGCAGCGGCGGATCGCGGCGATCCTCGATGCGGCGGACGAGCTGCGCGCCAAGCGCCGGGGGTCGCTCTCCCTTCTCGACTCCCTTACCGAGTCGATCTTCGTCGACATGTTCGGCGATCCCTTGTCGGGCGGATCGCAGTGGCATGTGGGCTGTATCGGAGACCTTGTAGAGCGGTTTGAGGCCGGCAAGAGCGTCGATACGAACGAGGCAGATGCCGCCGTGGCTCGGTACAGAGTCCTCAAGGTGAGCGCGATTACATCAGGGCGGTACCGCGGGGAGGAGAGCAAGCCGGTGCCGCCGGCATACGAACCGCCCCAGGAGCATTTCGTCCGGCGAGGCGACCTTCTGTTTAGCCGTGCGAACACGGAGGCCTTGGTCGGAGCGTCCGCGCTTGTGGATGAGGATCGCTCGGGCGAGCTATTGAGCGACAAGCTTTGGCGCTTCGTTTGGCGCGATAACGTCCAGGTGGTGCCGCTCTATGTGTGGAGCTATCTCCAGCGGTCGGGCACACGGCGAGCCATCGGTTCTCTCGCTACAGGCACCAGCGGCTCAATGAAGAACATCTCGCAGGCGAAGCTTATGACTGTCCCGATTCCGGTTCCGCCACTGAGTCTTCAGCTCGAGTTTGCCGACCGGCGGAGCCAGGCGGCAGTAGTAACGCGGTCGGGCACTACTTCCCTGCACGCTTTTGACTCGCTCTTTTCTTCCCTCCAGCACCGCGCCTTCCGGGGTGAGCTGTGAGCACACCGTTCGACTTCCTGAAAGCCGAGTTCCCAGACCTCCATGAGGGGGCGGTGAAAGCGGGCGCGGCGGCGCTGAGCGATCCGCGGACGGCATGTTTTCATGCTCGGTGGACGATCGAGCAAGCGATCCAGTGGGCGTACAAGCACGATCGGACCTTGGCTGCCCCGTACGACGACGGCGTCAGCGCGTTGCTGCACGATCCGGCATTCAAGGAAGTTGCCGGCGACAAGGTGTTCCGGCTGGCCAAGGAAGCGATCCGTCTGGGCAACCAGGCAGCGCACAAGCCCCAGCCGATGACACACCACGAATCGGTAGCGGCGGTCTCCCACCTGTTCCAGTTCTGCTTCTGGTTCGCCCGCACCTACTGCCGAGGCGAGAAGCCGCCGGCGGACCTCACGTTCGATCCTCGCTCGATGCCGAGGCCTCGCCCGCCGCAACCGTCAAACACCAAAGAGATACAGGAGCTGCAGCGGGCGCTCGAGGAGAACGAGCAGATTCGGAAGCGGGTGCAGGAGGAGCTTCTCGACAAGGCGAGGTTGGAGGCCGAGCTGGAGCAGGTCCGAGCTGAGATCACCGAAGCCAAGGCCCGTGCCGCAGCTACGCCTGACGAGCACGACTACTCCGAGACCGAGACGCGCGACTTCTTCATCGATCTGCTGCTCGGCGAGGCGGGCTGGAAGCTGGATCAGGCCCGTGATCGCGAGTTCGAGGTCACAGGGATGCCCAACAACCAGGGCACGGGCTACGTCGACTACGTGCTGTGGGGCGACGACGGCAAGCCCCTCGCGGTGGTCGAGGCGAAGAAGACCAAGCGGGACGCCCGGGTCGGTCAGCAGCAGGCGAAGCTCTACGCCGACTGTTTGGAGAAGACCTACGGCCAGCGCCCGGTGATCTTCTACTCCAACGGCTACGAGCATTGGATCTGGGACGACGCTTTCTACCCGCCGCGGGCCGTGCAGGGCTTCTATGAGAAGGGCGAGCTGGAGCTGCTGATCCAGCGGCGCACCACCCGCGTGTCGCTCGCCGATACGGAGATCAACTCTTCGATCGTCGAGCGCTACTACCAGACCCGCTCGATCCGCCGAATCGGCGAGGCCTTCGAGCGCGACCACTCCCGCAAAGCGCTGATCGTGATGGCCACCGGCGCGGGCAAGACCCGAACTGTCGTTGCCCTCTCCGATGTGTTGATCCGGGCCAACTGGGCCAAGCGCATCCTGTTCCTGGCCGACCGCACCGCTTTGGTCAACCAAGCCACCAACGTGTTCAAGGCGTTCCTCCCTGACTCGTCGCCGGTCAACCTCGTCACTGACCGCCACGAAGAGGGGCGGGTCTACGTGTCGACGTATCCGACCATGCTCAACCTCATCCACGAGGTGCGCGACGGCAAGCGACGGTTCGGGCCCGGTCACTTCGATCTCATCGTGATCGACGAGGCGCACCGTTCGGTGTTCCAGAAGTACCGAGCAATCTTCGACTACTTCGACTCGCTGCTCGTGGGGCTGACCGCCACGCCGCGCGACGAGGTCGACCGCAGCACCTACAGCCTCTTCGACCTCGAGCCCGGTGTTCCCACCGACGCCTACGGGCTGGAGGAAGCGGTCGCCGACGGATTCCTCGTGCCGCCGAAGGCCGTATCGGTGCCGCTGCAGTTCCAGCTCGAGGGCATCCGCTACGACGAACTCTCCGATGAGGAGAAGGACGCCTGGGACGAGCTCGACTGGGACGAGGACGGCGGCCCCCCACCCAACGAGGTCGGTGCCGAGGCGATCAATCGGTGGCTCTTCAACACCGACACCGTCGACAAGGTTCTCGCTCACCTCATGACCCACGGGCTGAAGGTGGCCGGCGGGGACCGGCTCGGCAAGACGATCATCTTCGCCAAGAACCAGGCCCACGCGGACTTCATCGCTGATCGATTCAACGCCAACTACCCGCACTACAAGGGGGAGTTCGCTCGGGTTATCACTCACAGCACCGAGTACGCCCAGGACCTGATCGACAAGTTCTCGATTCCCGAGCGGGGGCCGCACATCGCTATCTCGGTCGACATGCTCGACACCGGCATAGACGTCCCCGAGATCGTCAACCTCGTGTTCTTCAAACTGGTGCGGTCCAAGACCAAGTTCTGGCAGATGATCGGACGCGGCACGCGCCTGTGCCCCGACCTGTTCGGCCCCGGTCAGGACAAGGCGTTCTTTTACATCTTCGACTTCTGTCAGAACCTGGAGTTCTTCAACCAGAACCCCGACGCCTCGGAGGGCTCGCTCGCACCCTCCCTCGGTGCGCAGCTCTTCGTCAGCCGCCTCGACCTGATCGCCACTCTCGACGCCTCCGCTGAGCACCCGGAGGAGCGGCGGTCGATCGCAGAGCTGTTACGCACGGAGGTGGCGGCGATGCCGGTCGAGAACGTGGTGGTCCGTCCGCATCGCCGGCTCGTGGAGAAGTACGCGGAACCCGGGACATGGGAGACGCTCGACGTCGGTGAAGCTAGCGAGCTGGCTCGCAACGTCGCTGGCCTACCCAACTCGCTCGACCCGGAGGCCGAGGAGACCAAGCGGTTTGATCTTCTCCTGCTGCGGTTGCAGCTCGCCCTCCTGCGGACCGAGCCGGCGTTCCCGCGCTTGCAGCAGCAGGTGCAGGGCATCGCTCACCTGCTCGAGGGCTACCCGACCATCCCGGCGGTGGCCAAGGAGCTGGACCTCATCGCCGAGGTGCAGACCCGCGAGTGGTGGGTCGACGTCACTCTCCCCATGCTGGAGAACCTGCGGCGTCGCCTTCGACTGCTTGTCCCGTTCATTGAGAAGGGCAAGCGGACGATCGTCTACACCGATTTCACCGACACGCTCGGCGACGGCACCGAGGTCGAGCTTGCCGGGCTGCGCGCCACCGGCGAGTTCGAAAGGTTCCGCCGCAAGACCCGCCACTTCCTGGATCACCACAAGGATCACGTCGCCATCCAGAAGCTCCACCGGAACCGGCCCATTACCGACACCGACATCGCCGAGCTCCAACGGATCCTCGTCGAGAGTGGAGTCGGCACGGAAGAGGACGTGACCCGCGCCGTCGAGGAGGCCGGCAGCCTCGGCGTGTTCATCCGCAGCCTCGTCGGTCTCGACCGATCCGCGGCCAAGGAAGCGTTCGCCGAGTTCCTCGACGACAAGCGTTTTGCCGCTAACCAGATCGAGTTCGTTAACCTTGTCATCGACCATCTCACCGAACACGGCTTCATCGAGGCCCGCCGCTTTTACCAGTCGCCGTTCACCGACATCAGCCCCACCGGCCCGGATGCCTTGTTCGCTTCCGACGACGTTGACCGGCTCCTGGGCGTGGTCCACGCGATCCGGAACAACGCCGAGGTCGCGTGATGACCGACGTCGTGCCGCGCCTCGGGACATCGATCAGAATCTTCCTCGCCGACGGCATCGCCGATGGGGTGTGGGTCGTCGAGAAGAGCAACTGGACGGGCAAGGCCCTTATGGCCCCTCGGACCCGATACAAGGATCTTCGCGCCCGCATCGACCTGGATGGTCCAGGCGTCTACCTGTTGGCGGGGCCAACCGAGTCTGGTGTGCCGGCAGTGCGCATCTACCTCGGCGAGACCGACGACCTGCCTGGCCGGCTCGATAGTCACAACAAGACCAAGGACTTCTGGAACCGGGTCATCGTCTTCACCAGCAAGGACGACAACCTGAACAAGGCTCACATCCGATACCTCGAAGCTCGACTGATCTCGCTGGCCAAGGCGGCCAACCGAGCCGAGTTGGAGAACGGCAACGTCGGGTCGATGCCGCCGCTGTCCGAGCCGGACACTGCCGAGGCGGAGGCGTTCCTCCGGGAGATGCTGCTCATCTACCCGGTGCTGGGTGTGCTGGCCTTCCAGAAGGCGGAGGAACTTCCTTCTAGCTCGGTTCGCCTGTTCCTGACGGGGAAGGACACGAAGGCACAAGGGACCGAGACGGCCGAAGGCTTCGTCGTCTACGCGGGGTCCCTGGGGCGGGCGGAGACCGTTCCGTCCATCCACGCGTACGGGACCCAGATCCGACAGGCCCTGCTCGAGAAGGGCGTCCTGCTCGCCGAAGGCGTCCACCTCCGCTTGACCGAGGACTACGTGTTCCCGTCGCCGTCGACCGCGGCCATGGTTCTGCTGGGCAGGACCGCCAACGGCCGTGTCGAGTGGAAGTCGATCGAGGGGAACACGCTCAAGGAACTCCAGTCCGCCGAGGTGCCGGGCGAGCACGGGGCGTGAACGAGTCAGGCCAGTTTGCGGAGGTGGATATCAGCGGCTGGCCGAGCGGGGGTGTAGAGCAACTCGGCACAAAGCCGAAGCAATGGCGTGTGGCACCCGACGGAGCCATGTGGCTCTTCAAGGAGGTCACCTGGAACCGTCGTCCGGACGGCTCCCGGTACGCGAAGGGCGACGACTGGTCCGAGCGGGTGGCGGCTGCGGTCGCGGATGCGCTCGGCCTGCCGACCGCACACGTCGAGCTTGCGCTGCGCCGCGACGGCGTGGACATCACCCACGGGATCATCAGCCGGAAAGTGCTGGACGACTCGGAGAGCCTGATTCACGGTAACGAGCTCCTCGCCGAGATCGGGGTCCGTGCCCGGTCACCCAAGGACCGAACGGGCTACACCGTCGAAGCGGTGCGAGATTCGTTGCGGAGCGTCGCGCCGCCCACCGGCGTTATAGACCTGACCGCCTGGGATTACTGGGTCGGCTACTCGGTGCTCGATGCCCTCGTAGGGAACACCGACCGTCATCAGGCGAACTGGGCGGTCATCGGCGACGGCCTCCGGCGTCTCGCACCTACTTTTGACCACGCCTCGTGTCTCGGTTTCCTGCTCGACGATGAGGACAGGTCGTCCCGCCTGGCCACCGCCGATCGCAACCGAACGGTCGAAGCCTACGTTGGGGCTGCTCGGTCGAAGTTCGAGGGTCAACCGCACCCTTGCGACGTGGCGGTGGCCGCTCTCGGCCAGTGCAGCGATGCAGCCCGAGGGCGTTGGATCAGGGCGGCGGAAGCTCTCACCACGATCGACCACCTGCTGGAGATGGTCCCACCCCGTCGGGCCTCGCCAACCGCCCGGAACTTTGCCGGCGAACTCTACCGGGTCAATCGTGCACTGCTGTTGTCACACCCCCTCTGTAACCTGGTTATATGAGTACGGACGGGGAGCGCCACCTCTTTGTCGCTTGGCGGCGGCCGGACGGACTCATCGTGCCCGTGGGCCGACTGACGCAGCGGACGGCACCTGACGGCACGATCTTTCGATTCGTGTATCTCAAGGGAGCCGAGCGCTATGAAGAATTCCCTCGCCTTCCCGGGTTGACGGAACTGCATCGCGCCTATGAAGAGTCGGTTCTCTTCCCTGTGTTCTCAAACCGGGTCATGCCCCGGGATCGGGCTGACTACGGCGTGTTCGTCGACCAGCTGGACCTCTCCGTCGAGGCGGATCCATTCGAGGTCCTCGGTCGGAGCGAGGGCGTCCGGGCAACGGACCGTATCGAGGTATTCCCCGGAGCGGAACGGAGCCAAGATGGCCGGCTGGGCACGCTGTTCTTCGCTCGGGGCATTCGCCATCTCCCAGGGGCTGATGAGGCGGTCGACACGCTGCAGATAGGCGATCAGCTGCTCCTGATCCCGGATCCGATGAATCCCGTGAATCCCCGAGCAGTGCTTCTCAACGCGCGGACGGACACCAGCGTCGGCTGGGCGCCGGACTACCTCCTCGACCTCATCCACGATCTTGAGAACCTCAACGGGGAAGCACCACAGATTCTGGTCGAGCACGTGAACCCCGTCGCCGTTGCGCCGCACCTGCGGCTGCTCTGTCGCGCCGTCGCGCCGTGGCCCGCTGGCTACGAGCCCTTCACGGGGCCAGACTTCCAGCCGCTCGCCTAGAACTCGCTCTCCTACGGGCCGACCCTCAGCTATTCGCCTCTGCTAGTTCGTCGGCGAGTCGCGCCCCCACGACGGCGGGATCCGGTTTCGACGCCGCTGGATTGCCTGACCTCAGAATTGTCAACCCGCTGGCCCAGCTCCTCTTCGATTACACGGTCGCCAGGCTTGACCATGTTGCGACGCAGGGTGCTGAGCACGTCCTCGAGAACGAAGTGGAACTTGCGGCTCCCGGGGAGGCGGCTGGCTGGGAGCCGGCCGTCGGCCGCCATCATGAGCACCGTCCGCGCGTTGATGTCGAGCAGCTCAGCCACCTGGGCGGTGGTGATGATAGGCGGGTACTGCTCCCGGATGCGCTCGAACCCGTCCGGTGCCGGGGATTTCTTGGCCACGGTCAGAAGGCTTAGCAGCTACCGGCCCTCAGCGGCGATCATAGAAGGGAAGTTGGGGTAAATAAGGCCCTATCGAGTGTAAACAAGGACGTATTGGGTCACCCCTGCCGTTGGGCACGAACCGACGGCTTTGAGATGACTGGAGGCGCTTCTCGTCCCCGACGCCCTCCGGGTGTCCTTGCTGGCCTCTACCCTCACCGGCAGAGCGGGCGTTGTCGCAAAGGGCATTTTGCTCCGCAGGTTGGTCGCTCACCGCCAGCCGGCTCCTCGATTCGTTCCCAAGGTGGCGCCCGCAAGGCGGCACCGATCAACGGCCGCATAAGGGGGTTTGGCGGAAGCGGCGTAGTCTGTGTGGGTCGGAATGGGGTGTGGGAGAGGGGGTCGTGGGGGCGGCGGGAGAGGGTCGGTAGGGGGGCGGTCGGTGGTGGTGTGGGGCGGAGGGCGGTGGGAGGGGGCGCGTGGGTCGGTGGTAGGGCGGGCGGCGCGTGGTCGTCGGGGTGGGCGGAGGCGC
>DATLCN010000045.1:0-25606 GCA_035526335.1 Acidimicrobiales bacterium | reverse complement strand
CCGTCGGGCGCCGCCGCCATCCCGACGATGGGCTGGTTCAGGGGGCCGCCTCCAGTCGAGCCGAAGAAGCGGGCTGACCCGAAGGCGAATATGCCTCCGTCGGAGGCGACCAGCCAGTAGCCCTCGCCGTCCGGTGTGGCGGTGAGGGCGACGATCGGTTGGTTGAGCCGGATTCCACCGGTGGAGCCCTGGAACTTGGCCCGACCGAAGGCGAATATGCCACCGTCCGAGGCGGCCAGCCAGTAGCCCTCACCGGTGCGGGTGGGGAAGCTGGCCAGGCCGAGGGCGGCCGGGGCGTCGACGATCCCGTAGCCGTAGGCCGGGGTGAAGACTCCCCGTACGCCGGTGACCGGCTGACGCGAGGTGGCGGTGAGGATGCGGATCACGTCGGCGCGGTTGAACCCCCGCGCCACGAGGAGGGCGGCCACACCGGACACGAAGGCGGCCGACTGGGACGTGCCCACCTGGTCGTCGTAGTCGGCCCCGTAACCGCACACCGTGCTGTTCACGCTCGTGCCGCGGGGGACGGTGGAGAGGATGTTCTCGCCGCAGGTCCGGATGCCCGACCCGCCCGGTGCCGAAAGGGCGAGTTGGTCGGGCTTGTTGGGCAGGTTGGAGTAGGTGGCCCGCGCCTCCCGCCGGTCGGTGGCGGCCACGCACACCACGCCGGGGAACGACGCGGGCTGATCGCAGATGGGGCTGGGTGCGGCCTCGTTGGCGTCGTTGCCGGCTGCCGCCACCACCAGGACGCCGAGAGCGTTGGCCCGGTCGATGGCCGCCTGAAGGGGCTCGAGAGTCGTGGTGGAGATGTTGCGGCCGGCCACACTCAGGTTCACGATCCTGGCGCCGTGGTCCACAGCGAAGTTGACGCCCTTGGCGATGGTCGAAGCGGTGCCGACCGACCGCTGGTCGAGCACCCGCACCGGCATGATCCGCGCGTCGGGGGCGACGCCGGCGGTGCCGGCGCCGTTGTCGGTGGCGGCGGCGGCGATGCCGGCGACGTGGGTACCGTGCCCGCTCTGGTCCTGGGGGCTGCTGTTGTTGGCCACGAAGTCGAACCCCGCCACGAGCTTCGAGGCCAGGTCGGGATGGCCCAGATCGACGCCGCTGTCGACGATGGCGATCACCACGCCGGCACCGCGGCTGGTGGCCCACGCCTGCTGGACCCGCACCTGTGCGAGTCCCCATTGCTGACTGAAGAACGGGTCGTTGGAGGCCTGAGCCGGGACGGCGGCCAGTAGGCCCCCTCCCGTGGTCAGGATCACCAGGACCGTCAGGACGCGACCGCGGAGCAAGGGGCGAGCATAAGCCGAACCTCGACCACCTCTACGGCGGGACCGCCGGTCGCCCGCTGGTCGTTTGCGAGTGCATATGGACAACACCGGGCCGCTGTTGCAAACGCGGCCCGGCGGGGGGCCGCGGCGCCTGTGCCGGCGGGCTGGCTCGCCGGCGGGGCACACAGGGGCCGAGGACGACCTCTACGGACCCGCCGTTCGGGGTGGTGCCGGCGGGGGCAGGCGGATGCCGAGCTCGCTCAGCTGGGCCGGCGCCAACGGGGTGGGGGCACCGGTGAGGGGATCCGCCCCGGACTGGGTCTTGGGGAAGGCGATGACCTCGCGGATGTTCTCCTCGCCCGCGAGGAGGGCCACGAGGCGGTCGATCCCGAAGGCGAAGCCGGCGTGGGGTGGGGCGCCGTGGCGGAAGGCGTCGAGCAGGAAACCGAACCGCTCCTGGGCCTCCTCGGGCTGGATGCCGAGCATGGACAGGATCCGCTGCTGCACGTCGCTGCGGTGGATCCTGACACTGCCCGATCCCAGCTCCCAGCCGTTGAGCACCAGGTCGTAGGCCTGGGAGCGGACAGAGAGAGGGTCGTCCTCGAGACGGTCGAGGTCGTCGGGGTGGGGCATCGTGAAAGGGTGGTGGGCGGACACCGGCCGCCCGCCCTCGGCGATCGACTCGAACAGCGGGAAGTCGGTCACCCAGAGGAAAGACAGCCCGCCCTCGTTGACCGCCGGGCGGCCCAGCTCCAGGCGGAGAAGGCCGAGAACGCGGTTGACCAGGCGACGCTCGTCGGCGACGAGCAGGAGGAGGTCGCCGGGCTCGGCGGCCAGGGCGAGCGGCAGGGCGGCCCGTTCCTGCTCGGACAGGAACTTGGCGACCGGGGAATCGACGGTGAGGCCGGCACCTACCCGTATCCACACCAGGCCCCTGGCCCCGAACTGCTTGGCCTGGTCGGTGAGGGCGTCGAGGCGCGAGCGGGTGGTCTCGCCCGCGCCGGCGACCCGGATCCCCTTCACGCACGGCGCGTTGAAGGCGTTGAACTCAGTGGTGGCGAAGGTCGGCGTGAGGTCGACCAGCTCCATGCCGAAGCGGAAGTCGGGCTTGTCGGTGCCGAAGCGCTCGTCGGCATCGGCCCAGGTGATGCGGGGTATGCCGGCGCCGGCATGGGTGAGAGGCTCTCCCGTCACCGCCTCGGTGGCGGCGGTGACGGCGTTTGAGATGAACCCGAGGATGTCCTCCTGGCCCACGAAGGAGGCCTCGATGTCGAGCTGGAGGAACTCGAACTGGCGGTCGGCCCGCAGGTCCTCGTCCCGGAGGCAGCGGGCGATCTGGTAGTAGCGGTCGACGCCGCCCACCATGCACAGCTGCTTGAACAGCTGGGGGCTCTGGGGCAGGGCGTAGAAGGAGCCGGGGTGGAGGCGGGACGGGACGACGAAGTCCCGGGCGCCCTCGGGGGTCGAGGCGATGAGCATGGGCGTCTCCACCTCGAGGAAGCCCTGGGCCTCCATGGTCTGCCGCAGCGCCGAGTTCACCTTGGCCCGGATGCGCAGGTTGCGCTGCATGCGGGGCCGGCGCAGGTCGACGTAGCGGTGGCGGAGGCGGATGGACTCGTCGGCGTCGATGCGGTCGGTGACCGGGAAGGGCGGCGGCTCGGCCTTGGACAGGACCTCGACCTCGCAGTCCCCCACCTCCACCTCGCCGGTTGGGATGTTGGGGTTGACGGTGCCCTCGGGGCGCAGGCGGACGGTTCCGGTGATGCGCAGCACGTACTCCGAGCGCAGGTCGTGGGCATGGTCGACCACGCACTGGATGATCCCGGTGTGGTCGCGGAGATCGACGAAGGCGAGGTGCTCGCCGTGCTCACGGCGTGAGGACAGCCATCCGCAGAGGCTGACGCTGCGGCCTATGTCGCCGGCGACGAGCTCGCCGCAGTAGTCGGTGCGCAAGGGGCTCATCGGGCCGCCGGCTGCGGGGCGGCCAGCCGCGAGCGGACGCGCTCTACGGCGTGCTCCCGGTCGGTGGCCTCGGCTTCGCCCTTCTCCTGGAGGGTGCGGATGGTGACGCCGTCGGGTTCGACGACCAGGGCGAGGCGGGCCCCCGATCTCTGGGCCTGTTTCATCTGGGCTTTCCAGGAGCGGTTGTCGAAGGCGCGGTCGGCGGCGATGCCGGCGGCCCGCAGGTCGAAGCTGAGGTCGCGGGCCGCCTCGCCGCCGGTGGTGTCGATCACGAAGACTCCGAGCTCGGGGCTGTGGGTGGGGGCGGGGAAGACGCCCTCGGCGTCGCAGGCGATCAGGATGCGCTCGATGCCGAGGCCGAACCCGATCCCGGGGGCGCTGGCGCCACCGAGCGCCTCGGCCAGCCCGTCGTAGCGACCTCCCCCGCCGATGGCGTTCTGGGTGGCATCGGGGCGGGTGGGCACGAACTCGAAGGCGGTGCGGGTGTAGTAGTCGAAGCCCCGAACCAGGCGGAAGTCGAGCGTGTAGGCGACACCCAGGGAATCGAGGCCGGCCCGGACGCGCCCGAAATGGGACATGCAGCGCGGGCAGAGGTAGTCGGCCGTGCCAGGCGCGTCTACGGTCGCCTCACGGCAAGGTTCCTTCTTGCAGTCGAGCACGCGCAGCGGGTTCCTGCTGTAGCGGTCGACGGGTCGGTGCTCGTCACAGAGGCCGCCGGCGCCGGCCTTGGCGGCGAGGTGCTCGACGAGGATCCGGCGGTAGGCGGGCATGCACTGCTCGTCGCCCATGGAGTTGAGCCTGAGCTCCACGCCGGTGAGGCCTAGGGTGGCGTAGAAGCGCCAGGCGAGGGCCACGACCTCAGCGTCGAGATCGGGGTCGTCGGTGCCGATGGCCTCCACGCCCACCTGGTGGTGCTGGCGGTAGCGGCCCTTCTGGGGGCGGTCCTGGCGGAAGTTGGGCGCCATGTACCACGCCTTCCACGGCGTCAGCGGGTGGTGCTGGACGAAGGCCCGCACGACGGAGGCGGTTCCCTCGGGACGGAGGGCGAGGTGACGGTCACCCTTGTCCCGGAAGTCGTACATCTCCTTGCTGACCACGTCGGTGGCTTCGCCCACCCGTTCGAAGACGCCCACGTCCTCGAACATCGGGGTCATCACGAGGCCGTAGCCGGCCCCTTCCACGTGCGCGGCGAATCGCGCGACCAGCGCCTGGTACCGGGCCGAGGCGGGCGGGAGCACGTCGAACGTGCCGGGCGGCGCCTGGAACTGTGGCACTCGGGCACCCTACCGCCGGGGGTTCCGGGGCCCTCTGCCGGCGCCGCGGCTTCACCCAGGCCGGCATCCAGGTGGTCCGGGACGAGGCCGGCTCCCCCGCGGCGGCGGGCGCGTCAGGTGGCCCGGCCGGGCAGGATCCGGTAGGCGTCGTAGACGCTGTCGAGGCGCTTGATCGAGGTCAGCAGGGAGTCGAGGTGGGCCGGATCGGCCAGCTCGAAGTCGAAGCGCATCGTGCTGACGCGGTCGGAGGCGGTGTGGGTCGAGCTGGCCAGGATGTTGAGATGGTGCTCGGCCAGCAGCCTGGCCACGTCGGCCAGCAGCCGCGAGCGGTCCAGGGCCTTCACCTCGATGGCGGCCACGAAGACGCCGGCCCGCTCCCGGTCCCATTCGACCTCGATGAGCCGGTCGGTGTGATCGGCCGACAGCGACAGGGCATTGGCGCAGTCGGCGCGGTGTACCGAGACTCCCCTCCCCCGCGTCACGAAGCCGATGATCTCGTCGCCGGGTACCGGAGTGCAGCAGCGGGAGAGGCGTACCATCAGGTCGTCGAGCCCCTCGACGTGGACCCCGACCGACTGGCGGGCGCTCGGCCTGCGGGGCTGGCGGGCGGTCGAGGGAAGTTGCTCCTCGGCGTCGCCGCCCCGCATCTCCCGCGCCACCCGCTGGGCCACCGAGCGGGCCGAAACGTGACCCTCGCCGATGGCCGCGTGCAGCGCCTCGAGGTCGGCGTAGTTCATGGTGACGGCCATCTTCGAGAGCACCGACGACGAGGCCAGCTTCTGGACCGGCAGGCCCTCCTTGCGCAGCGCCTTGCCCAGGTCCTCCCGCCCGTTCTCGATGGCGTCCTCCCGGCGCTCCCGCGAGAACCACTGGCGGATCTTGTTGCGGGCCCGGGGGGTGACCACGAGCTTGAGCCAGTCCCGTGACGGGCCGGCACTCGGCACCTTGGAGGTGAAGACCTCCACGGTGTCGCCCGACTTGACCTGGGAGTCCAGCGGGGAGAGACGGCCGTTGACCCGGGCGCCGATGCACCGGTGGCCCACCTCGGTGTGGATCGAGTAGGCGAAGTCGATGGGCGTGGCGCCCATCGGAAGGGTCACCACGTCGCCCTTCGGGGTGAAGACGAAGACCTCGTCCTGCTCGAGGTCCAGCTTCAGGGTCTTGAAGAACTCCGCCGGATCCGCCGTGTCCTGCTGCCAGTCCACGATGCGGTTGAGCCAGGCCACGTCGGTGGAGGGTGCGTTCTCCTTGTAGCCCCAGTGGGCGGCGATGCCGTACTCGGCCCGGTCGTGCATCTCCCGGGTCCGGATCTGCACCTCCAGCGGTTTGCCCTGGGGGCCCACCACCGTGGTGTGCAACGACTGGTAGAGGTTGAACTTGGGCATGGCGATGTAGTCCTTGAACCGGCCCTGCACCGGCTTCCACGTGGCGTGAATGGACCCGAGGGCGGCGTAGCAGTCCTTGACGGAGTCGACCAGGACCCGGATGCCCACCAGGTCGAAGATGTCGTCGAACTCCTTTCCCTTGACGACCATCTTCTCGTAGATGGACCAAAGCGGCTTCGGCCGCCCGGTGACCTCGCCGTCGATCCGCAGCTCGGCCAGGCGACCCTCGACCTGCTCGACCACCTGGGCCAGGTAGATGTCGCGCTCGGGCGCCCGCACCGCCACCATCTGCTCGATCTCGGCGTACTGCTTGGGCTGAAGGGTGGCGAACGCGAGGTCCTCCAGCTGCCACTTGATCTCCTGGATGCCCAGCCGGTGGGCCAGCGGCGCGTAGATGTGAAGGGTCTCCTCCGCCGTGCGCTTCTGCTTCCAGTCGGGCATGGCGGCGATGGTCCGCATGTTGTGGAGGCGGTCGGCCAGCTTGATAACCAGGACCCGCCAGTCCTGGGCCATGGCCATGAGCATCTTGCGCATGGAGGCCGCCTGCTGGGCCTCCCGGGACTCGAAGTGGACACGGTCGAGCTTGGTGACACCGTCGACGATCGCCGCCACCACCGGCCCGAAGTCCCGCGTCACGTCCTCCAGGCTGACGGCCGTGTCCTCCACGGCGTCGTGGAGTAGAGCGGCGGCGATGGTGACGTCATCCCGGCCCAGCTCGGCGACGATGGTGGCCACAGCCAGCGGGTGGGAGATATAGGCCTCCCCCGAGTGGCGGACCTGGGTGCGGTGCGCGGCCTCGGCCACGGCATAGGCCTGCTCCACGAGGGTCACGTCGCCCTTCGGGTGGCGCTCCCTGTAGGCGTTCAGCAACGGGGTCAGCACCCCCGGTGCCTGGGGCTGCTGGCGTCGCCAGGGACGGACTCGGGGGCGGTCGACCGTGGGCAATCGCTACCCGTACGTCAGCAGCGCCATCGCGTCGTAGGCCTCGACGCGGGAGCGGCCGTTCAGGAACTCGAGCTCGATGACGAACCCCAGGCCGGCAACCTTGGCTCCGAGCTTCTCGACCAGGCGGGCACAGGCGGAGGCGGTGCCGCCGGTGGCGAGCACGTCGTCGATGACCAGGACGCGCTCACCGGGCCGAAGAGCGTCGGCGTGGATCTGGAGCCTGTCGGTGCCGTACTCGAGGGCGTACTCCTCGGTCTCCACCCGCCACGGCAGCTTGCCTGCCTTGCGCACGGGCACGAACCCGGCGCCGAGCCGGTACGCCACGGGAGCGGCCACGATGAATCCCCGGGCCTCGATCCCGAGCACCTTCTCGACCCCCAGACCGGCAAAGTGGTCGGCCATGGTGTCGACCACGAACTTCAGGGCCTCGCCGTCGCCCAGCAGGGGCGTGATGTCCTTGAACATCACACCGGCCAGTGGGAAGTCGGGCACGTCCCGGATGTGCTCCGTGAGCCACCCCGTGTCGACCACCATGGCGGCCCAGGATACTGCTGCTAGCGGCGCTTACCCTTCTTCCGGGGGCGCGGCGGCGGGCGTGACGCGGTGGGGTGGGGCCCAGGACGGGCATCACCGGCCGGCCCGCTGCCGCCGTCGGACGTGGCCATCCCGGCACGGGCGCCGGCGGCCGCCGCGGGGGTGAGAGGACCGACAGGCCCGCGGGCCAGCACCCGTTGCTTGATCGCCGCGTAACGCGGCTCACGCTCCTTCAGCATCGCCAGGATCGGAGCGGCGATGAAGATGGAGGAGTAGGCACCGGTGAGCAGACCGATGAGCAGGGCCAGGCCGAAGTCCTCCAGCGTGGTCGCGCCGAGGACGAAGCTGCCGATCACGAGCACCGACAGGATGGGCAGGATGGCAACCAGCGACGTGTTGATCGATCTCATCAGCACCTGGTTCATCGACAGGTTCACGGTGTCGCCGTAGGTGAGGCGGCCGGACGCGGCGAGCCCGCGGGTGTTCTCCTCCACCTTGTCGAACACGACGATCGTGTCGTACAGCGAGTAGCCGAGAATGGTGAGAAAGGCGATCACGGTGGCGGGGGTGACCTCGAACCCGGACAGCGAGTAGATCCCGACCGTGACGGCGATGTCGTGCACCACGGCGGCCAGCGCGGCGATCGCCATCTTCCATTCGAAGCGAAGAGTGATGTACAGCGTGATGGCGATGAAGAAGAAGACGAGGGCCCGCTCCGCCTTTTTGGTCACCTCTCCCCCCCATGACGGGCCCACCTCGTTGACGCTCACCTGGTTCGGCGTGGTCCCTGCCAGTTTCGCCAGCGCCGCGCTCACCTCGTCGCGGTCCTTGGCCCGCTTCTCGTCGGAGCCGGCCACGTCCCCCTGGACCCGAAGGGTCTTGCCCCCCAGCACCTGGATCTTGGCGTTGCCCTGCCCTACTGGACGCATCGCCGACCGTGCCTCCTTGACCGACACGCCGGGCGCCTTGACCTCCCAGGCCGTGCCGCCCTCGAAGTCGATACCGAAGTTCAGGTGCCTGGTCGCTAGTGAACCCGCGCCGATCACGATGACGACGAAGGAGAGGATGAACCATGTCCGCTTCCGGCCGATGAACTCGAACGTCGTCTCGCCGTGGTACAGCTTGTGCCAGATCGAACGCTGGACCGGTGCGGCCTCCCCTGCTTCGGGCATCTACGCCCCTCCCGCGGGCGCGGCGGCCAGCCCCCGCGCAACGCCCAGCCACCGGGCTTCGGTGAATATCCGGTTGCGGCCGAGCAAGATCACCATCGGGCGGGTGAAGCAGTAGGCGACGATCATGTCCAGGAGCGTCGACAGCCCGAGGAAGAAGGCGAACCCCCGGACCGACCCGACGGTGAGGAGGTAGAGGAGGGCGGCGCCGATGAGCGACGCGGTATCAGCGGCCAGGATGGTGCGGTAGGCCCGGCTGAACCCGCGGTCCACAGACGCTCGAATGCTCTTTCCGGCGCGGATCTCGTCCTTCAGACGCTCGAAGTACACGACGTAGGAGTCCACCGTCACGCCCACCGAGACGATGATCCCAACCGCTCCGGGCAGGCTGAGGGCAAGTCCGCCGTGCGCTCCGAGATAGGACACGATCGTCCACATGAGCATGCCGGACACGCTCAGCCCGAGCAGGACGACGATCCCCAGGGCCCGGTAGTACAGGATCATGTAGAGCAGCACGAGACCGAGTCCCACGCCACCGGCGAGCAGCCCCGCTCGCAGTGAATCCTTGCCCAGGCTGGCCGAAACGGTCTGCACCGTCTCCGGCCGGAGCTCCACCGGCAGGGAGCCGTAGCGCAGCACCAGGGCGAGATCCTTGGCCTCCCGCTCGCTGAAATCACCGCTGATCTGGCCCCTCCCACCGAAGCTGGCCTCGTTGATGGTCGGAGCGGTCTTGACCACTCCGTCGAGCACGATGGCGACCTGCTTGTTGAGGTTCTTGGCCGCCAGGGCGTCGAAGTCCTTGGAGGCCTTGGAGGTCAGGGAGAAGTTGACCAGCCACCCCTGCTGCTGGCTGAACTCCGCCCGGGCGCTCTTGAGAGCCCTACCCGTCAGCTCGGCCGGGCCGAGGCTGTACCGCTCGGTCACCTTGCCCTTGGTGATCTTGGGCAGGACGACGGGAACGTCGGCCTTGTCCTGGTCCCGGGGCGTGGTCTTGATGCCCTGGGGCACGGGCACGGGCACGGTCGTCGTCGTCGGGGCGGCCGTGGTCGTCGGCGCGGCTGGATCGGCCGGCGCAACCGTGGTGGCGGGGGCCACAGTGGTGGTCGTCTCGCCCGGCTTGGTAGTCGTTGTGGCGCCCGGCTTGGTGGTGGTGGTCGTGGGGGGCGGCACGTCTTCAGGTGGGAGAACGCCTAGCACCGGGCGGAACCGCAGCTCCGCTGTCTGGCCGACGATCTGAAGCGCCCGGTCACGGTTCTTGACGCCCGGAAGCTGCACGATGATGTTCCGGCCCTGGCGGCTGATGTCGGGCTCCGACACGCCGAGGGCGTCGACGCGGTTGCGGATGATCTCGATCGACTGGTTGAGCACGCCAGTGGCGACCGCCCTCTTGGGCCGCAGAACCACCGAAGCTCCGCCCTGGAGATCGAGCCCGAGCTCGGGGGAGTTGCCGGCCAGCGCGGTGGCGGCCAGCCCTCCAGCCGCGGCGAAGATGATCCCGACGAGGGAGACCACGAGGCTCTTTCTCATCTATTCGGTGCCCTCGCCGGCGGCGTCGGTCAGCTCGGCTCGCTCGTCGCTCTCCGAAGCCTGTGTCAGCCGGCTGTTGACGGCGCCACGGAGGAAGCGCATGTTCACTCCGGGGGCCACCTGCAGAGTGGCTTCCTCGTCGGTGAGGGAAACGATCCGACCGAGGATGCCGCCGGCCGTCACGACCTCGTCGTCGATTTCGAGGGACGCGACGAGGTCTCGCTGCTGGCGGACCCGTTGCTGCTGGGGTCGCACCAACAGCACCCACATGAGGGCCAGGAAGACGAAGGGGAAGAGAAGTTGCATCGGGCGGTGGACGAGCGTAGTAGTCGCTACCCCGTCAGAGCGGCCACACTGCTTCCACCTCGGCCTGGAAGGCGGCCAGCCGTCCATCGATGACGGCACGGCGGGCCGCGGCCACCAGGGCCAGTGTCCACGCAACGTTGTGGATGCTCAGGAGTCTGGCTGCGGCAGGGTCGCCCATCTGCAGGAGGTGGCGCAGGAAGCCACGCGACCACCTGGCGCAGACGTGGCACGAGCAGAGCGGGTCGAGCGCCCCGTCATCGCTGGCGAAGGCGGCATTGGTGAGGTGGAAGCGGCCGGCGGAGCTCAGCACCGTGCCGTGACGGGCGAGCCGGGTGGGCAGCACGCAGTCGAACATGTCGACGCCGAGGCCGATGGCCGCGACCAGGCCGACGGGGTCGCCCACGCCCATGAGGTAGCGCGGCGCGTCGGCCGGCAACTCGGCCACGGCGGCGGCCAGAGAGTCCAACATCTCGGGGCGCCCCTCGCCTACCGACAGCCCGCCCACGGCGTACCCGTCGAACCCGATCTCCACCGTGCGGCGGGCGCTCTCGCCGCGGACGGTGGCGTCCACACCGCCCTGGACGATGCCGAACAGAGCCTGGTCGGGGCGCCGGCGGGCGTCCCTGGAGCGGGCCGCCCAGGCGAGGGTCCGCTCCACCGCCACGCGGATGGCACCGGGAGGCGCCGGCAGCGGCGGGCACACGTCGAGGACCATGGCGATGTCGGCGCCCAGCCTCTCCTGGATGGCGATCGCGTCCTCGGGGGTCAGGCGGTGGGGAGACCCGTCGTAGGTGGAGGCGAAGCTGACTCCGTCGTCGTCCACCTTGGGCTTGAGGGAGAAGACCTGGAACCCGCCGGAGTCGGTGAGCACGTGACCGGGCCAGGACGCGAAGCCGTGGACGCCTCCCAATGCCTCGACGACCGCCGTACCCGGACGGAGCATCATGTGGTACGTGTTGGCCAGAACGACGCCGGCGCCTAGGGCCGCGAGGTCGTCGGCGGCGAGGGCGCGGACCCCTCCCCTGGTCCCCACCGGCATGAAGCAGGGCGTGTCGAAGGAGCCCCTCGTCGTCGTCACGGTGGCGGCCCGGCCGGCGGCGTCGGTGGCTGCGACGGTGAAGCGCAGTGGCGGCTTCGTCACCGGTGGAGGCTGCTTACGCCCGCGGTTGGGGTCCCCGCCCGGGCAACGAGCATCGCGTCGCCGAAGGAGAGGAAGCGGTAGCCGGCAGCCAGCGCTTCGTCGTAGAGCGCCGGCCAGCCACGGCCGTAGAAGGCGCCGAGGAGGAGGAGCAGGGACGAGCGGGGCAGGTGGAAGTTGGTGAGCAGGACGTCGACCACCTTGAAGGGATAATCGTCGTGGATGAACAAGCTGGTGCGGCCGGCCAGCTCGCCGGTGGCCGCCGCCGACTCCAGGGCCCTGACCGTCGTGGTGCCGACGGCCACCACCCGCCCTGACGCCGTGCGGCAGGCCTGCATCGTGGCGGCGGGAACGCGGTACCGCTCGGCGTGCATCACGTGGTCCTCAGGGCGCTCTGCGGTCACGGGCCGGAACGTGGCGAGGCCGACGGCGAGGTCGATGGCGTGGACGTCGACGCCCCGGCGCCGGCAGCGGTCGAGCACCTCGTGGGTCAGGTGAAGGCCGGCGGTGGGAGCCGCAACCGAACCGGCGTGGGCGGCATAGACGGTCTGGTAGCGGTCGGGATCGGCGAGAGGCCGGTGGATATAGGGAGGCAGGGCGACGGTGGCGTGAGGGGCCAGGGCGGCGAGGCCGGCGAGGAGGCGCACATGCCGGGTCCCGCCCTCCACCCGGTCGCCGACCTCGACGAGTTCGGTGTCGCCCGCCACCAGGCGTGTACCGGGGGCCACCCGCTTGCCCGGCCGCACCAGCGCCGACCAGGTCCCGCCGGCGGAGTGGCCGTTGGTCTCGACCGGCTCCAGCAGCAGCACTTCGACCTGACCACCGGTCCGCTTGCGGAGCTGGAGGCGGGCCGGCAGGACGCGCGTCTCGTTGACCACGAGGACGTCGCCGGGGACCAGAAGCTCCGGTAGGTCCCGTACGTGGCGGTGGGTGATCTCTCCGCCGGCGCCGGCCACCAGCAACCGGGCCGATTCCCGGGGCTCAGCCGGCTCCTGGGCTATGGCCTCGATGGGAAGCAGGTATTCGTACTCGTCCATGCCCCGGGCCACGGCAGGCGAGCGTAGGTGGCGAGCGGCGGGCGACATCGTTCGGTTGGGGGTGGCCGGCCACCCCCAACGACCCGTTGTGGCGACGGCGCCGGCGGGCTACTCGAAGAGCGCCGGCGCCTGGGCCGGCGGCACCAGCCCGAGGTGGTGCCACGCGGCCGGCATGGCCACCCGTCCACGGGGGGTGCGCTTGAGCATGCCGAGGTGAAGGAGGAACGGCTCGTACACGTCCTCCACCGTCTCGGTCTCCTCCCCCACACTGACCGCGAGGGTGGACAGCCCCACGGGGCCGCCGCCGAAGCGGGTGCACAGGGCGGACAGGATCGCCCGGTCAACCTTGTCGAGACCCGCCTCGTCGACACCGAACAGGGCCAGGCCGGCGACGGCCGCCTCATGGGTGACAACGCCGTCACCCCTCACCTCGGCATAGTCCCGCACCCGCTTCAACAAGCGGTTGGCGATGCGGGGAGTGCCCCTGGAGCGGCAGGCGATCTCGCGGGCGCCACCCTGACGGAGCTCCACGCCGAGGATGAGCGCCGTCCGCTCGACGATCAGGATCAGGTCGTCCACCGGGTAGTGGTCCAGGCGGGCGACGAAGCCGAAGCGGTCACGGAGGGGGCTGGTGAGCAGGCCGGTGCGGGTGGTGGCGCCAACCAGGGTGAAGCGGGGAAGGTCGAGGCGGATCGATCTCGCCGCCGGCCCCTTGCCGAGCACGATGTCGAGCTGGAAGTCCTCCATGGCCGAGTAGAGGATCTCCTCGACGGCGCGGCCGAGACGGTGGATCTCGTCGATGAAGAGGATGTCACCGTCGTGGAGGTCGGTGAGGAGGGCGGCGAGGTCCCCGGTGCGCACCAGCGCGGGGCCCGAGGTGATCCGCAGACCGGCGCCCATCTCGGCGGCCACGATCCCGGCCATCGAGGTCTTGCCCAGCCCAGGAGGCCCGGCGAACAGCAGGTGGTCGACCGCCTGCGAGCGGCGACGGGCCGCCTCCAGCACGATCGACAGGTGCTCCTTCAGCTGGGGTTGGCCGACGAACTCGTCCAGCCGGCGGGGCCGCAGGCTCAGCTCCTCCACCGCCTCGAGGGGGTCGACCGGCGTGGGAGAGACCTCGGATGTGCGCAGCACCTCCTCCCGCGGGCTCACGAACCGTCCCCCGGTGAAGTCATCGGGCGGAAGCGAGCTGCTTGAGGGCGGACTTGAGCATGTCCTCCACCCGGGCATCGGACGGAAGCTCCCTCATGGCAGCCTGCACCTCGTCGGGCCCGTACCCCAGACCGGTGAGCGCGGCCCGGACCTCGCCGATGGCCGCCCCCGAGCCGGCCGCGCCGGCGGGGCCGCCGGCCAGGATCTCGAGACCCTCGAGCACCTCGGAGCGAAGCTCGATGAGCAGGCGGGCCGCCGTCTTCCGGCCCACACCGGGCACCCTGGTGAGGGCCTCAACGTCGCCGGTGGCGAGGGCGCGGTGGAGGCCGGCCGGCGCCAGCGCGGAGAGAATGGCCATTGCCAGCCCCGGGCCGACGCCGTGGGCGGCCAGGAGGGCCTCGAAGCAGCGCCGCTCGTCGGCCGTGGCGAAGCCGAAGAGGACGATGGCGTCCTCCCGCACGTGGGTGTGCACATGGAGCAGCAGCGGCTCGCCGACGCCTGCGGCGGCGAGCGTCGACGGAGCCACGGTGACCCGGTACCCGACGCCGCCGACCTCGATCAGCAACTCGGCCGGCGGCAGGCGGTGGAGGACGACACCCCGCAGCGAACCGATCACGGCGCCACGCGGCCGGCCGGGGCGACGCCTGTGGCCTCTGTGATCGTGGCACCCCGAACCATGTTGGACTCAGCCGCCTCTATGCGGGCCAGCCGGGGCGCCAGCGCCAGGTGGCAGAGGGCGAGGGCGAGGGCATCGGCCACGTCGGGCGGCCGCGGCGGTTCGGGCAGCCGGAGGAGGGTCTGCACCATCTGCTGCACCTGGCGCTTGGTGGCGGCGCCGTCGCCGGTGACGGCCATCTTCACCTCGTTGGAGGTGTACTGGGCCACGCAACAGCCGGCGCCGGCGGCGGCGGCCAGGGCGAGTCCGCTGGCCTGCCCCACGGACATGGCGGTGCGGACGTTGGTCTGGAAGAAGACCCGCTCCACCACCACAACCTCGGGCCGGCACTCGGCGATGAGCCCGTGGAGCTCGAGGGAGAGAGAGGCGAGGCGCTGCGGCAGCGGGTCGTCGGGCGGAGTCTTGATCACGCCGGCCCGGACGCCGGTGTAGTCGGAACGCAGCCGCCGCACGAGCCCGTAGCCGCAACGGGAGAGGCCGGGATCGATGCCGAGCACGAACACGGGTTCGACGATACAGCGGCGCCGGCGAAGCGGCGCGGATACCTGCGCCGCGGATCCTCAGACGGTCGAGGCGCTCGACCGGGTCGAGCGGGTGATCGCCAGCCCGAGGCCCACGAGCCCGAGGCCGATCACGCTCAGGCCGAGGGGATCGCCGCCGGTGCGGGGCAGTTCGCCTGAGGTGGCGGCCTGGCCGGCGCTGCGGGGGCTGGAGAGGGAGGCGCTGGAAAAAGTGTTCGTGGTGTCCTCGAGGACGACGCCCATCACGCTGGTACGGGCAGGACCGCTCAATTCCTGCTGGGCAAACAGGATCGGCATTGTCACGACCGCTTCGGCCGCCCGGCTGACTTCGACGGGAGTGGTGGACGACGCCGGTGCGGCGTCGATCTCCGGGGCGACGATCGGGTCGGTGACGATGGGGTCGGTGACGATGGGGTCGGTGACGATCGGGTCGGTGACGATCGGCTCGGTGACGATCGGCTCGGTGACGATCGGGTCGGTGACGATCGGGTCGGTGACGACGGGATCCGGGTCAGCCGGGGGCGTCACCTTGGGAGCGCAGTGGTTCCGCCCCTTGTTGTCGTCATCGCAGTCGCTGTCGTTGCCGCTGCCGTTGTCGTGGTCCTGGTCCCCGACGGTGCCTCCCGACCCGCCAACCGCGTCCACACCACCGTTGCTGACACCGTCGGGATCCGATGAGGTCACGGTACCGGTCGAGCTGATCGCCCGGTCCACAGCGTCGTTGGCCGCCTGAGTCACCTCTGAGGATGCGGGCGAGGCCACACCCAGGATGGCGGCGAGGGCGACGGCCCCCGGTACCAGCATCCGGGCGCTGCGGGTGATGGTGGACTTCGATGTCTTGCTCACCGTGGTTGTTCTCCTGTGAAGTGGTGTGACTGGGGTGGATGGTGGTCACTCGGGGTTCCGATGTGACTAGCCCATCGGCACCACTTCGGGCCGCGTTAGGAGAAACACAGCAATAATCGATCGGTTCTCAGCTCGGAAACCGCCCGTTCCGGGAGGAAAGGTCGGTATCCACAGGATCTGCCGTGGGAACGGCGCCAGTTGCTCCGCCCTGTCGCGACGGAGTGGGTCAGGCGAGGGCGGCAGCGAGCATCTCGTCCGGAATGTCAAAGTTGGCGTACACGTTCTGCACGTCGTCGTGCTCCTCGAGCAGGTCCATGAGGCGCAGCACCCGGCGGGCGTCGCCCTCGGTGTCCAGGGGGACGGTGGTGGTGGCCAGCATCGTCACGTCCGCCGCCTCGACCGCCATCCCGGCTTCCTCGAGGGCTGTCGTGAGCAAGGGAAGGTCGCCGGGCGGGCAGGTGAGCTGCCAGGTGTCGCCCTCATCGGAGAGATCCTCGGCGCCGGCATCGAGGGCAACGAGCATGAGATCGTCCTCGGCCAAGGTCTTCGGCAACTGCACCACGCCCTTCCGTTCGAACTGCCAGACCACGGCTCCGGGCTCCGCCATCGACCCACCGTTCTTGGAGAAGACGGCCCGGATCTCGGACCCGGTTCGGTTCCGGTTGTCCGACAGGCATTCGACGATCATGGCGATGCCACCCGGGGCGTACCCCTCATAGGAGATGGGCTCGTAGCGCACCCCCTCCAGTTCGCCTGTGCCCCTCTTGATGGCCCGCTCGATGGTGTCCATCGGCACCGACGAATCCCGGGCCTTCTGGTACATCGTGCGCAGGGTGGCGTTGGAGCCGAGGTCGCCGCCACCCTCCCGGGCGGCGACCTCGAGCTGGCGGATCAGCTTGGCGAAGAGCTTGCCGCGGGCCTTGTCCTTGGCCCCTTTCTGGTGCTTGATACTCGCCCACTTGGAATGGCCGGACATTCAGAGACCTCCGAGGAAGAGTTGATGGAGCCGCAGGTCGCCTGACAGCTCCGGATGGAATGCGGCGACGAGGACTGGTCCCTGGCGGCAGAGCACGGGGTGTCCCTCGACGCTGGCGAGGACCTCGACCTGGGGACCGGCCCGCTCCACGACCGGCGCCCGGATGAACACCGCGGGCAGCGCCGTCCCGAAGCCGACCACGTCCAGCTCCGTTTCGAACGAGTCGACCTGGCGGCCGAATCCGTTGCGGCGGACGGCGATGTCGATGGTGCCGAAGCGGTGCTGGTCGGCACGTCCGTCGAGCACGTCGGTGGCGAGGAGGATCATGCCGGCACAGGTGCCGAAGGCCGGCATGCCGTCCTGGAGGCGCTCGGCGATCGGCGTGTACAGGCCGGCGGAGTCCAACAACAGTGACATCGTGGTGGACTCTCCGCCGGGCAGGACCATGGCCTCGATGCCCGCCAGGTCCTGGGGCCTTCGCAGCTCCACGACATGGGCGTTGAGGTCAGACAGAGCGGCGGTGTGCTCCCGGACGTCGCCCTGCAAGGCAAGGATTCCGATCTTGGGCACCTGGCGGCACCTCGGCTACCAGCCCCGCTCGGCCAGCTTCAGGTCGACCTTGTCGGACTCGGTGCCCCGCATCGCTTCGCCGAGCCCCCGGCTCACCTTGGCCACGATGGCCGGCTCGCGGAAATGGGTCGTCGCCTCGACGATGGCGTGGGCCATGCGCGACGGCTCGGCCGCCTTGAAGATGCCGGAGCCGACGAAGACCGATTCGGCGCCGAGCTGCATGACGAGGGCGGCGTCGGCCGGCGTGGCGATACCGCCGGCACAGAAGAGGGGAACAGGGAGGCGGCCGCGGCCGGCAATTTCATCGACCAGGCCGATCGGTGCCTGGAGGCGCTTGGCCCAGGCGTAGCGCTCGGCACTGTCGGCCTGGGTGACCTTGCGGATGTCGCCCAGGATGGCCCGCAGATGGCGGACCGCCTCCTTGACGTCGCCGGTGCCGGCTTCGCCCTTGGAGCGGATGAGAGCGGCGCCCTCGGAGATACGCCGGAGGGCCTCCCCCAGATCGTTGGCACCGCAGACGAAAGGAACCGTGAAGCCCCACTTGTCGATGTGGTGTGCGTCGTCGGCCGGCGTGAGGACCTCGCTCTCGTCGATGAAGTCGACCCCGAGCGATTCGAGCACCTGGGCCTCGGCGAAATGGCCGATCCGGGCCTTGGCCATGACCGGAATGGTGACCGCGGCCTTTATGGCCTCGATCATGGCGGGGTCGCTCATGCGGGCGACGCCGCCGTCGCGGCGGATGTCAGCCGGCACCCGCTCCAGGGCCATCACCGCCACGGCGCCGGCATCCTCGGCCACCTTGGCCTGGGCGGCGTCCACAACGTCCATGATGACGCCCCCACGGAGCATCTCGGCCAAGCCCCGCTTGATCCGGTCGGTTCCGGTCCGGTGCTCGGAGCCGGCCCGGGTTTCAGCGCCTTCGGCCACGTTCATCGATGCCAAGTCTAAGGCCGTTGGCGTGGAGCGTGGTCCCGGATCCGGCCGTGCCCCGTCGGGAACGAGCAGGCTCCCTCCGCGTCGCAGAGCCGTCGCTGTAGAGCGCGGTGCCGGCGCCGCCTGGGTCGTCGGGCCAGTCAGAGCTCCTGGAGGGCGGCGATTCGCTCTTCGAGCGACGGCCGGGTGTCGACGCCGCCGCCGGCGAGGGCCGGCGCCAGCCACAGGTGGGCGCTGGCCGCAGAGGCGGATCGCACGGCGGTGTCGGCGTCCCGAAGTTTCTCCAGGGCGGCTATAAGGCCCGGCGGATAGCGGGTGAAGGACACGGCGGTGACGTCGGCCAGCGCCTGGCGGGGGGGCCCGGTGGCCCTGCGTGCGAGGCCGGCGCCGGCGGGCGCCGGCAGAACACGGGCCACGGCGCCCGCGAGCCCGGCGGCGAGGGTGGAGACCAGCGTGTCGTGGCTCTTCACCTGGCTCAACTCATGGGCCAGCACACCCTCGAGCTCGATCCGGTTCAACGCCTGGGTCAGGCCGGTGGTCACGACGAGGGCCGCGTCACGCGGGCTGCGCCCCACGGCGAAAGCGTTGGGGGCCTGGTCGTCGATCACGTAAAGGCCCGGCTTGGGCAGACCGGCGGTGACGCAGAGACCCTCCACGAGGTTGTGCAGCCGAGCATGGGCGACAGGGTCGGCCGGGCGGGCGCCGCTGCGGGTGAGGACGAGCGCCACGGACCTCGAATAGAACGTCACCGCCAATCCGCAGGCGAGAGCGGCGGTCAGCAGGAAGCCGGCGAGGCCGGCGCCGAGGAGGGCGCCGGCGAGGGACAGAACGGCGGTGAGAACGACCACGACGCTGGCCATGATCGTCATGGCCCGGCGCTTGTTGGCCGCCACCCGGTCGTCGAGGAGGGGGCTGAGCACCTCGGTCGGGACCGGGCTCACCTGCGGTGACGGCCGATCGGCACGGACAGCGGGCGCGGTGCCACGATCTGAGGCTACCGCCGGTGCTGGCGTCTACCGTGGGGGCATGCGCCGTCCCCCATCTCTCCTCCTGCGCGCCGGCGTGGTCACTCTCTTGCTGCTGGCGGCCTGCAACCGTGATCAGGACCCGAACATCGACGCCTCCGGCACGATCTCCACGAGCACCTCCACGACGGTGGTCCTGTCCTCCGCCGAGGGAGATCCCTCACCGCCGGTTTCCTCGCCGGCCGGCAAGGAGCGCGGCTACCTCACCGGTGTTCGTGTGGACACCAAGGACGGCGGAGCGTCGAGAGTCGTCTTCGAGTTCGACCCCATCCTCCCCGGCTACAAGCTCGATTTCGTCGACCGCCCCGTGACCATGGACGGCTCGGGCGCCGAGGTGAAGGTCGGCGGTGAAGCGGTGCTGGGGGTCACGATGGAGAACGCGGCCCAGGCCCGCTTCGAGGGCGAGAAGGTGATCCTCACCTATCCGGGCCTCCGGCGACTCAAGCCCACCGGTGCCGGCGCCGAGACGGCCAGCGTCGTGGAGGTGGTCGAGGCCGGCGACTTCGAGGGGACCGTGCACTGGGTGATCGGCTTGCGACAGAAGGACGCCAAGGTCTCGGTGAGCAGGCTCACCGACCCGAACCGCCTGGTGCTGGACTTCAGCCCCGCCTGACCCCGGCGGGGCCGGCCCCCCCGGCGGAGAGCGCCGCTTCGTACAGTTCGAGGTAGCGCTCGGCCAGCCGGTCCATGGACAGATCGGATGCTCTCGCTTCGCCGGCGGCGACCAGGCGGCCAGCCAGTGCCCGGTCCCCGAGGACCCGGCGCAGGCCCCCGGCCAGGGCGGCCGCGTCACCGGGAGCGACGAGCACGGCGTGGACATCCGGAGCGGCGACATTCCGGTAACCGGCGAGATCGCTGGCCACGATGGGCGTGGAAGCCGCCATGGCCTCGAGAAGCACCACACCGAAGGATTCGCCATGAATGGAGGGCGCACAGAAGGCGTCGGCTCCCCGCAGCCGCGACGCAGCCTCGGCGTCATTGATGCGACCCAGCCACTCGATGCGTGGGTCGTCCGCCGTAGCGGCGCGGAGGCCGGCAGACTCCGCTCCCTCCCCTGCCACCCACAGGCGTATGTCGGCGGGAAGGAAAGCCATGGACTCGATCAGCACCGAGAGCCCCTTGCGCGGCTCGTGACGGCCGAGGAACAGGATCGTCGGCCCAATGGTGGGCCAGGGTGTGGCCTTGGCCAGGCGCTCCACCTCGATGCCGTTGAACAGCACCTCGTAGCTGCCGCCAAGCGCCCGCGCCGCAGTGGACCGCGCATCTTCGGAGACGGCGCAGCGCACGACGAGGCGCCGGGCAACGGCCACCGCCGCGGGCCTCAGCACGGCGTACACCAGGCTGTCACCGGAGCGGTGGAAGGTGCCGACGAGAGGCTGCTTGGCAAAGGCGAGAGCCACGAGGGGAGGGCCTGGGCAGAGCGGCTCGTGGAGGTGGACGATGTCGAACGCCTCGTCGTGCAGGGCCTGCAGGAGCCGCCGGCCGCAGGCAGGGTCGGGCGCCAGCGGAGCCACGGAACCGTTCGAAGCGAACGGCACCGACCGGCCGAGCGGTGTCACACCCGCCTCGGGGGGGGCGTCGTCGCACGGCGCCAGAACCCGCACCTGGTGTCCCAGACCCCGCAGGACCCTCGCCTGGGCGAGCACCTGTCCCTGCACTCCACCCGGAAAGCTCAAGCTGTAGGGGCAGACGAGGCCAATCCGCACCTGGCCACGGTAGCTGCGTCATCCGGTCCGACCGATGGCTCCGAAAAAGGACCGACAACCCCAAGGAGGAGCAGTGGCCTACGAGTTCAGGTGAAGAGATGCCGACCACGCCTGCAGGTGGCAGGGAAAGGCAGCTACGGAAGAGGAGTTGATGGCCAAGGTCTCAGAGCACGTGCGCAAGGTGCACAAGGTCCAGACCACCACCGACACCATCGCCAACTTCGTGAAGCAGAAGGTCCGCCGGCCCTGAGGCCGGTGCCCGCACGCAGGATCACTGAGGGCGCCGCCGGCCCACCCGGGCGGCGCCCTCAGGTTTTCCGACGCCCGACACCGAATGACCGGCGTGGCCACGTCAGCCGGCGCCGCAGTGGGTGGCGTGCGGCCGCGGCAGCCGGCTTAGAACTGGTCGCTCGGCCAGTTGGGCTGCATCATGTGCCACTGGTCCGGCGCCCGGCGGATGAGCTCCTCGAGGGCGTGGGCGAGGTCCTGGGTGACGCGGGTCACGTCGTCCCTGAGGCGCCCGGTGCGCTCCGCCGGCAGTGGCTGTCCCACCAGGCTGTAGTGGCCCTTCGGCCCTTCGAAATACACGGCGGTGGGCAGGAGGTATGAACCGGTCCGCAACGCGAGGGTGGCCGGCCCCGCCGGCAGGGTGGTGCGCTCACCGAAGAACTCGACCTCCACGCCCCCACCACCGATGTCACGGTCGCACACCAGCGCCACGATGGCACCGTCACGGAGCCGCTTGAGCAGGGTCGTCCCGGCGCCAGGCCCGAGCGGGACGATGTCCATGCCGACGGCCCGCCGTAGCTCTGCTATCCACCTGAAGAGCTCGGGGGGCTCGACCGGTTCAACTACGGCGGTGAGGGGGTGGCCCAGCCATCCCAGCCATGCGCCTCCGTGGTCCCAGCCCCCGAGATGGGGCAGGGCCAGGATCACCCCCTTACCCTCGGCCTTCGCCTTGTCGAACTGCTCGACGCCGGTGGACGACATCCGTTCGTCCACCCATGGCCCCACCGTTCCCGGAAGGCGGCACGACTCCATCCAGTAACGGGCGTAGGAGGTGAAGGTGTTCCGGACCAGGCGGTCCAGCTCCTGCTCGCTCACCCCGGTGCCGAGGACGCGGCGCAGATGGCGCCGGACGATGGCCCGCCGATCCCCCAACGCGGCGGCCAGAGCAACCCCGATGGCGTAGGCGCCCGCACGGGCCACAGGCTCCGGGACGCTGCGCGCCAGCGCCGCAGCCGCCCGGTAGCGGTAGTACGGGAGAAGGGCGGACCGTTCCCGAACGAAGGCGGGAAGCGTCAGGGCCGGGGCCGGGTCCGGAGACGCCAGCGATTTTCACGGCCGGCGCGGTCGGATCGGAGACTCCGGAGCCCGCTGCGACCGAGGCCACTCGATCGGCGCGGACGCCCGTGGCGGGCGCGGGCCCGCCATCCCGGCACCGTCTGCGAGCGGGCCCGCATCCTCTTGCCTTCGCCTGCCTCCCGCCACGCCCGCCAGCGCTCTTCCCGGGAACGGGAGGGAGTCGTACTGGCCTGCTTCCAGACGAGGGCGAAGCGCTGCACGGCCGTGGCGACGGTGAGGGCCAGCATCACCCAGAGCACAGGTACGAGGAGGGTGCTGAAGGCGAGAGCGAAGCACAGCGCCATCATGCGTTCGGCCCGCTCCATCAGGCCGCCCTTGGCCGAATAACCCAGCGACTCCGCCTTCGCCCTTTCGTAGGAGATGAGGGCGGCGGCAGCCATCACCGCGAAGGGCAGAAGAGCGGCATGACCGCCCTCCTCCGAAGCCAGGTACCAGCCGATGCCGCCGAGGGCCAGGGCGTCGGTGACGCGGTCGGCGACGGAGTCGAAGAAAGAACCGCGGGGGCCGGCGGTGCCGGACGCCTTGGCCACCGGTCCGTCGAGCAGGTCGGGAACGGCGGAGCAGATGAGCAGCCCCAGGCCGAGGCCGAGGTGGCCCGACCCGATGGCTGCAGCCGCGCCCACCGCCACGATGAGCCCGAAGGCGGTCAGCTGGTCTGCCGTCATTCCTGTTCGACGGAGGGCGGAACCTACGGGCGCCGTAGCCCGGTCCACGCCACTCCGCCACCGTCCGTCAAACAATCAGACTCCCGAAACAGAGGCGGAAACTCCTTTTTACGGTACCACCCCCACTCGCTACTCTTGCGCTTCTGGTCTTTCCTACCCAACGAGGCGCGCCGTGAAGAGCTACCCGCCCGACAGGATCCGCAACGTGGCGTTGGTCGGCCATGGTGGCGCCGGCAAGACCACATTGGCCGAGGCCATGCTGTTCCAGGCCGGCGCCATATCCAGACAGGGCCGGGTGGAGGACGGCAACACCACCACCGACTTCGACCCGGAGGAGCTGAAACGCGGCATCTCCCTGGCCGTGGCCTTGGCCCCCTTGGAGTACGACGGCCACAAGATCAACCTCCTCGACTGTCCCGGCTACGCCGACTTCCTCCCGGAAGTGGAGGCGGCCCTGCGGGTAGCGGACCTCGCCGTCTTCGTGGTGAGCGCGGTCGAGGGAGTGGAGGTCCAGACCGAGGTGCTCTGGAAGCTCGCCTCCCGACTCGGTCTGCCGAGGATGGTGTTCGTCAACAAGCTGGACCGGGAGCGGGCGAGCTTCGAGCGCACCCTCGACCAGCTGCGCGACACCTTCGGGGCCGGCGTCGCCCCCCTCGAGCTGCCCATCGGCTCCGAGCACGAGTTCCACGGCATCGCCGACCTCCTGACCGACACCGCCATCACCTACGACACGGGTAAGGCCGTCACCGGAGCCATCCCCGACGAGATGGAGGCCCTCGAGCACCAGGTGCACGACAACCTGGTGGAGGGCATCGTGGTGGGCGACGACGACCTCACCGAGCGGTACCTGGAGGGTGAGGCCATCACCACCCGCGAGCTGGAGGACGCGCTGGCCGCCGGAGTCACCGCCGGCCAGGTCTTCCCGGTGGTCTGCGGATCTGCGATGAAGGGCGTGGCCATCGACCGGCTGGTTGACTTCATCTGCGAGATCGGCCCCGCCCCCGGCCGGCGGGGGCCGGCCACCGTCGAGGGAGCCGACACCCTCCACGAGGTGCCCAGCGACCCGGACGGCGAGCCACTGGCGTATGTGTGGAAGACCCTGGCCGACCCCTACGTCGGGCGGGTGTCGCTGTTCAAGGTGATGTCGGGGACCATCAAGCCGGACACCGTTCTCACCAACCCGCGCACCCACGCCGACGAGAAGCTCCATTCGCTCTTCGCCCTCCGGGGCAAGGAGCAGGTGACGGTAGGCGAGGTTCCCGCTGGTGACATCGCCGCGGTGGCCAAACTGGCCAACACCACCACCGGCGACACCCTCGCACCCAGGGGCACCCCGGTGCGCCTGCCCGACGTGCCGGCGCCGACGCCCGTCCTCTCGATCGCCATCCGGCCCCGTTCCAAGGGTGACGAGGACAAGCTCATGACCGCCCTCCACCGGCTTCAGGACGAGGACCGCTCGCTCGTCGTGCGCCGGGACGACGAGACCCACCAGACACTGCTCTCGGGCATGGGCGACACCCACCTGGCCATCGTGACCGAACGCCTGCACCGCAAGTACGGCGTCGACGTGGAGACCGAGGACGTGCTCGTGGCCTTCCGCGAGACGATCACGGCGCCGGCCGAGGCCGAGGGAAAGTACAAGAAGCAGACCGGGGGCCACGGCCAATTCGGTGTGGCCTTCATCCGGGTCGAGCCGCTGGAGCGTGGCGCCGGCTTCGAGTTCGTCGACAAGATCGTGGGCGGCGCCATCCCGCGCCAGTTCATCCCGGCGGTGGAGAAGGGGATCGCCGAGACGATGGCCCGCGGCGGCGTCTTCGGCTACCCCGTCGTCGATGTCAAGGTCACCCTCTTCGACGGCAAGTTCCACGCCGTCGACTCGTCGGAGATGAGCTTCAAGATGGCCGGATCGCTCGGCTTCCACGAGGCCATGGCCAAGGCCGGCCCCGTGCTCCTCGAGCCGGTCGCACTGCTAGAGGTGACGGTGCCGGCCGCCCTGCAGGGCGATGTCATGGGCGACCTGAATGCCCGGCGGGGCCGTGTCCAGGGCACCGAACCGGCCAACGACGGCGACCAGATGGTGGTGGCCATGGTCCCCACCTCCGAGATCCAGCGCTACGCCATCGACCTGCGATCGTTGACCGGCGGCCGCGGCCGGTTCAGCGTCGAGCACGACCACTATGACCTGCTCCCCCAGCACCTCCACGACAAGGTCGCCAAGCAGGCGCAGTCCGAGTAGGCGGGAGACGAAGTCACCTCAGAGGGCCGCTTGGCCCAGGCTGCCCGGGCCGGGGGCCACCTCGACGATGCGACCCTCCTGGTGGCGGGCACCCACAGCGGATCCTGGGCAATGGTCATGGGTATCGACCACCTCTGGCCAAAAGCGCCGGCCGGCCTCGTCGACACCACGCCGTCACGGACGGCTCCGGTAGATGGCGTTGGGCAGGGGCAGGGCGATGTCGCCGGTCTGGCCCAGGTAGGCGGGCCGAGGCCGGCGCCGGCGGGGCGCCTCGGCGACAGATCGCTGAGGTCGCCTGCTCGCCGGCCCAGTGTTGGTGCTGCGGTGGACGCCGGACCGCTATGGCCCGCCGTTTCGTCTTCGGTTGTGGAACCCACAGGCCAT
>DATLCN010000039.1:0-2993 GCA_035526335.1 Acidimicrobiales bacterium | reverse complement strand
AGCGGGCTCCCGGGCCGGCCGGCGGCGCCGGCCTGCTCCTGCCGCCGTCGCCTCGGCGCCTCGCCGGCACCCCCTCGTACGCCGTTCACCGGTTCGGGATCGAGCGCAAGCGGGCCGAGACGATCAGGCGGGCCTGCGCCTCCGCCTCCCGCCTGGAGGAAGCGGTCTCGATGTCGCCGGACCAGGCGCGCCGGCGCCTGTGCGCGTTGGCCGGCGTCGGCCCCTGGACGGCCGCCCAGGTGGCGGTCGTGGCGCTGGGCGACGGCGACGCCGTGAGCGTGGGTGACTACAACTTCCCCCACATGGTCGCCTGGGCGCTGGCCGGGGAACGTCGAGCGGACGATGCACGGATGCTGGAGCTGCTCGAGCCGTACCGGGGTCACCGCGGTCGCGTCATCCGTCTCATCGTCGCCGGCGGGCTCGGCCCCCCTCGGATCGCGCCGCGCTCGCGGCTGCGTTCCATCGCCCGCATCTGAGCAACCGCCTCGGGGCCGGGCGACGGGGCCCCGCCGGACCAACCCGTCTACCTCGCCGTCATGGCAGAGGTGATCGTCGTGGGCGCCGGCGTCGACCTGGTGGAGGGAGCCGTGGAGGGCCTTGTCGCCGGTACCACCAACGCGGCGGGTGCCCCTCACGTGGTCGATGTCCGGCTCGCCGGTGGCCAGGAGCTGAAGGCCGACGCCGTGGTGGATGCCTCAGGCCGGCGCACAGCCGGCCGCCTTCCCAGTCTCTCGGTCCGGACCCCGACGAGCTCCTGCGCATCCTCGCCGAAGCGGCTGCGTAGCCTTCCGGCCATGCATCCTGGCATCCACGCCGAGCTCCGACCCGACACAGCAGCTCTCGTGGTGGCCGAGACGGCGTCAGGTGCAGCAACAAGCCTCAGCTTCCGGGAGCTGGACCAGAGCTCGAACCGTCTGGCCCAACTGCTCCGCCGGCGAGGTCTGCAGACAGGCGACGTGGTCGCCATCCTGATGGAGAACACGCCGGCCTTCCTCGTGGCCGTCTGGGCCGCCCAGCGCTCCGGGCTCTACCACACCGCCATCAGCACCCGCCTCACCCCCGACGAGGTCTGCTTCATCGTCAACGACTCGGGCGCGGCCGCTCTGATCGCCTCACGAGGGCAGGCGGAGGCGGCCGCGGCGACGGTGGCCAGTACGCCCGCGGTCCACACCCGGCTGATGGCCGGGGGGGTGATCGAGGGATTTGAACCGTTCGAGGGGGCTGTTGCCCTTCACCCCGCTGATCCCCTCCCGGACGCAGTCGAAGGCCGGGAGCTCCTCTACTCCTCCGGCACCACCGGCCGGCCCAAGGGAGTGAAGCCCGCGCTGCCAGGGGTTCCGGTGGGCACCTTCAACGTGGACTCGCTGGTGCGCCTCGCCGTTCCCCTGTACGCCCTCGCCGACAGCACCGTCCTGCTCTCGCCGGCACCGCTCTACCACGCCGCGCCGATGCGTTTCTGCCTCGCCAGCAGCCGCCTGGGCGGGTCCACGGTTGTGATGGACCACTTCGATCCTCTGGCTTTCCTCCGCCTCGTGGACGAGTACCGGGTCACCCACGCGCTGATGGTGCCGACGATGTTCGTGAGGCTGCTGAAGCTCCCGGAGCAGCAGCGCTTTGCCCACGACCTGTCGAGCCTGAAGTGCGTTATCCACGGCGCCGCGCCCTGCCCGGTGGCGGTCAAGGAGCGGATCATCGCCTGGCTCGGCCCGATCGTGCACGAGTACTACTCCTCCACCGAGGCCAGCGGATTCACCTCCTGCAACTCAGAGGAGTGGCTGGCCCACAAGGGCACGGTGGGCAAGCCGCTCCTGTGCAAGGCCCACGTACTCGACGACGACGGCCGGGAGCTGGCCGCGGGTGAACCCGGCACCGTCTGGTTCGACAGCGGGACGCGGTTCGAATACCACAACGACCCGGAGACCACGTCCTCCACCCGCAACGACAGGGGTTGGACCACGGTCGGCGACATCGGCTACCTCGACGACGACGGGTACCTGTACCTCACCGACCGCAAGGCTTACCTCATCATCACCGGGGGCGTGAACGTGTACCCACAGGAGGCGGAGGACGCTCTCCTGAGCCACCCGAAGGTCATGGACGCCGCCGTGTTCGGGATCCCCCACGACGAGCTCGGCGAGGAGGTCAAGGCCGTTGTTCAGGCCGTCAGCCAGGACGACGCTGGAGAGGACCTGGAGCGGGAGCTGATCGCCTGGTGCCGTCAGAGGCTGGCCGCCTTCAAGTGCCCCCGTTCGGTGGACTTCGAGGCTGAGCTCCCCCGCCACCCGACAGGGAAGCTGTACAAGCGCATACTCCGCGACCGGTACTGGCCGGCCGGCAGCACCGGCACCATCTAGCCATCGGCCCGTTCCACTTGCTAGGTTCCCTCTCGGCGGAAGCGGCTGGTCCTGGGGGATCGGCTGCACCGAATTGGAGGATTGCCGTTAGCACAGTGAAACCCAGGGTTCCCGTCTGCACCTCGTAGGGACGAACGTCCCGAGCCGTCCCCGGCTCGCGAGCTGAATGCCGAAGACGGGCTGCCCGCATTCCAGGCCACACCTGATGCCCCCGCAGGGGCTCCTTCAAGGAGGCGCAAAATGCGCAAGCAACCTCGCTCCACGGCATCGCTGGCGATGCTGACGTTGACGGCCACTCTCGTGGCCACCAGTTCCATGCTCTTCCCGAAACCGGCCTTGGCCCACGGTATCCACCGTGCCAGGACCGCTCCAGCCACGGCTGCCAACTTCGAAAAGCTGCGCAGCTGTGAATCATCAGGCAACTACTCGGCCGTCAACCGGAGCAACCGGTATTTCGGCGCCTACCAGTTCTCGGCGACCACATGGCGGTCGCTGGGTTACGAAGGCCTACCCCACGAGGCCACTCCCGAAGTACAGGACGAAGCCGCCGGACGCCTTCAGGCCAAGGCCGGGTGGCGTCAGTGGCCGGGATGCTCCCGACGCCTCCGCCTCGTCCGCTGAACATCCGTCGGCGGGGGG
>DATLCN010000038.1:0-3103 GCA_035526335.1 Acidimicrobiales bacterium | reverse complement strand
ACGTGTGACCGTGAAAGGTCGTTCCAGGAACGAGCGGGTGTGTCCCTGAGGTGCGCCACCTGCCCACCAACGGCGTCAGCGGCTCCAGTGCCGGGTTGGGCCGCTGTGCTGCTGAGCCAATCGACGTCATCCGGCCATCATCGCATCGGCCGCTCCGAATGTCAGTCTGCTGGTCGCGCCCCGGGCGGCGGCTCCGGGTCGACTGGCGGTCTGACCTGTGGGGCCCCCATCCTAAGGGTGGTTGACAAATCTTTTACGCTGTATAAGCTTAGCGAGCGATGGTAAGGACAGACGGAGCGCTCGACTGGCGGAGTGCTCGCCGGCAGTCGGCCCGGGCGACCATCGTGGAGTCGGCCTGGGCCGCGGTGCGGGATGAGGGGCTTGCCGCCCTGTCACTCCGGGACCTGGCTCGCCGAAGCGGGATCACCACACCGACCGTCTACGCCTATTTCGATTCGAAGAGCGACATCTACGATGCCATGTTCGGCCAGGCCGCCGAAGAGTTCCTGCAGCACATGGCCGCCCCATACGACGCCACCGATCCTCAGGCCGTTCTTGCTGCGTCACTGCGCCGCTTCGTCCTCTTCTGCACCGCCGACCTCCCGCGCTATCAGCTGCTCTTCCAACGCACGATCCCCGGCTTCGAGCCGTCTCCCGAGTCGTACGCCCCGGCGGTGCGCGCCCTCGAGCTGTCCGCCGAGGTGCTCGCCGTCACCGGTGTCACCGACCCGCGCCACCTCGACGTCTGGACGGCCCTGACGACGGGGCTGGTCAGCCAGCAGATCGCGAATGATCCCGGAGGCGACCGGTGGGTCGCTCTCATCGAGGACTTCGTCGCCATGTTCCTCTCCTACTTCCAGCAGTCCATTCGTCCGGCCCGCCAAGTCACCAAGCCGGTCCGAAGGAGGCCTTGACCCATGACCATGCCCACTCGTCCCCAGCTGCACCACATCGCGGTCACCGTCACCGACCTGGATGCCAGCACTGGTTGGTACCAGGAGGTGTTCGGGCTTGCCACGAAGATGGACATTCCTCATCAGGGCGGCCTGGGCAGGATTCTCACCGACGAGGCCGGGGCCCTGATCATCGTGGTGCACGAGCACGACACCAACGACGGGAATCTGTTCCGGGAGACAGCGACGGGCTTGGACCATGTCGGGTTGCGGGTGCCGGAGCGTTCCGACCTCGAGGCCTGGCAGGTCCACCTTGAGTCCAAAGGCGTCGAGCGCTGTGCGGTGGCAGACAAGGCCCTCACCCAGTCCCCCATCGCCGACGAGGCCTATGCATCGGTGCTGGTGTTCCGGGACCCCGACAACATCCAGCTCGAGCTCTCATGCCCGAAGGCGGCGCCAGGTCGTTGAGGCGCCAGACAGTCCGAATCACATTGAGGAAAGGAGAAAGTCATGGACGCGCCCTACCAGGGAAGCCGTGATGTTCACGTGCTTCCGACCAACCTGGCACTGCCCGGAATCGGGGTCCTACCCGTGAACGCCTACGTCGTGCTGGGCGACGAGCCGGTCCTGATCGACTCGGGGATCGGCTTCGACCGGGATAAGTTCATCGAGGCATTGTCGTCGATCGTCGACCCCGCGGCGCTGCGCTGGGTGTGGCTGACCCACGACGACGCCGATCACACCGGAAGCATCGAGCGGGTGATGGAGCTCGCCCCCAACGCCCGCCTGGTGACGAACGCCTTCTGCGCTCTGAGGATGGCGACGTGGTGGCACGTTCCGTTGGACCGTGTCCACGCCATCAGGGTGGGCGAGACGATCCACGCCGGCGACCGCACCCTCAGAGCTGTGGCGCCGCCGCTTTTCGACAATCCGCTGTCGATCGGCTTGCTAGATGAGTCCACCGGTGCTCTCTTCTCGGTGGACGCGTTCGGCGCCATCCTGCCGGAGCCCACCGAGGACCTGAGTGTGGTCCCGCCCGAAGCGCTGGCCGGGGGAATGCTCGGCTGGGCGACGTCGGATTCACCCTGGGCCCACCTCGTCGACCGCTCGCGCTTCGACGAGGTCCTGCAACGGGTTCGCAGCCTGCAGCCGACCAGCATCTTCTCCTCCCACTTGCCCGCAGCGAGCGGCGCGTCTGTGGACCACTTCCTGAAGGTGCTGCGTACCGTTCCGGACGCCGAGCCGTTTGTCCCACCGGGTCACGAGGACTTCGGCCATCTCGTCGCCGCCATGACCGCCGAGACTCACCAGGTCGGAGCGGCCACGTAAGCGAGGGGCATTTGGACGATCGATAGCGATGCCCTGCGCCGGCGATATGTGGCGCACTTTCCGCTGCTGATCGGGCGGGACTATGGGACATCGGCGCCGCCCCTTGGTGACTGCCACGTCCACGCCCCGGCGCTCACCGAACGTCGGAATGACTGTGACTCCGAAGGCGAGTGGCCCGTGCGCGCTCCGGGCCATACGCGTCTCGGACCGCCAGACCGACAAGGGGATGCTCGTCAAACCGGTCGTCTTAGCGAGGTGGCGGTCGACCAGGCGGCATCCGACTCTCGTCACCGCGCCCACAGTGATGCCCACGACACCCTGCCTCGGCCGCCTCGTCACGATCTGCAGCACACTCGGGTAGTTGGGGTAGAGGCCAGATGATGATCGGCGGCGTGGTCAACTGGGATCCTCTCGTCAGTGTCGGTAGCGTGCTGGCGGTCCTGCTGCCGCTGGTCATCCTCCTGACCGAGTGGGAAAAGCGCTCCAATTTCAAGGCGTACGACGCGGCGTGGAAGGAGGTGTGCCACGTGCTCGCGGAGCCTCACGTCCACGAGGGAACCGTGCTTCGGGGGACCTGGAGAGGCCGGAGTTTCGTGGCCTCCGCCATCGAATACTGGGCCGGCGAGTACGCCGGTACGGTCAGGCGCTACCGGGTGAGGATGAGCCCGGCCCGACCGGGCCCGGCGTGGGAAATGAAGGCGTCGGACGGGTGGGCGCTGCGCACGACTCGCCTCGTGACGCAGCAATGCCTCTTGGATGCGGGCCTGCGGCGGGCCGTCGATGAAGTCATGGAGACGGTGGCCCATGTCCGGGTCGGCGCCCGGCTCTCGTATGACCCGCGGGAGAAGGACGTCGTGTTCGAGGACGGCGTGGGCCTACCG
>DATLCN010000023.1:0-52577 GCA_035526335.1 Acidimicrobiales bacterium | reverse complement strand
ACCTCGGCGCACTCCTCGTCGGTGAGGAACTCCAGAGCCTGCTCCAGCGACAGCTGGCGATGCGGCGCCAGGCGCTCCAGCACCTCGGCGCTCGAAGCCCGGTGGTTGGTGAGCTGCTTCTCCTTGGTGGGGTTGACGTCCATGTCCTCGGTGCGGGCGTTCTCGCCCACGATCATCCCCTCGTAGACCTCCACGCCGGGGCCCACGAACAACGACCCGCGGTCCTGGAGGCTGGCCAGTGCGTACCCGGTGGTGGGGGCGCGACGGTCGGCCACCAGCGAGCCGCTGGCCCGGGTGCGGATGGTGCCGTGCCACGGCTCGAATCCCTCGAAGACGTGGTGCAGAAGGCCGGTTCCCCTGGTTTCGGTGAGGAACTCGGTGCGGAACCCGATGAGGCCGCGGGCCGGCACGAGGTACTCCATGCGCACCCAGCCGCTGCCGTGGTTGCCCATGTGCTGCATGCGGCCCTTGCGCAGGGCCAGCAGCTGGGTGACGGTTCCGACGAACTCGTCGGGGATGTCCACCGACACCCGCTCCACGGGCTCGTGCACTTTGCCGTCCACCACCCGGGTGATGACCTGGGGCTTGCCCACCGTCAGCTCGAAGCCCTCCCGGCGCATGATCTCCACCAGCACGGCCAGCTGCAGCTCGCCCCGGCCCTGGACCTCCCAGGTGTCGGGACGCTCCGTCGGCAGCACGGCGAGTGAGACGTTGCCCACCAGTTCGTTGTCGAGGCGGGTCTTGATCTGGCGGGCGGTGAGCCTGGAGCCCTCCTGGCCGGCCAGAGGCGAGGTGTTGACGCCGATGGTCATGCCCAGGCTGGGCTCGTCGACGTGGATTATGGGCAGAGGGCGGGGATCCTCGGGGTCGGAGAGGGTCTCGCCGATGGTGACCTCGGGGAGGCCGGCCACGGCGATGATGTCCCCGGGACCAGCCGTCTCGGCCGACACCCGCTCGAGAGCCTCGGCCACGTATAGCTCGGTGATCTTGACCCGCTCGACGGTGCCGTCAGCCCGGCACCAGGCCACTGCCTGGCCCTTGGCGATGTTCCCGTGCTGGATCCGGCACAGGGCCAGGCGACCCACGTAGGGAGAAGCGTCCAGGTTGGTTACCAGGGCCTGGAGGGGATGGTCGTCCTCGTACACCGGCGCCGGCACGTGCTCGAGCAGCAGGTCGAGCAGCGGGGACAGGTCTGCGGCCAGGTTCTCCGAGTCCAGAGATGCCTGGCCGGCCCTGGCATTGCAGTACACGATGGGGAACTCGATCTGGTGGTCGTGGGCGCCGAGGTCCATGAACAGCTGGTACACCTCGTCGAGGACCTCGGCGATGCGGGCGTCGGGACGGTCCACCTTGTTGACCACCAGCACCACGGGGAGCTTGGCGGCGAGTGCCTTGCGCAGCACGAAGCGGGTCTGGGGGAGGGGGCCCTCGCTGGCGTCCACCAGCAGTAGCACTCCGTCCACCATCGTGAGGCCCCGCTCGACCTCGCCGCCGAAGTCGGCGTGGCCGGGGGTGTCGATGATGTTGATCTTGACGTCCTTGTAACGGACCGAGGTGTTCTTGGCCAGGATGGTTATGCCCTTCTCCCGCTCCAGGTCCATCGAGTCCATCACCCGGACGTTGACGTCCTGGTTGGTGCGGAAGGCACCCGACTGCCAGAGCATGGCGTCGACGAGCGTGGTCTTGCCATGGTCGACGTGGGCGACTATGGCGACGTTACGGATATCGGCGCGCGTGGGCATCGGGGACACAGCTCCGGGAGGTGGGGGGCGCGCCTACGGTGGCGGCGCCGCTCCAGTGTAGCCGAGGCGTGTCAGGCCTCAGGCGAATGTCCGGCGGTGGCTCAGGCGGGGCGGTCGGAGGTCTGAACCGGCGGCCGGCGGTGCTCGGCCTGGTTGACCAGCCCGGCCGCCACTTCGCGGAGCTTGATGTTCTCCCTCTGGGACGCCCGCACGAGGATCTGGAAGGCCTCGTCGGCGTTACGCCCCTGGGCCATGAGGATCCCCTTGGCCTGCTCGATGACAGCCCGGGACTTCATCGCCTCGTTCAGGTCCTGGCTGAGCTGATGGGCGTCCCAGTAAGCCTGGGCGTTGGCCAGCACGATGCCGGCCTGGTTGGCGAACTGCATGCCCACCTCTTCGTCCTCGTCGGAGAACGCCCCCTCGAACCTCGAGTACAGATTGAGCGCGCCCACACCTTCGTGGTTGGCGACCAGGGGGAGCGACAACGTGCTCTTCACGCCACGCGCCGACGCCGCCTCGCTGAAGGCGGGCCAGGTGGTGTCCTTTTCGGTCGAGTCGATGCGGTAGATGGTCTGGTGGCGAAAGGCGTCGAGGCACGGGCCGACTCCGGTTTCGTACTGGGTGGCGTCCAGGTCGGGGGATGCCTCGTCGGTGAAGATGCCTGTTCTCGGTCTGCCCTCCACCAGCATGGTGATCCCGGCGAAATCGGCGCCCGGCACTGCCTGCTGGGACAGTTCGGCCACTCTCAGCAGGGTTTCGGCGAGGGTGCCGTCGCCGACGAAGAAGCGGGACAGGGCGGCGACGCTCTGCGCAAGATGATCCGGTTGGTTGGGCACGTGGAAGCTCCGCAATCGAATGGAGCCTGTTCACGTCCCACGTGGGCTGAAGAATCGGATTGGACTCGCGGACGAGGATACCAGTGATATGGCCGGCCCGGTCATTACGGGGCAGAGCCGTAGCATCGGGGGGAGATGGCGAAGATCCTGTTACTGGACGGCAACAGCCTGGCCTACAGGGCCTTCTTCGCCCTTCCGACTGACATGGCCACGGCATCAGGCCAGGTGACGAACGCCGTCTTCGGCTTCACTTCGATGCTCGTGAACCTCCTCAAGGACCACAAGCCAGACGGCATCGCCGTCGCCTTCGACCGTCCGGAGCCGACCTTCCGCCACGCCATCGTGGACGACTACAAGGCCGGTCGCAGCGAGGCGCCGGACATCCTCCGCCAGCAGCTCGGCCTGGTCCGCCAGGTCGTCGAGGTTCTCAAGATCCCTCTCCTCGAGGTGGCCGGCTACGAGGCCGACGACATCGTGGCCACTCTCGCCACCCAGGCCCGCGACCGGGGTGACGACGTGATCATCGTCACCGGTGACCGGGACGAGTACCAACTGGTCGAGGATCCCCACGTCCGCGTGCTCTACAACCGCCGGGGGGTCAGCGACTACGTCCTGTACGACGAATCCGGCATCAGAGCCCGCACCGGAGTGGATCCTGCCGATTACCCGCAGTACGCCGCGTTGCGCGGCGATCCCTCGGACAACCTGCCCGGCGTGCCCGGAGTGGGTGAGAAGACGGCGGCCAGGCTCATCAACGACTACGGCGATCTCGACGGGGTGTTCGCCAACCTCGGGAAGCTGAGCCCGAAGCTCAGGGAGAACCTCGCCGCCCACGAGGCCCAGGTACGCAAGAACGCGCAAGCGACACCGCTGGTCCGGGACATGGCCATCGAGTGCGACGTCGCCGAGCTGAAGATGGGCGGCTGGGACATCGACGAGGTTCGCATCCTTTTCAACTTCCTCGAGTTCCGCACCCTCTGGGACCGGTTGCTGGAAGCCACCGGGACCGGCACTGAGGCCGGTGCCGGCGCCGGTCGCCATGGGGCAGCGGCCCTGCCTTTCGAGGTGGACGTGCACCGTCTCGGCTCTGGCGACGACGCCGTTTCCGCCGTCGAGATGCTGAGGACGGCAGGTGGTGCTGTCTCCGCTGCGGTGGCCTGGGCGGGCCAGGAGGTTGCCTCCGACCTCGCCGGCCTGGCCCTCGCCGCCGATCACGACGCCTCCTACTGGCTCGACGCGGATCTCCTCGACGACCCCGCCGTGGTCGTCGCTCTGAACCGGCTGTTGACCGCCGATGGCCCCCCATTGCAGGCCCATCGGGCCAAGGAGCTCATGCGGGGGTTGGACCGCCACGGCATCGAGGTGGGCAACCTCGACCTGGACACCGCCCTGGCCGCCTATCTGGTGGACCCGGCCGAGTCGGCCTACCTGCTCGAGGACCTCTGTGCCCGCTACGCCCAGCTCGAGCTGCGCGCTCCGGATGCCCCTCCGCCGGGCCAGCTCGATCTCGACGGATCGGCACCCGATGTCGCGGCCGAGACGGCACGACGGGCAGCCGCCGTCGCCCGCCTGGCGCCGCCCCTCCGTGTCGCCCTGGACGCCAGGGGACTGCGGGCCCTCTACGACGACATCGAGCGCCCACTCGTACCGGTGCTGGCGCGCATGGAGAAGGTGGGTGTGAGGGTCGACGACGCCTACCTGCGGGACCTCGTCCAGGGCCTGACCGAGGAGGTCCACCACCTAGACCGCGAGGTCCAGGCGCTGGCCGGGCACCCTTTCCTCGTCAACTCCACAAAGCAGCTCCGGGCCGTGCTGTTCGACGAGTTGGGCCTTCAGCCCCAGAAGAAGACCAAGACCGGCTTCTCCACCGACGCCTCGTCGCTGGAGAAGTTGAAGGGCCAGCACCCCATCGTGGACCTGCTGCTGCGTTACCGGGAGGTCGAGAAGCTGCGATCCACCTACGGGCTGAGCCTGCTGGCCGAGATCTCCGCCGACGGCCGCATCCACGCCACGTTCCAGCAGACGGTGGCCCGCACCGGACGGCTCTCCTCCGACCGGCCCAACCTGCACAACATCCCCATCCGCACCGAGGAAGGACGGCGTTTCCGACGGGCGTTCATCCCTGAAGAGGGGTGGGAGCTGCTCATTGCCGACTACAACCAGATCGAGCTGCGGGTGATCGCCCACCTGGCCGAGGACCCCGGACTCGTCGAGGCGTTCGCCGCCGGCACCGACATCCACACCGTCACCGCAGCGCGGGTCTTCGGCGTCGAGGAAGCGGACGTCACACGGGCACAACGGTCGAAAGCAAAGATGGTTTCCTACGGCCTGGCCTACGGAATGGAATCGTTCGGGCTGGCCCAGAGGCTGGGCATCGCCGTGGACGAGGCCTCTAAGATCCTCAACGCATACTTCGAGGCTTTTCCGAGTGTGCGGGCCTACATGGAGCGGACGGTCGAGGAGGCTCGCCAGCGGGGCTACACCGAGACCCTGTTCGGCCGCCGCCGCATGATCCCCGAGCTGTCGTCGTCGAACTTCCGAATACGCCAGGCGGGTGAGCGCCAGGCCATGAACGCCGGCATCCAGGGGCTGGCGGCGGACATCTTCAAAGTCGCCCTGGTGCGGCTCGACCGCGCGCTGGTACACGAGGGTCTGCGAAGCCGCCTCGTCCTCCAGGTCCACGACGAGGTGATCCTGGAGGTCCCGCCCGAGGAGCACGACGTCGCCAGTGGGATCACCCTCGAGGCGATGCGCTTCGCCTGCGAGCTACGCGTTCCCCTGGAGGTGAACCTGTCCTGGGGCGCGACCTGGGCCGACGCCAAGGGCTGAGTAGTACGCTCGTCGGTGCCCCTGTCCGGAAAGAGAGCTACCTAGCGCATGTCCGACCTGTCCCCCGATTCCCCCGCTGTCCCCGAGGCCACCGCCGCAACCGACGAGGCTTCTGCTGAGGCAGCTGCCGAGGAGATGGCCGCCACCGAGGCTTCTCCCGAGGCCACGCCGGCTTCTCCCGAGGTCGCGCCGGCTTCTCCCGAGGCCACGCCGGCTTCTCCGGAGGTCACGCCGGCTTCTCCCGAGGCCACGCCGGCTTCTCCCGAGGTCACGCCGGCCGTCGCGGGTACGCCCGGGACCTTCGACGAGCTGGGCACCTACACGCCCAAGCAGATCGTGGCCGACGACCTCGGCGGCGTGTCCTTCGAGGACGCCATCGCCGGCACCATCGTGCAGTTCGACGACGGCGACATCGTCAAGGGAACGGTGGTCAAGGTCGACCGGGACGAGGTCCTGCTCGACATCGGGTTCAAGTCCGAGGGTGTCATTCCCGCTCGGGAGCTGTCCATCCGCCACGACGTCGATCCGAGCGAGATCGTGTCGTTGGGCGAGGAGATCGAGGCCCTTGTCCTGCAGAAGGAGGACAAGGAGGGGCGGCTGGTCCTGTCCAAGAAGCGGGCCCAGTACGAGCGGGCGTGGGGCACCATCGAGAAGATCAAGGAGTCCGAGGGCATGGTCTCCGGCCCGGTGATCGAGGTCGTCAAGGGCGGCCTCATCCTCGACATCGGCCTGCGCGGGTTCCTTCCCGCGTCGCTGGTCGAGCTGCGCCGGGTGCGTGACCTGCTGCCCTACGTCGGCCGGACCCTCGAGGCCAAGATCATCGAGCTGGACAAGAACCGCAACAACGTCGTGCTCTCCCGGCGGGCATGGCTGGAGGAGACCCAGAAGGAGCAGCGCGAGGAGTTCCTCGACAACCTCAAGCCCGGCGAGACCCGCAAGGGTGTGGTTTCGTCGGTGGTCAACTTCGGCGCCTTCGTGGACCTCGGCGGCATGGACGGCCTCGTGCACGTGTCCGAGCTGTCGTGGAAGCACGTCGACCACCCCGGTTCGGTCGTGGCCGTGGGTGACGAGATCCTCGTGCAGGTGCTCGACGTCGATCTCGACAAGGAGCGCATCAGCCTGTCGCTCAAGGCGACCCAGCAGGATCCGTGGCAGGAGTTCGCCAACGCCCATCGGGTGGGCGAGCTGGTCTACGGCCGGGTCACCAAGCTGGTTCCATTCGGCGCCTTCGTTCAGGTGGGCGAAGGCATCGAGGGCCTGGTCCACATATCGGAGATGGCGGCCCACCACGTCGACCTGCCCGAGCAGGTCGTCACGCCGGGCGAGGAGCTGTGGGTCAAGATCATCGACATCGACCTTCAGCGCCGGCGCATCAGCCTGTCGATCAAGCAGGCGGCCGAGGGTGGCGAGGTGGCGGCTGAATACCGCGAGCACTTCGGGGAACACGCCTACGACGAGTCCGGCAACTACATCGGGCCCATCGTCTTCGAGCCCGAGACCGAGGCCCAGGCCGCGTGGGCGGACTACGCCGCCGAGCTGGGCGAGCAGGCCGTACCTGGTGGCGAGCACGTTGCCGGCGAGCCGGATCCGCTCCGAGAACGGCACGTTCCCGAGGCGCTCGTCTCCGAGGGTGCCCCCTCGGCGGAACACGTCTCCGAACCAGAAGCAGAGGCTCTCGCCGAGGCCGAGGCCACCGGCGACGCCCTGTCGCCGGCGTCCGCCACTTCCGGCCCCGATGCCGGCGAGGTGCCGCCCACGCCGGAGTGAGGCACCGCCGTGCAGCCGATCATTCGGGGGCGCACGGACGGGCTGACGCTGGCGCACACGCCTCCTTGGCTCCGAAGGGATGCCCTGAGTGCTGGTCGTCGGGCTGACCGGGGGCATCGGGTCGGGGAAGTCGACGGTGTCGGCGATGCTGGCCCATCGGGGCGCGGTGGTGGTCGACGCCGACCTGATCGCCCGTGAGGTCGTGGCTCCCGGGGGGCCGGCGTACGACGGCGTCGTCGAGCGCTTTGGTCCCGGAGTGGTGGGCCCCGATGGCACCATCGACCGGTCCGGCCTGGCCGCCATGGTGTTCACCGACCCTTCTGCTCTGGCTGATCTCAATGCCCTGACCCACCCGGTCATCGCGGTGGTGGTCGGGGAGAAGCTGTCCGCCGAGGCTGCCACCGACCACGTCGTCATCCTCGACGTTCCTCTGCTGGTGGAGACCGAGCGGGCCCGCGCGCGATGCGCTGCGGTGGTGGTGGTCGACTGCCCCCAGGACGTCGCCGTGCGCCGCCTCGTGGACCACCGGACAATGGTCGAGGCCGATGTCCGTTCCCGCATGGCCGCCCAGGCGACGAGGGACGAGCGACTCGCCCTGGCCGACTTCGTGATCGACAACTCCGGGAGCTGGGAAAACCTCGAAGTCCAGGTGGACCGCTGCTGGTCCTGGATCGAGAGCCTCACCCGCACCGGGTGACCCACCGGCCAAGCTGCCTACTTCCGACCAGGCCGGCCGGTCTCGTCGTGCTCTTCCCGGCCGTGGCCATAGGGGTGCCGTGGTGGACTGCGCGGGCTCCGGGGGCTGACGGTAAGGCGCCGGGCGCCGGTACGATTGACCGGTGCCGCCGTTCAAAGTCGTCTCCGACTTCGAGCCGGCCGGTGACCAGCCGGCGGCCATCGCCGCCTTGACCGAGGGGGTGCGGCGCAGGGACAGGTTCCAGACCCTGTTGGGCATCACCGGGTCCGGGAAATCGGCCACGATCGCCTGGACGATCGAGCAGGTGCAGAAGCCGACCCTGGTGATCGCGCCGAACAAGTCCCTGGCCGCGCAGCTGGCGAACGAGTTCCGGGAGTTCTTCCCCCACAACCGGGTCGAGTACTTCGTCAGCTACTACGACTACTACCAGCCCGAGGCCTACCTCCCCTCCAGCGACACCTACATCGAGAAGGACAGCTCGATCAACGACGAGGTGGACCGGCTCCGCCACTCCACGACGGCGGCGCTGCTCGCCCGCCAGGACGTCATCGTCGTCGCCTCGGTCTCCTGCATCTACGGCCTGGGATCGCCCGAGGAGTACGCCCGCCAGGTGCTGCTGCTGTCGCCGGGAATGGAACGGGACCATCGCTCCATCCTGAAGCAGCTGGTGGAGCTGCAGTACGAGCGCAACGACCACAACCTGGTCCGCGGCAAGTTCAGGGTGAGGGGGGACACCATCGAGGTCCATCCGGCGTACGAGGAGTTCGCCGTGCGGATCGAGCTGTTCGGCGACGAGGTCGAGCGGATCACCCAAGTGGACACCCTCACCGGTGAGCTGCTCGGCGAGGTGGAGGAGCTGGCCGTCTTCCCGGCCACCCACTACGTGGCCGGCGACGAGCGCATGCGCCGGGCCATCGGGCAGATCGAGGTGGAACTCCAGCAGCGCCTGGCCCAGTTCGAGAAGGAGGGCAAGCTGCTCGAGGCACAGCGCCTGCGCATGCGCACGCAGTACGACCTGGAGATGATGGCCGAGATCGGGGCCTGCAACGGCATCGAGAACTACAGCCGCCACATCGACGGTCGAGCCCCCGGGCAGCCGCCCCACACCCTGATGGACTTCTTCGGCTCCGACTGGCTGCTGGTGGTGGACGAGTCGCACGTGACCGTGCCGCAATTGCACGGCCAGTACGAGGGCGACCGCTCCCGAAAGGAGACCCTCGTCGAGCACGGCTTCCGGCTGCCCTCCGCCGCCGACAACCGGCCGCTCCGCTTCGACGAGTTCTTCCAACGGATCAACCAGTGCATCTACCTGTCGGCCACACCGTCGAAGTACGAGATCAGCCAGTCGTCACAGGTGGTCGAGCAGATCGTCCGGCCGACCGGGCTCGTCGACCCCGACGTGGTCATCAGGCCCACCAAGGGTCAGATCGACGATCTCATCGAGAACATCAACGCACGGGTGGCCGTGGGGGCACGGGTCCTGGTCACCACGCTGACCAAGAAGATGGCCGAGGACCTCACCGACTACCTCCTGGAGATGGGGCTCAAGGTCCGCTATCTGCACTCCAACATCGACACCATCGAGCGCATCGAGATCCTGCGGGACCTGCGTCTCGGCGAGTTCGACGTGCTGGTGGGGATCAACCTCCTGCGGGAGGGCCTCGACCTGCCCGAGGTCTCCCTCGTGGCCATCCTCGACGCCGACAAGGAGGGCTTTTTGCGCAGCGAGACGTCGCTCATCCAGACCATCGGCCGGGCCGCCCGCAACGTCGACGGCCAGGTGCTCATGTACGCGGACAACGTCACCGACTCGATGCAGCGGGCCATCTCGGAGACCCGCCGCCGCCGTCACCTACAGCAGGCCTACAACGCCGAGCACGGAATCGACCCCCAGACCATCCGCAAGGCGGTCACCGACATCCTGGCCAGCCTCCGCCCGGCCGAGGGGGCGCCCAGGCCTGGATCGGACAGGCGTTCGCGCCGGCGTGACCGTAGCGACTTCGCCGAGTTGCCGCGGGACGAATTGGGTCGTCTGGTGCAGACGCTCGAGGAGGAGATGCACGAAGCGGCGGCGGAGCTGCGCTTCGAGTACGCCGCCCGCCTGCGGGACGAGGTCCACGACCTGAAGCGGGAGCTGCGCGAGGTCAGCGGCGCTACGTGACGGTGAACTCCGCCAGCATCCCCTTGCTGGCGTGGGTGGCCGGCGGGGTGCTGTTGAGTGCGATGAGGCACGCGGCGACGTAGCGCCCGGGCTGCAGCGCCCTGACGACGTGGCCCTGCTCACCCTCGCGGGCGAAAGCGGAGCCGACGTCCCTGAACTTGGCCAGATCCTCTTTCCTGAGATCGCCCCTCGACAGGGTCTCCCGCCCGGACACGGTCTCCTGCTCGACCCGGTAGAGCTCGAGCACGTGATCGAACTCACCCTTGTTGGCCAGCTCGAAGCTGACGACGCCGGCGGGGATGGTCTCCGGGAAGCCCTGGAAGGTGAATTCCACCGCGGTGGTGTCCACCCGCCTCCAACCGCAGTTGGCCAGCTCGAAGGTGTGGGCCCGAGCTGAGGCGGCACGCACCGCCGGCGTCCCCCTCCTGGCCAGGTCGCCGTTGGTCTTCACGACCTCGTCGAGAGCGACGGCGACCTTCCGCAGATCGGCTTTCGTTGCCGTGGGCGCCGCGCCAGCGGCCTCGTCGACCAGGCGACGAAGCTCTCGGGCGTACTCGACGAGGCGACCGGGCCTGTCGGCTTCGGGCAGGTCCGCGATCTGGGGGAAGGCGAAGGTCTCGGCCTGGAGGACCTTGCCGCAGTACTGCCGCAGCTCCGATCTGCTGGGGGCGGGTGACCCATCACCATTGCCGGCCTTGGGCTCGTCGTCGTCGCTGCAAGAGACGAGCGAACCCAGGAGAGCGACCGAAGCGAGAGCCACGATGAATCTGTTGGTCATGACCCGGATCCCCTTCGCCTGTGTCGACGCCACGCTATACAGCCCCGGCCGGCCGCTTCGGTGGCCGTAGGCTGGCTCGTTCATGGGCACCTACCTCGACCCGATCGTCGCCGCCCACCGGGCAGCCGCGGCCGAGGACTACCGCAAGCTCGACAAGCTCGTGGACATGGCGCTCGACACGCCGGCGCCACTGCCCTTCGCCGCTGCGCTGCGGGAGGGTGGAGGGCTGGCGGTGATCGCCGAGATCAAGCGACGGTCGCCGTCGAGAGGAAACCTGGCTCCGCCAGGGTTGGCGGCCGGAAAGCTCGCCGAGGCGTATGCCGACGGTGGCGCCCGGGCCATCTCGGTACTCACCGACGAGGAGTACTTCGGAGGATCGGCGCTGGATCTCGTGGAGGCCCGGTCAGCGGTCGGTATTCCGATCCTGCGCAAGGACTTCACGGTTTCCGGGAGCGATGTGTGCGATGCCCGTCTCATGGGGGCCGATGCCGTCCTGCTCATCGTCTCTGCCCTGGCCGGTGGCGAGCTGGAAGGGTTTATCCAACTGGCCGAGGAACTGTCGCTCGACGCTCTGGTGGAGGTCCACGACGAGACAGAGCTGGAGAGGGCGCTCGGTGCCGGCGCCAGCCTCATCGGCGTCAACCAGCGCGACCTGCAGACCTTCGAGGTTGACGCTGATCGGGGCCTGCGGCTGGCAATGGAGATCCCCGCCGGCCTGACCAGGGTCGCCGAGTCCGGCATCAAGGGCCCCGAGCAGGCACTGCGGATGTTTGAAGGCGGCTATCACGCGGTGCTGGTGGGGGAGAGCGTGGTCACCAGCGAGGATCCCGCGGCGGCCGTGAACGCTTTCGTCTCGGCGTGCTCGTAGACACATGTTCGTGAAGATCTGCGGTACCACCAGCGAGGAGGACGCCCTACTGGCCGTTGCCATGGGTGCGGACGCCGTCGGTTTCATCTTCGCCCCCTCGCCCCGACAGGTGGCCGTGCCGGCGGTGCGCGACATCCTGCGCCGGCTCCCACCCGAGGTGGTCACCGTGGGTGTGTTCCGCAACCAGTCGCCCGAGCAGGTGGTCAAGGTGGTCAACGGCATCGGGCTGCGGGCGGCCCAGCTGCACGGCCGCGAGCCGGCCGAAGGGGTCCGCTTCGTGGTCGAGCGGGTCCCGATGGTCATAAAGGCCTTTGTCGCCGGCGACCCCGCCATTCCCACTGCTAAGGACTACGGCGCCCAGGTGGTGATGATCGATGCCCCGTCTCCGGGATCAGGGCAGGTGTTCGACTGGCGCCTGGCCGACGGGGTGCCGCCGGGGACCCGCCTGTTGATGGCCGGCGGCCTCGATCCCGACAACGTCGCCGATGCCATCGCGCAGGTGAGGCCGTGGGGCGTCGACGTGGTGACCGGCGTCGAGTCGGAGCCCGGGCGGAAGGACGCGGTCAAGTTGCGGGCCTTCGTGGCTGCGGCGCGAGCGGCGGCGACACCTGCGTACGAGGGCGAGGGCGAGGGTCCCTTCGACTGGCAGGAGGAGAGCTGAGATGGCGCTGGACGAAGTACGCAGCCTGATGCCCGATCCCGGTGACGACGGGCGCTTCGGTGCTTTCGGTGGTTGCTTCATGCCCGAATCGCTCGTGCCGGCATGCCAGCAGCTCGATCGTGAGTTCCGAAACGCGTGGGCGGATCCCGCCTTTCACGCGGAGTACGGGCGGATCCTGAAGGAGTACGGGGGCCGGCCGACGCCGGTCACCGACTGCCCCCGGCTGTCGGAGCGAATCGGTGTCCGCGTCCTGCTCAAGCGCGAGGACCTGGCCCACACCGGCTCGCACAAGATCAACAACGTGGTGGGCCAGGCGTTGCTGGCCCGCCGTATGGGCAAGTCGAGGGTCATAGCCGAGACCGGCGCCGGCCAGCACGGTGTGGCCACAGCCACCGCCTGTGCCATGTTCGGGTTGGAGTGCGTCATCTTCATGGGTGAGGTGGACGTCGCCCGCCAAGCTCTCAACGTGTTCCGCATGAAGCTGCTGGGCGCCCAGGTGCGCACCGTGACCTCCGGCAGTCGGACTCTCAAGGACGCCATCAACGAGGCCCTCCGGGACTGGGTGGCCACGGTGGAGACCACTTACTACTGCCTGGGTTCGGTGACGGGGCCGCATCCGTATCCATGGTTGGTCCGGGAGCTCCAGCGGGTGGTGGGGGAGGAGGCGCGCGAGCAGTGTCGTTCCTTCCTGGGCGGCGCCGACCCCGACTACGTCGTGGCCTGTGTGGGTGGCGGTTCCAACGCCGCCGGCACCTTCGCCGGTTTCGTGGACACCGAAACCAAGCTCATCGGAGTGGAACCCGCCGGTGGCGCCGCCATCGGACGCGGCATCCCAGGCGTGCTGCACGGCTCGATGTCGCACCTTCTCCAGGACGAGGAGGGCCAGGTGCTGGAGGCCCACTCCATTTCGGCCGGCTTGGACTATCCGGGAGTCGGGCCGGAGCACGCCCATCTGGCTGCCACCGGTCGGGCCCGTTATGTCGCGGCCGACGACACCGAGGTCCTCGCCGCGCTCCGCCTGCTGGCGACCACCGAAGGGATCATCCCTGCCCTCGAGCCGGCCCATGCCGTGGCCTGGGTGGCGAGGGCCGCCGGCACCGAGGAGCTGCCGGCCGGTTCCACAGTCATGATCACCATGTCGGGGCGTGGCGACAAGGACGTCCAACAGGTGATGGAGATCCTCGGTTGACGCCGCGAGCGGGCCGTCCCCCCGCGGGGAGCGGCCCGAGGCCCGGGCCGCTGGAGACGAGACTGCGCGCTCGGCGAGAGGCCGGTCACAAGCTCCTCGTGCCCTACGTCACCGGCGGTCTCGGCCCTCGTTGGGTGGAGGTGCTCGAGGCCATGGCTGCGGCCGGCGCTGACGCGGTGGAGGTCGGGATCCCCTTCTCAGACCCGGCGATGGACGGGGCCACCATCCAGGCCGCCTCCCAGCGGGCCCTGGACGAGGGAGCGACCCCGACCGCCATCCTCACCGCCCTGCGCGACGCCGACGTCGACGTCCCGCTGGTGGCGATGACCTACTACAACATCGTCTTCCGTACGGGACACCGCCGCTTCGCCGCTTCTCTGGACAACAGCGGCGTGGCCGGAGCCATCGTGCCCGACCTCCCTCTGGAGGAGCTGGAGCCCTGGTCGAAGGCGGCCATCTCCGAGGGCGTGGAGACCGTGCTGCTCGCCGCGCCCGTCACCCCCGATGACCGCCTCGGGGCCATCTGTGAGCGGTCGCGGGGATTCGTCTACGGCGTCAGCGTCATGGGCATCACCGGCGAGCGCGGTGCGCTGCCCGGCTCCGCCGCGCTGATCGGCAAGCGGCTCAAGGCGCTCACCGACAAGCCCGTGCTCATCGGTTTCGGCGTGTCGACGCCGGCGCAGGCGGTCGAAGCCTGTGCCGAGGCCGACGGGGTCATCGTGGCTTCCGCCCTGATGCGCCGGGTGCTCGACGGGGCCGGGCCCGACGAGGTCGGCGCGGCGGTGGCCGAGTTCCGCGTCGCCCTCGACGCGGGCTGAACGAGAGCCCTCGCGCTCCAAAAGGTCGAGCAGGGCCCGGCGCTGGTGGTAGGGCTCAGCAGGCGCCGGCGAAGGTGGACAGTTCGATGCCTCGCTTGGCCTGGCGGATGACGTTGGCGTCGATGCCGTTGGTGACATAGGAGAACGACAGCCCGCTGACGGGGTCAGCCCACGCGATCTGGCCACCCGCGCCGCCATGGCCGAAGGAGCGCCCGGACGCGGTGGAGCCGAAGCCGCGCAGGAAGGCGAAGCCGTCGTCGCCGGCCTGGGTCAGACCGAGGGTGCGGTTGGCCGGCAGCTTGAAGAGCTTGTCGGGAAGGCGGTTGCGGACATTGCCCGTCGCGTCCCGGAGCACCTCGTCGTCCCAGATCCCCTTCGGGTTGTGGAGGAGCGCCTGGTAGAACAGCGCCAGATCGGCGGCCCGCATCACCCCGCCGGCGCCCGGCAGCCCGAGCTCCCGGACTTCCGGCAGGTTCAGAGCGAGCAGGGCGTCGGTGGTCACCTCGCCCACCTCCAGCTCCCGAACGCCCAGTGCGGCTTCCAGCTCGTCGCCCGACGGCAGGTCACCGCGCATCTCGACCGGAGCGATGTCGTCGCCATCTTCGGGGCCGATCCCCAGGACCCGCCGGGGAAGACCCACCGGGTCGGTGACCCTCTCCTGGACGAAGTCACGGAAATCCATCCCGCCCAGCCGCTCGATGATCTCGGCCAGCACCCAGTGGGCGGACGTGGGGTGGTACTCGAAGGCGGAACCCGGCTCGAAGGACAGCTCCCAGCTGGCGAGCATGCGCAGACGCCCCTCGCGTGTCGACCATTCCGGGGGCAGCATGCTGGCGTGGGGGAATCCCGAGGTGTGCAGCATCAGCTGCTCGACCGTCACGACCTCCTTCCCGTTGGTGGCGAACTCGGGAACGTAGTCACCTACACGCCGGCTCACGTCGAGGAGCCCCTCGCCGACCAGGATCCAGGCCGCACTGGCGACGATCGGCTTTGTGGCGGAGAAGACGGAATAGCGGGTCTCGGTCGTGGCGCCACCGAAGGCCTCGAAGGTGATCAGCTCCCCGTCCCGGGCCAGCGCCACCTGGCACGAGGGCAGGATCCCCTCGTCGATCTCCTGCGCCGCCCGCGACAGCAGCTTCGAGATGGCGGTGTCAGGCATCGACCGGCCGTCGAAGTACCTGGAGGCGCGGCCGGCTGTCAGCGGAACACCGCCGAGCGGTAGTAGCGCAGCTCCTCGATGCTCTCGCGGATGTCGTCCAGGGCGCGGTGACCCCCCTGTTTCTGGGGGGCTTTGGCGAACTCCGCCGGGTACCAACGCCGGCACAGCTCCTTCACCGTGGACACGTCGATGGACCGGTAGTGAAGCCACTCGTCCACCTGGGGCATGTGGGCGGCCAGGAAGCGCCGGTCCGTGCCTATGGAATTGCCGCACAGCGGCACCGTGCGCGGCGCCTCCACGTGCTTCTTGAGGAAGTCGAGCGTGGCCGCGGCCGCTTCCTCGAGGGTCGTGGTCGACGCTTCGATGGCCGGCAGCAGCCCACTCCTGGTGTGCATCTTCCGCACCACATCCTCCATGGCCACAAGCCGCTCAGGTGCACACGCCACCACGAGGTCGGGCCCCTCAGCCACCACCGCGAGATCGTCGTCGGTTATGAGGGTGGCGATCTCCACGATGGCGCAGGTGTCGGCGTCCAGGCCGGTCATCTCCAGGTCCATCCAGGCCAGTGCCATCCCCGGGGATCGTAGGCTGCGGGTGTGCTGCAGGTCCCGATCGTGCGTCTCGACCCCGACCTGCCTCTTCCGTCCTACGCCAGGCCGGGCGATGCCGGCGCCGACCTGAGTGCCCGGGAGGACCACACGCTCCCTCCCGCCGGTGGCAGGGCGCTGGTGGCCACTGGTGTCGCCGTCGCCATCCCGGTCGGCTATGCCGGCTTCGTCCAGCCCCGCAGTGGGCTGGCTCTCCGCCACGGTGTCACCTGCCTCAATACGCCTGGGCTGATCGATGCCGGCTACCGGGACGAGTTGAAGGTGCTGCTTGTCAACACCGACCCGCACCAGGCGTACCACGTGCGTCGGGGCGACCGGGTGGCCCAGCTCGTGATCCAGCGCATCGAGGAGGCCGACTTCGTGATCAGCGACGAGCTACCCGATGGTGGCCGCGGTCCCGCCGGCTTCGGATCCACGGGAGCCTGAGGAGCCGGCGTGCCGGAGCTTCCCGAGGTGGAGGCGCTGACGCGCTTCCTCGACGGCAAGAGCAGGGGCGGCACCGTCCAGCGGGCTGAGCTGGCGTCGTTCTCGGCACTGAAGACCTTCGACCCGCCGCTGTCGGCCCTTGTCGGCGCCACCGTCGCCGGCTGGTCGAGGAAGGGCAAATTCCTCCTCATGGAGACCAGGGCGGGTGCCGGCGGGGGCGGAGCCGGCAGAATCTGGCTGGCCCTGCACCTGGCCCGCGGGGGATGGGTGCGCTGGAGCGAGTCGCTTCCCGAGAAGGTGGCCCGGCCGGGTAAGGGCCCTTTGGCGCTACGGGTCGGGCTCCATGCCGGGAGCGGCTTCGACGTCACCGAGGCGGGAACCGAGAAGCGGCTGGCCGCATGGGTGGTGCGGGATCCTGAGGAGGTCGAGCCGATGGCCCGGCTCGGCCCTGATCCGCTGGACACGGCGTTCGGTGCCGTTGTCCTGGGCACGCTCCTGCGTGAGCACGGCGGGCAACTGAAGAGTGCGCTCACCACGCAGTCGGTCCTGGCTGGAGTGGGGAACGCGTATTCCGACGAGGCGCTGCACGTGGCCCGGCTGTCGCCGTTCAAGGCGGCCGACCGGCTGAACGACGAGGAGGTGGCCCGGCTGCACCAGGCTCTGGTGGGGGTGCTACGGGACGCGGTGGAGCGGAGTATCGGCCTTTCCGCCGCCGGCCTCAAGGACGAGAAGCGCAGCGGGATGCGGGTGCACGGCCGTGCCGGCCGGCCCTGCCCCGAATGTGGTGACACCGTCCGCCAGGTCGCCTTCGCCACCAAGTCGCTCCAGTACTGCCCGACCTGCCAGACCGGCGGGAAGTTGCTCGCCGACCGGCGCCTCTCGCGCCTGCTCAAGTAGCGGCTGGTGGAGCGCCTGGCCGGATTCGACGCCGCTTTCCTCGCGCTTGAGAGCGCCACCAACCACATGCACGTGGCGTCGCTTCTCATCGTCGATCCTGCCGGGGCCGAAGGTGGGTGGTCGGTCGGGCGGGTGCGCGAGCTCGTCGGAGAGCGCCTGCCCTTGGTGCCGCCCTTCCGCCGGCGCCTGGTGCGCGTCCCCTTCGGCATCAACCACCCGCTCTGGGCCGATGTCCCCGAGGTGGACTTCAGCTTTCACATCCGTCGCGCCGCGCTTCCAAAACCCGGGGGGGTGGAGGAGCTGGCCGAAGTGGTGGCCGAGGTGATGGGGCGGCCACTCGACCGGAGCCGCCCGCTGTGGGAGATGCACGTGATAGAGGGTCTGGCAAACGGTCTGGCGGCCGTGGTCATCAAGGCCCACCACTCGGCGCTGGACGGGATTTCCGGCAGCGAGCTCCTCGGCAAGCTTCTGGACGGGGAACCGGCGCCGGCGCGGGAACATTCGGCCGAGGAAGGGGCACCGCGGGACTCGGAACCGTCGGAGGCGCAGTTGATCGGCGATGCCGTCGCCGCTCTGCCCGGCTCGGACCGGCTCATGGCGGCGGTGCAGCGGACGGTGGCCACGGTCATGGGCCTGCGCCGCCGGAACGCCGCCTCGGAGACACCGCCCCCTCCGTCACCCTTCACCGCTCCCCGGACGTCTCTGAACGTGCGCATCGGCCCGTGGCGACGGGTGGCGTGGAGCAGGCTCCCGATGGCGGACATCAAGGCCGTGGCGGCCGCGTTCGGAGCCACGGCCAACGACGTTGTGCTGGCGCTGTGCTCGGAGGCTCTGTGCTCTTATTTCGCCGACCGTGACGAGAAGCCCGACGGCGAGCTGGTGGCCCTCGTTCCTCTCTCGCTGCGAGGAGCGCGGGACCAGCCCAGCTCCGGAAATCTCATCTCGCCCATGCTGGTCTCCCTCGCCTCCCAGGTCGAAGGAGCGGCTGCCCGTGTCCGGGCCATCGCCGCCGGCGCCGCGCAAGCGAGGGCCCAGGACCGGATGATCCAGCGTGATCTCCTTTCGGAGTGGGCCGGGCTCGCCATACCGGCGCTGGCCGTGCCCGCCGCCCGTCTAGGTTCGCGGCTGGTCGGCGGGGCACTGCCGCCGGCGTTCAACGTGATCATCTCGAACGTGCCCGGCCCGAAGGCGCCCCTGTTCCTCGCCGGCGCTCGGGTCACCGAGCTGTACCCCCTGGGTCCGGTGCTGGACAGCGTCGCCCTCAACGTCACCGTCATGACCTACGGCAGCAGCATGCACGTGGGAGTGGTCGTCGACCGAGACGCAGTGGCCGAGCCCTGCCGCATCACCGCCGACCTCGCCCTCGCCCTGGAGGAGCTGACGAGGGAGGCCGTGAGGCCCGGGCGGCGCTGATAACGTCAGGCAGGTCGCGGACGTGGCTCAGTTGGTAGAGCGCAACCTTGCCAAGGTTGAGGTCGCGGGTTCGAATCCCGTCGTCCGCTCCAAATCCACCCGACAGAATCAGATCCTCATTCCTTAAAAGGGGGAGTCATCCACCGGGTGGCGATCCCGTCCCCCCGGGAGCCTCTCGGTCAATGCTTGTATGGGCTCGTCTTGGGATCGGTGTCGAATCCGTGACCGAGGAGCTGGCCCGGCTTCTTGGCATCGGCCAGCGCCTCCTCCCTCGTCTTGCCGGTGCCCTCGCTCGGACGGCCCTCGTCGTCGACCGTGGTCACGACCTTGATCTCGTTGCCGGCGCCATCCCAGATGGAATGCTCCAGCGGCTCACCCTGCGGTGTCTGATCACCCATTTTCAATCCTCCTGTTCACGCGGTTCGAACCTATGAGCTACCCGTTGGCTGCGGCGCTCAACCGGCAGGAGGGTCAACGACCGCTGGTACGGTGACGCGATGACCGCGTCACTCTCGTCGCTCCGCTCGAGGCGTTGGTTCATTCCCGTGGCGGTACTCGTGGGGGTGCTTCTCGTCGTCGTACTTCCCCTCATCGGCTCCTACAACGGGATCGTCGACCGGGAGGGTGCCGTCGATCAGTCGTTCGCCGACCTCGATGCCCAGTTGCAGCGGCGTAACGACCTGATCCCGAACCTGGTCGGCGCGGTAAAGGGAATCCTCAACCAGGAGCAGGCGGTCTTCGGTGAGCTGGCAAGGGCCCGGGCCGCGTACTCGGGCGCCACGAACCCCGAGCAGAAGTTCGCCGCCTCGAACCAGATCGAGTCCGGACTAGGCCGGCTGCTCGCCATAGTCGAGAACTTTCCGCAGCTGCGCAGCAGCGAGAACGTCCGGGACCTCCAAACTCAGATCGAAGGCACGGAGAACCGGGTGGCGCAGGCCCGCCGCGACTACAACGGCGCGGCGACGACCTACAACGTGCACATCCGCCGCTTCCCCCGCAGTTTGGTGGCCGGTATCTTCGGCTTCGACAAGAAGCCGTTGTTCGCGGCGAACGTCGGGGCCCGGGAAGCACCGCAGGTCGACCTGGGCAACAGTCCCACCACGCCGCCGACCACACTGCGGTGACTGGAAGCCGTTGGCGGGGCGTCCCGCTGGCGGTGGCGGGCGTGGCCATGACGACCGTCATGATCACGGCCACGGGGCTCCTCGGGGCAGAGCCCGCCTTCCCCGCCGGTGATCTTCCGAAGTTCACAGCCCCTGTGGTCGATGCGGCCGGCGAGGTTCCCGACGAGGTCGAGGCCCAGGTCAACGGGGCCCTCGACGACTACCAGAAGCGGTCGGGCAACCAGGTGGCCGTGGCCGTCGTCCGCACGACCGGGGGGCGTTCCTTCGAGGACTACTCGATCGATCTGGCTCGGGCCTGGGGACTCGGCCAGAAGGGCAAAGACAACGGGGTGCTGCTCCTTATCGCCACCAAGGACCGGAAGCTGCGCATCGAGGTCGGGCGGGGGCTGGAGGGCAGCCTCACCGACCTGCAGTCGGGCCGGATCCGGGACCGGCTCGTCCCTCTATTGAGACAGGGTGATCTCGGCGGAGCAGTGGTGGAGGGGACCATCGGCATCCGCAGGGAGCTGGGGGACACCGAGGTCGGGCCCTTGCCGGCACGACCTGAGGGTGACGGCGGATCGGGCGGTGGAGGCTTTCCGTTCCCGTTGTTGTTCGTGCTGCCCATGTTCGGACTCGCCATCCTGGGAGGAGGGCGCCGGCGGGGCCGAGGCGGCTTTGGGAGTGGTTTCGGCACACCCATCTTCTGGGGAGGCGGATTCGGCGGCGGCGGCTTCGGCGGCGGTCGGGGGGGCGGAGGCGGCGGTTTCGGCGGGGGCGGAGGCGGCGGTTTCGGCGGTGGGGGGGCGAGCGGTGGCTGGTAAGGGCAGGCAGCTGAGCAAGTCCGATCACCGGCGGGTGGGTGAAGCGGTGGACGCCGCCGAGGACCTGACCGGCCTTCAGTTCTGTGTGGTGCTCGGTCCGGCCGACGGGGACGCCCGGTCCCATGCGGAGGGGCTCTTCGTCCAAGCTGGTCTCCACCTGCGTCCTGCGGTTCTTCTGCTCGTGGCGCCGGACCAGCGCCGGGTCGAGGTGGTGACGGCTCCCACCGTGCGGGCGCGTGTGCCGGACGGCGCCTGTGCCGAAGCGGTCGCCGGCATGACCGAGCGCTTCGCCGCCGGCGATCTGGCCGGCGGGATCGTCGCCGGCGTCAGCCGGCTGGCGGCGGTGGCCGGGCCCGGTGTGGGTGGTGCTGAAGACCAGGAGCTGCCCGACATCCTCGGGTGACGCTGAACGCGTCCGACGCCTGAACTGTCGCCGTAAGTTCGAGAGCGAGCGGGACGGGAAAGAGGGGTGCATGGTTCCGGTGGCGGCGGTCGACGAGCGGGCACCGGGATCGGTTCAGGCGCTTCCCGAAGCCCGAGGCCCCGTGAGCGATTTCGTCATCTCGCACCTGGTCAGGCCGCCCCATCCCCTCGGGACATGGCCGCCGATGCCGGTCGAAAACTGGGCTGGCGACGATCTCCAGCTGGCCCTCTATGTCTGCTACGAGCTGCACTACCGCTCCTTCGCCGGCATCGACGATGGCTGGGAGTGGCACGCCGATCTTCTGCGGTTGCGGAGCGGACTCGAGACGGTCTTCGAGGAGGGGGTGCGCTCCCTGGTCGCTCTCGAGGCGCCTCTTCCTCCTGGCTCACACGATTTCGAGGAACAGCTGTGGGCGCTGGCCCGCGACGGGCACGGACCGTCCCTGTCCGCCCACGTTGCCACGGACGCGACGCTCGAGCAGGTGCGGGAACTGGCCGTCCACCGCTCCGCCTATCAGCTGAAGGAGGCCGACCCCCACACCTGGGCCATCCCCCGGCTGGCCGGCGGTGCCAAGGCGGCGATGGTCGAGATCCAGGCGGACGAGTACGGCGGCGGTCGTGAGGAGGACATGCACTCGTCGCTGTTCGCGGTCACCATGGCCGAGTTGGGGCTCGACAAAGGCTACGGCGCCTACCTCGACTGGATCCCGGGCTTCACCCTGGCCACCGTCAACCTCATCTCATTGTTCGGTCTGCATCGCCGCCTGCGGGGGGCGCTGGTGGGTCATCTCGCCATCTTCGAGATGACCTCGGTGGCCCCGATGCGGAGGTACTCACAGGCGTTGGCCCGCCTGGGCGTGAGTGTCGCCGCCCGCCGCTTCTACGACGCCCACGTTCTCGCCGATGCCCATCACCAGCACGTCGCCGCCCACGACATGGCGGCGAGGCTCGCCGCGGACGAGCCCGTGCTGGCCGGCGACATCCTCTTCGGTGCCCGTGCGGTGATGGCGGTGGAGGGGCGCTTCACCGCCGAGGTGCTCAACCGTTGGGCGAGGCACGGGTCATCGTTGCTGCGTCCGCTCCCGGACAGGCTTCCCGGGAGCTGACCGGTGGGCGAGGCACGGCTGCCGGCTGGCTGCGTCCTGGCCGCCTGGCGCGAGCGGCCACTCCCGTTCGCCGGCTACGGCGGGAGGCTCGGGTCCGGCGTCCGCTCGGCTCTACCCCGGCTTCCGTGGCTGAGGCATCCGGTTCCGGTTCGGGCGGGGGCGCGAGCGCCGGGGGCAGCGGCGCCGCCTGGTCGCGGCGCCTGCGCTGGCCGGGAAGGCTGGCCCGGGCCGGCGACAGGACCGGGGTCAACGATCCCACCACCAGCATCAGCAGGAAGGCCAGCGCAGCGAGCGGGTACCGGGCGAGTGTCTCGCCGGCAGAGAGCTGCGCGGCGGCCTGTACCCCGCCGAGGGCGGTCGCTCCGGCCACAGCGTCGAGAGGCCCCACCGATGAAGTCGCAGCAGACGAGGCCGCGGCCTGGGTGGCGTCGTAACTGGCCCGGTAGGTGGCCACCACGTTCGGGACGTTGGCCCTGGCATAGTCCAGTGACAGGTCCAAAAACGATTTCGGGTCGACCGCGCGAAGAACAGTTCCGGGACGCACCTTGAGAGGAACCGCGACCGTCGTCTTCTTCTTGCCTTTGCCCTTGGTGACGAACTTCACGGCTGGGTGGTACTCGAAGTGCAGGTGCGGCGACCCTCCCGCGGCATTTCCGGAGGTGCCGACGTAGCCGACGGTCTCGCCGACCTGGACGGCCTGCCCGTCCCTCTGCCCGGGTGGCCGGCGGTCGAGGTGGGCGAGATAGAAGTAGGTGCCGTTGGCCTGGACCACGTACGCGGCGATGCCGCCGAGGCCGCCGGCGGCCCACCGGATGACGCCGGTCTCCGGCGCCCGTATGGGCGTGCCCCTGGCAGCGAAGATGTCGGTGCCCTGATGGAGCCGCCATCCCGGCCCGAAACGGGGCAGCCACCAGTCATGGGAGTAGTTGGCGTAGCCGCCGACCGGGAATTGCCCCATCCCCACCCGCAAGGCGTCCTCCCGTGTGAGGCCGAAGGTCTCGAGCACCCTGAGTGCGTCGACGAGGGCGGTGGTGTTGCGCGCGCCGGTGCGCCTCACCGAGCGGCTGAGGGCAGCCAGGTCGGCGGGAAAGGGCCCGGCATCTCCGGGGATGGCTCCGGTGTCACCCGCGCCGTTGCCGGGCACGTTGACGGGGGGTGGTGTGGCGGCCGGCGCAGCCTTGGCCGGCGCCGGCCGGGGTGGCGCCGTCGTGGGCACCGGGTCCGGCGGTGCCGGAGAGGTGATGTCGGGCAGAAGTGGCGCCGTGGTGGTGGTGCTACGGGGCGTCGTGGTTGTCGTGGTGGGCGGGGGATCGGAACCTGGGATCGGGAGGGTGCCGATCTGCGCGCCCGCGCCGGGGACTGCGCCGGCCACCACGAACGTCCCGACTGCAACAAACGTGGCGACTGACAGGCCCACCCGGGTCTCAGCTTTCGCCCACCTGATAGCCGGACTGTAACCGCGCTGGCGCCGATCTTCCAGCAACCTGACCATCTCCGTCGCCTGGCCCGCCACCAGCCGCCAGGAGAAACCGTCCTCCGGATCGGCCCGGAGCGATCAGATCACGGAGCGGAGAAAGCGCAGGGACAGCACCAAAACGACCCCCCAGGCGGCGAACCAGACCACCGAGGCGGCGATCAGGGTGAGCAGGCAACCCGGGCTGTCCAGCATGCGTGAAACCCCCGAGGAACCCGATCCTCGACCCTCGGAGTCGAAGCCGGGCAGCATACCGGCCTGCCCCAGACCCGCGACGACACCCACCACGACGATGAGGCAGATGAACAACAGCAGGATCAGCACTGGCCGGCGGAGCGTACCCGTGCCGGCGACCGAAGCGCCCGGTCACCGTGCGCGAAACTCCCGGTGATGGACGACGGACGTTCGCTTCGCTGGATAACCGGCGCTTTTGTCGCCGCCGCCGCCGCTGCGCCCCTGGTGGTGGTCGCCACTGTCATCGTCGCCCTGTTCAACCTGCCCGTACCCGAGACCCTGCCGGTGCCCCGCCCGCCGGGAGGTAGCCAGATCAGCCGGGTATTCGACGTCAACGGCGACGAGATCGGCCAGTTCAGCGAGTTCGAGCAGAACCGCCCGGTCAAGAAGTCCGATATTCCCAAGCACCTGAAGCAGGCGGTGATAGCCGCCGAGGATCGCAACTTCTACAGCCACGGAGGACTCGACATCCGGGGGACACTGAGGGCTCTTGTCGCCGACGTCCAGGGCCGCGCCTATCGCCAGGGGGGTTCCACCATCACCCAGCAGTACGTGAAGCTGGCCTACACGGGTGGAAAACGGACGCTGTCGCGCAAGGTCCGGGAGGCCATCCTGGCCAGTCAGCTCTCGGGCAAGGTCGCCAAGGAGGAGATCCTGTTCAAGTACCTGTCCTCCATCTACCTGGGAGAGGGTGCCTACGGGGTGGGAGCAGCAGCGGAGACCTACTTCCACAAGCCGGTCAACAAGCTCACCCTTTCGGAGTCGGCGCTTCTGGCCGGTCTGATCCCGGCCCCGAGTCGCTACGAGCCCAGAGCCAACCAGGGCCTCGCCGAGACGAAGCGCACCCTGGTGCTCGACAAGATGCTCGACCTTGGCTTCATCTCACGGGCCGAGCACGACGACGCCGCCCGCCAGCGGATCCGGGCGGCCACCACCGTTCCGGTCGCAGCGGGTACCGCGACGATCGTGCACCCTGCACAGCAGCCGTTCACGAAGTACCCGTACTTCGTGGATTACGTCCGGCGTTACCTCGAGAAGAAGTACGGCCGCGACGCCCTCTACCGGGGCGGGCTCGAGGTGCGGACCACGATCGACCCGCGGCTGCAGGGGCTGGCCGAGGCTTCAGTGCGAACCGCCCTGGAGGGTACCCAGCCGCCCCTGGAGATGGCCCTGGTCTCGGTGGAGCCGCAGACCGGTTTCGTCAAATCGCTTGTCGGAGGCCGGGACTTCGGTGCCGAGAAGGGTCAGGTGAACCTGGCCCTCGGCAAATGCCACCGCCCGAGACCGGAGAACAAGGACGACGTGGACGTCGAGGCGACCTGCTGGGATGCCAAGAAGGTGACGGTGGAGGGAGGTGGCACCGGTCGCCAGCCGGGCTCGTCGTGGAAGCCGTTCGTGCTCGCTGCCGCCTTCAAGAAGGGCATCCTCGACACCAAGGTGTACCGCGCCCCGAGCCAGTACAGGATCCCGAACTGCACCGGTGACAAAGGCTGTGTGATCGAGAACTTCGAAGGAACCTCAGGCGGAAGTGCGACCCTGCGCGAAGCGACGGCGAAGTCCTACAACACCGTGTTCGCGCAGGTGATCCTCAACGTGGGTGTGCCCGAGGTGGCGCAGATGGCCAAGAACCTGGGGATCACGTCGGCCTGGGTGGCCAACCCCGAGGTGCACGGCCCGAGTTACGCCCTGGGGGCCCAGGAGGTGTCGCCCCTCGACATGGCTTCGGCCTTCGGCACATTCGCCACGGGCGGCACCCGGCTGGATCCCACTCCGGTGCTCTGGGCCAAGGCGCCCAACGGGAAGTTCGTGGAGGACAACCGCAAGCGCCGGCCGAGGCGGGTGGTCGAGAAGATCATCGCCGACAACGTCACCGACGTGCTGAGAGGGGTCATCACCGGCGGAACGGGCACCCGGGCGGATATAGGCCGTCCGGCGGCGGGCAAGACCGGCACCTCCCAGGAGTTCGCCAACGCCTGGTTCGTGGGCTTCACACCACAGCTGTCGACGGCGGTCTGGATAGGGGACAGGACCGGCAACGTGCCCCTGCGCAACGTCAAGGGCCTCGAGAGGGTCACGGGCGGCTCGATACCGGCCGAGACGTGGAAGTCGTTCATGTCCGAGGCCCTGAAGGACGTGCCGCCGGTCGACTTCGACGTGCCGGTGCCTCTCACATCCACCTCCACGACGAGCAGCACCCTGCCGGGCCAGACGGTGCCCTACACCGATCCACCGACGACCACGACGATCTACTACGAGCCGCCTTCGACGACCAGTTCGAGCACCACCTCGACGACGACGCCGACCAGGTCCAACCCGCGACCGACCCTACCCATTCTCTGAGCCCCGGGGCGAGGTCAGAAGCCCGACAACGTCGTGGTCGTGGTGGTCGCCTGCGTCGTGGTGGTGGTCGGCGCCGTCGTCGTCGTGCTCGCGGTCGTGGTCGTGGTTGACGGGCTGGTGGGAGCCGGCTGAACCGGCACGAAGACGGTCTGGGGCGGCTGGATGACCGGTGCCGGCGTGGGCAGAGTCGACGGCACGGTCTGAAGGGGCACCGAGGTGGTGGTCGAATTGGGGTCGACTACGTCGTCGTCGTCGTCGAGGGCGACGAGGAGCACAAGGAGCAGGATCAGCAGTCCGAGCACCCCCAGTGCCACCAGGGGCCACCAGTTGGTCGGCGGAGGCCTGCGCACCACCGCTGCGTCATCGCGGATCTCCTCCTCCACCACGGTCTCGCGGGCCACAGGCCGGGTGACGGGCAGCACCTGCGTCGGGCTGGTGTCGCGTGTCAGGCGGGGTGCCCCACACTTGTTGCAGAAGCCGGCATCAGGGGCCAACGGGGCCTGGCAGTTGGCGCAGAAGACGCCGACGCCGTCCACCGGATCGACTGGTCGGGGGCGGGGCCGGGGCGGGTAGTCGGTCATGGGCACCTCTTTCCCCCTGCGCCCGCTTTGCACGCTGCCGCCACCTAGGGTGACGCTCAGTGAGCGGCCAGGACACGACGGTGGAGGCGCTCGGTATCGCCGTGGCGGCTCGGGTGCCGGTGCTCCTGTGGGGTGCGCCGGGCACGGGCAAGACCTCGGTCATCAGGGCCCTGGCGTCCGCCATGGGCTGGTCGTGCGAAACGGTCATCGCCGCCATACGTGAGCCCTCGGACTTCTCGGGGCTTCCCGTTGTGGTCGACGGGGTGGTTCATTTCGCTCCGCCCCGCTGGGCCGAGCGTCTGGCTGCGGCCGGCGGAGGTTTGCTGTTCCTCGACGAGATCTCGACGGCGCCGCCGGCCGTGCAGGCCGCTCTGCTCCGGGTGGTGCTCGAGCGGGTGGTGGGTGACCTGTCGCTGCCCGCCGACGTGGTCGTGGTGGCGGCGGCCAACCCACCCGAGCAGGCGGCCGATGGATGGGACCTGTCGGCGCCGCTGGCCAACCGCTTCTGCCACCTGGACTGGGACGTGGACCCCGCCGGCTTCGCCGAGGGTCTGGTGGGTGGCTGGCCATTGCCGGTACCGCCGGCCCTGGCCGGCGGGTGGGAGGAGGAGATGCAGCACACACGGGCCCTGATCTCCGCCTTCATCACCGTGCGCCCCGGGCTGGCCTGCGACGTTCCCACCGATGCGGCCCGGGCCGGACGGGGCTGGCCCAGTCCGCGTACATGGGAGATGGCGGCCCGGCTGTGGGCGGCGGCCCGGGCGGTGGGTGCCTCGACGGAAGCGGAGACGGCGCTGCTCACCGGTGCCGTCGGCGAGGGACCCGGTCTGGAGCTGCTCATGTGGCAGCTGGAGATGGACCTTCCTGATCCGGAGGCCGTTCTCGCCGATCCGGACGGCTTCGAACTGCCCAATCGCGGTGACCGCACCTATGCGGTGTTGTCCGCCGTGGCCGCCGCCGTCGCCGCCAATCCGACCCCGGAGCGTTGGTCGGCCGGTTGGCGTGTGCTGGGGCGGGCTGGCGAGAACGCGCCGGACGTCGCAGCCGTGGCCGCCCGGGTCCTCGCCCAGTGCCGCCCGGCCGGGGCGGTGGCGCCGCCGGAGGTCAAGCTCTTCGCTCCCCTTCTGCGTGACGCCGGCCTGATGTGAACTCCTCCAGGGTCGTGCTCACTCCCGAGCAGGCGCGCAAGGTGTCCGTGGCCAGGCTGTGGGCCGTCTCCCGTCATCCGTACCTGGCCGCCGCCCTGTTCGCATCACCCGTCACCGCGGTTCGTGATCTGGGCAAGGCCACAGTGGACGAGGCCTGGCGGCTGTACGTGGACCCGGACCTGGTGGACCAGTGGAGCATCGAGGTGCTCGGCAGCGTGCTCGTTCACCACGCCGGACACCTCGTGCGCGACCACGCCGGCCGGGCCACCCGGGTGGGCGTGTCCCGTCAGAGCGCGCGCGACTGGTCGCTGGCCGCCGACGCCGAGATCAACGACGACCTCATCAACACCGGTCTGCGTCTGCCCTCCAACCCGGTGCTGCCCCAACGCCTCGGTTGGGCGCCCAGCCGCCTGGCCGAGGAGTACTACCACTGCGAGCACCACGACGTGCCTGACGGCGACGAGCCCGACTGCGGGAGTGGGGCGGACGCCAAGACGAGGCCGTGGGAGATGCTGGCCGAGGAGCCCGGCGGCCTCCCCCCCGGGGAGCGCCACATGGTACGGGCCCAGGTGGCCAGCAACGTGCTCACCTACCTGCGGGAGGGTCGTGGCCGGCTGGCCAACAGCTGGAAGCGCTGGGCCGAGGACCTGCTGGAGCCGAGGGTGGACTGGCGCAAGGTTCTGTCATCCGAGATCCGCAAGGGGGTCGGCACCGTCGCCGGTCGGGTCGACTACACCTACCGCCGCCCGTCCCGCCGCGCCGGTTGCAGCCCGGACGTGATCCTGCCCGCCATGGAGCGGCCGGTCCCCGAGATCGTCGTGCTGTGCGATACCTCGGGCAGCATGTCCACCGAGCAGCTGGGTCAGGTGCTGGCCGAGGTGGACGGGCTCCTCCGCGGCCTCGGCCTCGCCGCCGGCCGCCTTCGGGTTCTGGCAGTGGACGCCGCCGTCCACACCGTGCAGCGGGTGGCCTCCGCCAGCCGCCTGGAGCTGGTCGGCGGGGGTGGAACGGACATGGCCGTGGGGCTGGAGGCGGCCGTACGCCTGAGGCCACGGCCGTCGGTGGTGGTCGTTCTCACCGACGGCATGACGCCGTGGCCGGCGGTGGCGCCGAAGGGGGTTCAGGTCGTCGTCGGCGTGATCGGCGGCGGTACCGCTCGCGGTGGCCGGGCCTGGGAGCCGCCGGCGTGGGCGAGGGTGGTCCACATCGACGGCGTCGAGCACGCGGCCTAGCCGTCCGACGGGTGCGCTGGTGCGACCACATCAAGCCGGCCACCGCGCTGGTGGCCTGTAGCGGCACCGAGCATCGGGTCACCTGGCGTAAAGGCAAGGTGGTGCTCGAGGACCACGACATCGGCGCCGAGCGCACGATGCTGGCCTTCGGTGGTGAGTTGCCCGAGTGCCTGAAGGTCCTCCAGCTCTGGCGCAACCTGCACTCGTGGGCCATGTCGATCGAGCTCTTCCGCCAGGTGCAGTCCAGCCTCGGCCCATCGGCCCTTCTGGCACCGGGTGACCTGGCCCTGCGCAACCAACTGGGCCTGATGCTCACCTGGGACCGGGCATGGCGCCGCGGGGCCTATCTCAGCGAGCACGGCCGCCTTCTTCACGACCACATCCGCCCCGAGGTGCTCGTCCTGTTGCGTGAGCACCTCAAGTTCTGGATGGCCGAGCACGGGTGCCGGCGTATCTCTTCCGCCGCGCTCGAGGTGCCACCGAAGGCGGGGGCGTCGCTCCAGGGGCAGATGGACACGGTCGGGGTGCGGGCGTCTGTCTCGCTGGGCGCCCGCTGGGTGGTGGAGGTGTGGGGTCCGGGTATCGCTCTGGTCGACGGTGGGTTCGTGCTCGACGTGCTCGGCCGCGCCCGGCACGGTGCCGCAGTCCTGGTGCGGGCGGCACGGTGGGACGAGGCCGAGCCTGGCATCTTCCGGCCGGTAGCGGCGCCGGCCAGGGTGCGACGTGATGCCGGCGGTGAGTGGAGACTCAGCTGGGAGCCTCCCGAGACCCCGCCCTGACGCGGCGCTCAGCGCGACATGTCGAGGAAGGCGGCGATGGCCGCCGACACCTCGCCCACGACGTCGGCCCGGGCGACGGAGTCGACGTTGACGCCATATCGGAGCGCCAGGTGGTCGACCACGCCGGGCAGGGTTCCCGCATCCACCGTCTCCGCCACTACGGACAGCCGGCGCGGGTAACCCAGCTCCCCCCGGTGGCCGTCCTCCTCGGTGAGGACCAGCCCCCACAGGCCTACCTCGCCGACCACCAGGCCGCCGGCGGGAAGGCAGAGACCGTGCTCACGCAATCCCGCGAGGTCGGCGCCGGCATACACGCCGCACGCACAGCCAGGGGCGGGCGCGGCGTGGCCGCTCGACACGCACCGGGCCTTGATCGGTCGACGGGGCTTCCACGTGAACCCACGCTGTGTCACCGACCCGAGCAGCGGCGGGTCGGGTGCGAGGTGCCAGTAGCGCCAGCCGACCACCGGATCGCCGGCGGGGCGGACGGCGGGGATCAGCTGGCTGCGTCCGGCCCGGTCCACTGGGCCGTCTCGGGAAACAGGGGATCGACGGTGCAGGTGGAATCGGGGTCGTCGGCCCCCGGTTGCCACAGGGCCTGGGCCGTCTCGTAGCACTCGTCGTGGAAGGCCATCGGAGTGGGGCACATGGCGCCGGACACCGCCATCTCGGCCCTGACTCCCTGCCCGGCCGGTACGTCCCTACCGCAGACGTCGCAAAGATCGGGCGCCTTCACCGCGTGTCCCTCACAGGACCTATCGTACCCCGATGAGCGACCGATTGGCCCTGGTCACCGGGGGTACCGGTTACATCGCCTCGCACCTCGTCCCTGCCTTGACCGAAGCCGGCTGGTCGGTGCGGACAACGGGCCGGCGGGCCCGTCCTGATTCGTTGCCTGAGGCGGTGGAGTACCAGCCGGCGGACCTGGCCGGAGGTGCGCCGCTGGCCCTGCTGCTCGACGGCGTGACCCACCTCTTCCACCTGGCCGGAGCGTCCAGCTCCCGCTCGGATGCCGATGAGATGCTCCGCTCCAACGTGGTTGGCACCGAGCGATTGCTCACCGCGGCGGTGGCGGCCGGCGGCCCCCGTGTGCTCCACATGAGCTCCACCTCGGTCTACGGCGAGGAGGTGCAGCTCCCCCTGCCCGTGAAGGAGGACGTGGAGCCCCGACCCAGCCGGGGGTACGGCAAGGCCAAATGGGAGGGGGAGCAAATCGTGTGGCGTTTCTCCCGCTCTGGTCTGCCGGTCTCGGTGGTGCGCCCGGTGTCGGTGCACGGCCCCGGAGCGGTGAAGCTTCTGGCCAGTGCCATCCTCGATGTCGTCCTGGAGAAGACGATGGGAGTCGACGCCGTAGCGGTCCACAGGGTTCCCATCGAGCAGCGACTGGTCCACATCGACGACCTGGTGTCGGCCTGCCTGCACCTCATCGACCACGACGCCGCGGTGGGCCGGCCGTTCAACGTGGTCTCGGGCGTGTACCCGACGAGCATCGAGGTGGCCACCGTGCTGGCTCGCGAGTTCGGCCTTCCGGTCGAACTCAGTGACGACCCCGAGTGCGGTCCCTCCTACGAGGACCGCCGCCTTGTCCGGGAGCGCTTCTTGGATGACGGGATGAACGAGGACATCATCCTGAGCCGCGAGCGGTTCCGCTTCATGCGTAAGGCCAACCGGAACAACCGCCTCAGCATCGACGCACTTCTCGCCACCGGTTTCCGCCCGGCCCACACGGACCTCGCCGGCGACGTGGCCGAGCTGACCGCCTGGTATCGGGATCGTCGGTGGATCCCCACCGATGGACTGGGTCGGTAGAGATCTCCCCCGGCCGCCGGTTCGGCGCTGATCCCGCCGGCCTTCTCAGCCCCGCAGGTTGGTCCAGATGCGACGGGGGGCGTCGAGGGCACGGCTCACCGCAACGAGGAGGGGACGGGGGCGGCGCACGTCGCTTCCAACGCTGAGGCTGGCGCTGAAGGCGATCTGCTCGAGCGAGGGGGGGCCGACCCGCAGGTTGCGCTGGAGGGCCTCTTTCGGCGTGGCCTGGCCTGTGTTCACGAGATAGGCGGCGGACATGGTGCCGGTACGGCCGACGCCGGCGCCACAGTGCACGTAAGCCAGCCCGGGGCTGTCCTCCACGGCCTGCAGGAAGCGATTCACGAGAGCCTGCGACGGTGCCTGGCCGTCGCGGAGCGGAAGATGGATGCGGGTGATCCCCAGCTCGGCGAGCCGGGCGTCGTCGACGCGGATGTCGTCTTCTGCCCGCAGGTCGATGACGGTCACCACGCCGTGAGCGGCGAGAGCCCCGTAACCGCGCGCGTCAGGTGCCGCGCCCCGCCACAGCCGGGAGTCGACCTCGGCGAAGTTCTTGATCGGAAGCGAGACCGACGATGCCGGCTGCGACCTCTGGGCCAGGAGGTGGATCCCGATGATGGCCAGGTTCGGGAGCAGGAGAAAGGCGAGTCCCAAGCCCAGGAGCCGGAAAGGCAGCCGGTTGATTCCACGGAGTTCCGGGCCTATTGCAGGGAGAACCGGTGCAGTCACCCGTTGGGCTTCGGCCGGAGCGCCGCCCGCCTTGAGTCGCAGGTCCGGCGAAACGGGCATGCCGCCGTCCTACCCCGAGATCCTCCGGCACTCGCCTTTTTGTGGTTGGTCTCAGCGCGGACGCGGTGTCGGGTCGTCCTGCCCACCCGCCTTGGGCGGACGGACGTCGGTGTGCCCCCACCGTGGCGGGCAGTCGGGCGAATTGTCAGCCGCCTTCCCGGCTGTCGGACAGGCGGGGGGAGTAGCCGGCTCGGCGGCCGCCGGCGCCGGCGGAATCGTGGTCACCGGCGCCGGCTCCGCACCGACCGGCTGCGCTGGTGCACCGGCGGCCGGCCTGGGAGAGGCCCTCAGCGCCGGCGCCGAGGCCGACGGTGCTGAGGGCACCGCTGCGGGGGCGGAATCCACCTCCACCTCCTCCACCGGCTCCGGGGGAGGTGCCACGGGCGTCGTCGCCCCGGCCCTGGGAGCGGGCCGGGCCGAGCTCTCGCTCGTAACAGGTGCACGGAGGGGCACGTCGGCGGGTGGCGACATCACGGTGGCGGTGGCAACCAGCGAGACGGTGCCCATGGCCACGGTGCGACCGGTGTGGGTGACGGCCGAGCGCAGACCACCGAGTCCAGGAGCGAAGGGCACCACGCTGAGAAAGGCGAGCGGGCCCATGACCCAGCGAACCCGGCCGAGTCCGATGTTCAAGAAGGCGCGGACCACAGCTGGATCGAAGTCGCTGCCGGCCTTGCGGGCCAGTTCGCGCCGGGCGGCTGCGGGCGTGATGCCGGCGCTGTAGGACCGAACCGACGTCATGGCGTCGTAGCTGTCGGCGACGGCGACGATCCTCGCGGCCAGACTGAGCTGTTCCCCGGACAGACCGTACGGATAGCCGGTGCCGTCGTAGCGCTCGTGGTGCTGCTCGATGGCGGTGGCCCACGTTCCGAGCCAGCCCCTCAGCGGCGCGGCGAGACGGGCACCTTCCAACGGATGGCTCCGTAGGGTGGCCCAGTCGTCTTCGGAGAGATCGTCGTGAGCATTCAGGGTGCTTGAAGGAACGCTCAATTTTCCGAGGTCGTGGAGGAGCGCGGCCCAACGAAGGCGGTCCCGCTCGAACCGGGCGAGACCCATCTCCTCGGCGATCAGATCGGCGTAGGCCCTCACCCGCTCCGAGTGGCCGCGGGTGCCCCGATCGTGGGCGTTCAGGCTGGCGGCCAGGGCCAGGATCGTGCGGGCCGCGTCCGCCGGCTCCTGCTTGCCCTGCTGGAGATCGTGGACCGCCCGTTCCTGCAGGCGTCTGGTGGAGCCGCTGCGGAGGGCGACTCCGAGTCGGGAGGGCGCCCTGTCGGGGAAGACCATCGACAGCTTGAGAAGCGCGGCCAGCGGCAGCAGGCGCCGGGCCAGGCGGTCGAAGGCCACGAGGGTCACGATCGAAGCGACCGCCACGGTCAGCCACCACAGCACGCGGGCTCCGGTCGACTCAGGGGTCGGCAGAGCCTTGGTCAGCAGCCCGGCCACAGCGAGTGAGGCGGTCAGAGGGAGAACGAACGACAGACCCCGGAGTACGCCCGCCAGCGCCGGACGATCGACCCAGCGTGACCCAGGATCGGACTCGTCCGAATGACGCCTCACCGGCGCGTCCGCTTCACCCGGACCGCCCTCCGGTGGTACCCCTTCGGTGGTGCTTAGGGAAGTGCGCATGAACCTCGGAGGCGCCTTCCACGTCGAGCGGGGACAGACACGCCGTTTTTCCAGCGTACACGGCACCCGCCACGACCTGTCAACGAACGGAAGATCGCCTCCACCCGGTCCGACGGCCGACCGGCGCGAGACCGAGTGCCACCAGGGCGAGGAGCGCCCCTGCCGGCAGCCACGCGTTGGAAGCAAGGCGTGCGGTGGGACCGGTGCCGTTCGAGGCAGCCGGGGATGGCCGCCCACTCGTGAGCCCGGCAAGGCTGCCCATCTCCACGACAGGCTCCGGGGCCGCCTCGACGGCCGGTGGGGGAACGGTCGTCGTGGTCGGGGCGAGCACCTCGGGCGGAGCGGCGACAGCGGCGGCGACGGCGGCAGGTCGTGGCGCCGCCGGCTTGGGCGCCGGCGCCACGGGAGCGATCCCGCCTGCCGGCTGGAGGAAGTCCTGGGTGGTGTAGTAGCGGCCGTCGGACGCCTGCACGACGGCGAACCCGACGACTGAGAAGCGGGGATCGAGGATGTTGGCACGGTGGCCGGGGCTGTTCATCAGGCGGGTGTGGGTGTCGTCCACACTCGAGTTCTGGGCCACGTTCTCGCCCCGAGCCTTGGTGTTGAGGAGCTTCTGGACCGTGGCGCTGAAGTAGTCGTCGTTGTGGAAGATGTTGCCGGCGGCGACCATGCGCTGGCTGTGGGCCAAAGCGATGGCGACCACGTCGTCCCGGCTGTTCAGAAGGCCGAGACCCGCCTTCGCCCTCTCCCCGTTGACAAGGTCGAGCAGGCGACGGGCCGCCTCGGGCACCGAGTGGGGAGCGGCCGGCGGCGGCGGAGCGATGGTGACCGGCGGCAGAGTGGGGATGGTCACCACTTGTGCCGGCGCCGGCGCCGGCGTCGGAGTCGTCGTGGGCGTCGAGAGCAGCCAGCAGAGGGGGCGGTCCGGCGGGCAAGAAGCCGCCCTGGAAGGGGGGGCCATCGCAACGGCGGAGGCGGAGACAATGCCCACACCCGCGGCCACTCGGCCGAGCCGGCCCATCCCGGTCCAAAGGCGGGTCTTCCTGTCTCGCATCGTCTCCCCGATCGGTAGTGGTGGTTTCGATGCTTTCGTCCGATCACGACCCGCGACCGCGGACCCTTTTCGGAAATGGCCTGTCCGGACTAGTGCGTTCTGGCGGTATCGGCTGTACGCGGTCTCCAGGACACGATGGCCGAGGGCCAAGACCGGAATGGCGGGCGCAGAAATCCTTCGTCCTCGATCAACCAGGACCCGAGAAGGGCGCCCAACTCGGCTCGCACAGCCTTGGAGTCGACCAGGATCAGCTGATCCCGGTACTCCTTCACCGCAGCGTCCAGGGTCTCGAACCGGGACCGGGTCCGTACCTCCACCACCTCGACCTCGGCGGTCACGCCCAGCTCGGCCAGCACGGCGCCGGCGTCCAAATAGGTGGGAGAGGGGCGACGGGGCCGACCGTGGAAGTGGCGCCAGAGCGGGTCCAGCAGCAGGTCCACGCTGCCCGCGTTCATCAGGAGGAAAGCGCGCTGGCGGGTGGCGGAGTCGAGCTTGGCCAGGAAGCGTTTGGCGTTCTCGACCAACGGCAGGACGTAGGAGCAGATGCTCACGTCCGCGGGGGGAACGTCGACGTCCTCCCAGTTGCCGACGACCATCCGCACGTTCGTCGTGCCCGTGCGGGCGGCCTCCCGCCTGAGCACGTTGAGCATGGCCGGACTCGGATCGACGGCGGTAACCTCGGCCACCCTCCCCGCCAGTGCCAGCGAGAAGCGGCCGGTTCCTGCGCCGACGTCGAGCACCGATGACTTCCTTCCCGTCTCATTTCGAAGACGGCGAAAGAGCGGGTCGCTCTGGACCGCAGGGTGGACATGGGCGGCGTACCGACTTGCGCGTGGTGCGGTCCAGTACTGGGCGCCCACGGCCCCGCGGCCGGGCTCGAGGCGCTCCATCTCGGCTCGGCGGGCGCGGACGAGACGTTGCCATCGTGCGGATGCGGTCATAACCGAAAGTATGGGTCGGGCGGCGCAAACCCGAACACGGACCGGTAGGATCAGCGTCGTGAAGAAGCCGCGCTTCGGCAGAGATGACCCTGCTCCCACCAGGGAGGAGCTCGAGAAGGAAGCGGCCAGGGAGCTCGAGCGGATGACCCGCCAGGCCGGCGGTCCGGCACCTTCGGGCAGGCCCGGTGGTTGGTCTTCAGTCCCACCGCCGCCGGCATCCTCGCCCCCTTCCTTTCAGCCGCGCTTCGGCGGTGGGACTCCGGCGGCTCCTCCGCAGCCGAGTGTGCGCGAGCGGTTTGCCAGCCGGGATGAGGAGGACGAGGACGGGGACGAGGACGGCGATTACAGCGAAGAGGAGATGGTCACGGAGCTCGCCCTTCGTGACTGGTCCGAGCGGAGCGGGAGGGGCCGATCCATGGAGGACCTGGCTCTGCCTCGGCTCGATGCGAGCTCGATAGAGGCGCAGCGGGACCGGGCTCTTCGCGAGTTCACCGAGCGGCAGGCGCGGATGGAGCGCGAGTCGGAGGCGGCCCGTATCCAGCGCCAGGCAATGGGACTGACACCACCCACTCGGGCCGGCACGGTGAACCTCACTGCGGCAAGGCCGATGGGCATGCTCAACCTGTCCGCGCAGGCGGCGGGCATGAGGGCCCAAGCCGCCCCGGAGGGTCGTTCCGCCGTGCCGGCGGGGGCCGGGTCGCGAGCCAGCGGGGGCAGAACTCCCGCGGCCACGAAGACGAAGCCGGCCGCAACCCGCGCCGCCACGACCAAGCCGCCGGCGAAGGCCGGCAGAGGAAAGGCGGGGACAGCCAAGCCCGCTCCTGCCAAGCCGTCGGCGGCCAAGGCGGGGCCCGCCACGAAGCCGGCGGCAGGGAAGGGGAGCCTCAGGGCGCGATCCGCCGGCGCCCCACCGGCAAACTCGTCCGCAGGCGCGCCACCGGCAAGGTCGGCAAAGACGTCCGTCGGCGCGGCACCGGCCGGGGCACCAGTGAAAGCGGCCGCGGCCGCCGGCAAGATACGTGCGAAGAGTCCCCCCAAGGCGACGCCCCGGGCAACGGTGGGAACGGGCTCCAAGCCGCCGGCGAAGGCACCCGCCAAGGGCAAAGGCAAGGTCGAGGGCAGGGCGGCGGCCAAGAGCGCCGGTGGGCCGGCGGCGGGCGCCGCTGCCAGGCGCGGAGGCCTGAGGGGCCAACCGGCTGCCCCGGCGAGGGCATCAGCGGCGACCACGGCGAAGAAGGCAGTCGCGCCGGCTAAGGCGTCACCCAAACCGGCCAAGGCGACACCCGGACCCACGAAGGGGAGCGGCCGCCGCTGACGAGCACCTCAGCGCTCCGCCTCGACACTCGTGGCGCGCTGGGAGTGGGCATGGCCGTGAGGAGCGACCCTGTGTTCTCACGTTGGATGGATGCGGGCGAGCACGAGTTGGATGGGCTGGCAGGAGACGGCTACCTGCAGGGAATTCTGCTGAGCGAGGTATCGCAGCCTCGCTACACGATGGCCACGGACCGACGACTCGTGATGCTGGAGGATCAACTACGAGGTAAGCGGCCGAAGCTCCGCTCCCGGAACATCTTCTTCGAGGTGCCGTGGACGATGGTCAAGGGCTACTGGACGGGCGTCATGCCCTTCCCGCCCGATCTCTGGCGCGTCGGACACGAGGGCGAGGTCATCGTCTTCTCCCTCGATCCCGCGCTTGCGGACGGGCAGGACCTCGTGGTGCTGCTCACCACGCCCGAGTGGGTCTCGACCAGCGAGAGGTTCGGCATACCGCAGGTGCGGGACCGGTGAAGGTGGGGGAGATGCCCGCCCGTCGACAACACTGATCGTTGATGGCGATCAGACGGCGGGCATCGATGGCGACACTGCTGGCCACGCTGGTCTTCCTGCTGCCGGCCATGCCGGCACCGGTCACGGCCCAGACGGTGCCGGCTCCACCATCCGACCGGGCGCCACTGCCCGCCTCGAACGGGTACTGGTTCGCGGGCTCGGACGGCGGGATATTCGCCATGGGCGCCGCACCGTTCGTCGGATCTGCGGGCGCCATGCGGCTCAACCGCCCGATCGTAGGGATGGCTCCGACCCGAAGTGGGCGCGGCTACTGGCTGGTCGCCTCGGACGGCGGCATCTTCGCCTTCGGAGACGCTCCGTTCCTCGGTTCCACCGGAGGATCGAAGTTGAACCGGCCGGTGGTCGGGATGACGTCCACGCCGACGGGGCGCGGCTACTGGCTGGTCGCCTCGGATGGCGGCATCTTCGCCTTCGGCGATGCCGCGTTCCGCGGCTCCACCGGTGCGATCAGGCTGAACCAGCCCATTGTCGGCATGGTCGCCACACCGACGGGCAGGGGCTACTGGCTGGTCGCCTCGGACGGCGGCATCTTCAACTTCGGCGACGCTGTGTTCCGTGGTTCCACCGGCGCGATCAAGCTCAACCGTCCTATCGTCGGGATGGCGGCGGACCCATCCGGCAGGGGCTACTGGATGGCCGCGTCCGACGGCGGCATCTTCGCCTTCGGGGACGCTCCATTCCGAGGTTCGACCGCCACCACACCCCTGGTACGGCCGATCGTGGGCATGGCTGCCTCACCCCGCGGCCTCGGCTATTGGCTCGTCGCCTCGGACGGCGGCATCTTCGCCTTCGGCGACGCCCCGTTCTCCGGGAGCACGGGGGGCCGTCGACTTAGTGCGCCCGTCGTCGCGATGGCGGCGCCGCCCGCCCGCATGACACCAGAGGTCGCAGCGTTCTTCTATCCCTGGTACGGCCGGCCCGATCGTGATGGTGAGTGGCGGCACTGGGACGACAGCGGCCACTCTCCTCCCGAGGACGTGTCCTCCAACTTCTATCCCGCGCGGGGCGCCCACAGCAGCAGCGACCCGGTCGTTCTCGACGGGCAGATGGCCGACATGAAGGCGGCCGGCATCGACGTGGTTGTCAGCTCGTGGTGGGGTCGAGGCTCCTTCGAGGACTCGGTGCTGCCGCAGGTGGCGGCCGCGGCCGCGGCCCGAGGTCTGCGCCTCGCCATCCTCCACGAGCCGTACGGCGGCCGTTCGGTGGCGACGGTGGAGCAGGACGTGGCGTACCTGGCCTCGTCGTTCGGCGTGCGCGACTTCTATCTGTACGACATCGCACGGTTTTCTGCCGCGTCGTGGGCCGCGGCCCGGGGTCGCATGGGCGACGTCCGGCTTCTGGCCCATTCGGGCAACCTCACCGCCGTGAGATCGGGCGCTTTCGCCGACTACGCGGTGGGGTCGCGCTTCGACGGCATCTTCACCTATGACCCAGTCAACTACCCGCCGGCCGACTTTGCCGGCGTCTGCGCCTCCGCCCGGCAGACACGTGTGGCGTGCGTGCCGTCGGTGGCGCCCGGCTACGTAGCCACGCGGGACAGGCCATCGGATCTACGGGTGGTGGCTCGGGAGGGAGGCGCGCGCTACGACGCGCAGTGGACGGGGGCGATCGATGCCGGCGCCGACACCATCTCGATCACGAGCTACAACGAGTGGCACGAGGGCAGCCAGATCGAGCCGGCCGTGCCCTACTGCTTCCCCGACAATGTCTGCTCCCCCGGGTACGGAGGTGCCTACGGCCTGAGTGGGTCCGCTGCTGCCGGCGCCTACCTCGGCCGCACCCGATTCTGGGCCGACACCTACAAGCGCTGACCCGGCGGAGGAAGCCGGGCGGGCGATGTTGTCACTACGATGACTCCGAGCGTCTGGCGGCGTGGCCGAGTGGTTTAGGCAAGGGCCTGCAAAGCCCTCTACAGCGGTTCGATTCCGCTCGCCGCCTCTAGCGTCTGAGCTGGTATAGTACCAGCTCAGACGCTGTTTTTGTCGACCAGGCAGTGTCCGTTGGAATCCTTGGTTGGCCACCAAAATCCGTTGTTTCGCTCACCAGCCGCTCACTTTTCGCTCACTTTTTGAGCGGCTGGCAGCGAGGAGAGACAGGTGGTCGTCATGGGTTTCGTCGAGAAGCGTTCCAGCGATGGGCGGTACCGGGCCCGCTACCGGGATCCACTCGGCCAGCAGCGCAGCCGGTCGTTCACCCGCAAGGCCGACGCGCAGCGGTTCCTGCTCGAGATGGAGTCCGACAAGGCCCGGGGGTCGTGGATCGACCCGCGGGGAGCGGACATGGCGGTGGCCACCTGGGCCGAGGAGTTCCTTCTCCTCGCCCGGCGGCTGTCGCCGACCTCCCAGCAGACCTACCGGCGGGATCTCGATCGCTACGTTCTGCCTCGCTTCGGTGACTACCGAATCGGGCGCATCCCCGCCGATGAGATCGAGAATTGGCTGAACGACGAGATCGACGCCGGCCTCGCCCCCTCGTCGGTGCACCGCCACTACCGAACGCTGCGCCGCCTCCTGCAGGTGGCCGTGGAGAAGCAGAAGCTCTTGGCCAACCCGTGTGATCGAGTGCATCCGCCGAGGGTGCCCAAGCGCGACATGGCGTTTCTGTCCTGGGAGCAGGCCATCGAGCTGGCCGAGGCCCACAGCGAGCGCTACCGGACCATGATCTACCTCGCCGTGGACGCCGGCATGCGCTGGAGCGAGCTCATTGGGCTTCGCCGCAACCGGGTCGATGTACGGAACCGCAGGGTCCGGGTCACCGAACAACTCGTCCGGCTCGACACCGGAGAGTTGACGAGGCGCTCCAGCTCCAGTCGCACGCACAGTGTGCCCACCAGCAGGAGCCCGGCGTTGGCCACCAGGTTGGGATCGTCGAAGGTCACCTCGACGCGGTCTACGGCGTGCGATACTCAGTCTCACTGAAAGTGCCTCTCGTTGCTGGGATGGTTTCGGCGTTGAACACCGTCATCGTCCCAGCTCGGGAGGTCTTTCACGCGGATACGCGACCCGCTCAGCTCAGTTCAATCGGTGCTTCCAGGCTTAGCGGGAGGGGGACAGGTCCCCCTCCCGGCCTCCCCCTGCGCAGCCGTCGTTGTCGTGGGTCGTCTCGCGGGCAAAGCCCGCCCTCGTGCGAGCAAGCTGTGCACATGGCGACGACACCGAACATCAACGAGGTCCTCGACGGCCATGTGGGTCTCGAGGTCGAGTGCGTGGACCGGCTCTACCTGAACGCGTACGTTCCCAAGCTGCAGACAGCCGGCCAGGTCGCCTACTTCCTGCACGACCACCTCGGCAACATGCTTCCCTCGCCTGCGTTGTTCGAGAAGATCGGCAACCGGTTCCGCCGCGACGTTCGCCGCATGGCCGAAGAGCGGAACATCCCAGTGCTGCGCTTGAAGAAGCCCGACCGCACCCGATGGGACGACCGCAAGCTCTACCACGTGCGCCCCTACCTCGACGACGCCGAGGCCGAACGCCACTTCGGGGTGGTGGCCATCGTCACCGGCCAGGAGTTCCAATGGGTCTGGAGCGGACGGTCCCGCTCCGAGCACGGCGGGTTCAACTTCGTGAAGGAGCAACGCCGGGTGGGCGTCTACTACTTCTACGTGATGGACCCCGACTTCGGGCCGGGATTCATCAAGATCTGCACGTACTTTTCTTATCCGGCCAAGGTGTGGGTCAACGGGCATGAGTGGGCCAAGCGCCAAGCCGGCCTTGACGACATCGGCTACAGGCCGCTGGCCAACGGCTTCGCCGCCTGCGACGAGCCCGCGCGGCTCCAGGCCATCTGCGACTGCTTCGGCCCCGACGTCGTCCAGGGCTTCTTCGACCGCTGGATGGCCAACATCCCCACGCCCTTCACGCTCGCCGACCGAGAAGCTGGCTTCTGGTGGGAGCTGTCGATACGCCAGGTCGAGGTGGCCCGCACCCTCGTCTTCGACGACCCCCGTCGGGCACGGGGCTTCTTCGAGTCCCTGGTGGCTGACAACGTCGGCATCGGCAGACCCTCTGAGGTGGCCGTCGTGTTCGGACGTCGGGTCCAGCGAAACACGCCCGGGATCTTCCGCACTCGCATGTTCGGGGTCGGCACCGAAGTGAAGTTGGAGTTCCGCTACAAGAACAGCCGCGTCAAGCAGTACTTGAAAGAAGGGAGGGCTCTCAGAATCGAGACCGTCATCAACAAGCCGTCCGACGTGGGCTGCAAAGCCCGCCTGGTCCACCTGCCCGAGCTGGTGGCCAAAGGCCGCGATGTCAACCATCGTCTGCTTAGGATCGAGGGTGCCGGTCAGGGCTGTGCCATCGGCTCTGCGCTCTTTGAGCGCATCCATCAGCCCTACATACGGGAGGGCCAACGAACCGGAGCCCTGCGCTTCGGGGATCCACGCGCCATGGCCCTGACCGGCGCCCTCTGCTGCTTCGTCCACGCCATCGCCGGCTTCACCAACCAAAGCTTCGCGGGCTCGTCGCCGGACTGCTCGGGCGGGACTACAGCACCAATCAGATGACCTACGACTTGCGCCGCCTCCGACTCCACGGGCTCATCGAGCGCATCCCCCGCACCAACACCTACGTCCTCACCCCCGAAGGTGCCCGGGTGGCGCTTTTCTACACCAAGGTCCACGGCCGGCTCCTACGCCCACTCGTCGCTGGGGCAGACGGACCACCCGCGCCTATCGACCTTCGTCGCGCCCTCGCCACCGTCGACAAGACGATCGCCGACTACGCCGAACGCGCGCGCCTCGGTGCAGCCGCGTGAAACTTGCCGAGAAGTTCAAACTCTGGGACCCAGAGAAGACCTAGGGGGACGAGGCCCGCAACGTAGAGCGCAGCGAACGCGATCCCACTCCACGCTCGACGTCGATCCCTGCCCTGCCCCTGGAGCGAGGTCTCGGGATCCCTTGATGTGGTTGGGGCTACTCCTGCGTTCATGGTTCGCTCCGGTCGACGCTGTGGGCCATTCAACCTTGGCACACCGCTGCCGGCTCACGAGGTCCTCAGGCCAACGCGGAGTGATAGGTGCGCCAGCTTACCCAGCAGCTTCCGTCGGGGCCGTCAGGGCAGGGGTAGAGATGATCGGCACGTCGGTCGCAGGCGCGGCACGCGGCCGCCCGACGCCGATCGGCAACCGATCGTCGTTCGGGACAAACACCGATAGGTCGCCAACGCGCCCTACGCCTTGTGCAGACGGCCAACGGTCGGTGACCCCGGCGGGCTACCTTTAACACATGGCAATCATCGGCCGGATCCGCATCGAGCCGGCACAGCAGGATGACCACGATCGACTCGAGGCTGTGGTCGAGTCTCACTTCGAGCGGGCTGGCGGTCCGCCTGACGGGTTGTTGGCGCACTTCGGCTATCCGGACGGCGGAGGCTTCATGATCGTCGAGGCATGGCGTTCCGAAGATCTGTTCCGCTCTTACGTTGATTCGCTGCTTGTCCCCGCTCTCCGCGAGGCGGGGCTCGAGCACCGCGGCCCCGAGGTCAGTCCGGCCTGGTCGATCGCTCGCCCATAACGGCTCCTTCCCCGCACGCGCGCTGAATCGGCGATCTCCGGTCCCATTGCCGAGGTCCAACAACGCAAAGCACCGCATAATGCCGGATAGCGCGGCTCGCTGTCGATCACGCCGATGAACCTAACGGCCGCACCGATTGCCCAAACCCTGCGCCCCAGCATCAACGAGATCATTGACGGGCTCGGTGGGCGAGTTCGCAGCGAGCTTCGTTTCGGAGACCAGCGGTTATCAGTCTGACCCCTTTACTCCCGCCACTGTGCACGCTAACTGAGGACCCTCAGCGAATCAGCCCCGGGTGAGCCTTACCCAGAAGACACGGTGCTGCAGGGCGGGCCGTCAGCCCTTACACTGAACGCTGACCCGCAGCTCGTGGCGGGGGTGAGGAGGTCGTGAAATGGCGTTACAAGAGCCGGCTGCGGGAGCAACGGAAATCACCTCGGTCAAGGCGTTCGTGCGGGATACCTTGGTGACCGTAGAAAGAGCTCGAGACGAGCTTCGCCTACGTCTCTACGCCCTCGAGCAGGCGGAGGACCCGGTAGTGGCAGAAAGCAGTTCGCGACTACCACGAGCGCGTCGCCACTGGTCGCGGTCACCCCGACGCTCTCCCAGCGGAGGACTTCGTCGCTGCGTTGGACACTGACGCCTGAGCGTTGACCTACCAGCTCGAGGGCCTTGCTCGGGTACGAGAGTTCGCCGAGCAGCTGCGGGCCGCCAAGGCCGAGACCAAGCGGGCCGCATGGCGCGGGACGAAGCGCGAGCCAGATGCGCCGCAACCTCGGCCCGGTGAAGAGCGCCGACGCCCTTCGCCATGATCCCGACGCGCTGCTTGCCAAGCTCGCCGAGGCGCAACGACTGATCGCGTGGTACCGGCAGCGTGTCAAGGAGCGGGAGCGGGACCTCTGGCGGGCGAGGCAACCCGGTGGCAACCGCTGAGGCAAGGTTGCCTCGGCCGGTTGCCTCGGGTCACGCCCTGGCGGTGAGCAGCTCCAACCTCGGCGCCCCCTCGAACACCCCGTCGTGACTCACGAGCGGGACGCCGAGACGGATAGCTGCAGCAGCGACCCAACGGTCGCCGTCGTGGATCTTGTCGGCCAGCGCGTGACCAGCTTGCTGGCAGCGATGGCGCAGCTCAGCGCACACCGATGCCAGCTCGTCGTCGGCCTGCAGGACGGTCAACTGCGCGATGTCCCGTTCGAGCCGGCGCCGACGCAGCTCGCCCCAGCCAGCCCGGACGCGCCGAAGCGCAACTCCATGACGGTCTGGAACGCCAGCAGCACCGGACGGGCGTCGATCAGTGCTCGATAGCGCTCAGCAAGGGGATGTGGCTGGTCGGCAAACAGCCAGCTGATCACCATGGTGTCCACGACCACGCCCGGCGCGCGGGCGTCGCTCATAGCTCGGCCAGGGCCTCCTGGAATGCAGCCCACTCCTCCTCAGTCAGACCTTCGATCTTCAGGTCGTCGGGAGACGGCAGCGGCCGGGCGCGCTTCAAGGCCTCATCGGCCGGATAGAAGCGCAGGACCGGCTCCTCGGGCTGCTCGACAGTGGACACCCCGCCAGTGTAGGACCCGGAGGCGTCCACGAAGGGTTGAGGCAACCTTCGATCAACCCTCCGGCGAGGTTGCCGGGCACGACGTCGGGCGGACCCGCCGACCCCGCCATCGCGGAAGCTAACCGATCGAGGTTCTCCCGACTTGGCTCCGGATGCAGTCGACATCGAAGGTCCGCCGTTGAGAGCCGTACGCGCGAGCGGCAATGCGTCCGACCACAGGTACTCGACATTGTGGCGGGCGAGGGCGTCGGTGATCGTCTGGAGATCGGGGCCTTCAGGTGTCGCCGTCAAGCTCCCGGCGCGGCGTGTCTGGCGGTCTCTTCAGCCTCGATCTCGGCGGCCACGTCGGCCCACCAGGAGAGCACGGCGTCCTTGCTGTCGAGCCGACGGCCGTCGCGGGTGATGGACGTGTCGTCCGCAGTCGGGGGGAGAACGAGGCCGCGCTTGAACTCCTCAAGACTCATGTGGATGACCCGGTTCGCCACGGTAACCAGGATATTGCCGTATTTACCGGGTGTGCGCCGGCGGACCCCCTGTCGTGAATGGCCCAGGCCGTGCCCCTTGGAGTGGTGGGAATGAAGACACCGAGTGATCTTCAACGTTGGTGCGGCTGCTCAGCTGGATGCGTCCGCCATGAACGCCTTGTGGACGAGCTGCTGGTCCCGCCACTCGTGCACGACGCCGGCGAAGGTGCTCCAGGAATCGTCGGCACCATGCATCAACGCCAGCAGTTCGCCCAGCGACATAGCGACACGCTACGCAAGCTCAGTTCGTCGCCACCTGCGAGAGTCGCTTGGCATTGGCCCCACTCCACGCCGGCCCGGCGACCAGTTCTCCATCCTGCTCGGTAGGCCGCCAACCACACGCCAACCACACATCCGCCCACGTTTCTCGTGGTCCGCCGCCGTCGGCGTAACGCTGTGAACTGCGGTTATGTATCCGAGCGGACAGTGGTGGACCCCCCACACGGACACTGCAAAGCCCTCTACAGCGGTTCGATTCCGCTCGGCCTCTAGCGTCTGACCTGGTATAGTGCCAGGTCAGACGCTGTTTTCGCTGACCGGCAGTTGTCCGTTGCAGTCCTTGGTCGGCCACCAGAATCCGTTGTTTCGCTCACCGGTTGCTCACTTTTCGCTCACCGGGGGCGGGAGAGGTGGTGGTCGGGATGGGGTTCATCGAGAGGCGACCGGGAGAGAACGGGTACCGGGCCCGGTACCGAGACCCGCTGGGGCGCCAGCACAGCCGGACCTTCGCCCGCAAGGCCGACGCCCAGCGCTTCCTGCTTGAGATGGAGGCCGACAAGGCTCGAGGCGCCTGGCCACACGGTTACCGAACCGGCCGCCAGATGACGTGTAGGCTGAACCCCCGCCGAGCGCCCCTGGGCGGGGGCCCGCCATTCACAGGAGAAGAGGCTTGGTTCGCCGCTGGTCAGTAGCTTGGCCGCGTGGACCCGCAGAGAACCTCCTCTCGCCTGGTCCGGCGCACGATCGCCGTGTTGACAATGCTCCTGGCTGCGGCGTGCACCAGTAAGGCCCCCAAGATCGAGCCGGACCCGACGGACGCCTCGAGGTCGAAGCAGTCCGACCGCGAAATCCTCCTGACCAAAGGAGACGTTAGCCCTCCCCCTTCGGAGGTGTTCTGCGGAAACCGCCCGAAACGTCCCCAGGGATCGCCGTGTGCGACGGGCTCGGTGCCCACGGCCAAGGCCAAGGAGCACGTCGAAATCCGTGGGACGGTGACGGGAATCCAGGGGTACTTCGACTCCGACGCCAACCGTGAGGAGATCAACGAGGAGTTCCTCGTCACCGTGCTCCTCGACCATGGCTGGAAGCCGGCCGATCCCGACCAGGCGGCGGTCACCACCCTGGCTGACATCGACACGTGGACCACGCCGTACAACGCCAACACCTGGGCGCCCGACTCCCTCCTGCGCCCCGACGGCGCCATCTGGGGAGGACCGGAGGCCATGGTGATCCACGTAGAGGTCGACGGGTGGCTGCCATCGGGGAGAATGTGCCGGACCAAGGCAGCCGACGGCTCGTGCGCCGAGCCCGGGCCGGCTCCCGTCAGCTGGAAGGAATCGCGGGGTATGCCCGGAGCGGTCCGGTGGGCCTTCGACCCGGAGTTCCCGCCCAGCCAGGCTGCGGCGTGCTGCAAGCTGCGGGTGGGCTCCTACCTTCGGTTGGTCGGGACCATGTGGGAGGACGAGGTGCACGAGTTCGGGCTGGGGCCCGTCGTCGGGGCGGCGCACAGCTGTTGGAACGAGGGCACCACAACAGGGCGTGGATGGATGGAGATGCATCCGGTCGACTACATGGCGCTGCTCGACAAGCCCCCTCCGGCCAAGGACGCCCTGGAGACCCTGGTCGCCTGCGAGCGGCCGGGGCCAGGGCCGGCGGGCAATGCGACGTCATTCGGCAAGGACATCATCGTGCCCGGGACTCCCCCCGGCGGAGCCAAGGTGGCTTGTGAGTACCGGGTGGACCCGGATTTCACCGACGAGTCCAGCGTGGTGGAGCAACTGATCACCAAATTGCCCAATGGCGTGCATGTGGAGGTCAAACTCAAGCGCGAACAGTCGAGCGCCAAGTTCAAGGCGACCTATCACGTCTCATGGAGCAAGGACGCGACCTCATCGGCCGAGGAATGCCAGAAGCTCTGAGCTGGTATCACCCTCACCGTCACCCGCCTGGGCGTGCCGCCGACACTGGCCCGCACTCTGCGCTCCACGAACGCCATCGAGTCCATGATCGAGATCTGCCGGACAAGTCGACCAACGTGAACCGCTGGCGGGTGAAGCGCCCGAACACCCGAGGAGTATGCCCTGCCGCGCGTGGCATCGCCGTAGGTAATCTCCCGGCGTGTCGCGAACCCGGGAGGTGCCGCTGTACTCGACCATCGCCGTTGGTGGCGGACATGTCTGGGTCGCCCATTACATCCTTCCGATGGTGGTGCGTGTCCATCCCGTCGCTAGGGAGGCGATCGATATCGCGGTGGGCGACAAGGTGCTGGAGATTCAGGAGCCAGCAGCGACCCCCGTTGGGGGAGCACATAGCGCCGACCGTGGTGTCCGCAGCTTCAAGGAGAACGCTTCAGGTTCTGCACACACGCCCATGCCGGTTCGAGCCGCCGCGGATCTGCGCGCCGACCCCAGGACGCGGGTTACTACCGGCGCCGATCAGCGGACCGGCGTTGAACGGTCACGTAGGAGCGGTTATGTGTCTGGTCGATGTCCAGGTAGATCACCTCGACGACGTCATCGACGCGAAGGTATGCGTACACCGCGATGAAACGGTGCGAGGACGCCGTTCGTGATGAGCACCCGCACCGGTGGTGCATCCTCGACGGGCAATGTCGTTCCAACGTAGTCCTCAGCGAGCAGATCGACGACTGTTGGAACCTCGTGGAGTAAGAAGTCCGTTGCCGACGGTCCACCGTCCGCTGTTCGCTCTGCAGGAAGAAGTTCGTCGAGCCTGTTGAAGAAGGACTGGCTGACTTGGACCCGCCGACGAGTCACTCCGAGACGGACTGGTTCAGCTCCGCAGAGAGTCGTCGAGCCGAGTCCTCGAGTCGGCGGCGGAAGCTCTCCGGGAGTTGATCCAGATCCTTCACGAGCCCTTCCCTGACGGCCTGCGCACACTCGCTCGGCGAAAGCTCGTCGAGTTCGGCGGCTGCCACCAGGTCACGGTCCTTCGCCACAACTACAGGTTACCGAGGTGGGGGCGGGGAAGGGGCCGGTGGGCTCTCCCACACGTAGATCGTGGTGCTGCCCATGTCCGACGGCCCACACCTAACCGATCGGGGCGCCAGCGGCCAACGCGGAACCCGCCCCGGCGACCAGTTCTCCACTCTGCTCGGTGGGCCGCCCAACCAACGCCAACCACACGCGAACCACACATTTGCCCACGTTTCTCGTGGTCCGCCGCCGGCCGCCTAACGCTGTGACCTGCGGTTATGTATCAGACCGGACAGTGGTGGACCCCCACACGGACACTGCCAAAGCCCTGTACACCGGTTCGATTCCGGTCGCCGCCTCCAGAATAAGACCTGGTCAGCAACCCAGAGCACCTTGGGTGCTCGCCGGGGCGAGCGAAGATTCGGTGGGCCTGGCAGCCGGTGCTGGCTGGGAGAGTCTGGAATCTTCGCATCAGAGGCATAATCGAGCCGACCGGCTGACACGGTCCAATCGCCAGCCCCCCACACGGACGCGTAGGGGTCGGGGAGTTGAGCCCTCCGACCGCCCGCGGCCCACCGTCACGGAGCGACCTTGCATCGCCTCTCAGGGGCCGTCCGGGAGGCTCGCTGCAGGCCGCCCTTCCAGGCTGACGCCTCGTCGACACGGCCGCTGGTCGCGCCGGGGCCGGTCCCAGGCGTCCCTTCACGGTCAACCCGCCCGACGTCAACGGATGCGGCGGCGGCCTTCCTCAGCGAGCCAATTGTGGGCCGCGCCTCGGCGGGGTCAAGGTCGTTCGTCCTCGCTGCGCTCCGGGCGCTCCACCTTGACCCCGCGGTCTGCGACGGCCGGTCTCGCTCGCAGGAGGAAGGCTCCTGGTGGTCGACCAGTTGCGGGTGAGGTCGGAGTCTGACCTACTCCCCTCGCAACGAGCGGAGTTCCGGAAGGGCGTCGCGATCCTTGGGGCGGTTCGCCCACTCCTTGCTGGCGATCACGTCGTCGAGCGCCGCCACGCGCACCACGATCCCGTCGAGATGGAGTTCCGACGCGCGGTCGATCAGTTCGGCGTAGCGCATGTGCCGGCCGTCCCGATCCGGGATGTCCGTCAGGATGTCGACGTCGCCGGCGTCGGTGCGCCAGGTGGAGATCTCCATCCGGACCAGCGTCGAGCCGGTGAGCTGCACGGGGAGCAGGGCTGCCTCCTCGTCACTCAGCCCTTCGACGCGCAGGCGTGCCCCGAGGTCGCGCATGGCGGCGGCCAACCTGTCGAGGTTCTCCCAGCTCGGCTCCGGCACGCGCAGAGGGTGAGGAACGTTGTGAGAGAGGAAGCCCACCATGACCACCGCCACGACGAGCACGGCCAACCGCCCGACGCTCTGGGACATCGGGATTGTGGCCAGCCGGCTCGGGGTCGAGCCCCGCCACGTCCGCCGCCTTGTCAGCGAGCGCAGAATCCCCTTCATCAAGTGGGGCCGCCTGCTTCGCTTTGACCCCACCGAGATCGAGGCGTGGCTCGACGAGGCGCGGCGTCCCCCTGCCGCCGGTGTGTTGGACGCTGTCGCATCGAAGCCGCCATCCAGGTAGTTTCGGTCCGACTTTCCAACTGTATGATTGTCGTATGCGACGCACCAGGTTGCGGGCGAAGGGTCAGCTCACTCTTCCAGAGGAGATCCGCACTGCGGCGCGCCTCGAGGAGGGCGACCTGCTCGAGGCCGAGATCACCGAGGAGGGCATCCTCCTGCGTCCCCAGAAGCTGATCGACGCCACCCAGGCCTGGTTCTGGACTCCGGAATGGGCGGCGGGGGAGCGCGAGGCTGACGCCGATCTGGCGGCCGGCCGGGGCGAGACGTTCGAGTCAGGCGAGGCATTTCTCGCTGCGCTTCGCCAGCTCGCCAAGCCGGCACCAAAACGACGGCCGTAGCTTGCCGACCTTCGTCTGGTTGGCCCGCTTCGGCGCGGACTTCAAGTCGCTGACGCCGGCGCAGCAGGCCGCCTTCCTGGCTGCGGTCGAGCAGTTCGTGGAGGACCTGAACAAGGGCGGTCAGCTCCGCAAGGGCCTGCGGGTCAAGGGCGTGAGGGGAGTGCCCGGCATCTTCGAGATGACATGGGCTGACGACGGACGGGCGACCTTCCAGTACGGCGCGTTCGTCACCCCGGGGGAACGACACGTCATCTGGCGTCGGATCGGCACACACCACATCTTCAAGCAGCCTTGACCGGGACCGACCGCAACGATCACCACCGGACCGCAACGCTGCTCCCCGGCTGCTCCCTTTCCGCTCCCCGACGTGGTAGAAAGTGGCCCCTTGACCAGGGTATATAGGTGGTTGAGCGGTACTGCAAATCCCTGTACACCGGTTCGCTTCCGGTTGCCGCCTCCATAAACGGGCAGGTCACGGCCTTGCAGTGGTCGTTCATAGATGATTTGCCCATTATGCCGATGATGTCCGCGTTCTGCCGACCTCCTGTCCGAAGGTCCTGCTCACAGGCGGTGAGTCGCCCGAAGTTGTCGGCATAATCCAGGCGGCTCCGCGCATCCTTTCGTCTTCGTCCATGGAGAAGGAGGAAGGATGGCAAGGCCGACCAGCAGGGTTACCAGGGTTGAGGTGGCGGGGCCGTTAGCGCCCTTCGTCACCGCGTACACGTCGCGGCTGAGGGAGCGGCCTACACGGCGTTGAGCGTGGTGAATGAGTCGCGTCAAGTGGCGCACCTGAGCCGCTGGCTGCAGGAGGGCGGCCTGGGCGTGGCCGACTTGACCAGCGAACGGCTCGACCGGTTCCTCGACGTGCGACGCGCCGGCGGCCACGGCGCCTGCTCGGTTCAGGGCTTGGCGCCGCTGTTCGAGGTGCTGGTCGGCTTGGGCCCGTTTCCCGAAGGGGTTGACCGCGCCGATCTCGCCGAGCGAGGTGCTGCTCGCGTCTTTCCGGGGCTACCTGTGCCACGAGCGCGGGGTCGCCCCTGGCACGGCGGCCGCCTATGTCGGCTGCGCGCGCCGGTTCGTGGCGGGCTATGCCGCCGACGGTGATCTAACTCGTCCCGAAGGTTCGGTGACCACTTCCCGGCTCCCATCGGCGCCCGGCGTGCGCACGCAGGCCACCACGGTGTCCTGATGCACGTCCAGCCCGGCACATCGCTCCACCACCAAATCCATTTGCTCCTCCTCTTCTCTCTGGTTGGGTTTGGTGGCCGACCGGAGGAGCCTCTCGATGGAACTCTGAAGTTCGTGGTCGTGGCAACAGTTCAGGGTGCTCGAGGCTCCAGCGTCATACTCAAAACGGGCTCTCAGCACCAAGGGGAACCCGACGTCGCTGGCCGCCGACCCTATTTCCCCCGCTCAGGGTGGGGCGCAATCCTCCCGCTCAGAAGAACGCCCGGTAGATGGCGTTGGGCAGGGGCAGGGGGAACGTCGCCGGCAGCACCGAGGTGGACGGGATCCGTCCCCTCCACATACCAGCCACCGACGGCGGGGCGGAAGATCCCCCGCTCGGTGACCCTGTCGGCGTCGTAGTCGCCCGGAACCGGCACGTCGGTGCTGCGCCCGATCCTGTCGCCCTCAGTGCCGTGGTAGATGGTGGGCGCTCCCTCGATGTACCACGCGCCCACCGATGGCCTGTAGACGGCTCTGTCGGTGTCCCCGTCGCCGTCGTAGTCACCGGGAACAGGAACATCTCCTGAGGTGCCCAGGT
>DATLCN010000021.1:0-6439 GCA_035526335.1 Acidimicrobiales bacterium | reverse complement strand
CCGTTCACCAGCTGGGTCCGCAGGGCGTCCAGCGTGATATTGGCGGTCGTCAGTCCGGACCAGCTGACGCCGGAGAGGCTGAGCCCGCTCCCTCGCAGGATGCCGCCCATCACCCGGTCCAGGATCGCAGACCGGCTGGTGTCCAGGGTGACCAGTGAGGAGCCGATATAGAAGGCGCCGAAAGCGGTGTTCGACGCCACGCCGGCTCGCGTCATGGAGTTACGCCCTCCGACGAACGGGAAGTTGTTGGAGTGCGGCGACGTGACCGTCACGCAGGCCGAGCCGGCGCCGGCGCTGGCCTGACAGGCGCCGTTCACCTTCATCCCCTCCACTGCGACCACGCTGTAGCCGGTGCCGGTGGGGAACCCGTTCCGCAGCGCGCTCGCTGCGGCCAGCGCCTGGTATGTGGCCGGGGTGCCTCGGACGGCGTCGAGCGCAGCGAGGTCGGCGACCTTCTGGTCCTCCCGCGCCGACTGGGCCAATTTGCCGATGTCGATGGCCAGGGCCGAGGCGATCAGGGCGATCACCATTCCGGCGGCTGAAAGGACGAGGATCGCGCCTCGCTCCCCGCGCTGGCTACGCCCGCGCACGATCATCGTTGGGGACCTCTTTTCCGTGCTCATGAGTACTGGACGACCGCCGAGGAGGAAATGGTGCTGGGCGTGATGAGGCCCAGGCCCGGCGCCGGGGGCACCACCGGTCGGCTGGCCAGGTTGTAGGTGATGGTCACCGTGATGCACTGGTTCGAGCCGCATGTCGCCGTCGTGTAGGTCGGGGTGTAAGCGCCGGCGGGCAGGCCGGCGGCGAGCACCCGGTTGGTGGCCGCAGTTACGGCGGCGGCGGCGCTGGTCTGGCCGACAGCAGCCCGGGCGCCCTCAGCGGCGGCGTTGGTGATCCGCTGCTTGGTCGCCAGGATCATGCCGAAGGAGATCAGCCCGTAGAGAATGAAGACGAACAGGCCGACCACTAGGGCGAACTCCACCGCTGCGGCACCCGACTGGTCGCGGCGGAAGAGGTGCCGGCGGGGCGGCGAGGCCGGCAGTGAGTCATGACGACGCGTCACGTGGAGCTCCCGAGGTGAGGGACTGGGTCAGGTGACGTATCGGTGCAAACGCATCGTTCCTTTAGGTCGAACGACCCATATTCGGGCTACAGGTCGGCCGCCCCCCCGCCGAAAAACTCTCTGGGCGACCCCGGCGCGGGTGTCGGACCGAACCCATCCCTAGAGAGACCGGAGAACTTCAACATGGGAAAGCGCTCGAACTTGATCGTGACCCTCGGCCTGGCCGTCTTCATCGTCGGCGCAGCTGCCACCTACCTCGTCGTTCGCAACAGTGACGACGGCACCGTCGTCGGCGCCGGCAAGGCCTCTGTCCTTGTGGCCGACAAGCCGATCCCCGCCGGCACCACCGGCGCCGCCGCCGTGAACGGCGGGCTTGTGAAGAACAAGGCCATCGACGCTGCGGCCAAGCCCGCCACCGCCCTCACCGACGTGTCGCAGCTGGCCGGCAAGACGGTCACGCTCGGAGTCTCCGAGGGAGCCATCCTCACCCAGGAGCAGTTCCAGACGGCCCAGACCCGCATCGGCACCCTGAAGATCCCCGACGGCAAGACGGCCGTCGCCGTCGAGCTGGCCAACGTGCCCGGCGTCGCCGGCTTCGCCGGCGCCGGCGACCACATCAATGTCTACGGCGTGGTCAAGGCGGGCTCCGACCCGAAGAACCCCGCCGGCATGGCCCACCTGATCATGCAGAACACCGAGGTCCTGAACGTCAACGGCACCACCCTGGCCGCCGCCCAGGGCCAGGTCGGCGGCACCGGCCTCCTCTACCTGCTGGCCGTCAGCCCGGCCGAGGCCGAGCGCCTCATCTACCTGAGCACGTTCGAGTCCCTGTACTTCTCCCTGATGGCCAAGGACGCCGCACCCGTGGCTCCCACGCCCGGGTCGAGCATCGCCGACGCCCTGCGGCAGTTCTGATTGACGTCGCCCGAAGAATCGAGGAGTAGTCACCGTGCGTAATCCCAAGATCCTCGTCCTGGACAAGGACGAGAACCTGGCCGACCAGGTCCGGGTTGTGGCTTCCGAGCTGCGCCCCAGGCCTGAGGTCGTGGCCTGCGATCGCCCGACGAACGTCGAGGAGGCCATCAACGCCAACGGGCCCTTCGACGTCCTCATCGCCGGCCCCAGCCTCAGCACCAAGACCGGGCTGTCCGCCCTCCAGGCCATCCACGACGAGACCCCGGCCACCGCCCTGGTCCTCGCCTTCGCCAAGCGGCCCGACGCCACCCTGCGGGAGATCATCCGCACCGGCGCCATCGACCTGCTCCAGCTCCCGGTCGCCGACAGGAACCTGTACGACGCCGTCGAGCGGGCCATCTCGATGAGCCGCAACCAGCCCACCGAGCCGGCGATGGCGGTCCACGCCGCGGCGCCGGCGGGCAACCTGGGCACGGTGTTCACCGTCTCGTCCGCCACCGGCGGGTGCGGCAAGACCTTCTACGCCACCAACCTGGCGTACTACCTGCACCAGTACACCGGCAAGCGCACCGTCATCATCGACCTGGACCTCCAGTTCGGCGAGGTGTCGACCGCTCTGCGCCTGCGCCCCCGGTTCACCATCTCGGACCTGCTGTCCCGTGAGGACATCGACGAGGTGGACCTGGCCGCCCACCTCGACGACTACGTCGTCACCCACGATTCCGGCGTCATGGTGCTGCCGGCGCCGAAGGACCCCTCCGACGCCGACCGCATCCACCCCGTCGACGTCCAGCGGGTCATCGAGGCGGCCCGGAAGAAGTTCGACTACGTCATCGTCGACACGCCGGCCGCCCTCACCGAGATCGTGCTGGCCGCCTTCGACCTCTCGAACCAGCTCTACGTCATGGCCACCCTTGACCTGCCGAGCGTCCGCCACATGGGTGTGTTCCTCAACACCCTCGAGAAGCTGAAGATCTCCTCGGACAACGTGAAGCTCATCCTCAACAAGGCCGAGCGTGACGTCGGCCTCGACGTGGACCAGGTCACCCGCCTGTTCCCCCAGGGCTTCACCTCGGTGCTGCCCTACGCCAAGGAAGTCACCAAGTCGGTGAACGTCGGCACCCCCGTGCTGGCCTTCGCTCCGCAGGCCGACGTCAGCCGCCGCATGGCCGCGGGCATGAGCCCGCTGCTCCCGGAGGCCAGCCGGGGCAAGGCGCTCGAGGCCGAGGGCCCGAGCAAGCGCAGTCTGTTCGCCCGCATGTTCAACCGTCCCGCGACGATCGCGTCCTAGGAGGACACCGTGAAGCTCTCCGACAAGCTGGCCGCCCTGGAGGAGGAGGAGAACGCCTCCTCCAGGAACCAGTCCCAGGGTGCCGCTCGGCGCCCGCAACCCCGTCCGAACGGGGCCCCCGCCACCGCAAGTGCGCCGGGCGGCGGCGCCGCCCGGGCCCGCCAGAACTCCGCCGCCAGCTGGCACGAGTCCAAGCGCAAGGTCCGGGAGCTGGTGCTCTCGGAGGTCGCGCCCAAGGCCACCGGCCTCTCTGAGACCGCTCTCGCCGGCGAGGTCAAGAGCGCGCTGGACAAGATCATCCAGCGGGAGGACGTGAAGGTCTCCCCCCGGGAGCGCCGGGCGTTCGTCCAGGAGATGATCTCCGACACCCTGGGCTACGGGCCGCTCGACCCGCTGCTGGGCGACTCGACGGTCACAGAAATCATGTGCAACCGCTACGACGACGTCTGGATCGAGCGCGACGGCCGCCTCCAGCACACCGGCGCCACCTTCAGCGACGACCAGCAGTACCGGCACGTGATCGAGAAGATCGTGGCCGGCGTCGGCCGGCGCATCGACGAGTCCTCGCCCATGGTGGACGCCCGCCTCCCCGACGGCTCCCGAGTCAACGCCATACTGCCCCCGCTGGCCATTCACGGACCCATCCTCACCATCCGAAAGTTCGCCGCCGACCCCTACACGGTGAAGGACCTCATCAACTTCGGCACCTTCACCCTCGACCTCTCCGTGGTCATGGAGGCCTGCGTCCGGGGCAAGCTGAACATCCTGGTCTCCGGCGGTACCGGCACCGGCAAGACCACGAACCTCAACGTGCTGTCGTCCTTCATCCCAGAGGGCGAGCGCATCGTCACCATCGAGGACGCCGCCGAACTCCAGCTCCAGCAGTCCCACGTGCTGAGCCTGGAGGCTCGCCCGCCGAACGCCGAAGGCGCCGGCGAGGTCCGCATCCGTGACCTCGTCCGCAACGCCCTGCGTATGCGCCCCGACCGCATCATCGTCGGTGAGGTTCGTGGCGCCGAGGCCCTCGACATGCTCTCGGCCATGAACACCGGTCACGAGGGTTCCATGACCACCGTCCACAGTAACGGTCCTCGCGACGCCCTCAGCCGCCTCGAGACCATGACCCTCATGGCCGGCTACGAACTGCCGATCAAGGCCATCCGCGAGCAGATCAACTCGGCGCTGAACCTGATCATGCACCTCGACCGCATGCCCGACGGCCGGCGTGTCGTCACCTCGGTCACCGAACTTCAGGGCATGGAGGGCGAGACGATCCTCCTGCAAGAGATCTTCAAGTACAAGCCGTACCCCCGAGGCGAGAACGGCCGGCAGGGTGGCGAACTGGTGGCGACGGGCCTGCGACCGAAGTTCCTCGACAAGCTGGCCGAGAACGGCATCGAGGTCCCGGCCAAGGCGTTCCGGGCCCCCACAGAGCCGGCACCGGCCCAGGTGTCCCGGCTGCGCCAGAGCCGAGTCCCGTCCGTGTCCAAGCTGGCGACCGCGGAGCGTGCCCGATGAATGCAGGGATCTTCGCCATGCTGTTCGTCGGCGGGGGCATGGCCCTCATGGTCGGCGGCTTCCTCTTCCGGGTTCGCGAGCGTGAGAAGGCGCTGGCCGAGATCCTGGACCTCCCCTTCGGCGAACGCGATGTCCGCCCCGATGCCGTCCCCGAGGGCTACAGCCCGCTAGTGGAGGGCACCATCGGCCTGGCCGGGAAGGTGGTCGATCAGTTCGACGACAAGGGCGACATGCGGTCGGCCCTCGAGCGGGCCCGCATCCCGATGCGGCCCGGCGAGTACCTGATCACCGCCCTGGGGGCCACGTTGGCGCTCGCCGCCCTCCTCTACGGTCTGACCGGAACCGCGCTCATCGCCGTGATCGGCCTGATCGTCGGTCCGTTCGCCGCGGTCTCGTTCGTCCGCTACCGGATCGCCAAGCGGAGGAAGGCCTTCGAGGCCGCCCTTCCCGACGCCCTGACCCTCATCGCATCATCGCTGTCGGCGGGCCACACCTTCCTCCGGGCCATCCAGATGATGTGCGAGGAGGCCGAGCCGCCCATGTCCGAGGAGTTCGCACGGGTGGTCGCCGAGACCCGCCTGGGTGACCCTCTCGTCGACGCCCTCGGCCGGATGGCCAAGCGCCTCGAGGTCCGGGACATGGACTGGGTCGTGCAGGCCATCCGCATCCAGCAGACCGTGGGCGGCCGGCTGGCCGACCTGCTGCACACGCTGGCCGACTTCATCCGAGCCCGTGAGGAGGTCCGCCGGGACGTCGCCGTGCTCACCGCTGAAGGCCGCATCTCGGCCTATGTGCTCACCGCCCTGGCCCCCTTCATGTTCCTGGCCATCCAGGTCGTGAGCCCCAACTACATGAAGCCGATGTTCTCGGGCATGGGGCTCGTCGTCCTGGGCGCCACGGCACTGCTCATGGTCTTCGGCTCCGTCGTCATCTTCCGCATGTGCAAGATCGAGGTGTGATCTCATGACGTCACTCGGTTTCATCGCCATCCTGTTCACTGCGCTGGGGGCCGCTGTGGCCGTCGTCGGCGTGGCTCGATCCCGGCGCCCGGCCTTCAACGTGGCCGAGTACTTCAACGACCTCGACGCCGACGCCGGCCGCCCGATCGACGAGTTCGAGGCCAAGCTGGCCGAGCCCTTCTGGGTCCGGGTGGTCAAGCCGTTCAGCGGCAAGGCGCTGAGCGGCGTCACCCGCCTGACCCCCAGCGACTACCTGGAGCGCACGCACAAGAAGCTCCTGTTCTCCGGTCTGACCGGAACCATGCGGGCAGAGGAGTTCGTGATCGCCCAGGCGGCGGCGACCGGCATCCTCACCGTTGGGGCCCTGTCGTACGTCTTGCTGGCGGCGCCGGCGCCCCGGATCGGCATCATGATGCTGATCCTGGCCCCGGTGATCGGCTGGTGCCTGCCGGCGTCCTGGCTGTCCCGCAAGGTGACGGAGCGCCAGCAGGCCATCCTCAAGGACCTCCCCGACACCCTCGACCTCCTCGCCATCTCCGTCGAGGCGGGCATGGGTGTCGAAGGGGCATTGGAGATCGTCTGCCAGCACTTTGACTCCCCGCTGTCCCACGAGTTCGCCCGGACGCTGCACGAGATGGAGCTCGGCCTCCCCCGCAAGGACGCCTTCCAGAACCTGAAGCGCCGCACCCAGGT
>DATLCN010000024.1:0-2382 GCA_035526335.1 Acidimicrobiales bacterium | reverse complement strand
CATACGACCGGAGCGGCCACCGACGCTATCTCGGGTTCGGCCCCGGTCATGAGGTGCGTGTGGTGGGCACCCTCCATGGAGGACGACTGCAGGCCAGTGCCGTCTTCGGTGGCTCGCCAGAGGACTATGCCGCGACCCTGAAAGGCAACGTCTGGCCTTTGGTCATCGGTGTCGCACTAGGTCTCTTCCTCGTGGCGGGGTCGGTGATGGTTGCTTACATGGTGATCTGTTGCATGCGTGGGGCCGGAGTTCCTCCAGCGTCGCGCGAGCGCGATCTTTACTCCCCCTCGACTACGAGGGGCAGGGGGTTCCCGTGGACACGTCGACAGAGACGGCGATGAGGCCCGCAGCGACAGAGTCGTTGCAGGTTTCGATCGGAATGATTGCCTTGAGCGGCAGTCGCACCACGTTTCCCGTCGGGTCCCCGCTTCCGGAATCGCTGACCTGTGCCGTCGTCTGCGCGGGTATCGACGGCGCCGCCCCCTCAGAGTGGCTGCCACCGCGATGACTACTGCGCATCATGTTCGCTTGCCAGCAGACAAGCGTGTCTTCAGTGACATGGTCACCCGCCTTTGATGAGCGCCGCGTGGTGACCGTAAGCCCCACTGGTGAGGGCGGCAACGGTCGGTCGCGATGACCGGCCGGTCAGCGACGGTCACCGAGCCGAGCGAGCCCCTGCTGCCCCAGGTTCCCTGCGGGGTCGCCCGACCCGCTACCGCTCGCCAACGCGGCCACGACGGTGAGGACGACCATGACGGCCACGATCGCCAACACCCACTTGGCCCTGGCGAACGCGGCCGCTATCCCGGGCCAGTTGTGGTCACGCCGCTCGGCAAGCGTGCCGAACAACGAGATGTCCTCGAACACGTCGAGGGCGCCGGCGGCGACGATCGCCCACCCCGCAGCGCGGGCCGCATCGGCCCATCCCGCCCACGGCGGCGTCCGATCGCCGGCACGGGAGGCGACGGTAGCGGCGACGACCACACCCAAGCTGACGTAGCCGGCGATGAAGGCGAAGTCGACCCGAAGGGCTTTCCTCGCCGCCGCCTTACCGTCGGGCCTGGCCCGCCACGCGTCGAGAACCGGATCGGCCCGCTCCCATGAGCCCAGGAGCTCCAGGCCGAGGTTGCCAACGCCGCCCACCTTGCGCATCACCTTGGCGCAGGCCTTCATGGCGCTGCTGGAGACGAGGACGACGCCGACCGAGACAATCGTCGCTGCCCAGCGAACGGCGCCGCTGATCTCCTCGGCGGGCAACTGCCGGAGAGACATCAGAAATGGGCGACGATGCGGAGGTCGGGAACCGGCTTCGGCGCTCTCTGCGGGAAGGCCGGTTCGACTGCGTCGGGCGCCACCTCCCGGCCGGCAAACTCCAACAGCAGGTCGGTGCGCTTCACTGCCTTGCTGCGCCAGCCCTTCCCCGGGTCGGTGCCGGACCCCTCTGGAAGCGTGGTCACGAAGGCCCGGTAGCCAGGATCGCCGTTGGGCAGGTCATCGTCGTACATAGAAGCCATGCTGGCGGTCGCCCGATCGAGCTCCGCCATCGCCGTGCGGTAACGGCTCCAGCGATGATGGCGGAAACTGAAATTGTCGTCCAGCTCCTTGGCCGCCAGGTAGCCCCGGAAGCACATGGCCATGATCTGCTCCCGGTTCATGGCTAGGTTCATCCCTCCCTCCTTGTTGGTGTGGCGTACCTCGACAATGCGGTCCCGGTAGCCCGGAAGGGACGCCTGGCCCTCGTCGGACCAGTTCTGCAGCGTGTCGAACATGGCAGAGAAGAAGCCGGTGACGGTGCTGGTGCCCCGTGCCCGGGGCAGGGCTTGGTCCCTCGACCTTCGAAGGTAGACATGCTGCTCGGGCCGGCCCGGTGGATACGGACCCAGGCTGATGCCGAACGTCGGACGTCCGGGCCACAGCGTGTCGAAGAAGTGAATCGGGAAGTTGCTGCTGATGCCGCCATCGGAGAACCAGCAGCGGATGGGACGCTGAGGCTCTGCCGCCCGGTCAATGGTGAAGAGCGGCACTGCGCTGATCAGCGCCGGGAAGCTCAGTGTCATTCGCACGGCCACCACTACCGGCATCTTCCCGGGATGGGGTAGGTGGCGAAGGGCCACCTTGTGCTCCGGGCATTCCCAAGGCGTGCCGTCGCTGGGCGGCCGGCTGTGGTACTCCAGGTGCTCGAACACCGGCGGCGGAAAGTACCGGGCCAGCTCCGTAGGGCAGAAGTAGTAGAGGTCGGATTCGAACGGCAACCGCAGCGGGCGGCAGTGGGTGACGTTGGTGGTCATCATCTCCAGGCGGATGTCGGCGTCGTCGGGAAGATGGTCGAGGGTCGGGTTGCCCCAGAGGTGGGAGAACATGAGCACGTCATCGCGAGCGAGG
>DATLCN010000022.1:0-21965 GCA_035526335.1 Acidimicrobiales bacterium | reverse complement strand
CCACGACGGAGTCGACACCATCAACGGTCAGGCTGACGCGGCCATCGGCCTGGGCAGGGGCATCGAGAACGACCTGGCTGCGGTGCTTGCCCAAGTGGGCGGTTCCGGTGTCGGCGGCCATCGCCAGTCCGGCGGCGGTCTCACCATCCACGGCCACGCCAACTCCATCGACTGCTCCTCCGCCGTCAACGGCGCCGGCTGCGAGCGGTAGGGCCGGCCAGAGAGCTACTTTGCATCCCTCTTGCAACTTTCAGCTGCGCGTTTGTTCCTGTTTTCGTGCAAGTAGCTTCTCCGGCGGCCCCTTAGGGGGTTAGGGCAGCCTCGGGCCGCGCCTTTGAGCCGTCTCCCCGCCTCTGCGGCGGGATCGGCCAGGGATAGCATCGCCAACCAGTGGATCCGTACGAAGTCCTCGGGATTCGTCGCTCGGCGACCAAGGCTGAGATAACTGCTGCGTACCGCAAGCTGGCGCAGCTCTACCACCCTGACCGGGTCGTGGGACGCCCAGAGGGCGTCCAGCGGGCGGCAGAGAGGCGGATGCAGGAGCTGAATGAGGCCTACACCCTCGCCCGCAAGAGCGCCCGGGCCCGCATGCAGTCCACCGAGGTGTTCGGAGAACGGGTCGACCCGAAGGTCGTGGAGGCCATGGCTCGGGAGGCCCGCCGGAGGGCCAGCCGAGCGGCCCAGGAGCACAAGGCGCAGGCCCGCGTCTCCAAGGCCAAGCGGGTGCAGGTCCAGCAGAGTTCGAACTACGCCGACGCGGGGTCTGAGGCCAAGTCGCTCTCCTCGAACGGCACGCGATCAGTGATGGCGGGAGTGGCAAAGGCGATGTTCACCCATGAGATCAACTGCCGAAGGTGTTCGCTGGTCCTCCGGTTGCCGCCGGACTTCTACGCCCGCCTGGACGACACCAACTACCTATGTTCCAACTGCGGTGGCGTGGTCATCTGCCGCTGAGGCCTGAGCCTCCCTCCGTCTAGCGGGGAGGAACGGGCGCAGTCGTCGCGGGCGGGGCAGACGGCGTTGTGGACGTTGCGGCCGGGTCGGGAGCCGCCGTCACATCGGGGGCGTCCGAGGCCAGGGGACTTACGCCGAAGCTCTCGGCCATGGCGTCGAACGTCGCCGCCAGTTTGTCGAAGTTGGCGGTGGGAAGGGCCTGGAACACCAGGACGAAGACCCGGCGGCCGGAGAAGACGATGTAGTGGGCGTGGACACCCTGCACCTTCTGAGTGCCGCTGTCGGTCTTGACCTCCTCGTCGAAGGTGTAGAGGTAGTAGTAGCCGGGGGCACCGTTGACGTTCACCGCCTGCTCCCGGAGGATCCGCTCTGGGGCGAAGGTCTCCCGCTTGAGTACCACGTCGGCAACCTGCTTCGCCTCGTCACCGGTCAGATCGGCGGGAAACGGTGCCGCTGTCCGGGCCACACGGACGAGCAGAGAGTCGAGCCCCTCGTCCCTGACGAGAAGGCGGATCTCGGGATCGGCCCGTTCCGCCCGCTTCCACTTGTTCGGATACTTGATGGTGAAGCCGGTGTTCTTGTCGCGGAAGGTGACGAACGCGGGTGAGGTCTTCACCTTGTCCACCGCCTTGTCCGTGTTGCTCTTGACGGCGAAGGCCGCCACCACGATGGCGATGACCAGGAGGGGTAGCAGCACGAGGGGCCAGCGACGGGCGAGGAGAGACCTCGGAGCCGCTCGGGCCTCTAACTCGACGTCGTCGGGCGGGACGTCGCCGTGGCCGGCCCCGTCGCCGGCGACAGCAGCGTCGGTGGTCGGTGTCGCCGCAGGCGCCCCAGAAGCCCCGTGAGGCCCTGCTGTGTCGGGCGGGGCCGCCCCGGCGTCGGCTCGCGGCGGTGGAGGTGCAGGATCGAACACTTGCCGTTGTGGTGCCTCTGGGGTGGGAGCCTCGAGCGCCGCCGGCGCCGGGGGACCACCCGGCTCAGGGCCACTCTCGAGCGGCTCCTGCGGGTCGAGCGACATCGAGACCACGGGCTCCACTGGTGGACCCGCCAAGTCGGTTTCGGGATCACCTGAGGCGGGCTTTTCGTCGGGGGTGTCGCTCACGGTGCGCTCAGGCTAGTCCCTGCACCGTCGTCCGAGCGGGCGAAGATGGCATGTGTCAAACTCTGGGTGTGGCCGGTGCGGCGAATTTTTCACTCAGTGCATTGACCACCTAGCTGTCCAACGTCTATTGTGACGGAGCACTGAGAAGAAAGGGGTCCCCATGATGATTGCGGCAGAGGCCGTGCTCACTGGCTGGTACATCGGGTTCATCATCGCAACGGTGGTGATCTCGGTGATCGTGGTCCTGGCCGGGATCATTCTCGGGTTGGCCCGACGGATCGGCGTCCAAGCCGAGGCGATCGTCGGCAGCCTGGATGAGGCCCGAATCAACACCTTGCCCCTGTGGCAGGTGGACAACATCAACGAGAGTCTGCGGCGCACCACCCGCTACGCTGAGCAGGCTCGTTCAGAGCTGGGAGGTGGGCAGTAATGGAAGCGATGCTGGGCCTGCAATCCGAGCACATCACGTTCTGGTGGATCACCCTGGGCATGGGCCTGGTCGTGATCATCGCCGTCATCGTGCTGCTCTCGCTGCTGATCAGCTTCGTCGACGACATCGACGAGAACGTCAAAGACGTCTGGGACACGGCCACCCGGCTGGCCCAGAACACCTCGACGACCTGGATGCTGAACCAGTGCGCTGTGCGCACCGAAGAACTGGGCGCCGAGGTCGGGCGCCATGCCGAGCTGCTCGCCGCTATGGGAGGTAACCGCAGATGACTTTGCGAGTGTTCTTGACGGTCCTGGAGATCGTGTTGTTCGTTGTCGTCCTCGGCTACTTCCTCAACAAGGTCGCCTGGCGCCTCAACAGCATCAGCCGGACCCTTGCCAAGGTGACGTTCGGTGTGCGTGCCGTCGAGACCATGTGCCTCGTCATCGGGCCGGCCACCGACCGCATCAACGGCAATCTCCAGGCTGCCGCTGGCGGCCTCGAGGATGTCATCGGGCGAGCGGAGCGCCTGGCTCGCTGATCCCGTGAGTGGCGGGATGCTGCCGCCGTACGGGGAGCCTGGGGGCAGCCCCGGCGACGACCACAGCGTGCTTCACGACTTCCTGGACCCGGACGGGGCCAAGGCGGAGCATCATTCGCCCCTGTTCCACGTCGAGGGGAACGTGTTGATGGCGCAGGCCGACATGGCCTGCGCCATCCGCCTGGGCCCGGCCAGCGTCCTGCTGCGACTCGATCTCCCAGAGGACCTCGGCACGGCGAAGCACACCGTCGAGATCGCCATGTCCGAGGCAGGGATGGTGAAGCTCGACGAGGAGACAAAGCTGGGGCCCGCGGTCGCCATTCAGCTTCTCGGGTTGCGCCTCTCGACCTGGGACCTGTGGGGGACGGACATCGACCTGGCCTTCAGCGAGCTCCGCACCGCGGCTGCCGGCGATCCCTGGGCCTGAGCTTCTCGGCGCGTGGAGGCGGTCGTATTCGACGTCGATGGCACCCTCGTCGACAGTGAACGCCACGGGCACCGGGTGGCTTTCAACATGGCCTTCGAGGCTTTCGGACTTCCTTACCGCTGGGACGAGTTGGAGTACGGACGGCTTCTTCGCACCACCGGCGGTCAGCGCCGGATCGACGGATACCTCGCAGCCCAGGGGGTGGAGGAGGGGGAGAGGGCGGAGTTGGCTCCCGCCCTGCACGCCCGCAAGACGGCGATCACCAATGACCTCATCGCCGCCGGCCGGATCCAGCCGCGGCCCGGAGTGGAGCGGCTGCTCGCTGAACTCAGCGCGGCCGGTGTGAGGCTGGCAGTGGCCACCACGGGCAGTCGGGCCTGGGTCGAGCAGGTGCTGGCGACATCGCTCGGTGACTTCGCCTTCGAGGTGGTGGTCACGGGCGAGGAGGTGGCGACACGCAAGCCCGATCCCGAAGCCTTCACCGCCGCCCTCCGACGCCTGGGCCTGCCCGCTGCTGCAGCTGTCGGCGTGGAGGATTCGGCCGAGGGGCTCGAGTCGGCCAAAGGTGCGGGCCTGGCCTGCGTGGTCGTTGCCAATGGCTACACCGTCGACCACGACCTCGGAGCCGCCGACCTGGTGCTCGACGGGTTCGGCGAGCTGTCGCAGCCGGCGACGGTGCTGGCCGACCCGGTGGGCAGCGGCTGCGCCGGCGTCCTAAACGTGGCGACTCTGCGGCGTGTGTGGGCCGAGGCGAGCTAGGGAAACGCAGGAGGCGGGTAACGGGTGCCCGACCGGCGTCGGGCTGGCGGCGCGGTAAGACTGTCGGGCGTGCAGGACGAGACCGGGCAGCTGTTCGCAGTGACGACCAGGTCCCGCCTCAAGGGCCCGTGGTTGTTCCCGTCGATGATGTTGGCCACCATGAAGGTGCGGCGCCAACTCGAGGCGGGCGGCGACGTCGTGCAGTGGGCCAGCATCGTCGCCGGTCCGTCGGAATTCTGGACCATCACGATCTGGCGCAGTCGCCATGACATGCAGGAGTTCATGCGCAGCGGGGCCCACGATGAGGTCATGTGGAGCTTCTCGAAGCTGCTGCGCTCGTTCTGGCTGATGCGGTGGCGGCCCGGACCGTACGAGGTGGGCCGGTGGAAGGGGGTCACCATGGGTCAGTCAGAGCCGGCCTACGAACGTGCTCCGATGGACGCCCCCCAAGCCGAGGCGCTCCAGAAGGCTCTGGATCACCTTCCCAAGCTCAAGGCGGCGACCGCGGCCGACGGCTCTGTCAGCTACGAGAGCACTCCTTATGCACGCCGCCGCCGGGAGGAGGTTGGTGGCGCCGGCGGAGCGGTGATCCACATCGGGACGTCACCGCGCCACATGCTGGAGGCGGTCATGGCGCTGAGAACGCTGCGTCGCCAAGCCTCCCGCGACCCTGACTTCTTGCGGGCGGTGGTCGGCATGGGCCGCCCTGGCGAGTTCTACATGCTCGGATTGTGGGCCGACCGCAGCGGTGCTGCCCGTCTCCTGCATTCGGCCCAGTGCAAGGAGCTCGAGCGCAAATGGCCAGACGGGTTCTGGGCCAACGAGTGGATTCCCGAGAATGAGTTCGGCCATTGGGACGGCGTTCGCCTGCGTCGGGCCCGCCAGCGTTATGCCATTCCCGTACCCAAGGCCGCGATGGTGGCCGCCGAGTAGAAAGAGGAGCCCGGTTCAGCTCTTGGTGCTGGAAGGCTCGGAGCCGGATTTGGAGTCAGACTCCCCGTCGGACCTGGAGTCGGACTTCGACTCGGACTCCGGCTCCGAATCGGACTTCGGCTTGGCTTTGGACTCCGGCTCGGAATCCTCATCGTGGAACACCCGGCTCTGGAGGATGTCGTCGGCCTCGAGGCGCATGAGGTCGCCCTTGGTGAGCTTCCGCCCGGAATCGGACACGATGCGGCTGGCCTGGCGCAGGCGGGCCCGCTCCAGCGCATTGCGCACGCTGCGGGCGTTGGCGAACCGGGGCTGGCGCATGCGCCGCTCCAGGTAGTCCCGGAAGGCGTTGGCCGCGTCCTCGGACATTTCGTACTTCTGCTCGGCCAGCATGAGGTCGCCGATGGCCACCAGCTCGTCGAGGGTGTAGTCGGGGAAGTGGATGTGGTGCGCGATGCGGCTCCCCATACCGGGGTTGGACTGGAAGAACTGGTCCATCCGGTCCTTGTAGCCGGCGAGGATGACCACCAGGTCCTCCCGGTTGTTCTCCATCACCTGCAACAGGATCTCGATGGTCTCTTGCCCGTAGTCCCGCTCGTTCTCCTGGCGGTACAGGTAGTAGGCCTCGTCCACGAACAGCACCCCGCCCATGGCACGCTTCAGGACCTCTTTGGTCTTGGGGGCGGTGTGGCCGATGTACTGGCCCACCAGGTCGTCACGGGTGACGGTGACGAGGTGGCCCTTGGCCAGGTAGCCGAGGCGGTGGAGCAGGTTGGCCATGCGCAGGGCGACCGTGGTCTTGCCCGTGCCCGGGCTGCCCGTGAAGGACATGTGCAGCGTGGGCCGGGTGGCCTCGATGCCGAAGCGCCGGCGGAGCCGGTCGACCAGCAGCAGGTCACCGATCTCCCGGATGCGCGATTTGACCGGCTCCAACCCCACCAGCTCGCGGTCGAGCCGCTCGAGCACCTCCTGGGTGTGGACCGACGCCTCCTCGGAGGCAACGTCCACCACGGCGTCGTCGGGGAGAAGCTCTTCCTTCTTGTCGCCGTCTTCGTTCTCGCCGTTGTCGCCGGGACTACCCGGCGACGACCCGGAACGGCGCATACCGAAGCTCCGTGCCGGGCCGTCGTCGGGCTCGCTCATTTCTTGCCGTTGCTCCCGGCGCTGCTGTTCTCGTAGCGCTCACCGTGGGGCTTCTCGGCCGCATAGGAGTGGATGGTGTACTGCATATGGCGGTCGTTGGTCTCGGTGCGGTCCAGCCGGAAGCCGGGCTCCTCGGATGGCCGGTTGATGATCATGTCGAACGCCGTGGTCTGGCGGCAGTGGCGGGGGTCGTAGGCCGTCACCTTGATGTAGAAGTTGGGGAAGGCCTCGCGGCACTTCTCCACCTCGTAGAACACCCCAGAGGGGTCGGTGACCTCGAACATGGGCAGGTCCCACATCTCCCAATAGCTGTTCCGGGGATGGGGGTCGTCGGTGTACTCGACGGCCAGGGCCCAGCCGTTGTCGATGGCGTACTGCAGTTGGGCCTTGATCTCGTCGTCGGTGAAATCGGGGAGGAACGAGAACGTTGCTTGTGTGACTCGCATGGCTTGGCTCCTTAGGACGTCGGCGTCGCGACGACGTCGGCGGTGTCGGTGGACTCGTAGTTGAAGGAGATCTCGCCCCATGTGTCGAGGGCGACCTGCAGCGGCGGGCACTTCTTGGCCAGGTCCTTGAGGATCTGCTCGCCCTCCTTGACGTAGTCACGGCCCTCGTTGCGGGCCTTGATCATCCCTTCCACGGCGACCCGGTTGGCCTCGGCGCCCGGGGCGATGCCCGAGGGGTGGCCGATGGTGCCGCCGCCGAACTGGAGTACGACGTCCTCGCCCAGGTAGTCGAGCAGCTGGTGCATCTGGCCGGCGTGGATGCCGCCCGAGGCCACCGGCATGGTGCCGGGCATGGACGCCCAGTCCTGGTCGAAGAAGATGCCCTGTGCCCGGTTCTCGGGGATGTGGTTGAGGCGGAGGGTGTCGTAGAAGCCCCGGATCATGGACGGGTCGCCCTCGAGCTTGCCCACCACGGTGCCGGCGTGGATGTGGTCGACACCCATCATGCGGCACCACTTGGAGATCACGCGGAAGCTCACGCCGTGGTTCTTCTGGCGGGTGTAGGTGCCGTGACCGGCCCGGTGCAGGTGCAGGATCATGCCGTTCTTGCGGGCAAACCTGGCCATGGAGTGGATGGCCGTGTAGCCGATCACCAGGTCGATCATGATGATGACGCTGCCGACCTCCTTGGCGAACTCGGCCCGCTCGTACATGTCCTCCATGGTGGCGGCGGTGACGTTCAGGTAGTGGCCCTTGATCTCACCGGTCTGCTCCTGGGCCCGCTGCACGCCCTCCATGCAGTACAGGTAACGGTCGCGCCAGCGCATGAACGGCTGGCTGTTGATGTTCTCGTCGTCCTTCACGAAGTCGAGCCCACCGCGCAGCGCCTCGTAGACGACCCGGCCGTAGTTCTTGGCCGACAGGCCCAGCTTGGGCTTGGTGGTGGCGCCCAGCAGGGGACGGCCGAACTTGTTGATGTACTCCCGCTCCATCACGATGCCGTGGGGCGGGCCGTGGAAGGTCTTGATGTAATGGGTGGGGATGCGCATGTCCTCGAGGCGCAGGGCCTTGAGGGCCTTGAAGCCGAAGACGTTGCCGATGATCGACGCCGTGAGGTTGGGGATGGACCCCTCCTCGAACAGGTCGATGTTGTAGGCGATGAAGGCGAAGTACTGGTTCTCGGCGCCGGGGACGGCCTCGACCTTGTAGCACTTGGCCTGGTAGCGCTTGAAGTTGGTGAGTCGGTCGGTCCACACCACCGTCCAGGTGGCGGTGGAGGACTCGCCGGCCACGGCGGCCCCCGCCTCCTCCGGCGGCACGCCCGGCTGGGGCGTGATCCGGAAGCAGCACAAGATGTCGCTGTCGTCGGGCTCGTAGTCCGGCTCGTAGTACCCCATCTTGGCGTAGGGGATCACACCGGCGCCCCAGCGCTTCTCGCCCTCCAGGGCCTGAGCGCCCTGCTTTCCGTTCTCTGCCATGTGTGTCCTCCTTGGACGAGGTCTGTCTGCTCGGGGCATCCTCGCGCACGATCCATCATCTGTCCATTGAGTATTTACTCGCTATTCATAAGCGTTTGATGTTCTAGGCTCTCAAGGTGACGCTCGGGCAGCCGCGGACCTTCCTCGCCGTGGCCGCCGCCGGCTCCGTGCGGAAGGCCGCCGAGCGACTGGTGGTCACCCAGCCGGCGGTGTCGGCCGCTCTCGCTTCCCTCCAGCGGGACGTGGGCGTCCCACTGGTGGTGAAGAATCGGCGGGGCCTGCGGCTCACGCCGGCGGGGCACACCTTCGCCAGCCACGTCCGTCAGGCACTGGGCCTCCTCGACGCAGCCGTGGTCGCGGCCGAGGGCACCGCGCATCCCGAGCGGGGCCAGGTCCGCCTGGCCGCCGTCACGACTGCCGGCGAGCGGCTGGTTCCCCGGGTGCTGGCGTCGTTTCGTTCCCGCTATCCAGAGGCCGTGGTCGCCTGGAGGTCGGAAACCGGGAGCGGGTCTGGGATCTGCTGGCCCACCAGGAGGTCGACCTGGCCATCGGCGGCCGTCCTCCCGCCGGCAGCCCCTTCCGCACCCTCGCCACCAGACCCACAACCTGGTGCTGGTCGCGCCGGCGCCGGCATCGAACGCCCGCCGCTCCCGCAGGGTGACCTTGGAGGACTCGCCTTCTGCCACCTGGCTGCTCCGGGAGCCCGGCTCCGGCACCCGGGGCACCACCGAGGAGCTGCTGAGGGAGCTGGAGCTGGCGCCGGCGGTCCTCACCGTCGGCTCGAACGGGGCCATTCTCGAGAGCGTGGAGATGGGCCTCGGGATCGCCCTCATCTCGGGCGACGCCGCGGCCTCCCAGCTGGAGTCGGGAGCCCTGGAGGAGTGGCGTCACGGACGGCTCCCGCTGCGACGGGAGTGGCATCTGGTGGGCCGCGCCGGCGAGGACCTGGTGCCGACGGCCCGCCTGATGCTCGAGCACCTGGGGACCCAGGGCGGCAGGGCGCCGGTCGCCAATGGCGCGAAGCCAGGTTGACTCCTAGGATCACCCGGAGAACCCGCACGAGGAGGAGCACGTAGATGAGCACCAACGATCTCACCGCCACCGCCCAGGCCATGGTGGCGTCCGGCAAGGGGGTGTTGGCGGCCGACGAGAGCACGGCCACCATCGGCAAGCGTTTCGGCGCCCTCGGCATCGAGTCCACCGAGGCGAACCGCCGGGCCTACCGGGACATGCTGCTCAGCACGGAGAACCTCAGCGAGTTCGTGAGTGGCGTCATCCTCTACGACGAGACGATCCGCCAGTCGAGCGCCGACGGAACGCCGTTCCCCGAAATGCTGGCCAAGCGCGGGATCCTGCCTGGCATCAAGGTCGACACCGGCGCCAAGAACCTGGCCAACGCTCCTGGTGAGCAGATCACCGAAGGCCTGGACGGCCTGCGGGAGCGCGTCGGCGAGTACGTCTCCCTCGGAGCCAAATTCGCCAAGTGGCGGGCGGTCATCACCATCGGCGACGGGATCCCCACCACGTACTGCATCAACGCCAATGCCCACGCGCTGGCCCGTTACGCCGCGCTGTGCCAGGAAGGTGGCCTCGTGCCCATCGTGGAGCCCGAGGTGCTGATGGACGCCGACAACAGCATCGAACGTTGCTACGAAGTGACGATCGCCGCGCAGCGCGCCGTGTTCGCCGCCCTGGCCGAGCACCGGGTGCAGCTCGAGGGCATGATCCTCAAGCCCAACATGGTGATCTCGGGCAAGAAGTGCGCCGAGCAGGCCGGTGTCGATCAGGTGGCCGAAATGACCTTGCGTTGCCTGCGCCAGACGGTGCCGGCGGCGGTGCCCGGCATCGCCTTCCTCTCCGGCGGCCAGAGCGCAGAGGTCGCCACGGAGCACCTCAACGCAATGAACGCAATGGGCCCGCACCCGTGGCACCTGAGCTTCTCCTACGGCCGCGCGCTGCAGGACCCCGCCCTCAAGGCCTGGAAGGGTGAGGCGGCCAACGCCCCGGCGGGGCAGTCGGCGCTGTACCACCGTTCCCGCTGCAACAGCCTGGCCAGCACCGGCGGCTATTCACGGGAACTGGAGACGGCCGGCGCCTGACCTGACGCCCTCGTGACCACCCGGCGGCTTTGGACGCCGCCGGAGGCTGGCGAATAGGCTACCCGGACCATGTCGTTCCCCAAGTTCAGCACCGCCCGCCGGTTGGTGGGCTCAGAAGAGACAGAGGTCCCGTGATGCCCGACAAGCAGATGGCCATCCAGAAGGCCCTGCAGCGTGACAACGGAGGCTCCCGGCCCCGCCCCGCCATGCTGGCCATAGCCGGCGACAGCGCTGCAGGGAAGACCACCCTGACCAAGGGTCTCGTAGAGGCGCTGGGGCACGACAAGAGCACCTCGATCTGCACCGACCATTACCACCGGTACGACCGTCAGGAGCGCAAGGACAAGCCCTTTACGCCGCTCCATCCCGACTGCAACTACGTCGAGATCATGGAACAGCATCTGCAGCTGATCGCCATGGGACAGCCGATCCTCCAGCCCATCTACAACCACCACGACGGCACGCTCGCGCGGCCCGTGCTGGTGGAGCCCGAAAACTACGTCATCATCGAAGGGCTGATTCCGATCCACTCGAAGGTGGCCCGGGCCTGTTTCGACATCACCGTGTACCTGGACCCGCCGGAGCCTCTCCGCTACAGCTGGAAGATCAAGCGTGACACCAGCAAGCGGGGCTACACCGAGGAGCAGGTCCGTGCCGAGCTCGACAAGCGTGAGCCGGAGTCGGCCGAGTTCATCCGCCCGCAGCGGGCCCACGCCGACATCGTGGTGCAGTTCGCTCCCATCGAGGAGAGGGGTGAGTCGCTCGACGATCCGTTGAGCGCCACCCTGCTGCTGCGGCCCACGGCCCCCCACCCGGATCTCGCCTCCATCCTGACCGACGACACCCGCGAGGCCATCCACCTGAAGCTCTCACGGGATGAGGACGGCAAGCCGGTGGACGCCGTCCACATCCATGCCTACGCCGATCCGGGCATTACCCGCAAGGTCAAGGAAGCGATCTGGGAGAGCCTCGGCGTAGCTGAGCCTTTCCCGATGTCGCTCGGTCAGGTCGAGCCCGGCGTGGTCAGCGAGCCGTTGGCCCTCAGCCAGCTGCTGCTTCTGTACCACCTGATCCAGGCCCGCCAGTAGAGGCAGCGCTCACCCGCCCGGTGAGCCCGGCCGAGCGGGCCGCTGGGACTCCGGCGCGGCGTCGTTCCAGTGCAGGACGGTCCAGACCAGACCGAGGACCATGACGGCCAGTCCCGGCGCGGTGTGGTAGGCGGCGGTTCCGCCGGGGACGTCGCCCCGGCGGGCCTGCGCGACCAGCGGCAGGTGGGTGGCGACCATCCAGAAGCCGGCCAACAGGATTCCGAGGCCGGCGAGGAGCATGAACGTGCCCGATCCCAGAGGGGAGCCGAGCCGGCGGGCGCGTATCAGAGATGCCAGGGAGAGCGCCACGAGCAGGATGCTCGGGACCACGTGGTCGGCGATCTCGACCCTCATCTCGGTGGCCAGGTCGGGGCCCGAATAGGGCGGCAACAGAGCCCAGATGGCAGCGATCAGGCCGAGGAGAGGCAGAGCCTGCGCCAGCCGGCCGGTTGCCCGGCCTGACGGAGTGGCCAAAGCAGGACTGCTGCCCGCGTTACGCCGGCACCGGGAGCAGGCCCCGGGCCAGCTCGCACAGGGCCCGCACCGCTGGAGAGTCCGGCGCGGTGTCGAGTGGGGCCACGCCGGCGCGGTCGGCGGCCACGATGGCCGGATCGTCCGGGATGGGCACCACCTCGTAGCCGGCGAAGAGCTTGCCGACCATCTCGAGGTCCGTGTTGTCACGTATTCGGCTGGCCACCACGATGACCCGGCCGAGTTGCTTCTCGACGGCCAGAGCGGCGGCCCGCTGGCCGACCTCCAGTGATTTCGGGGTGGGCTCAACCACGACGAGCACCGTGTCGACCTGCTGCTCGCCGAGGCGGGTCAGGGTGCCGATACCGGCCTCCATGTCGGCGACAACCGCGGCATCTGCGAAATCAACGGAGCCGAGCAACTGCTCGGCGGACAGCCCGCATCACGTTCAGCCAGGTTCGGGATTGTCGATGCGACTCACCACGGCTAGACGAACACCGTCGGGCGCGTCGGAGCCGAAGCGGTCGAGAAGCTGGTCCCAGCCCGGAGCGTGCTCCTCCTCACCCTCGGCAAGCGCCTCCCGCATGGCCACGAGTCGCTCGGTTTCGTCGTCGCCCACACCAAGCGACAGGCCCAGGTTGGGGTTCGAGTCGCAGTCCAGAGCGACGACGGACAGGCCGTGACGGGCCAGGGTGCGGGCAACGACCGCTGAGGTCGTGGTCTTGCCCGATCCCCCTTTGCCGACAACGGCAACCTTCATGAGATGCGCTCCTTGATCTCGTGCGCCTGGCGCTGGCACATCCTGTCGACCAGCGACTCTACCGCCCGGACGGCGGGTGAATCAGGCGCCACATCAATGGGAGCCGCACCCTGGCGCTCGGCCTCGGCCAGCGCTTCGTCCCACCCGACGGTGGCCACGACGTCCAGCCCGGTGCGGCGCTCGACCAGCTCCACGTCGCCGGGGTCCCGGACCTTGTTGGCGATCGCCACCACCTCGCCCGGCGCCTTGTCCAGACCGGCGAGGCGGGCCAGACGGCGGCCGGTCAACAGGGACTTCGCCGTAGGTTCGACGACGACGAACACCGTGTCGGCGTAATCGCCCCACCCCCCGAACGCCTGTCGGGTTCCTCCCGGCAGGTCGCCGACGAGACTCCAACGCTCCTCAGGAAGCTCCTGGATGATCTGCCGGAACGCGAACTGCGAGCGGATGATGGTGCCGACCTGTCCTCGGTGCTTGCCGAACTGGAGAAAGCGCACTCCATCGGGAGCCAGCGTGGCGTAGCGCTCGACGGCTTCCTCCGCGCTCAGCCCGGTCCGCAGCCGGTAACGCGGCCCGGTCTCACCCTCTTGGCGCTCCTCGACGGCTTCGTCCGGCATGGGCGCGTCCGAGCGCTCGAGCCCGAGGGAGAAGGCCATCCCGGGCATGGGGTCGGAGTCGAGGGCCAGCACGGGATCCCCGCGGCGGGCCAGTGCCCGGGCGAAGGTCCCTGCTATTGCGGACTTTCCCACACCGCCCTTGCCCACGAACGCGACCCGCATGGAGGCAGGGTACTTGGCGGGCACTTTGGCCCTCACCGGCCCTCCGCCGCTAGGTTCTTCCAACAGCTGGGAGGGACACCGCCGGGAGGGTGGGCCTTGCCTCTGCGGTAGCTGTCCGCCGTCACCTCAAAGGGAGCTGGACCCTATATGCCACACGCCGTCCCCGATCGAGCCGTCCGTGGTCGCCTGACCAACGTGACCATGGCCCTGCTGGTGACCGCGGCCGCTGTGCTGGCCGTACCGGCTCCGGCGTCGGCGTCCGTGGCCAGCATCAACTCGGCACGGTCCGCCGCGGGCCTCCGGCCGCTGGCCGACCACGGTGGGCTCGCCACAGTGGCGGCGCGTCATTCGAGGGACATGGCGTTGCGAGGCGACATCTACCACTCGGGCAACATCGGGGCGGTGGTCGGCTCGGTCGTCAGCAACTGGACGAGAGCAGGCGAGAACGTCGGGGTGGGCACCTCGCTGAGCGAGGTGAACGCCGAGTTCCTCCGCTCGCCCACCCACCGGGTGAACATCTTCGGCGACTACACGCTGGCCGGTGTGGGCGTGTTCACCAGCTCGGACGGCCAGGTCTGGGTCACCCAGGTGTTCGCCAAGGCGCCGGTCGCGTCAGCGCCGGCAGCGGCTCCGGTCAGGCAGGCGTCAGAGCCTGCTCGCTCCGCCACCGCGGCCAGACCTGTCGCCGCGCCGCGTGTCGCCCGGGTCGGCCGAGTCGCCGACGACGGGGGAGACTCCCGGCCGGCGGTGGCGGCACATGATCTGACCCGGCCCGCTGCCGCCGGCATCGTCGGCGCCGCATCGCTGCCGCCTGTCGCCTGGAGCAGGCGGGCCCCGGCGGGCTACTGGCTGGCCGGTGCCGACGGAGGGGTGTTCGCCTTCGGCAAGGCCCGCTTCGTCGATGCACCTGCCGGTCATCCCCTCAACGCGCCCATCGTCGATCTCGCCCCCGCCCGCCGCGGTGCCGGCTACTGGCTGGCCTCCGCCGACGGGGGAGTGTTCGCCTACGGGAACGCCCACTTCATGGGATCACTGGCCAACCATCCCCTCAATGCCCCGGTGGTGGACCTGGCCGCCACCCGCAACAGCGACGGCTACTGGCTCGCCTCCTCGGATGGGGGGGTGTTCGCCTTCGGCGAAGCGCCTTTTGCAGGGGGCCTGGCGGGCCGGTCGCTCAATGCACCGGTCGTCGCCCTCGGCTCCACCAAGACCGGCGACGGCTACTGGCTCGCCTCCGCCGACGGCGGCGTCTTCGGCTTCGGCGATGCTCCCTTCCTCGGCTCGCTCGCCGGCAGCCCGCTCAACGCTCCCGTTGTGGGTCTGGTCCCAACGACGACCGGCCAGGGCTACCGCCTGGTCTCGGCCGACGGTGGGGTGTTCGCCTTCGGCGACGCCACCTTCGTCGGTTCCGTGGCGGGCCAGCCCCTGAACGCACCCATCGTCGCCCTCGACGCCACCTCCACCGGCCGCGGATACAGGTTGGTCGCAGCCGACGGCGGCGTGTTCTCCTTCGGCGACGCGGCATTCGCCGGCAGCATCAGCGGTCACCGACTCAACGCATGGGCGCCGCCGCGCTGAGTGACCGAGGCAGAACTGGTTGTGCGGCCGAAGGCCGGACAGTTCCGCCGCGACCACGGTGAGGTGGTGAAGCCGCGCGGTGGTGCTGCCACTGGCACTGAGAGCCCGGCCGACCTGACAGGATGCTCGGCGATGATCGAGTTCCACTCCTCCGAGCGGTCCAGTCTCGGCGTCGAGATGGAGCTCGAGGTGGTGGACGCCAGTTCCCGTGAGCTGAAGGCGGCGGCGACCGACATTCTCGAGGAGATGGGGCAGGGCCATCCCGGCGGTGCCCATCCCAAGGCCAAGCACGAGCTGTTCGAGTCCACGGTGGAGATCATCACCGGGATCTGCTCCACCGTCTCCGAGGCCCGTACCGATCTCGAGGGCACCCTGGCCGAGCTGCGCGTGCAGACCGACCGGAGAGGCCTCGAGCTGCTGTGCTCGGGCACCCACCCTTTCTCCGACTGGTCCGAGCAGAGGATCAGCCCGGATGCGCGGTACCACGAGCTCTTGGAGGAGATGCAGTGGCTCGGTCGCCGCCTGCAGATCTTCGGGATCCACGTCCACGTCGGGGTGCGCTCACCGGAGAAGGCCATCGCCATCGCCAACGCTCTGTCTTCCTATATTCCGCATTTTCTCGGCCTGTCGGCGTCGAGCCCGTACTGGATGGGCCAGGACACCGGCCTCGCCTCGGCCCGCTCGAAGATCTTCGAGGCGCTGCCCACAGCGGGTCTTCCCTACCAGCTCGCCGGATGGCCGGAGTTTGAGCGGTTCATGACGACCCTGGTGAGCGCTCGGGCCATCAGCTCGATCCGTGAGGTCTGGTGGGACATCCGCCCCCATCCCACGTTCGGGACGGTGGAGCTTCGAATCTGCGACGGTCTGCCCACCCTGTCGGAGGTGGCGGCGGTGGCGGCGGTGAGCCAGTGCCTGGTGGAGTGGATGAACGGCCTCTACGACCGTGGCCAGGAGCTGCGAACGCACCGCGGCTGGGTGATCCGCGAGAACAAGTGGAGGGCGGCCCGCTACGGGGTGGAGGCGCAGATAATCCTCGACGACGACGGTCACCTCGTGGCCCTCAAGGACGCGGTGGCCGACCTGGTGACAGAGCTGACCCCCGTCGCGGACCGCCTGGGATGTGTGAGGGAGTTGGAACACGTCATGGGCATGGTCGAGCGACCCAGTTACCTGCGCCAGCGTGAGGTGGTGGCTCACGGTGGGAGCCTTGTCGACGTAGTGGACGCCCTGATCGCCGAGTTGCGGTCGGACGTGGCATGGCGGCACCCGACGGCGGGGACGGGGCGACGTGCCTGAGCGCCATGAGCAGCGTGAGGCGTCGGGTGACGACGGAACCCTGACCGTTTTGCACGCCATGCTCACGACCTTTTCGGACGTGCTGGAGGGTACGGACCGCCGTCTGTCGTCGATCGAGGCTGCCCTGAGGGCGCTCCAGAGGGATCAGGACAGGGCCGAGGACCTGAAGCGGGCGCTGCACAATCTCGATCGGGTGGAACCCATGGAGGAGGATCTTCGGGAGGTTCGGGCGGCCCTGCTCGACCACCCGGCGAGCACGGTGTACGAGGCCATCGTCCGGCTCACGGCTCAAATCGACGGCCTAGTGGCCCAGCCCGGCCCCGGGCCGGCGATGGCCATGGTCGCTGCTGGGCTTTCGGAGCGGTTCGAGCGGCGGACCGAGAATCTGGTGGTGCTGCTGCAGGGGCATGCCGAGCTCATGCACGCCTTGACCGACCAGGTGCACGAGGCGATGGCGGGCGTGGTGGTGACGGTCGAGGGTCGTCAGGCGGGCCTCGACGCCCTGCTAGACACCGTCCGCGCCGTGGCCGGGACGGTCCAAGGGCTCGATGCCCGGTTCGAGGAGGCTCGTGACCGTCTCGACGCCGTGTTCCAGGCGGGCAACGGTCTCCCAGAGGTCGTGCGGTTTCTGCGCGAGCTGGAGGGGACGCTGCGCGAGACGATCGAACACGACGAGCTGGACCCGGGCGCGCTGGGCGGCCTGATCCGGGACCAGACGGAGTTGCTCGGGGAGCGCATGACGGCCATCTCCGGATCGCTGGAGGAGGTGGCGCGCCTGCTGGCCCGCCACCAGGAGGACACGACCCACTCCCTCGGCCGGAAAGCCTCCGACGTGGGGCGGCGCCTGGTCTCGGAGCTGGGTTTGGCGGCACGAACGAAGGACCGCGCCACCAGACCCGCCCAGTCGCGGCCGGCGCCGGCGGATCGCCCATCGGAGCCGGAAGCGGAGAAGCCCTAACAACTTCGGTCCCCCTGCCGAGAAGCAGTCGTGGCCAAAGGCATAGAAGTGATCCAGAACCTCCGGGTGTTCAGTGTCGAGAGCATCGGCGACGAGTTGCGCGTCGACATCTACGGCGGCCCGGAGTGCGTGTGCGGCAGCCTTCGCTACACCTTCGAGGATTCCGAGGAGCGTCAGGCGCGCTTGGATCTGCTCGAGAGATGGCGGGTCGAGGCCACCCTTGTGACCTACGTGTGCCGCGACGATGCGGGGGCGCTCCTGGACGAGCGCTCGCTGCTCGACGACGCTCTGAACGCCTGAGTGCCGAGTCACGGGTAGCGGCAACCTCGGGCGGAAATTGCGGGCGAAGCCACCGGCCAGGCGCTAGGTGACCACCCGCAGGAGCTCCTCGAAGGTGGTCTGGCCCATGGCCACCTTGGCCAGCCCGTCCTCGCGGAGGGTCGTCATGCCCTGCTCGACGGCGAGCCTGTTCACCTGGTCGGAAGTGGCCCTGCTCAGGATCAGGTGGGTGAGCTCCTCGGTGACGGGCATCACCTCGTGGATGGCGAACCGGCCGCGGTAGCCGGAGCGGGAGCAGAGGACGCAGCCCACCGCCCGGTAGAAGACCGCCGAACCCGCGTCACTTCGCATCTTCCTGGCCCACCCAGAGCTCAGGAGCTCGTCCTCGCCCGGCTGGTAGGGCTCCTTGCAGCGGTCACATAGGCGGCGCACCAGACGCTGGGCGAGGACGCCGGTGATGGCGGATGTGACGAGGAACGGCTCGACACCCATGTCCATGAGCCGGGCCGGGGTCGAGGCGGCGTCGTTGGTGTGGAGTGTGGAGAGCACGACGTGACCGGTGAGAGCCGCCTCGATGGCGATGGTGGCCGTTTCCGCGTCACGGATCTCGCCCACCAGGATGATGTCGGGGTCGGACCGGACGATGGAACGGAGCGCTCCGGCAAAGGTGAGGCCGGCCCTGCGGTTCACCTGGATCTGCTTGACGCCGCTCATGTAGTACTCGACCGGGTCCTCGACGGTCACGATGTTGCGCCGCGGGTCGTGCAGTTCGGTGAGGGTCGCGTACAGGGTGGTGGACTTGCCGGACCCCGTCGGCCCCGTGGCCAGGACGGCTCCCCACGGCCGGCGGTAGCACGACCGGTAGCGGGCGAGTGTCTCGGGCAGGAACCCGAGCTCCTCGATGTTGAGAAGCCCGCCCGCCCTGTCCAGGATGCGGACGACGAGGCACTCTCCCTGGGTGGTCGGCAGCGTCACCAGGCGCAGATCGATGCTGCCGGAGGGCAGCTTCATGGTGACCCGGCCGTCCTGGGGGAGTCGCCTCTCGGCGATGTTGAGCTCGCCCATGATCTTCAGGCGACTTACGACGCTGGCCCGGATCGACCTGGGGACGGTCATGATGTCGTGGAGGACGCCGTCGATGCGGAACCGGATCCGCAGCTCCCGCTCACCCGGCTCCAGGTGGATGTCGGAGGCACCGTCGTGCACCGCCCGGCTGACCAGTTCGTTGACGAACTGGATGACGGGCGCGTCCTCCGCCGCCTCACGAAGGGTGGTGAGGCCGATCTCGCCCTCGTCCGGATCGAGCTCCTCGGCCGTGTCGCTGGCCAGGCGCATCATCTCTTCGGCCCTGGAGTTCCACACGCGGTCGATCGACCGGGAGAGCTGTGCCGGCTCGGCCATGACCGGCTTGACCTCGTAGCCGGTCATGCTGCGGATGTCGTCGAGTGCGAACACGTCGGCCGGGTTCGCCATCGCCACCACGAGGCGCCCGTCCTCCCACCCGATGCCCAGGGCGTTGTGACGCCGGGCGAACGACTCCCGCAGCAGACGGCAGGCGTTGAAGTCGGGGACCTTCTCGTCGAGATCCACCGAGTCCAGGCCGAAATGACGGGCGAGGGTGCGGACGAGCTGTGTCTCCGAGATGGTCTTGTTGGCCACGAGAATGCGGCCGAGCCTCTCCCCGCTGCGCTCCTGGTCGACGAGCGCTGCCGTGAGCTGGGCCTCGGTCACCAGCCCTTCGCTCACCAACAGGTCGCCCAGGCGCTGCCGCATGCGAGGTCGCGGCGTCTCCACGTCGGTCATCTCCATGATGTCTAGTATCGGCCGCCCGGCGATGGGAGTGAGGGCTTCTGTCGTTCCGGTAGCGTCAATTCGTGAAATGGGCACTTCGGTGACGGGTCGCCTGCTGAACGGCCGTTACCGCCTGGGGCCGCTCGTCGGCCGTGGAGGCATGGCCGACGTCCGCCAGGCTCACGACGAGCTCCTCGACCGCCCGGTGGCGGTGAAGATGCTCCGTGCCGACATGGCGGTTGACCCTTCGGTACGCACGCGCTTCGGGGGCGAGGCCCGATGCGCGGCACGTCTCCACCACCCCAACGTCGTCTCCGTCTTCGACACGGGTGAAGACGGAGGAGAGCCGTATCTGGTCATGGAGATGCTGCACGGTGACTCCCTGGCCGAGCGGATGGCCGGCGGACCGGTTGACCCGGACTGGCTGAGAGTGGTGGCGGCTGAGGTCCTGGCGGCCCTCGGTGCCGCCCACCAGGCCGGGCTGGTCCACCGCGACGTGAAGCCGGCCAACGTTCTTTTCACCTCGGAGGGCCAGGCGAAGGTGGCGGACTTCGGGATCGCCAAGAGTGCCGAGCCCCTCTCCGGCGACGTGACCAGCACCGGGCTCCTCCTCGGTACGCCCGCCTACCTCGCGCCGGAACGCATCGCGGGCCACCCGGCCACACCGCGCTCGGACCTGTACTCGCTGGGTGTGGTGCTGTACGAGGCGCTCACCGGGTTGAAGCCGTTCTCGGGCGGCACCGCCATGGAGGTGGCCACCGCCATCGCCACGTCGCCAACCCCGCCTCTCGACCTGGCCCGCCCGGGCCTCGACCCGCTGCTGGTCGCGGCTGTGGGTCGGGCGATGGCCAAGGACCCGCTGCAGCGACCGGCGACGGCCGCGGAGATGGCGGGTGATCTCGGCCTGGTTGAGCCGCCGTCGCTCACCACCGCGGCCGGCAACCCGGCGTCGGTTGCGGGCGCTGTGGCCGCCGTAGCTGACCCGACGCTGGTCTCGCCTTCTCCCAGCCCGGTGTCCTCGTCGGCGATGGGAGCCCAGGATCTACCCAGACGGGCGATCGCCACGGCTCGTCCCATCTGGCGCCGCCGCGCGCCGGTGTTGTTGATGGCTGCCACCGTCGTGCTGTTCGTCCTGCTGGTCACCGTCGCCGGCCGCGGTGGCAGCGGCGGTGGTGATGGTCGAGACGCCCTCGCCCGTGAGCTGTCCGCGCTGGCCGACAGAGTGGAGGTCGGCGACGGGGTGCAGGGACCTGCAGCCGCCGAGCGGTTGCGGGAGGTGGCCGACCAGGTCGAGGCCGGCGGTGGTGGCGATGCGGCCACCGAGCTCCTCCGGGACGCCACGACCTGGAACCGTTCAGGTCAGCTGTTCGACACGGCGTACGCGGAGATGGTGGATGTCCTGCGCCGTGTGCCCGGTGTAAACCCGGCGGTCCTCACAACCACCACGACGGCTCCCGCCGTGACGGTGGCGCCGGCCCCCGGCCCTGGAGCTGGAGGAGGGGACGACGACGGTGGCGGCAATGGCAAGGGTCGCAAAAGGGACAAGGACTGAAACGGTCGGATGGGGCACGCGGTGGAGCCGGTAGAGGCCCTGGAGCGCATCGCCTACCTGCTCGAGCGGATGGAAGAGCCCACCTACCGGGTCCGCGCCTTCCGCAACGCCGCTGCGAGCATCCGGCCGCTCGACAGGTCCGATCTGGAGGCCCGGGTGGCCGCCGGGCGACTGCAGGCGCTCCCGGGCGTGGGGGAGAAGACGGCACTGGTGATCGCCGAGGCGCTCGCCGGGCACGTGCCCTCCTATCTGGCCCGCCTCGAGGGGGAGCTGCCGGGAGGCGACGATAGCGCAGGAATGGCGCTGCGGGCCCTCCTGCGGGGGGACTGCCACACCCACTCGGACTGGTCCGACGGAGGTAGTCCGATCCATGAGATGGCTCGGGCAGCCAAGGATTTGGGCCACGAGTACATCGTGCTGACCGACCACTCGCCACGGTTGACGATTGCCAACGGCCTGACCGCGGAGCGGCTGCGGAGCCAGCTCGCCGTGGTGGCGGAGGTCAACGAGGAGCTCGCGCCGTTCCGCCTTCTCAGCGGAATAGAGGTTGACATCAACCTGGACGGGACTCTGGACCAGGAGGACGAGCTGCTGGGACGGCTCGACGTGGTCGTGGCGAGCGTCCATTCGAAGCTACGGATGGAAGCGCCGGAGATGACCCGGCGGATCGTGAGGGCAGTGGCCGATCCCCACATGGACATACTGGGCCACTGCACCGGCCGCATCGTGGTCGGGCGGGGACGACCCGAGTCGACCTTCGACGCCGAGGCCGTGTTCGCCGCCGCCGCCGAGCACGGCAAGGCCATCGAGGTCAACTGCCGGCCGGAACGGCTCGACCCGCCGAAGCGGTTGCTGCGCCAGGCCGTCGAGGCCGGATGTCACCTGTCCATCGACACGGACGCCCACGCCCCCGGGCAGCTCGAGTGGCAGCCCTACGGCTGCTACCGGGCCGCGGAATGTGGAGCCACACCGGAACGCGTCGTGAACACCTGGCCCGTGGCCGAGGTGCTGGCATGGACGGCATCTCACCGTTGAGCCGTGTCGTTGGCGTTGTCATCGGCCGGCCGGGCGGTACGTTCCGGGGCCAGCCTCGCGGCGTGG
>DATLCN010000052.1:0-58309 GCA_035526335.1 Acidimicrobiales bacterium | reverse complement strand
GGCCAGGATGCCGTGGCGAAATCTCCGCCACCACGCCGCCACCTGGCTCCACCACGACGCCGGCCTTCCCTGGGAGGAGGTCAGCCACATCCTCGGCCACCACAACGTGGCGTTCACCATCGCCACCTACGTCCGGCGCGGCGCCGATACCGAGAACGAGGTCCGCGCCCGGCTGGCCAAGTTCTAGGTGAGCGCTTCAACTCCCGCTCGGTAGCGTCCTCGGGCGCGTGGACCGACGTATTCGGTTGTAATACTCTCGGTGGGGTGGCCGTGCCCGATGACCGATAGGAGGGTGACCCGTAAAGACGAGCATGACTTCTATGCCAGACCCGAAAATCAGCAACCCCAGGGTCCCCCTCGCCGTCGCAGGTCGAAGCTCACCGAGATGGTCCCGGTGCGGTTCCCACCTGAGACTCTTGAGGAGGTGCGGCGCCGGGCGGGAGCCGATGATCGCTCAGTATCGAGCTGGATCCGCCGTGCGGTCGAGCACGAACTCGAGCAGCAGACGAGCTGATCAGCACGGTCATCTCGCTAGGCGCCGGTCGCCTCGGGGCGATGCCGCACGCTCAGTAGTCGGGCCCAAACATTCGTCGGCCCCTCTTGACCAGCCGAAAATGTCGTCGGTAATAGAGTCGAGGCGCTCAACGTCCTCGTTTCCGTCGCCACGGACGAGTACGGTTTCCTCGTGGGCGTAGACGTGCGGCACGCGATAATAAGCGCCTTCGAGGGTTGCTACGAGGCCGAGCGCGCGGCAGCTCCTTCCGGCGTCCCGGTATCGACTGTCTACGACTGGGCCCGAAAGGGACTCGTTTCCCCGAGTCTGTCCGACGAGCGTCCGAAGCGATGGTCATACGCAGATCTCATGGCGCTCCGGATTGTTCACTGGCTTCGGCACCCCAAAGATCACCGGGAGGTGCGATACCCGGCGAGTCCGATGCCCGAGGTCAAACGCGCCCTCAACCGGCTCCAGAAGCTCAGCCTTGACATTTGGTCGGATGCACCAGGAGGGGTGCTCAGCCCGTTGCTGGTCGATCGCCGAGGCAAGGTCACCGTCGTCGGTCCCAACGTGCGGATGACAGCCGATGGCCAGACCCAACTCGATGTCCTCGACCTGTTGGGGCCATTCGATGCAGAGTTGACCCACGGCCCTGATCTGATCCGGCCAAGGCCCCACCTTCGGATCGTGCCAGGCAAGGTCTCCGGCGAGCCCCATCTCGAGCATTCCCGGTTGACGACGCGCACCGTCGCCGCTCTCGCTGCACGAGGCTACGACGCTGCTGCGATCGCCGAGCTGTACCCGGACGAGGCGTCTGACGCCCTCATCGAAGCAATCGACCTTGAGCAGGCTCTGGCGTCGAACGTGAAGACCGCCGCGTAGTTGGCCCGAGCTGTTAAGCCACTATCACTCGCGCTTGACCAGAACTTCCGCGTCCTGCTCGTTCGTCGGAGCGTTCGGACGATCCCGCGCGGATCACCTAGCGAGGAGCGGCTGCACCACGACGCCGGGCTTCCCTGGGAGGAGGTCAGCCACACCCTCGGCCACCATAATGTGGCGTTCACCATCGCCACCTACGTCCGGCGCGGCGCCGACACCGAGAACGAGGTCCGCGCCCGGCCGGCCAAGTTATAGATCCTCAGTCTGGAGCGCGCCGTTGACCCCCCCCCAGGGCTCGGCGTCGGCGGTCGATGCCGAGCCTTACGCTACGGGGTCTTGATGATCGAGGGGAGGAGGAGCCGGTGGACGATTTGCCTGCGCCAAAGTCCTGGTCCTACGACGTCGTGCTCACCGAGCATGTCTTCGACAAACTCTGGGACCTCGACCTCACACTCGCCGAGTTCCGTGTCGTCCTCGCCGATGTCACGGAGGTCATCGAGGTCACCGAACTTGGCCCCGGCGAGGCCAAGGAGGTGCTTCTGAACCTAAACTGGATTCGCCCGCTGCACGTGGTCGTCGTTTGTCGACGACGCCAGGTCGGAGGAGCGAGTGATCACCGTGTACGAGCCCAACCCGAGCCACTGGTCCGCCGACTACCAAAGGAGGCGCTGATGCGCTGTGCGACGTGCGACCAGGCCGAGCGACTTCCCGTGCGCCGCGCCAAGATGGTCGAACGAGATGGACGTGTCGCCGTAATCCACGGCGTGCCGATGGAGGAGTGCCCCTCCTGTGGCACCAAGTGGTTGACGATGGACGTTGCGGAGACGCTTGACTCCCTGCTCCGCCAGCTCCTCGACAGCGGCGCCGAGACGGCGACAGGGCACTGGGATGAGCTGCGCCACACGACCACCGCGGCCTGATTGTCAGTCGATTCCTGCCATCAGCGCTCGCTGTGCGCCCGCGGCGGCCACGGACGCATTTGACGAACTCGGGTTGTACGCAGTCTCGGTTTTCCTCGTCCTTGACGAAGCGCTGGAGGTCCTGTGCGCGCGCGAGCCATACCTGGCTCGCTATGGCCAGGTACCGCTCTCCACGTCGGAGTGCTGCGTGGCTCGGGCTTCGCTGTCATCCCAACCTGGCTCGCCCGCATCGTCGCGACTATCCACGAGGTCATCAAATCGGTTGTCGTTGATTCGGTCCGCGACTTTGTCACGTTCCCTGGTCGCGAGGACCGATACAACCAACAAGTGTTGTCGCTCGCCCGAAGCAGATTCGGTGCCAGCTGCAAATGGCTCACAAACATGGGAGTGCTGACGGAAGGCGACGCGGATCTCCTTCACGGTTCAAGAAGCTTCGGGACACGATCACCCACGAACTCATGACCGTCGCCTTCAGCCCCGATTTCGAACTCGACTATGAACTGATCGGCCAAGTTACCGGATTAAGAGTGAGTTACTTGTCCGTGCCACGATGTCGCGGCCCGTCGCACGTCGTGCCGGAAAGGCTTGTGGGACGGGTGGGCACGCATCCGGGCACCCCCCGCTGCCGACCTGGCCTGAATGTTCGAACCTTTCGAGTCCCGCCGCGCTCGGATCCTCAGAACCCGTCGATCAACTCCGGGCGTACCGCCATCCAGCACACCACGCCGACATCGTCCTCTTTGATCCGTGACAGGGCCGGGGGCGGCTCAACGGGTTGCAGGCCGAAGTCCCTGACCACATCCACCACTCGACGCGCACCGTCGTCCCGGGATATCTCGCCCTCCACGAGAAGTCGTCGGATCTCGGAGAGAGCCTGGCGGACCGAGGAGCTGCGCTCGACGCTGAGGGCCTCGTCAGCCGCGCCTGCCCCCGTTGGGAGCGCCACCGCCGGGTCACGCAGGAGGTCGAGAGCAAATCGCTGCGCGGGCCCGATCCGCTCTGCATCGGCGCGGGGGTCGGCGCGGCGGTTGTGCTCGGCCACGATGGACGCGACCGCTGGCGCCCAGGCTGCCTCGAGGTCGACGCCGGCCGCCACCGGGTCGAGCCCCGGCGCAGACCCGGGGCTGATGCGCCGCAGCATCTCCGCGTCACTGTCGAGGACTTTCCCGCCGTCCTCGACGTACCGCCAGTAGCGGGACCCGTCCGTCGTGCGGCAGGCGAAGAAGACCCCGGCTTCGCCCGTCGAGGGAACGCCTGGGCCCTGGCCGAAGGTGGCGCCGACGCCCCAGGGCAGTGCCCGCAGCCGGGCCGTCTCTCCCTCGGCCATCGCCCGCTGCAACTCGGCGCGCAGCTCCTCGCCCGCAAAGGCGCCGTCCTCGCCACCATCGTCGAGAAGCGACTCATCACCGCCCGCCAGCCTTGAGGCGTAGGACCGGAGCTCCGGCTCCACGCCTTCGATCACACCTGTCTCCATGCCGTACACGGTGGCGGCCAGGATCTTGCGCCGGATCGCGGCCTCCAGCCGCAGGAGCGCCTCGAGGTCACCGTCCTCGGGGAGCATGGTCGTGAGAAAGACCTCCTCATGGGGGCTCTTGAGCCGGATCACCCGACCGTTGCGCTGCACGACGCGCTGCGGGTTCCACGGCATGTCGTAGCTGACCACCGCTTCCGCCTGCTGCAGGTTCTGGCCTTCCGACAACACGTCGGTCGACACGAGCAGGTCAACCTCGCCGTCCGGCGGGACGTACCCGGGTCGAACGACGGTGTCCGGGCAGAACCGGCCCAGCAACTCGGCTCGCGAGTCGGGATCGCTGTCGCCGCCGATGACGACCACCCGGTCCCGGCCTCCGACCGCTGCCGGCAGGTGGGCATCGAGGAACCGCACGGTGTCGCCGAAGGTCGCGAACACCACGACCTTGGCCCACGGCGATTCGGTGAGCAACGTGCGAAGGCGCGCCAGCTTCGGGTCGTCCTCGGCCGACAACCGGTCCAGGCGGGACTCGATGGAGGCGAGCACGCCCCGATCGGCGGCGACCGCCTCCCCGTAGGTGGGCAGATAGTCGGAGGTGGGCCGGGACTCGTCGTCGAGCAGCGCCTCCGCCACCCATCCAGCCAGACCGGCGTCGTCGGCCTCGGCAACAGCTGCGTCACGGAGAGCGTCCCGGGAAGGCACGAAACCGTCCTCCCACGCGGCAAGGAACGCGTCGTGGACGGACACCATGCGCCGCACCGTGACCAGGCAGGCCCACCAGCAGGACTCGAACCGCTTCAGGATGGCGGACTGAAGCAGGCCCCCCAGGGCAGCCTCTGCCTTGGCTTCCTCGCCACCCACCTCGAACGCGCTCGGCCGATAGCGGGCCATTGAGAGCGACCCGATCAGGGCCGCCATTTCCCCGATCAGACCCGGCTCGGCCGCGTCGAGGTCGTACCGGAGGGTCCGCAGCCGGGGCCGAGGGAACCGAACGGGGGTGCCATCGGGAAAGGTCGCCCCCGGGTAGTGCTGCTCGATGAACCGGCGGTCCCGGCGCACGCTCACCGCGTCGGCCAGCGGGAAGAGGATGTCGGGGTCGAGGTTCTCCGGGTCCTTGGCGTTGGCCCCCGCATCGACGAAGAGCTGGTGGGCCGACGCGATGCCCTGCGCCGCGAAGGCGCGGTCGTGGCGGGCGAAGGTCATCACCAGGTGGTACAGGTCCCAGAGGCCGTTGTTCACCGGTGTGGCCGTCAGGAGCACCAGGTCCTTGCGCTCACCGCCGAGGAGGCGCTCCACCGCCCGGTGCCAGGACGTGTCGGGGTTGCGCAGCGAGTGGCCCTCGTCGACAACCACGAGGCGATAGCTGTCGGCGGCGTTGTGGAGGACCCGCCGCCGCCCCTGCGCGCTGGGAGCGAGCTGTTCGTCGGCCGCCAGTTGGTGGTAGCTGACGACCTGGGCCGGCAGCCGGGCCTGGTCGATACGCTCCTGCCAGTTGGCGACCAGCTGGGCGGGTGCCACTACTAGCGCGTGTTGTCCCCGGGCCAGGGCGTACTCCTCGATGAAGGCGAGGCCGATCTCGGTCTTGCCCGTCCCCACTCCATCGGCATAGACGACGCCGTGATGCTCGGCCACGATCCGCCGAGCCCGCTCGTAGCCATCCCGCTGGAAGGGCGCCAGGGCGACCGCAGAGGAGCCGGGCGGGACGACGTCGAGCGGTACCTCCAGGTCGTCGCCGTACAGCTCCAGCAGCGCCCGCAGGTAGATCGTGTCCGGATCGAGCAGTCCGGGGTCCGGGAACAGCAGCGACCGGAGATCGTCCTTGAAATCGACCGCAGCGGTCCACAGCTCCTCGAACCATTCCAGGGCCAGCCGGGCGACGTGCGGGTCGTAGTGGACGAGACCCAGCTCGAGGTTGGCCAGCAGGCCGGCGGTGGTGAGGTTGGCCGACGTGACCAGGGCAGCCCGCCCGTCGGTGACGTCGCCGAAGAGGTAGGCCTTGCCGTGCAGGAACCGGGCGGAGTAGCGACGGACATCGATTTCAGGGCGATCGAGCCAGGTGTCGACGTTCGCAAGCAACGCCGCCGCCCGGCTGGGGGGGAATCGGGCCAGGTCGCGCTCTTGGGCCAACGCCTGGAGGGCGACCTCGAAGCGGGAGAGCGGGAGGTCGGCACCGAGCCCGGGCCGTGGCACCGCTCCCAGGAGCAACCGGACCTGCCGCCCATCCTGCACCGTCACGGCAAGGTGTTGCAGACCGCCGAGATTGACGTACCCGGTGGCGACGGCAACGGCGAACCGTGAATCAAGATCGCCGACGAGGTAGGCAAGGGCGGCCGCGTGCGTCGTTGGGCCCGTCTGGTTTTCCACCAGCTGCGGGCGCTCAGGCATCGCCACCCCCGAGAAGGCGGACGACCTCGCGATGGCACTTGTCGAACGAGGGCGACGCAGCGCGGGCCGCCCTGACGTCGAACAAGGCGGTGAGCGCCGGCTGGTCCTGGGTCGTGGCGTAGGTGGTGCCCGGAGCCATGTGCCGCCGCAACCACTCCTTCCCGCCGCGGACCTCCTCCGGGTTCTCGGGCACCTGGAGGTCATGCGCCAGCCCTCGCCGGCCGGCCACCGACGTCGCGGCGGCAAGGAACCACGCCTCGAACTCGCGCTTGGCCAGCACGACGGAGACTGGGACGTCCCGGCGCTGGGCGATGCACCTCGCCAGCAACTCCGGTCCCAACCGAGCCGGGCAGTCCTCCTCGTCGTCGGCGTCGAGCAGCACCAGGACCCCACCCCCGGCGCCGACCTTCCGGGCCGCCAACTCGACATGGCGCTCCAACTCCCCCTGGCGGCGCAGCTTGTCGGCCGGCACCCGGATCGGCGGCGGCACGCTGACAACCACCGCCGGGTTGAGCGACTCGGCGATGCGCCGGAGGAGGATCGGAACGGAGGACACCTCACCGTGCCCTTCGACGATGCAGCTGATGGTGCAGGTCACCGGCGGGGTGATGCCTCGAACAGTTCGAGTTGGCTGCCGTTGGCGTGGGCTTTCGCCTCGTCGTCCGGCGCAAGCTGGTCGAGCCTCAGGAGTTCCCCGGCGGTGAAGAGGTGATCCCTCATGGCCGAGCGCCCGGTCTCGTCGATCGCGCCGATGACGGTGGCACCGTCGTGCAGGGCCACGGCCAGGATGGAGTCGGCGTCGATCGTGGGGTCGTCGAGCAGGTCCGGGCTGTGGCTCGTCACCACCACCTGCGTGCGAGCGCTGGCCTCCCGCAGCGCATCGAGCAGGACGCCGGCTGCCCCAGGGTGGAGGGCCGCCTCGGGCTCCTCGATGCCGACGAGGGGAACCTCTGACGCCCCACCATGGGTCTGGAAGAGGGCGACCAGGATGCCAAGGGCCCGGAGCGTGCCGTCGGACATAGCTGCGGCGGGAAAGCGCCAAGGGTCCTTCGAACCGGCGACGTGCTGGCGGAACTCGAGGGTCTCCTTCGGCCCCACCACCTTGACATCGACGCCGGTGATGTTCGAAGTCACCTTGTTGAGATAGCCCTCCACCCGCTCCTTCGCTCCCGTGCGGTGGTCGCGCAACTGGTCCAGCACGCTCGTGAGGTTGCTGCCATCGCGAGCGAGCAGCGTCCCAGGGTCCGGAGACTGGAGATCGCGGATGCGGTCGGGGTTGAGGTTGTAAAAGCCCATGGCGGACATGGCGTCGTACACGGGGCGGAACTGCGGCAGCCCGCCGGCGTTGACGAGGTACAGCCGGTCGGGCAGGGCCGGCGGCACCGCCTGCGCCAAGGTGGTGGTGACCCCGTCGGGGCTCACGTGGAAGCGGTGGACACCCAGGCCGGTCGGGTCGCTGACCTCGCACCGCTCCTCCTGCACCTCGTAGGCGCCCCGGGCCCGGGCCGCAACCCGGAAGGCATACGTCCCGGCGCTTCCCCCGGGCAGGGTGAAGTCAAGTCGGATGCCGAAATGGGTGGGGTGGCCACCCGAGCGGCGGCGCACCTCGTTGATCCCGCCGCGGTCACGCAGGGCGTGGCTGAGCGAGGTGTTCAAGGCGTCGGCCACGAATCGCAAGGCGTCGAGGAAGTTGCTCTTGCCCGACCCGTTCCGCCCCACCAGCAGGCTCAGGGGGCGCAGGCGCACGTCGCATCCGGCGATACTGCGGTAGTTCTTGATCACCGCCCGACGGAGGAAGGGGAGGTCGCTCACCGGCGGCCGCCGGTCAGCTCGTCCAGGCGGTCGGCCAGCTGTCGCCGGTAGGCCGGCGGTACGGCATCGGCGGTGAAATCGGCCAGCAGCACGTCGAGGTCCCCGCCGGTGAGGCCCCAGGCCGCCGCCACCCGGGCGTCGATCTCTACTCGCAGCCGCTCCCGCTCGTCGTCGGGCATCGGGCCGGGCTCGATGCTGAAGCTCTCGGCGAAGGCGGCGAAGCGCTCGTCGACGCACGACAGCCGGGCCGCGCCGTCGGCGATGGCAGCGAGGGCGTGGTCGTCGAGGTCGGGCACGATCAGGCCCTCCAGGATGAAGAAATTGAGGTTGACCTCGACGAAGCGCCTGGCCTGCCAGTCGAAGGCCAGGCTGTTCATGATTCCGAGCGTCGCCGCCCGCGCCCCGTTCCCGCCTTCCACGAAGGCCAGATAAGGAGCCTTGTTGGTCAGGAGTACCCCGGGCGGGACCAACGAGGCCCGAACCGTCCGGGAGTCGGTGGCCCGGCTGACGTCGCGGAAGGCAACCCGCGCGCCGGAGAGCTCGTTGAGCACGGTCTCCGCCCTCCGGCGTGCGGGGAGCTCCTTGGCGAAAAACGAACCAGGGCGCGGCTTGCGGATCTTTTTGAGCACGGCCTCGGTGATCGGACAGGCGCGGGCGCCGGCGCCGTTGGGGTCATACTGGTCGAAGCTTTCGCCCTTCCAGAGCGGCTGGCCCTCCTCGGCGCCCTGCCAGAGCGGGCGGTCGTTGGTCTCATGGAGTTCGGCCACGGCGAAGCTCCTCCAGCGCCCGCCCGGCCCGCGGGGGAAAGGAGTGCCCCGGCGCAGCTTGGCCAGCAGCTCCGCCTCGGCCTGGCTTCGCAGCAGCGGCACGGTGCGGCCGGGCCCGAACGCTCCTTGGGCGAGGGCCAGGCCCGGCGACGCCGCCTGGGTCTCCCACGCCGTCAGCGACGATGCCGTTCCGGCCACAGCCGTGCGGTGGTCGCCGGCCGGGGTCGCCCGCTCGGCCGCAACCAGGGCGACGGTGTAACGGGGCTCGGAGTCGAAAGCCCAGCGGCCACTGTTGAGCAGGAAATCAAGGCGGTGGCAGCTCGTCTCCTCGAAGAGCCATGTACGAAAGCCGCTGGAGCCGCTGGCCGAGAACGCGCTGCGGGGCAGGACCACGCCCAGGCGGCCGCCGTCGCGGAGCAGCGCCTGGTAGCGGGCACAGAAGTACTTGTAGAGATCCGGGTCGCCCGGCATGGACGGGTAGCCGGCCGCGCTTAGGTAGGCCCGTTCGGCGGCCGAGCGCTCCTGGGCCGAGGCCAGGCGGTCCCCCAGGGCCGGCCGCTCGGCCAACAGCAGCGCGACGGCCTGATCGCGCTCTCCTTCGGGCAGGCTGCGAAGACCCGGCCGGAAGAGCCCGAGAAAGGCAAGGGCCTCGATGGTGACCTCCTCCCAGGGCGGGTTGCCCACCACGGCGTCGAAGCCGGGACGGTCGCGGGCCAGCACATGCGGGAAGGCCGTCAGCCAGTGCATGAACCGGTGCCGCTGGGCCAGCGGCGCGAGCTCCTCCCAACGGTGGTGCCTGGCGCCGGTCACGATGTCGGCCCCGTGCAGGTGTACCTCCTGACGGGCGCCGGCCACGTCGAACGCGCCCGCCGTCCACAGGTCGCACAGCCGCTCCAATCCCGCCGTGGCCACCCGGGCCGCGACATCGGCGCCTTCGCTGTCCCGCACCTCGTCAGGGCTGCGGTCCTCGCCGGCCACCACCTGGCGCACGGCGGCGACCGCTTGTTCTGTGGCCCGGCGGAGGGGCTCCTCGAACAGCGCGCCCTGGGCGGCGATCTCCTCGGGGTGGACGACGCCGACGAGGGAGTTTCCCACCTGGACGTTCCGGTCGAGATAGGCGAGCGACAGGCCCGGCACGAACGACGCCAGCCACAGTGAGAGCTTGGCCACCTCGGCGCCCATGGGGCTGAGATCGACGCCGAACACGCAGCGCTTGGTGACCAGGCGGCGCAGCAGGGCAACGTCGTCGATCGCCGCGCCGGCGCTGGCGCCGGCCCGGAGGCGCTCGATGGAGGTGGCGACGGCCGGCAGCGGGGTATCGGCGAGAAAGCGCACGACCCTGTCCGCCAGCTCGGACACCACGACCACGAGGAAGTGCGCGCTGCCGCAGGCGGGGTCGAGCACGGCGAAGTCGAACAGCTCCTCGGCGGCGCCGGCCGGGTCGGTGGCCGCCCGCGCCCGCACGCGGTCCAGGTGGGCCTCGAAGGCGGGGACCACGGCGTGGCGCACCAGGTGGCGGACCAGCTCGGATCGGGTGTAGTACACGCCGCCGCCCTTGCGCCCACCCTCATTGGTCTGCCACAGGAGGTCCCCGTTCTCGACGTCGGCTGGCCCGTCGTCGTCGACCGGTCCGTAGCGGTCCGTCCTGGCGTCGTAGCGCAGGGGCGCGTCGGCCACCGACAGGCGCAGGGACAAAAGGCCCTCGTAGATGTTGCCCAGATGGCCGATCTCCAGCGTCGAGTAGTCGAGCCCGACATCGCCTCCCGGAGGTCGGCCGATGCCAACCAGGACCCGGCCGAAGTCGGGGTCGGCCAGCTCGGCCCGCTCCAGGGTGGCGGCGCCGTCGAAGCCGTCGGCCGCGAACAGGGCGCCGTTGTAGGCGGGTACCCCCCACGCCCGGCTGCGGTTGCCGGTGCGCATGGCCTTGACCAGCAGGGTGAAGCGGTCCCAGAGCGAGGTGGAGCGAGGGTCGAGATCGTCGAGGCCGTCCGCCGCCTCTTCGATCAGACGGGTGAGCGACGACTCCTCGTAGGCCCGTGAGTCCATGGGCAGGTAGCCGGCGGCTTCGGCGTAGAGGATGAAAAGGCCCCGGAACACCAGGGTGAGGGCGGCCCGTTCGAGCTCCTCGCGCGTCGCGTCGTCGGCGGGATCCGCGCCGTCGGCGCGGGCCCAGCGGCCGAGGGCCAGACCGAGGGCGGGGAGGGCGCGCTGGCGTATGGCGTGGTCGAGCCGGGTGCGCAGGCCGGCGCCGTAATCGCGCGCCTCACGTTGAAGGGCTGCGAACTGGCCCTCGGCCAGGTAGGCGGGACCGAGGAGGCCGAGGAAGGGTCGGTCGTCGTCCTGGAGCACGGAGGCGTCGAGGTCGAGGTAGCGGGCGGCGGCGGAGCCCGTGGCGGGGGCGGCGTCGAACAGGCGCAGGCGGCTGCCGCTGGCCAGCAGCCCGTAGGCCACGCCTTCGGTGGCGCAGTCGTTGAGGAGGATGCCCTCCGGCGGTCGGCCATCCTCGGCCATCCGGGCAAACTCGGCGGGGTCGGCCCTGGGGTGGACGACGGCCACCGGCCGGCCGTCGAGGCGAAGGAGCCTCCCGCGCTGGGGGCGGGGAACGACCTCGTAGCCAAGGGTGTGGAGCACGGCCCGCCAGTCGGCGCCGCGGGGAAGGCCCTTGATCGCCTCCTGGAGCCGGTCCCAGCGCAGGGCGTCCCCCCGTAGGCGCACGTTGAGCGTGTGGAGGGTGAGCAGTTCACGGAGCTTGAGGCCGGGGATGCCGGCCTGGTCGAGGCGGTCGAGCTCGGCCGCCAGCTCGCGGACGGCTTCGAGCCGGGGGAGGGACGCCAGCCTCCCAAGGGCCGCGGCCAGGGCACCGACCTCGACCGTGCGGACCGGGCCTGCAGCGTCGACCAGGCCGAGGGCTCGCAGGCAGCCGACCCGGCCCGGCTCGTCGGCCAGGAGGAGCAGGGGCGTGGCTCCTCCGCCGTGGCGGTCTCGCCATGCCCGCCGGAGAGACCGGTCGTCAGCGCCGTCCGTTCCGGCCACCTCCATGCCCGCTACCAGCACCGCACCGCGCAGGGGTCTGGCCGAGGGGACCGCACGAGCGCCGGGGCTGGCGAGTAGGCCGGTCAGGAGGTCGTCGAGAGTCACGGCCGCGACGACCACGGGGGCACGACGCCAACGTACTTCCGGCGGCCGGGTGGGCTGGGACATGGTGTCTCCCGCGGTTGTGGAACCGGCGGGGGAAGCGCTGCCAGCAGTCTGGCCCGTGGGTGTGACATCTTGCTCACCCGCGGCCCACGTCTCGTACACACCGTGCGCGGAATGGGCTACATGCTCAAAGTCTGAGTCGTGAGGATGAATCGGCTGGGTTTGATGGAGGCTCGTCGCCGCCGCGATACCAGCGCAAGAAGCGCGGCAGCGCCCGGCACCAGGGCTCGCGCCGGGTGCTCCGGATCGGCCCAACGCCCCAATGGGCGTCGATCAGGGACGGCGGACAGCGATACGTCGGCTGTTGGCCGCCTGGGCGCGCAGTGCCTCGAAGTCGGCCACATCGGACGTGAGCACCAGCACGTGGTCGCGTCGGGCCACATGGTCGGCAACCGCGACGACCACAGCGTCAACGGCCGAGGGCGCTCGTCTGCGGGTCGGGACCACCTTGTGGCGTAGCGCGCCGGCCGCGTAGGCGCGGGCCTCATCGAGCGGCGTCCGCCGGGTTGCCCGCAGCGCCGTTCGCAACTGGTGATCCTGAGGTCGACCCGTATGCCGCTCAGCCAGCACCACCGTGGGTACCACGAGGTCGTAGCCGGCCTCGAGCAGGGCTCGACGCCACTCTGGCGTGCCCAACTCGTCCAGCGCCGTCGAGTCAAGGATGCAAGTGGGCATTCAGCCGGCCTTGCGCACGACCGCCGGGGCGGCCTGGGCGTCGGCCAGGACGCGTCTCGCCCGGGCCAGCTTCTCGTCGTCGTAGACGCCGGCGTTGTCCTCGTAGTCTGCGACCTGGCGAGCCAACTCGGCTCGCGCGCCCACGGTCTCGGTGACCTCGGCGATTCCCCGCTCGCATGCCGCCGACAGATTCACCTCCAGCGACCTGGCCCGGTCGAGCAGCGCCTGGTCGATCGTGATGGTGATCCTGCCCTTCGACATGTGTGCATGATAGTACACACTGCCTCCCGAAGGGCGCCATGCGCGTGCCCGCCCGGCACCCGAGGACGCACCGAGGTGCCGCTCGGTCCGTCCCACCCTCAAGCGGCAGCCGCCAGCCGCCCGAGGGCCGCGGCCAGGGCACCGACCTCGACCGTGCGGACCGGGCCTGCGGTGTCGACCAGGCCGAGGGCCCCAGGCAGCCGACCCGGCCCGGCTCGTCGGCCAGGAGGAGCAGGGGCGTGGCTCCTCCGCCGTGGCGGTCTCGCCATGCCCCGCCGGAGAGACCGGTCGTCGGCGCCGCGTTCCGGCCACCTCCATGCCGGCGCGGGCGGTGTTCGCACCGGCCGGAGCCGGCGAGGGTCGTACCTGTCGCTGGCTCTGCCCGGCCCGGCCTGTCGTGGCTCTACCGCGGCCGCCGCCGATGATCTGCTGGCTGTCCCAGCCGGTCAGGATCCGGGACCGACGACCTCGCCGAACGCCTCGCAGTCGGGTTCTCGCAGTCGACGGCGCCCATCGCCGAAGCGGCCGTGGCGATGGCGGCGCGTACCAGGTCGAGGGTGTCGGCGATGGTGCCCTGACTGGTGAAGCCGGCCATGAACGAGTGCCCGCCTCCGCCCAGGGTCGAGGCGACCTCTCCCACGTTGATCCGACCCAGCGAGCGGAGTGACACCCTCAGGCCCTCGTCGGGTGCCTCCTTGAGGGCCACCACCACTTCCGCTTCGGCCGTCCGTCGGAGCAGGTCGATGAACCCCTCTGTCTCGTCGAAGGCCACACCATGGTTCCGCAGCTCCTCGCCGGTCAGCCAGGCCGCCACCAGGTGGTTGGGCTCGTCCAGCTCGGCCCGGGCCAGCGCCAGGCCCGCCAGCCGCACATAAGCGAAGCGGTGCTTCTCGAACAGCTCGCGGGTGAGCTCGGCCAGCGGCAGGTTGAACTCGGCCAGCTCCTCGGCCAGCACGAACACGTCACTCGTGGTGTTCGGGTACTGGAACCTGCCAGTGTCGGTCAGCAGTCCCACGTAGAGGTTGAGAGCGGCGTCCCGGTGAAGAGGCCACTCGAGGGCGTTGGCCAGACGCCGCACCACCACCGCGGTGGCGGCGGCGTCGAGCTGCACCACGTTGACCGTTCCGAAATGCTCGTTGTCAGCGTGGTGGTCGAGAACCACCGCCTCGCGGGCTCCGTGAACCGACCGCTGCAGGTCACCCATTCGGGCAATGGTGCCGACGTCGAAGGTGATGAGGAGATCGGGCCGTTCCGGGAAACGGGCCGGCGGCGTGAGCCGGTCGATACCGGGGAGGAACCGGTAGTGCGGCGCCACCGCGAAAGGACTCGGGAAAGACGACACCGGAGATTTCCCCTGGGATTCACAGAGCAGGTGCATGGCCAGCATCGATCCCAGTGCGTCACCGTCGGGGTGGACGTGACAGGCCAGCGCCGGCGCCTCTGCCACCCTGATCAGCTCCACCGCCCGCTCGAAGGGCGTCACGTCGCCAATGACGTTCCTTGCCGGGTCCGCGTCCATGACCTCAGTCAACACCAGCATGGCCCGAGTCTGCGTGTCGTGATCGGTCGGCATCGAGGATGCCGACGCCGAATAGCGACCGCGCCCAAGGCCCAGCGCTTTCCGATCAGTCCCCTGGCCACCTTTTCCTCCACAGCCGATCCCTCGCGGGTTCGATAGCTGCCACATCAATCGCCATCGCTCAGCTGTGCTGCCGCAGCGGGACAGATGACGCATCCCGCACCCGTTCGGCTTCGAGGGCGGGACGTGCCCTGGCCAGCTCCGCGGTCACTGTGGTCAAAGCATCTCCGGCGCCTGCGAGATCGCCGGATTTGCCGGCCCGCTCCAACAGGGCGAAAGCCTTGGCCACGCCGACGGCTCCCACGGCTCCGCTGCTGCCCCTGAGCCGGTGGGCGACACGTGCCACACTCTCGAGGTCGCCGGCTTCGATGGCGGTCGACAACTCTCTCATTCCGTCCTCGGCCGAAGTCAGGTAACTGCGGACCAGCGTGTCCACCACCGCGCGTCCGCTGCGGACCTCCAGCTCCCGGAGCTGCTCCAGCGCCGCGGTGTCTAGTGGGCCGTGCCCGTTCTGTGACAAGGGGTCGGACTGCTGTACCCATTTGCGCAGCGTCGCGGCCAGCTCCTCGCGGCGGAACGGCTTCGTCAGGTAGTCGTCCATGCCCGCGGCCAGGCACTTGTCGTGGTCGCTCCGCATGGCGCTGGCGGTCATGGCGATGATCGGCGTCCTCGGGTCGCCCTCGACCTTGCGTATGGCCATCGTGGCCTCGTAACCGTCCATCTCCGGCATCTGGCAATCCATCACCACGGCTGCGTAGGAGTCGCGGGTGATGGCCTCGACCGCCTCGCGCCCGTTGGTCGCCACCTCGACCCTGTATCCCATCTTCTCGAGCATGGGCACGGCGACACGACGGTTCACGGCATCGTCCTCCACCAGTAGGACCAGCGGCCGTTCGGCGAGCTCGGCCTCGGGCGTCGCGCCGTTGGAGGGCGGTTGCTCCGACGGGGCGACCGCTGCGGTCGCCGATGAGCCGGTCACCGCGGCCAGCGCATCGAACAACGCCGACTGGCGGACCGGCTTGGTGAGGTATGCCTCGACCCCCACTCGACGGGCCGCACTGGCATCACCGCGTTCCGCGGTGGAGGTCAGCAACGCCAGGCGCGGCCTGGCCAGGCCGGCCATCCGGTTGATCTCGCCGGCCAGCTGGATGCCGTCCATGCCAGGCATGTGGAAGTCGAGGATGGCGACGTCGAAGGGTATTCCTTCGGCCGCAGCCTCGTGAACTGCGGCCAAACCGGATCTGCCGTCGTTGGCGGTCGCCACGTTGACGCCCCACGCGTCGAGGCTCTGCTCGAGGACCAGACGATTGGTCGCGTTGTCGTCAACCACCAGCATCTTGAGGCCGCGCAGGTTGGCTCGAGGCGGGCGCGGCTCGGTCGAGGGCTGCCCCGCAGGCTCGAAGGCCACCGTGAACCAGAAGGTGCTGCCTCGCCCGACCTCGCTCGTCAGTCCGATGTTGCCGCCCATGAGGTACACGAGCTGCTTCGAGATGGCAAGACCCAGGCCCGTGCCACCGAACCGCCTGGTGGTCGACGCGTCAGCTTGGGCGAAGCTGTCGAAGATCATGCTCTGGGCCTTGGCGTCGATGCCGATGCCGGAGTCGACAACCTCGAACCGGAGGAGCCCGGGTGCATCCTCCGCGGTGGAGGCCCACACGACCACCTCGCCTTCGGCCGTGAACTTCACCGCGTTGCTCACGAGGTTGACGAGCACCTGGCGTAGACGCCCGGGATCACCGCACACCCAGGAGGGAACCTGCGGAGCCACCAGCAGCGCCAGCTCGAGGCCCTTCGCGTGGGCCGGTTCCGCCACCGACTCGACCGCCTCCTCGATCACCGGGCGGAGCTCGAAGTCGATGGGTTCGACGTCGAGCCGCCCCGCTTCGATCTTGGAGAAGTCGAGGATGTCGTTGATGACGGTCAGCAACGACTCCGCCGAGCGGCGGACGGTCTGGGCGTAGTCCTCCTGCTGGGGATCGAGGTCTGTGTCCAGCAGAAGTGCGGTCATGCCGATCACGCCGTTCATCGGCGTGCGGATCTCGTGGCTCATGTTGGCCAGGAACTCCGACTTGAGACGGGAAGCGGCGAAGGCCTCCTCGCTGGCCAGGACCAGCTCGTGCTCGACCCGTGCCCGCTGTCGCAGGGTGAGCAGCAGGAAACCGAGGCCTCCGAACAGCGCCAGCGCGAGGAGGATGGCGATGCCGCGCACGGTGTTGCGGATGGTGGACACCGCTGCGAGGGCCTGGGACGCCGGCACGGCTGCGCCCACCGTCCAGCCGATTCCGGGCACGGGGGCGAAGGCCTCCATTTTCCTTGCCTTCCCGGTTCCTTGCACCTCCACTGCCGAGCGACCGCTCAGCGCCCGGCGCACCAGCGGGTCCCCGCGGCGGCTGACGAGGCCCTCGCCCTGGCGACCGGGAGCCGCCACCACCGTTCCCCGCTGGTCGGTGACGGTCAGGCCCACCCGCTGGGCGCGGTTGAAGTTCTCGGCGAAGGCGTCGAGGGCATCGAGCCTGTAGCCGGCGGTGATGATGCCCACGATCTCGCCGTCGGCACCCGTCGAGTGGACAGGTGCGGCCGCGGCCACGACGAGAGGATGCCCGCTGGCGGCCGACCGGTACGCCTCCGAGACGTACGCTCCACCCGAGGCCATGGTGCCGCGGTACCAGTCCCGGAAGCTGAAGTCCTTGCCGACGATGGACGGGGTCTCGGGGACGATGGCGGCCAGCCGCCCGCCGGGTTCGACGAGGAAGGTGGTGGCGATGCCCGGCCGGCTGGCCTGGAGCTCGGCGAGGTGCGATCGGAGGATGGGAAGGTCGAACCGACTGGGCTCGCCGTCGGCCATCGAGGCTCGGAGGGAGGGTCGACCAGCGAACGACTTCACCAGCTCGGCGAGGCTCTGGAGCTCGCGGTCGATGTAGGCGGCGTTGGCGCTGGCGGTGCTGGCCAGCTTCGACTGGACCTGGTCCGACACCGCCTCGGTCGCCAGCGAAATGCTCAGGTATGCGAGCAGCACGAGCGGTACCAGAGTCAACGAGGCGAAGACGGCGACGATGCCCTTAGGACCCAGTTTGGCCAGCCGGCCGCTGATCACGGCGATGTGCCTTCTGCGGAGCCGTGCCGGTCGATGATCACGGCGACACCATTGTCCTCACGTCCTGGCTTGACCGGCTGGTGCCCCTGTCGGCCGAGGGCTCAGCTGCACAGGTCATTTTGGGTCGCCCCCTGGGGAGTTACGACTGAGTTCGGAACAGTGAAACGGACCCGCTGATCGGATTTGATCGTGGCGTGCGTACCCATCTGTGTGCAGGAGTATTCCACAGTATTATTTCATCTGTATTTCGGCCAGCTTGTCGTCAGGGCCCAGGCCGCGTGGGGTGTCCAGCGCACCAGCGCCTCGACGCCGGGAGGGTTCCGCCGGCCAGGCGGTCGCAACTCAGGTCGTCGGTAGGCTTCGCCGGCGTCCTCGCCTCTCAGCACCATCTCGTCCATAGCCCGTCCGCGCCTCTGGTCGGTCGCCGCTGCGTTCATAGGCGCCGGCGCCGGCTTGCTGGCCTTTCAGCTGGCGGGAACGGTCGGGGGCGATGCGGGGCCCGGAGTAGTGAAGCTGGCGGCCCGGTTCGACCCCTCACCCCGGACCGAACTGCTGGTGGCCCCGTTCGGTTCGATATCGGCGAATACCCACCGGGCACCCCTCACGGTCTCGATCCGGGTGGACCAGGTGCACATCGACGAGCTCGAGAAGCTGGTGGGTCGGACCGACGGCCAGGATCGGCTCCGCGGCGACATCGAGAACGACCTGGGGCCCATCGCCCGCCGGCTCTTCGTCCGGTGCCTTTTGGTTGCGGCCTTGGCCGGCACCCTCGTCGGAGCGCTGGTTCCCGGCCGGCGGTGGACGACCGTCGTCGCCGGCTCGGTTGGTGGACTGGCGGGCGCCGGGCTCCTCCTGTGGTCGGCTTGGGCCAGTTTCGATGCCGGCGCCTTCGAGGAGCCACATTTCGAGGGGCCGGTCCGTGAGGCGCCCAGGATCATCGCCACGGCCCGGAAGTACGTGGATGATTTCGACGCCGTGCGAAGCCGGATCGGCGTCCTCAGCGCCCAGATCCGTGACCTCTACGCCACCTCCCTGACCGAGCAGTTGGCCGGGGGTCCGGGATCCCGCCGGATCCTCCACGTGAGCGACATCCACCTGAACCCGATCGGCGTCGAGGTGACCAAGGAGCTCGCGGACCAGTTCGACGTGGATGCCGTTCTGGACACCGGTGACATCACGAGCTTCGGCCATGCCCTCGAAGGTCAGTTCGGCGAGCTGCTACAGAGCGTCGCCGTGCCCTACTTCCTCGTGCCCGGCAACCACGACTCAGCGGAGAACCGGGCGACCCTGGGAGCGTTCCCCAACGTGAAGGTCGTCGAGGGCGAGATGGTGGAGATAGCGGGAGTACGCGTTCTGGGGGTCGGACATCCCAGCTTTACCGCCGACAACCAGGCATCGAAGGAAAAGGTCGAGACCGACGTCAAGAAGCAGGCCCGTTCGACGGCGCGACTGGTCGACCGGCTCGAACCGGACGTCCTCGCCGTTCATGACCCGAAGTCGGCTGCCGCATCGCTGGGCGACGTCCCGCTCGTGCTGGCCGGCCATCTCCACCGGCGGACCTGGAAGGAGGTCGACGGCAGCCTCGTGCTCACCGTCGGCACCACCGGGGCCACCGGCCTCGGAGCGCTCACCGCTGACTCCAGCCTCGCTTACGAGGCCGCCGTCCTCTACTTCGACGGCGGCGAGCTCGTCGCCGTGGACAACGTCGCCCTCCGGGGAACCGGAGGTGAGTTCCGCATCGACCGCAGGCTCACCTCGCGCCCCGTCCGCCAGGAGAAGGCGAAGAAGCAGGGCTGAACTGGTGCTCAGCCCTGCTTTCTGGCCAGAGCTTCTTGCTCAGATCTGCGAGGCCATGCCCACGACCGGCTGGTTGAGGACGAGGTTGCCGGTCGACCCGCGGAACGGGGCGTCCCCGAAGGCGAAGATCCCGCCGTCGGTGGCCACCAGCCAGTAACCCTGGCCGCTCGGCGTGGCGGCCATGCCGACGATGGGCTTGTTCAACTTGATGGCGCCGGTGGATCCCTTGAAAGCGGCGTCACCGAAGGCGAAGATGCCTCCGTCCGACGCCACCAGCCAGTAACCCCTGCCCGTGGGAGTGGTGGCCATTCCCTTGATCGGCTGATTGAGCTTGATGGCGCCGGTGGATCCCTTGAACACGGCGTCGCCGAAGGCGAAGATGCCCCCGTCCGTGGCGACCAGGTAGTAGCCCTTGCCGGTGGGCGTGGAGGACATGCCCACGACGGGCTTGTTCAACTTGATGGCGCCCGTGGATCCCTTGAAAGCGGCGTCGCCGAAGGCGAAGATGCCTCCGTCCGACGCCACCAGCCAGTACCCCTTTCCGCTCGGGGTGGCGGCCATGCCGACGATGGGCTGGTTGAGCTTGATGGCGCCGGTCGACCCGTGGAAGGCCGCGTCACCGAAGGCGAAGACACCTCCGTCGGTGGCCACCAGCCAGTAGCCCTTGCCGGTGGGTGTCCTGGCCATTCCCACCACCGGCTTGTTCAGCTTGATGCCCCCCGTGGAGCCGAGGAAGGGTGCTCCGCCGAAGGCGAAGATGCCCCCGTCTGAGGCGACGGACCAGTATCCCGCCGGATAGCCGGGCACGCTGGCGTCCCGGTAGGTCCCCTGCATAACGAACTGGCCGTCCCGGAACTCGTTCAGCGTGTCGCAGCCCTCGGTGGCGAAACAGAGGAAGTACCCGGCGATGCTGCCCGATCCGGTCAGCCCCTCGTAGATCCCGGTGCCACCGGTGATGGTGAAGGTGCCGGCCCACGACATCTCCTCCTCGGAGGTCTTGATGACGTCCGCGGTCCATCTAACGGAGATCTTCGGTTTGGTGGCGTCGGGTGAGTCCGGTGCGGGGTTGGGTCCTCCCTTGAGGTCGCACACCGTGATCACGTCGGTGCCCTCGAGGCGTGCCGGGGCGGTGGCCGTGGCCGGGGTGACGCTGAACTCGAGTGGATGGGACCTGGTGGAGGCCGGCACCCGACTTCCGGGCAGGCGGGCGTTGTAGGTGGTCAGGTCGGTGGCGATGTTGTTCACGGGCGCGTTGCCGGTGCACGGTATGGAGGCGTAGCGGAACGGCCCGCCTGTGGCCGTGCCGTTCCACGGGATCGTGTTCTGCGGGGTGCCGTCGTTGTAGGTGGTCGTGTGCACCATCTGCATGAAGCTGAAGGCACCGTCCACCCCACTGGCCGCCGGCTTGGGCATCGGGATGGTGGCGGGTACCGGCACGCTCAGACCCGGTGGAGGTGTGGTGAGGGCATCCACTGTGGGATCGCTGTAGTTGCCCTGCATGGTGAACTGGCCGTCGCGGAATTCCCCGAGCGAGGCGCATCCTTCGGGGGCGAAACAGAAGAAGTAGCCGCCGATGATCCCCGAGCCGGTGAGGTCCTGGTACACGCCGGTGCCGCCGGTGATCTTGAAGGTGCCCGTCCAGGCCATCTCTTCCGGTGAGGTTCTGAGGACCTCCGCGTCCCATTCGAAGAAGATCTTGGAGCGGGAGGCGTCGGCCACGCCGTCGGTGGTGGCCCCGCCGGCGAGCTTGCAGACCGTGAGGGTGTCCGTGCCCCGGAGCCGTAGCCCGCCTGCTGCGGTCTCCACCACGCTGAACGAGAGGGGGTGCGATCGGGTGGACGCGGGTGAGCGACTGCCGGGCAAGCGGGTGTTGTAGGTGGTGAGGTCGGTCGAGATGTTGTTCACCGGTGCGTTGCCGGAGCAGGGGATGCCGGCGTAGCGGAACGGCCCTCCGATGGCGGAGCCGTCCCACGGAGCCGTGTTCTGGGGCGCGCCGTCGTTGTAGGCGGTGGTGTGCACCATCTGGATCAGGCTGAAGGATCCCTGCGCGGGAGCTGCCGCGCCGGCCGTACCGCTCAGTCCCGTGGGAAGAAGTGCCGCGATGAGGGCGGCAACCAGAGCGGCAACGCGAACACGAGCCGGTGAACTCACCGTGACGAACCTCCGGGGTAGACGGGGGCAGCGGTAGCCGCCGGACCGGCGCCACCTACCCGTAATGGGGGAGATCAAACCGTTTTGCGACCGGTCATTTGCGCGATCGACCTCGGCGCGTTTCGGGACGGCGTATTTGGCCCATGCGGGTAGTTTGGGGCTGGTGGTTCCATAGATGTCGAACCCGTGGTCGGCTCTGGGCCGCGATCCCGACGAGTACGACCGCAGGTTCGCCGAGGAGGAGCGGGCCGGGCGGGACATGCACGGTGAGGCGGACTTCGTCTGTTCCCTGGGGGATGGCTCCGTGCTGGACGCCGGCTGCGGCACCGGGCGGGTGGCCATCGAGCTGGCCCGCCGTGGCCTCGAGGTCGAGGGCGTCGACCTGGACCCGGCCATGCTGGCCGCGGCCCGGCGCAAGGCGCCGGAGGTGACGTGGCACCTGGCCGACCTCGCGGACCTGGACCTCGGCCGGCGCTTCGACGTCGTCGTTCTCGCCGGCAACGTGATGATCTTCCTGACGCCGGGGACGGAGGCGAGCGTCGTGGCGGCGGCGGCACGGCACCTGGTCGAGGGAGGTGCGCTGGTGTCCGGGTTCCAGCTCAACGGTGTGCTGGACCTCGCCACCTATGACGCCCACTCAAGGACCGCCGGACTCGAGCTCGCCGGCCGTTGGTCCACCTGGGACCGGGAGCCCTGGAGCGACTCTGGCGATTACGCGGTGTCGCTCCACAGAACGTCCTGGTGAGCCGTAAGCTTTGATTGATGGAGGACACCTACCTGACCGTGGCTGAGGTGGGCAGGATCACGGGCGCGACCCGAAAGGCACTCCGTCACTACGAGCAGGTGGGTCTGGTGCGCCCGGCTCGGCGGACCGAAGCGGGCTACCGTCTGTACGACCAGGAGGCTCTGCGCCGCATCCATCTGGTCAACCGGGCCAAGCTTCTCGGGCTCAGCCTGGCGGAGGCCGACGAGTTCATCCACGTCGCCGACGGGTGTTGCGGGGAGGACCACCCTGAGCTGGCCACCATGGTGTCGGCCAAGCTGATGGAGACCGAACGGCGCATCGGCGAGCTTCGTGCGCTGGAGGTGACCCTCCGGGGGGTGCTCGACCGCCTTGCCCGCGAAGAGGGGGAGCACCGATGCGACGAGACCCTGTGCACCTGCAGGCAGCTGCTCACCATTCAGAAGAAGGACGGAGTTCGCCCGCCTTCCGGCTGCGCCGGCTGAGCCGGCCGCGCATCACCCTCGAACCGGGAGCGTCTCCTCCGAGTCGGCCTCGTCGTCGCCGTCGATCATGAACTCGATGAGCCAGGTGTCCGAGAGGATGTCGTAGTCAGGCGCCACGAGCTTGGCGTAGCGCTCGAAGTAGAGAACCTGCTTCGCCAGCAGCACCAGGGAGCGGGGCAGCTGAACGCCCTTGGGCGCGGCCATGCGCACGGCCTTGGAGAAGAGGGCGAGGTAGTCGATCTCGGCGATGGACTTGCTCAGCTCGGGAAGGACCAGGCGCTGGATGGCAGCGGCGGCTCGAGCCTCGTCGGTGCGGTGCCCCAGCTGGGCGCCCAACTCGACCAGGCACCGGGTGACCTCGTCGAAGTCCTTGTGGTAGAGGAGGGCGACGACCCCCCGTCGCACCAGCAGCCGTGTGGCCTCGTCGAGCTCGCCCATGATCCCGAAGTCGAGGAACACGACCTTGCCGGTGCGGTCGACCATGAGGTTGCCGGCGTGGACGTCGCCGTGGAAGAAGCCGTGCTCGCAGGCGGCCTCGATCCAGCAGCGCACGCCGGCCTTGAGCAGTGCCAGCAGGTCGAAACCGGTGGCCACGAGGTTGGGGAGGTCGTCGACCTTGATCCCGTCGATTCGCTCCATGGTGAGCACCCCGGGACCGCTCAGGCTGTGGTGGACGATGGGCACGCGGACGTCGTCGTTGTCCCCGAACTTGCGGAGGTTCTCCTCGAAGCGCTCCATGGAGGCGGCTTCGAGGTTGAAGTCCAGCTCGATGCGCAGGTTGGCCACGACACCGTCCACGATGCCCACCGGGTTGAGCACCCGGGCCGACTTCCAGAATCGGTTGGCGAGGAGACCGAGGATGCGCAGCTGGCGCAGGTCGGTGAGGAACTTGCGCTCCACCCCCGGCCGGCGAACCTTCACCACGACAGGGGTGCCATCGTGCAGCGTGGCGGCGTGCACCTGGGCAATGGAGGCGGCGGCCACCGGTTGCTCGTCGATGGTGGCGAACAGGCTCCCGATGGGGGCGTCGAGCCGCTGCTCGATGGCCTTCTTGATCTTGGGCCAGGCTTCGGGCGGCGCGTCGTCCAGCAGGTAACGCAACTCGTTGGAGATCGGGCCGGGGAACAGTCCGGGGCTGGACGAGACGACCTGGCTGAGCTTCACGAACGGTGGGCCGAGGGAGACGACGACCTTGCGCACGCGGGGGGCGAGATGCTCCGGTGTCCGGGTCTTCTTGCGCAGCAGGGACGGGAGGATGTGGCGGGTGATGGCCATGCTGATTCGCATGGTCCTCGCCATCTCGCGGGGCGTGAGCCTCCGGAGCGAACGTTCGCTCAGGCAGGCGGCAGCATTGTCGGGGGTAGGGGAGACGTCGATCAGTGGCAATGTACCCCCGTGTGTGGCCGCTTCGCCTCTTCGACACCGATCGCCGCTCTGGCTGAGCAGTTCCTGGTCGCTGAGATCGAGGCGGACGAGCGCGACGCGAGCTACAACGTGGCGCCCACCGACGACGTGTACGCAGTAGTGGCCAGGCATGGTTCCCGGCGGCTGGGGTCGCTCAGCTGGGGACTGCTGCCGAGTTGGTCCGAGGACGCTTCGCCGAGCAGGCGGATGATCAACCTCCGGGCAGAGACGGTGAGAGGTAAGGGCTCGTTCCGGCGTCTGCTCGAGCGCCGGCGCTGCGCGGTACCTGCCGACGGCTTCTACGAGTGGAAGCAGATGGGCAGGGGCCGGCCGAAGCAGCCGTTCTTCATCACGGGCCGCGACCGCCGGCCGCTGGCTCTGGCCGGCCTGTGGGCGGCGTGGCGCGATCCTGCCGGCGAGGAGGCCGGGGTTGGGGCCCCGGCCGGGGAAAAGAGCCACGGCGCCGGGCGGGGCTGGGGTCCCCGACTCGGCGAGGAGGCCGGGGTTGGGGCCCCGGCCGGGGAAAAGAGCCAGGACGGGGAAAAGACATGGCTCAGGACTTGCACGATCATCACGACGGAGCCGAACGGGCTGGTGGCCCCGCTCCATGACCGTATGCCGGTGATCCTCGCCGAGGAGGCGTGGGACATGTGGCTCGACGAGGAGCAGACCGACACCGATCTGCTCGGGAGCCTGCTGGTGCCCTATCCGTCCGAGCTGCTGGAGATGTGGCCTGTCGGCCCCGACGTCAACTCGGTGGCCAACGACGGGCCGCGGCTGGTGAAGCCGTTGGAGGGCCACGAGCCGTCCTGAGCCGGCAGTGGGGGGCTTTCCAGCCAGGTGGCCAGCTCGGCGACCACGGCGGCGGCGATCCCCGGGGCGTCCAGGCCGAGGCGGGTGAGTATGACGCTGGCCGGTGCGGAGGCGAGGAACTCACTGGGAGCTCCGAGGACCAGCACCCGGGCCCGGCCGCCGCCGGCAGTGCTCGCGAGAGTCTGGGCGATGAACGTGCCGGCGCCACCCAACGCGACGCCGTCCTCCAAGGTGACGACCAGGCGGTGGCCGGCAGCGTCGCTGACCATGGCGGGATCGAGAGGGCGCACGGCCCGGACGTCCCACACGGTGGCGTCGATGCCGAGGGTGTGAAGCTCCTGCGCCGCCTGCTGGGCGGGAGCGACCAGCTTGCCGACGGCCAGCAGGCACACGTCGCCGGCACCCTGGCGGACCAGGCGGGCCATTAGCCCCGAGCCCACCTCGTCGGGTGGGACCTGGCGGGCCGAGCCTTTGGGGTAGCGCACCGCCACCGGGCCTTCCAGCTCCAGGGCGGTGCGCAGCATCACAACCACCTCCTGGGCCGACGAGGGGGCGAGGATGGTGAGTCCAGGGATCTGGAGACACTGGGCGATGTCGAGTACCCCGTGGTGGGAGGGTCCGTCGTCGCCGGTGATCCCGGCGCGGTCAAGGGCGAAGACGACCGGCAGGCCGTGGAGGCCGACGTCGAGGTTAGCTTGGTCGAAGGCCCGGCTGAAGAAGGTGGAGTACACCGCCACCACCGGGCGCAGGCCGCCCATGGCCATGCCGGCGGCGGCTGTGACGGCGTGCTGCTCGGCGATGCCCACGTCGTGGAAGCGCTGTGGGAACCGCTCCTGGAAGGCCAGCAGCCCCGTCGGCCCCGGCATGGCGGCGGTGATGGCATGGACCTGGGGGTGGCGCTCGCCGATCTCCACCATGGCCTCGGCGAACGCCTCGGTGTAGCCGGCGGGGGCCCACTTGGGCGGACCAGTCTCGGGGTTGAAGACCGGCGCGTCGTGGAGGCACTTCTCGTCGTCGTCCTCCGCCGGCGGGTACCCGCGACCCTTCTGGGTGAGGACGTGGACGACGATCGGGCCGTCGTACTCGGACGCGTTCCGCAGCGCCGCCTCCATGCCGCCGATGTCGTGGCCGTCGAAGGGGCCGGTGTAGCGCACGCCCAGCGCCTCGAAGAACACGGTGGGCTCGAGCACCTCCCGCACCGCGGCCTTCATGCCCTGCAGGCTGGAGTAGGCCAGGCTGCCCACCGCCGGCAGGTGCCGTACCCGGCTCTCCACCTTGTGGCGGAGGTGGACCCAGCTCGGATGGAGCCGCAACCGGGCGAGGCTCTCGCCGAGGCGGGATGCGGTCGGGCCGTAGGACCGGCCGTTGTCGTTGAGGAGGATGACCACCCGCCGGCCGCTGTGGCCGAGGTTGTTGAGCCCCTCGAAGGCCATGCCGCCGGTCATGGACCCGTCGCCGATCACGGCCACGACATGGCGGTCCGATCCAGCCTCCTCGACGGCGGTGGCCAGACCGTGGGCGTAGCTCAGAACCGTGGAGGCGTGGCTGTTCTCTATCCAGTCGTGGGCCGATTCGGACCGGGCCGGGTAACCCGACAGCCCACCCTGCTGACGCAGCGTGGCGAACGCTTCGCGACGGCCGGTGACGATCTTGTGCACGTAGGCCTGGTGCCCGGTGTCCCACAGGATGACGTCGCGGGGGGAGTCGAACACCCGGTGAACGGCGAGGGTCAGTTCCACCGCGCCGAGGTTCGACCCAAGATGGCCGCCGGTGACCGAGACGGCCTGGACGATGAACTCCCGGATCTCGTCTGCGAGCACGGGTAGTTCCTCGAGCTCAAGCGACCGGAGGTCGGCGGGACTCTCGATCTTCTCGAGCAACATTCAGTGCCACCGTACTTGCCGGGCCGTGGGTGGGTGTGGCCGCCCCGGTCGGCGATCATTGCTCATGGACCGCTTCCAGTATCTCCTGCTCATGGGCCTCTGCCTCGTCGGCACCCTTCCGCTCGAGTTCATGTTCCGGGCCCGGGTGTGGCGCCGGCCCCGTCGTTTGCTGTCCGCTGTCGTCCCCACCGCGGTGGTGTTCGTGGTGTGGGACCTCATTGCCATCGCACGTGACCACTGGAGCTTCAGCGAGCGGCTCACCACCGGCTGGGAGATCCTGCCTGGGTTCCCGGTGGACGAACTGCTGTTCTTCGTCGCCATCCCCGTGGTCGGATTGCTGACCTTCGAGGCCGTGCGCAACACCCTGGCCGGGAACTTCCGGCGGCCGTGGCGCAGGGCCGGGGAGGAGCAGGGGGCGCCGGCGTGATCCCCGCTTATCCCGGCTTCTCGGTCCTGGCCGCGGTGCTCGTGGTCCTGCTGGAGCTGCGCTTCCTGCGGACCGGAATCTTCCGGCTGCCCGCCTACTGGATCTCCATGGGCATCATCTTCGCCTTCCAGATCCCGGTCGACGGATGGATGACGAAGCTCTCCGACCCGATCGTCATCTACAACCCCGACGTGCTGAGCGGGTGGCGGTTCCCGCTCGACATCCCCGCCGAGGAGTTCGTGTACGCGTGGGCCATGTTGACCCTCGCCATCGTGTTGTGGGAGCGGGCCGGGCCGCGGGCGCAGGGGAATCCTACGGAAGCCGGCGGGTAGGATCGGCCCTGATGACCTCGACGTCCTCGCTGCTCATCGTCCTGGTGTCACTGCTGAGCATGGAGGCGGTGAGCTATCTGACCCACCGCTTCGTGATGCACGGCTTCGGCATCGGCCTTCACAAGAGCCACCACCAACCGAATGACGGCGGTTTCGAGCTCAACGACCTGTACCCACTGATGTTCTCGTCGGTGGCCGTCATGGCCTTCGCCGCCGGCACGTTCCTTCCCTCGCTGCGGCCGCTGCTGCTGGTGGGAACCGGCGTCACCCTCTACGGCGTTTCGTACCTGTTCGTGCACGAGATCTACATCCACAGGCGCCTCTTCCTGATCAAGGGCCAGCACCGCCTGCTCGAATGGCTGAAGTCGAGTCACCGCATCCACCACCTCTACGGCGGTGAGCCCTACGGGATGCTCCTGCCGCTTGTGCCCCGGGAGCTGCGCGAGCGTGCCGAAGGGTCTTCGCGGGACCCGTTCGTGCGTGGCGACCGCCGGCGTCCCGTAAGCGCCACATCGGCCTGAGCCATGGGCGCCGGCAGTGGTTGCGCCGTGCCCTGCGCAATGTCGGCCTGGACGCCGTGGCCTGGGCCACGATCCAGGCCGCCGCCGGCTACGGGCTTCACCGCCTGCCCGCCGGCCGGCTCGATCACGACACCTGGGTGACCCGCCCCCGCAAGTGGGAAGCCGGCGGCAGCTTCTACGTCGACCGTCTCCGCATCCGGCGTTGGAAGGGCCTCCTCCCCGACGCAGGGGCGCTCTTCGCCGGCGGCTTCGACAAAGCCCAGCTTGGAGCCCGGAGCGGCGAGCACCTCCGCCGTCACGTGATCGAGACCCGCCGGGCCGAGATCGGACACTGGTTGGCCCTCCTGCCCACCCCGCTCTTCTGGCGCTGGAACCCACGCTGGTTGTCGGTGGTGATGACGGCTTATGCCCTTGTCGTCAACGGCCCGTGCATCGCCGCCCAGCGCTACAACCGCCTCCGGCTGCTGCGCGTGCTGCAACGCCTCGAGCTTCGCCGCTGGTCCGCTCCGCACGGGACAGGCCGGCAGCCTTCAGGGCCGGCTCGACGGCCGGGATGACCGGGTGCAGATAATGCGGCCCCGCCAGCGGACCTCACCGCGGACATGGGTGAGCACCAGCGAGCGGGCGAAGACGACGAGGAAGAAGGCCAGTGGGACCGGGTACAGCGCTGCCGACCACCACCCGAAGCGTCCGATGCGCTTGAGCATCCACGCCAGCTGGCCGGCGTAGGCGAGGTAGACGGCCACCGCGGCCGGTGCTGGCAGGGACCAAGCAGCCGAGATGCAGCCCGACAGCCACAGCGAGATCAGCACGAACGTCGCCGGCCCGGCCGACGACGCGCCGGCGGCGAAGTTCTTCGTCCATCCCTCCACGAGCTGGCCCAGCCCCTCGGGATACATGCGGAACGAGATCGTGCCCCGGCCGCCCAGAACTGAGACGGGGAGGCCGGCGTCGGCGAAGCGCTGGGCGAGGGCGACGTCCTCCACCACCCGACCCCGGACGTCGGGATGGGAGTGGCCGCCGGCGGTGGCGTAGTCCGAAGCGGTCGTGATGAGGCAGGGGCCGAAGGCACCGGTGGCACGGGCCTCACGACGGGGTGTGAAGGTGCCCACCCCCATCATGGAGACCACGTTGAAGAAGGCGGACAGCGATTCGTACGGACGCCGGGTGACGTGGAACGGCTGCACCGAGATGAGCCCGCCTCGCCGGCGGTGCTCGCCGAGAAGCCGTGACAGGCCGCCGGGCCGGACCCACGTGTCGGCGTCGAGGAACACGAGGGTCACCGCCGCCCCCGCCGGCGCCGTGCCCGCGCCTCCGGCGCGCGCCGGCGCCGTGGCCGCATCTGCCCTCGCTTCGAAGGGTTTGCCCCGGGGCGTCCGCAGCGCGGCACTCGCCTCGACACCTGTCGCACAGGCCCACGATTTCCCTGTCCACCCAGCCGGCAGGGGACCGGCGGCCACGACGGTGCCGCCGCCCGAGCGTGCCACTGCGGCGGTGGAGTCCAACGACTCGTCGTCCACCACGATCACCTCGGCCGGCCGCGGGCCCTGCCCGGAGAGCGAGGCCAGCAAATGTGGCAGGTTCTCCTCCTCGTTCCGGGCGGGGATGACCACAGTGACACGGCCACGTTCCTCGCCGAGATCCGCCCTACCCGCGCCTTCGTCACAGATCTCGGCCCCGCAGGTCCTGATCCGCCACAGCAGCCAGGTCCCCGTCAGCCACCTCGCCAGCTCCAGGGCCACGCGGAAAGCCGTCACCCGCCGAGGGTAGGTGGAGGTCAACGCCGTCTCGCGTGCCGCCGTCGCCGGCGGGTGGGCGCGCGGCGGTGTGAATCAGGCTGGCGTCCCGACGCCGAGTTGGACGGAGCGGGCGGAACCCGCCCGCTATGTACCCGTAACGGGGAGGGGCTCGGCCCGGGGTCGGAGGAGCCGGCCGGCCACGGCCACCTTCTGCCACGTCGGAACGCGCACGCGAGCGGAGAACACGTCGTATTGCGCGGCTTCGATGCGCTCGAGGATGCCGGAGTAGAGGGCACGGGCGCCGGCGATGCAGCGGGCCGCCGCCGGCGGTAGCCACGCGATGCCGCGGTCGGCTGACGCGTAGTAGGCCCGGTTGCGCTCGATCTCGAAGCGCATCAGCTCGACCCACTCGGGCGTCACCCGCCGGCCGTCCAGCGCCGGTTGGGCCCCGAACCTCCTCACGTCCTCCTGGGGGATGTACACCCGGCCCCGGTCGAGATCCTCGTTCACGTCGCGCAGGAAGTTGCTGAGCTGGAACGCGATCCCCAGATCGCGTGCGGCCGAGAACGCGTCGGGCGAGGTCGGTTCCAGAATCGGCAGCATCATCTCGCCGATGACGGCGGCCGATCCGTCCATGTAGCCGAGGAGGTCGTCGAAGGTCCCGTAGGTCTCCACCGACAGGTCCCTGGTCATCGAGTCGAGGAAGCGGCGCACGCAGTCCGGATCGATGTCGAAGGCCCGCACGGTGTGGACGACGGCCTTGAGCACGGGGTCCTCCGACCGGCCGGCGGCGTGGTCGGCGAAGAAGCGGTCGCCGAAGGCCCTCAACGCCGCCGCTCTCTCCTCCACCGGTACCGGCCCCAGGTCGTCCACGATGTCGTCGGCGTAGCGGCACAGGCCGTAGAGGGCGTGCACGTGGTGGCGCTTGATGCGGGGCAGCAGGAAGGTCGACCAGTAGTAGGTGGTGCCGTAGCGCTTGTTGAGCCGGCGGCAGCGCTCGTACGAGGCCTCCAGGCTGACCGTCACCGCGACCCCGCCGGTCTGCCCTCCACCCGGTCTGCGGCCAGGCGCCCCGAAAGGAGGACCATGGGGACACCGACGCCCGGCACCGTGCCCGATCCGACGAAAGCCAGACCCGGCACCTTGCGGGCGACGTTGTTCGGCCGGAACGGGCCGGTCTGGAAGAAACGATGGCTGAGGGCGAAGGGCGTGCCCTTTTCCATGCCCTGGCGCTCCCAGTCCGTGGGGTCGACGAACCGCTCCACCTCGACGTCGACCGGATAGCCGAGCGCGGCCACCCGGGCGACGAGGTCCTCCTTCAGCCGGTTCCGCTCGTAGGTCCAGTCGATCCGCCCGTCCAGGTTGGGCACGGGCTCGAGGACGTACAGCGACGAGCAACCCTCCGGTGCCAGTGCCGGGTCGGAGTAGGTGGGGCTGGTCACGAGGATCGAGGGGTCCGGCATGCGGGTCCCATCCTTCATCAGGGAGTCGAAGGCGCCCTTCCAGGCTGCGCCGAAATGGATGTTGTGGTGGGCCGCGCCGGCCGGGAGGGCTCCCTTCACGCCGGCCAGCCAAACCGCGCACGACGGCGAGTAGGCGCCCTTGCGGGCCACCAGTGGCATCGGCACCTCAGGGAGCAGCGTGCGGTAGGCGACCGGCAGGTCGGGGTTCAGCACCACGGCGTCGGCCCGCATCACCTCGCCGGTGTCGAGGCGGACACCGGTGACGGGGCCACTGGTACCGGAGCGGCGCATCACCCGTTCCACCGTCGAGCCGTACCGGAACGTCGCTCCCGCGTTGGCCGCCGCCGCCGCCAGCGCCCGAGGCACGGCGTGCATGCCACCCTTCGGGAAGAAAACGCCCTCCACGGTGTCCATGTAGGTGATCACGCAGTACACGGCCAACGCCTCGTAGGGCGAGAGGCCGGCGTACAGCGACTGGAAGGAGAACAGCCGCACGAGGCGTTCGTCCTCGAAGTACGACTCGACCACGCGGTTGAGCTTGCGGAACCCGCCCATCCTCACCAACCTGAGCACCGGCCCCATGGGCCAGGCGAGGTCCAGGGGCGAGTCGAAGTTGCGGTCGATGAAGTTGGGACGTTCGAGGCCGTAGAGGTCGGTCAACCAGTCGCAGAAGCGGCCGAAGGCCTTCGCCTCGCCGCCGCCACAGTTCGAGCGGACCTCCTCGGTCATGGCGTCGCGACCGTGGCGCACCCGGATCTCGGTGCCGTCGGCGAAGCAGGCCCGGTACATCGGGTCCACCGGCGACAGGGAGAGGTGGTCGGACATGTCGGCGCCGGCGGCGGTGAACACCTCGCTCAGCAGGCCGCACATGGTGAGCACCGACGGGCCGGTGTCGAAGCTGTACCCCTCGAGCTCCAGCAGCCCCGCCCGTCCTCCGGGAACGGTGTCCCGTTCGATCACCACCACCTCGTGGCCGCGGCCGGCGAGGTGACAGGCGGCGGACAGGCCGCCGAGACCGGCGCCGACGATGAGGACCCGCATGGGCCACATGCTCATCGCTCCGCCCTTTTTTCGCAAAAGGTGCCGACCTCGGGCAAGGTGGAGGGGTGCGACGGCGGCTTGTCCCCCTTCTCTTCCTAACGTTGTCGGCCGTGCTGGCGGCCGCCACCGTGGCTGTCGTGGTCCACGCCGACTCCCATCCACCGGACGACGAGGCGGGGCCCGCCCCCTCGCCGCCCACGACCGTCCCGGCGACGGCGTCCACGGCCGTGCCCGGCATGGAATCGATCGAGGCGGTGCTGCCCGAGCTGGAGGCGTTCGTGGCGAGAGAGCGTGGCCTCGTCTTCAAGAAGGCCGTCGAGGTGCAGCTCGTGGGCGAGGCCGAGTTCCGGGCTCGCGTCAACGAGGTCGACGACAAGGACCGGGAGGACCTGCGTGACGCCCAGGCCGTGCTCTTCGCCATGGGTCTGCTGGAGGAGGACGTGGACCTGGTCGCCGTGGTGGCCAGCTTCTCCGAGGATTCGATCCTGGGGTTCTACGACCCCGACTCGGAGGAGCTGGTGGTGCGGGGGACCACGGCCACCCCCTTCGTCCGCGGGGTCCTCGTCCACGAGCTCACCCATGCGCTGGAGGACCAGCATTTCGACCTGAACCGGGAAGACCTCGGCGACGAGGCCACCATCGGCTTCGACGCCTTGGCCGAGGGGAGCGCGCTGCGCATCGAGGACCGCTACCGGCGGTCGCTCACGAGAAAGGAGCAGCGTGAGGCTGCCCGCGCGGAGGACGAGTTCGGCGCCGGCGTGCCCGACGACGTGCCCGACGTGATCCAGCTCGCCTTCGGGTTCCCCTACGTGTACGGCCCGGATCTGGTGACGGCCATCATGCGGGCCGGTGGACAGGCCCGCCTGGACCACGCCTTCGCCGATCCGCCGGCGAGCTCGGAGCAGGTTCTCGAACCCCGCCGGTACCTCCGCGGCGACGCTCCCCGGTCGGTGCCGGTGCCCAAGGCCGATCGACCCACCTTCGACGACGGGGAGATCGGCGAACTGTTCCTCATCCTCATGCTGCGGGCCGAGCTCGAGGACGACGACGCCCTCGCCGCCTCGCGGGGGTGGGGCGGCGACAGCTACGTGGCCTGGAGGGACGGCCGGAGGACGTGCGTGCGTATGAGCTTCGTCATGGACACCCCCGAGGACACCGCCCAGCTGACCGAGGCGCTACGGGACTGGGCCGATCGGCGGGGGAGCGGAGCCAGCGCCTCCGGCTCGTCGCTGACGACCTGCGGCTGACAGCCCGCGCCGGTTCGGCTAATGGTCGCGGCCGCCCACGAAAATCGCCAGGTCCCGTAGCTCCGCTCTGGCCTGGTCGCTCAGAGGTGCGGCGTCGAGTGCCTCGAGGGATCGACGCACGAGCCTGTCGATGCTGGCCTCCACCTCGGCCCGGGCCCCTGTCTCCACCAGCACCGACTGGAGCTCGGCGACCTCGTCCTCGGTGAGGTCGGAGGCACCGAAGCGGTCGGCGAGGAGCTTCACCGCTCCGGCGTGTCGGTCGTTTCCGGCCGCGGCCGCGGCCGCGGCGGCGAAGGCGTACAGCGCGGTGGGCTTGCCCTCCCGGAGGTCCTCCCCCACCGGCTTGCCCGTCAGCGACGTGTCGCCGAAGGCGCCCAAAAGGTCGTCCCGGAGCTGGAACGCCTCACCCAGCGGGTCGCCGTAGGCCGACAGGGGGCCGGCCAGCTCGTCGAGACGGCCGGCCAGAGCAGCGCCGAGGTGGAGGGGTCGCTCGATCGTGTACTTGCCGGACTTGTACCGGCAGATCCGCCGGGCCTGGTCGACGCTCACGTCGCCCCGTACGGTCCCGAGAAGATCCAGGTACTGGCCGATGTTGACCTCGAGGCGGAGCTCGGTGAACACGTCGAGCGCCGGCTGGGGGGCGCCCCGGAGCAGGTGGTCGGCGTAGACGAAGGCGAGGTCGCCGACCAGGATGGCGACGCCTTCACCGAAGCGCCGGCCCTCGCCCCGCCAGGCGGCGCCGGCGTGGCGGCCCTCGAACCTCAGGTGCACAGTCTGCAGGCCCCGCCGGCGGGGTGAGCCGTCCATGACGTCGTCGTGGATCAGGGCGAAGGTGTGGAGCAGCTCGAGGGCAGCGCCGGCATTCTCCACCAGAGGGTCGTCGGGCTCCCCGCCGGCACCCACGAAGGCCCAGTGACAGAAGGCCGGGCGCAGGCGCTTCCCCCCGGCCATGACCAGCTCCCGCATGACCACCAGCGGATCGACGAGATCGGAATCGACATCGGCCCACCGGCGGACCTCGGCGGCGAGGAGGCGGTCGATGCAGGCGTCGACGCGGGTGGCGATCGGGGCCAGGGAGGCGGGAGGATTCGGCACGATCAGGGCTTCGAGACCAGGGCCCGCCCTGGACGCCCGCCCGGGCGGCTCGTCCCTCGTCGGGAGAGCCGGCCGTCCTGGTGGCTCTCCCGGAACCTCACCCTGCCCTGCCTCTACGACGGAAGGCTCCGGTGTCACCGGCCCGGTTGGCTCCCCCGGAACCTGACCCTCCCCCGCCCCCACGGCGGGCGGCCCCGGTGCCGTCGCCCCGGGTGACCCGTCCAGCAGCCGGGTGACGGTGCGGCCCATCAAAAAGCCGGTGGCCAGCGCGACAGCGCCGCCGGCGGCGTCGAGCCAGTAGTGGTTGGCGGTGACCACGATGGCGAAGAGGGTGAGCAGCGGGTAGATGCAGGTGAGAGCGCGGGTCCAGCGCCGGCGGCAGGCGGGGAAGAGCACGAGGGCACACCACGTCGACCACGCGAAGTGGAGGCTGGGCATCGCCGCGTACTGGTTCGAGACCTTGGCCACCGCTCCGGAGTCGAAGGACCACAGCCCGCCCACGACCTTGAGGGTGTCGACGAAGCCGTATCCGGCGGGGAGCAGGCGGGGAGGCATGAGGGGGTAGAAGGCGAATCCGATGAGGGCCAGACCGGTCGTGCAGGCGAGGGTGTTGCGCCAGAGGGGGTAGCGGGAGCCCATGCGCCGGAACAGGTACACGAGGGCGCAGACCGTGACCACGAAGTGGGCGGTGCCGTAGAAGACGTTCCAGAAAGAGACGAATCCCCGCCACGGCAGGAACCAGTCCTGGATCGCCTCCTCGTGGAAGCTGCCCAGGAGGCGCTCCAGGTGGATGACGTGCCTGGCGTTGCGGAGAGCCTCCAGCTTGGAGTCGGTGGCCACTCCCTTGTTGCGGACGTAGCTGTAAACGCCGTAGAAGGCGAGGATGTAGAGGACCTCGCGCCACCACCGCAGGCGAGGACCGGCCCGCCGGGGGGAGTGAAGGCCGTGGCGGCGGACGTGGCGTTCGTGGCGCCGCGCCCGGCGGTCGATGTGCGGGGTCGGCTCCGGCGGGGCTTCGGTGACCGCCTCGGTCACGCCACGGCGCGGGAGGCCGCCCGGCGGGCTCGGCTTCCCACCGCGAACGCAGGGGCTCCCAGCAGGCTGACACCGAGGTTCACGAAGTACACCAGCAGCCCGAGGGCGAAGGCGTCGGCCGGAGCCACCCCGAGAGGCTGCAGGAAGAACACGAGCGCGGCTTCGCGGGTTCCCAGCCCGCTGACCGTGAGGGGCAGCACCTGCACGATGGCCACCACAGGGAAGAAGGCGAGAATGGCGGTCCAACCCACGGCCAGGCCCAGGGCCTTGGCCGCGAGAAAAGCCGAGAGCATCACGGCCAACTGGTACGCGAAGCCGACGGTGCAGATCTCGAAGGCGAGCGCCGGGTTCCGCCGGGCCCGGTCGAGCCCGAGGTGGACGGCGCCGGTGAAGCGGCGCCACCCTTCACGGCCTTCGATCCTGCGCCCCACGGCGGGGTTCGAGGCCACGATCAGCAGGGTTGCCAGGAGGACCAGCGTGCCGATGGCGACGGTCATGGCGGTGTCCGCCGGCCCCGGCGCCACCCGGCGGAGGCCCGGATTGACGGTGAGGGCGACGATCGTGAGTACCGGCAGCACCAGCCATCCTGTGAGGCGCTCCAGGACGACCGAAGCCATGGTGCCGGCCGTCTCGCCGTTGTCGGCCGCGAGCCGCCGGACCCTCAAGACGTCGCCCCCGATGGTGGTGGGCAGGAAGTTGCCCACGAACAGCCCGGCTAGGTGGTGGCGGAGCAGGGTAGGTACCGGCGCCGGCAGGTCGAGCGCCACGAGCACCCGTTGCCAGCGAAGGGCCGACAGCACGATCCCGAGCAGGGTCACGGCCAGGGCCGCGCCGAGCCATACCAAGGTCGTCGGCGTCCAGCCCGGGATCCGCAGCTCGGAGAGGTGGACGTGTCGGGACAGCCAGACGAGCATGACGACGGTGGCGGCCACCCGGCCGGCCGGTGCGGCCACGGACCTCAAGTCCACGCGTCTCCCCCTGCTCACCGGATACAGGCTAAAGCACCGCACGGTCTGCTGCGAGCAGGTGGCCTCGGAGGGCTCGCCGGCCACGGCCGGCCCGTTCACGGGGGGCTCGGCGGTACCATGGCCGGTGCTCGAACCCGAAGTCCTCCAGCGGGTGCTGGGCGAGGCCCTCCGTACCGGCGGCGATTTCGCCGAGGTGTTCGTGGAGGACCGGCGTTCCTCGTCGGCCTTCCTCGACGACGGACGGGTGGAGGAGCTGACCTCGGGTCGTGGACGAGGTGCCGGCATCCGCGTGGTGGTGGGCGACACCACCGGATTCGCCCATACCGCCGACCTGTCCGAGCGTGGCCTCACAAGCGCGGCCGAGGCGGCCGGCGCCGCGGCCCGCCAGGGTGGAGGCGCCACCCGGGTGGTGCCGTTCTCGGCCGGCGCCGCTCCGGCCGGTTCGCCGGCCACGGTGCCCCCCGAGGGCGTGGAGAAGGCCCGCAAGGTGGAGCTGCTGATCCGAGCGAACGAAGCGGCGCGGGGGGCCGGCAACTCGGTGAAGCAGGTGTCGGCGTCCTACACCGACAACCGTCGGCGGATCCTGGTGGCCAACTCGGACGGCCTAATCGCCGGTGACGACGTGGTGCGCACCCGCTTCGGTGTGACGGCGGTGGCCCACGGCGACACGGGCATGCAGACCGGGTTCGAGAGCGTCGCCCGCACGGTCGGCTTCGAGCTGTTCGACGAGATCGATGTGGATGAGGTCGCGGCGCGGGCAGCCTCCCGGGCCATGACCAAGCTCCGGGCCCGTCCCGCACCCAGCGGGGTCCTGCCGGTGGTGTTCGCCGCCGGCCGGGGGGCGGTGCTATTCCACGAGGCCTGCGGCCACGGCCTCGAGGCCGACCACATCGAGAAGGACTCCTCCGTGTACTGCGGCAAGGTGGGTCAGCTGGTGGCGAGCCCCCACGTCACGCTGGTCGACGACGGAACCATGGATGCCGAGTGGGGGGCCTATTCCATAGACGACGAGGGCCGGCCGGCACAGCGAAACGTCCTCATCGAGAACGGCGTGCTCACCGAGTACATGTGGGATTTCCTGCGGGCGCGCAAGGCGGGCCGGGAGGCGTCCTCCGGCAACGGCCGGCGGGAGACGTACCAGGACCTGCCCATGGTCCGCATGACCAACACCTACCTGCTGGCCGGCCAGGAGGATCCCGAGGAGCTGGTCCGTCAGACGCCCAAGGGCGTCTACGTGGCCCAGATGGGTGGCGGCCAGGTCAACACGGCGACGGGTGACTTCGTGTTCGGCATGACCGAGGCCTACCTCATCGAGAACGGTGGGATCACGGAGCCGTTGCGAGATGCCAACCTCATCGGCAACGGCCCGGACGTTCTCCGCAACATCGATGCCGTAGCCGACGACTTCGCCATGGCCCGTGGTGGCGGCACCTGCGGCAAGAACGGCCAGGGCGTCCCCGTCGGGATGGGCCAGCCCACCCTGCGGGTTTCCGGGGTGACCGTGGGCGGCACCGCCGCGTGAGCGGAGCGTGAGCCCGGTCGCCGACGGCGAGCTCCTGGCGCTGGCCGCCCGGGTGGCGGGCTGGGCCCGCTCGGGTGAGCAGGTCGAGGCCTACGTCGCCCGTTCCCGCGACACCGACGTGGTCGTCTACGGAGGAGAGATCGAGTCGCTCTCGTCGGCCACCTCCGAAGGGGTCGGCATCCGGGTCGTGGCCGGGGGGCGGCAGGGCTTCGCCTACGCCGGTTCCCTCGACGAAGCCATGGTGGCCGGGACGTTCGCCGAGGCGCGTGACAACGCCGGCTTCGCCACAGCCGACGAGTTCGTCGGCCTGGCCGAGCCCGACGGCGTGGCACCTGTCCAGCTCGACCTGTGGCGGGACGAGCTGTTGGAGTTCCCGGCCGCATCGAAGGTGGACCTCGCCATGGAGCTCGAACGACAGGTGAAAGCCGGCGATCCCCGCATTCGCTCCGTGGAGTCGGCCAGCTACGGCGACGGTGCCTTCGAGTCCGCCATCGCCACGAGCACCGGCATCTCCGAGACCTCGCGGCGCTCCAGGTGCTACGTCTCCGCCTACGCCCTCGCCGGCGAGGGCGACGACACCCAGAGCGGCGGTGGCTACTCCGTCGGGAGGTGCCAGTCCGAGCTGGACCTGGACAAGGCGACCGCCGACGCGGTGGACCGTTCGACCCGCCTCCTCGGTGCCCGCAAGCCACCGTCGGGCCGACTCACGGTGGTGCTCGACCCGAAGGTCACCTCGACCCTGCTGTCCATACTGAGTGGCACGCTCAGTGGCGAGTCGGTGCTGAAGGGCCGCTCGTTGTTCGCCCAGCGCATGGGCGAGGAGGTGGGCACGGCGTCGTTGACCCTGGTGGACGACCCGACCGACCCGGATGCCTACGGCGCGTCCACCTCGGACGCCGAAGGGCTGGCGTGCCGGCGCAACGTGCTCATCGCCGGCGGGGTGCTGCAGGGGTTCGTGCACAACACCTACTCCGGGCGGCGGGCCGGCCTGGCGTCCACCGGGTCGGCGGTGAGAGGCGGCTTCAAGTCGGCGCCGGGTGTCGGCTGTCGGGCGCTTTCCCTCGTGCCCGGAGAACACACCCAGGAGGAGGTCCTGGCCATGGTCGGTTCGGGGCTCCTCGTCCAGTCGATCAGCGGTGTGCACTCCGGTGTCAATCCGGTGAGCGGCGACTTCTCGGTGGGTGCCGAGGGTCTGATGATCCGGGACGGCCAGCTGGCCGACCCGGTCAGGGAGATAACCGTCGCCTCCACCATCCAGCGCATGTTGAAGGCCGTGGTGGCGGTGGGCGGCGACCTCGAGTGGCTGCCGGGACCGGCCGCCGGCGTCACGCTGGCCATCGCCGACATGAGCATGAGCGGGGCCTGACTGCCCCTCCTCCATGCCGTCGTCCTCGGGGTGGTGCAGGGGCTCACCGAGTTCCTGCCGGTCTCCTCCAGCGGGCACCTCATCGTCGTCCCGTGGCTGTTCGGCTGGCACGAGCTGGACCACAACGCCGCTCTGGAGCAGGCCTTCGACGTCGCCCTCCACATGGGCACCTTCGCCGGCGTCGTCGTCTACTTCCGGGACGACCTGATCCGGCTGGCGACACGGGAGCGCCGGCTCGGTTCGCTGCTGGTGCTGTCGGCGGTCCCGGGCGCGTTGACAGGCGCGGGTCTGGACGCCGTGCTCGGGGACAAGGCCGGGCCCGAGTGGTTGATCGGCGTCCTGCTGGTCGTCTTCGGCCTCGTGCTGCTGTGGGCCGACCGTCTGCCCGGAGAGCGTGAGCAAGGGGACTTCGGGGTGCGGGAGGCGCTGCTGATGGGCGCAGCCCAGGCCGCGGCGCTGCAGCCCGGCGTCTCCCGCTCGGGTGCCACCATCTCCATGGGGCGCCGGCTGCGGTTCGACCGTGACTCGGCGACGCGCCTGTCGTTCCTGATGAGCATCCCGATCATGGCCGGCGCCGGCCTCTACGAGGGGGTGAAGCTCGTCCGGGACGGGGGGATCCCGGCCGGCTTCGGCAACGCTTTCGGGGTGGGCACGCTGGTCAGCGCCATCACCGGTTTCCTCGCCATCTGGGGCCTGCTGCGCTTCGTTCGCAGCCACTCGTTCCGGCCCTTCGTGGCTTACCGCGTGGTTGCCGGCGTGGGCATCGTGCTGGTCGCCGCCAGCAGCCTGCGTTAGCTCTGCGTTAGCTCAGCGTTAGCTCCCGTCCGTGAGGGCGAGCGTGACGGTGCCACGGGCGATGGCGAAGGCGACGCGGGCTGCCTCCTCGGGGGACACCGCGATGGTGACCGATTCCTCGGTGGCGTCCAGGACGATGGCGTCGGTGGCCACGGCGAAGGTCGGGGCGCCGGCATCGGTGGTCTCCCCGTTTTCGCCGGCCTCCCCGGCCTCGACGTCGAAGGTCGCCAGCACGTCGACGTGATGTCCCCGCTCCAGGGCCATCGCGGCCGTATCGACGGGGACCGCCAACGCTCGCATCCCAGCTGGCAGCAGTGCGGCCACCCCCCGCACGCCGTCCGGCGCCAGCTTCGAGGCCAGCAGGACCTCGCCGGCGGCAAGCGGCACGAGGGTGGGGTGGCCGGCGGGGGACCGCGCCAGAGGGGCGTCGGGCAGCGCGGCGGCCGGGAGCCGGCGGAACGTCACGTCGTCCGCCGTCAGCACCCGCCCGGCGGCCAGGGGCCGTGCTGCGACCGGCACAGGGCGGAGACCTCCGAGGCGGGCCGCCCGCGCCGAAGCGTCGGCCACCTGGTGGCTCACGAACAGCCCGGTGGCGCCGGCCATGACCGACGTGGCGGACCAGAACAGCAGCGATGAGCGGCGCCAGCCTGTCAGCAGGCCGAGGCGCAGGCGGGGACCCAGGGTCACGACTTCCTCCGGAACGAAGTGGCGAAGCGGCGGGAGCGGGGAAGCGGCGCCGGGGAGAAGTGGGTGCCGGGCCCAGCTTACGGGCCGAGCGGGCCGCTGGAAAGGGCGGCGGCACACGCGCACGGGGAGTCGACCTGTCCCGCCAGCTTGGGGATGGCGCTGAACAGCAGTGCCCGGGTGCGGTCCACGTTCCGGGCCAGCACCCTGAACACCTCGTCGATGGTGACCGGCTCGATCCCCTCCACTCCCTCGAGGCCGGTGTCGTAGTCGGTGACCAGGGCCATGGTGGCGTAACAGATGCCGAGCTCCCGGGCCAGGTAGGCCTCGGGGTACTGGGTCATGTTGATGACCTCCCAGCCCGCCGAGCGGTACCAGGCCGATTCGGCACGGGTGGAGAAGCGCGGCCCCTGGATCACCACGACCGTGCCGCTGGGATGGGCGGTGGTGCCGGCGTCGCCGGCGGCGTCGAGGAGGCTCAGGCGCAGGTCCGGACAGTAGGGATCGGCGAAGGGGGTGTGGCCGACCACGCCACCGTCGAAGAAGGTGTCGGCCCGTCCCGAGGTGCGGTCCACCAGCTGGTCGCAGACGATGAAGTCGCCCGGTCGGATGTCGGGCTGCAGCGACCCGACGGCACAGGGGCCGATGATCCGGGTCACGCCGAGCTCGCGCATGGCCCAGAGGTTCGCCCTGTAGTTCACCCGGTGGGGAGGCAGCTCGTGGTGCAGGCCGTGACGGGGGAGGAAGGCCACGGAGCGGCCCTCCACCGTCCCGATGGAGACCGGCGCCGACGGCGCTCCGTAGGGCGTGTGGACGGTGACGCTGGTGACCTCGTCGATGAAGCTGGTGAAGCCCGATCCCCCGAACACTCCTATCTCCGCCCGCCGGCGGGTCACGACGCGGCTGGGGCCTTGGAGTCGCTCTTCGGCGGGGCCTTGGTGTCGGGTTTAGATGACGCCGGCGAAGTGGAGGAGTCGGACTTCGAAGGTGCGGCCTCGGTTTTCGACCCGCCGCCGCCATCCGCCGTGCCGTCGGTCTTCGTGTCGCTGGTCGATCTGCTCGAGCCGGCGCCGGTTCGGCTGTCGGTCTTGTAGAAACCGCTGCCCTTGAAAGCGATGCCGATGGCACCGAACACCTTGCGCAACGTCCCGCCGCAGGCGGGGCACTCGGTGAGGGGCTCGTCGGTGAACGACTGCACCACCTCGAGATGCTCACCACAGCTCCGACAGGCGTACTCGTAGGTGGGCATGTTCGAGCAAGTTTAGAGTGCGCCGGCCTCTTGGCCGACCGCCCTGCACCTCTAGTCTGGCCTGATGCCCACATCGGTGCGAAAGGCCGTCATTCCTGCGGCCGGACTTGGCACACGTTTCTTGCCGGCGAGCAAGGCCCAGCCGAAGGAGATGGTGCCGGTCGTCGACAAGCCCGCCATCCAGTACGTGGTGGAGGAGGCGGTGAGGGCGTCACTGACCGACATCCTGGTGATCACCGGACGGGGTAAGCGCAGTCTTGAGGACCACTTCGACCGCACGCCCGAGCTCGAATGGGAGCTGGAGCGCAAGGGAAAGCATGCCGAGCTGAAGCAGATGCAGGCCATCGCCGAGATGGCGGTCATGCACTTCGTCCGCCAGGCCCAGGCCAAAGGGCTCGGTCACGCAGTGGGAATGGCTCGGCAGCACATCGGCGAGGAGTCCTTCGCCGTGATGCTGGGCGACGACGTCATGGACGAGAAATCGCGGGTGCTGGAGGAGATGATCGCGGTACACGGCCGCCACGGGAGCTCGGTCGTCGCCTTGAAGAAGGTGGATCCGAGCGAGATCTCCTCTTACGGATGCGTGCGGGCGGAGCCGGCCGGCGAGGACAACCTCGTCGTGATCAAAGAGATCGTCGAGAAGCCGGCGCCGGAGAACGCGCCGTCGAACCTGGCGGTCATGGGCCGGTACGTGTTCAACGCGGGGCTGTTCCAGGCGCTCGACGGGGTCCGGCCCGGATCCGGCGGAGAGATCCAGCTGACGGACGCCATCGGCCTGCTCACCGAGGACGAAACGGTCCACGGATACGTGTTCGAGAAGGGCCGCTACGACATCGGGAACAAGCTCGGTTACCTGATCGCGACAGTCGAGCTGGCCCTCGAGCGGGAGGACGTGGGGCCGGAGTTCCGGGCTTTTCTCGCCGAACTGGCCCGGCGCGAGGGCCTGGTCTGACCCGCTCACGCCGGAGCAGACGGTGAGTCTGACACCGGTCTCGGAAGCCCGGGCCCTGGTGCTCGATTTCTGCCCGCGACTGCACCCGGCAGCCGTTCCTCTGGATGCGGCTCTGGGTCTGGTGACGTCGGTGCCGATCCGCGCCGAAGCCGACGTTCCTGCTTTCGCCAACAGCGCCATGGACGGCTACGCGGTTCGTTCCACCGACATCGTGGCGGCGCCGGTCCGCCTGAGCGTGGTGGGCACCATCGCCGCAGGAGCGCCGACGGACAGGCCTGTCCGCTCCGGGGAGGCGATGCGGATAATGACGGGCGCGGCCGTCCCTGCCGGCGCCGACGCGGTGGTGATGGTGGAGCGCACCGAGCCCCACGACGACGGGGCCGCGGTCACGATCCTTCAGGCGGTCCGGGTGGGCGACCACATCCGGGGGCCGGGGGAGGACGTGGCCTCGGGGCAGGAGGTGTTCGCCCCCTTCACCGTCCTCCAGCCCGGCCACATCGGCGTCCTGGCCAGCCTGGGTATGTCGAAGGTGCCGGTCTTCAAAAGGGCCCGAGTCGGTGTGTTGTCGACGGGGGACGAGCTGGCCGGGCCGGCGGCACCGCTCGGGCCGGGGCAGATCCGGGACTCCAACCGTCCGACTCTGCTCGCATTGGCTGTTCAGGCCGGCTGCGAAGCGGTGGACCTGGGAACGGCGCCCGACACCAGGGACGCGATAGCGGATGCGCTCGGCCGTGGCCTCGCCGGCTGCGATGCCATCGTCACCAGCGGCGGGGTGAGCGTCGGTGACTTCGACTACGTGAAGGTCGTGCTCGACGAGCTGTCGGCGGGGTCCATGCGTTGGATGCAGGTCGCGGTGAAACCGGCCAAGCCGCTCGCTTTCGGTGTGGTCTCGGGCCGCCCCGTCTTCGGGCTTCCGGGCAATCCTGTCTCCTCCATTGTCAGCTTCGAGTTGTTCGTCCGGCCGGCGCTGCGCCGGATGATGGGCCACACCGTCCTGGACCGGCTTCAGGTTGACGCCGTCGCCGACGAGGGCGTGCAGCGGCGACCCGATGGCAAGCTCCACCTCGTTCGGGCCCACGTCGAGTGGGACGACTCGGATGGCCGGTTCCACGTGCGCGCCGCGCAAGGACAGGGCTCGCACATGCTGCGGGCCATGGCTCTGGCCAACGCCCTGGCCATGGTTCCCGACGGGGACGGAACGCAACCGGGTGGAAACGTGAAGGTGATGTTGCTGTCCTACCCTTGACGTGGATGTCCGTTCCCGCCGTGCCCGTACCCCCATCGCCTCGCCCTCTCGTCGATCCCTTCTCCCGCACCGTCCGCGACCTGCGCATCTCGCTCACCGACCGGTGCAATCTCCGCTGCATCTACTGCATGCCGGCGGAGGGCCTCACCTGGCTGCCGCGGGCCGAGGTGCTGACCTACGAGGAGTTGGCGCGGGTGGCGCGGGTGTGTGTGGAGCGGTTCAGCTTCGATGGCATCCGGCTGACCGGCGGGGAACCCACGATGCGAGCCGACCTGCCCCGTCTGGTGGAGATGCTGGCCCCGCTCGGCGTGGACCTCTCCATGACCACGAACGGTCTCAGCCTCCCCCTGCTGGCCGAGGAGCTGCACGCCGCAGGGTTGCGAAGCATCAACATCTCCCTGGACTCGCTGCGTCCCGAGCGGTTCGCCGAGATCACCCGCCGGGACCAACTGCCTGCCGTCCTGGCCGGGATCGACGCCGCCCTTGCCGCCGGCTTCGACCCGGTGAAGGTCAACTGCGTGCTGGTGCGGGGCGTCAACGACGACGAGATCGTCGACCTCGCCCGCTTCGGCCGTGAGCGCGGAGTCGTCGTGCGCCTCATCGAGTTCATGCCGCTCGATGCGGACGGCAGCTGGACCGGCCAGAGCGTGGTGACGGCGGAGGAGGTTGTGGCCGCCATCGACGCGGAGTACCCCCTGGAGCCGGTGGCGCTGAGGGGGGCCCAGCCGGCCGAGCGGTACAGGTACCGCGACGGGCGGGGTGAGATCGGCGTGATCGCCAGCGTCACCCGGAACTTCTGCTCCGGCTGCGACCGCGTGCGCCTCACCGCGGAAGGCAAGTTCCGCAATTGCCTCTTTGCCGTGCGGGAGACGGACCTACGTGCCGTGCTCCGCGGCGGGGGCACCGACGACGACGTCGCTGCCGCCATCGAGGCCGACGTGGGCACCAAGTGGTCTGGCCACTCCATAGGGCAGGTGAGCTTCGTCCGCCCCTCCCGGTCCATGAGCCAGATCGGAGGGTGACGAGCGAGGGTGTCCCGGTAGACTCCCGCCATGTCCGACCGTGGCCTGACCCACCTAGACCCGCTGGGCCGTGCCCGTATGGTCGACGTGACTCCGAAGGAGCCCACCCATCGGCGTGCCGTCGCCCGGTGCAAGGTGTTCATGAAGCCGGAGACGACGTCGACGGTCGCCACCAACGCCGTCACCAAAGGTGACGTGCTGGGCGTGGCGCGGGTGGCCGGCATCCAGGCGGCGAAGAGAACCCCGGACCTGATCCCACTGTGCCACCAACTCACCATCGGGTCGGTGTACGTGAATTTCACCATCGGCGACGACCACGTGGAGGTGGAGGCCCAGGTGGAGACGGTCGACCGTACGGGTGTCGAGATGGAGGCGCTCACCGCCTGTTCCGTGGCGGCACTGACGATCTACGACATGTGCAAGTCCTCCGACCGGTCGATGAGCATCGGCGAACTGGCGCTGTGGGAGAAGACGGGCGGACGCTCCGGGGTGTACAGGCGGACGTCGCTCGACGGCGCCACCTGATCTGCCGGCGCTGCCCCCCTGGTGCCGGCGCCCGAAGGCAATCGCGCTGGCGCGCGGCGGGCCTGGCGTAGTAGCAATGGTGGCCGGTGCCCAGGTAGGGGCGGGGCGCCCCATCCACCGCCGCCGCTGAGCGGCCCGATACGGTCCTTCGGACAGAGAGCAGGTCGAGGAGCCTTTGACGGTCGTGATACTCGTTGTTCTTGCACTCATCTGGGCTGCGGTTCTGGTCCCGCCGATGCTTCGGGCTCGCGCCGAGGCACGACCGGCTGACTCGATCAGCCACTTCCGCCGCCATCTGCACGTGCTGCAGCGCACGGGACCCACCGCAGTGCGCCCGGCCAACACTCTGCGCATCCCGAACTTCGTGCCGCCCGCGCCCGCTCCGAGCTACCGCATGCCCCGCAACTACTCGCCGCAGGTTGCCTGCCGTGCCCGCACCCTCAAGCGTCGCCGGGACATTCTTTTCACGCTGCTGGCGGCCATGGGCGCCACTCTGGTGCTCGGCTTCCTGCCGCCCCTGCGCATGTTGTGGGTGCCGCACGTCGTGCTCGACGTGGTGTTCGGCGTCTACGTGGCTTTGCTGGTGCGAGCCCGTGGCCTGGCCGCCGAGCGTGAGATGAAGCTGCGCTTCATGCCGGCCCACGCCCGGGCCGATAACGTCCTTCTGCTTCGCCGCTCCGCCAACTGAGCCCCGACTGCGGGGGGGGGCCGCTTGCAGTCCCGCCTGCAAGCCGCCATGGAAGTGGCGCAGCACCGGAATCGACGGAGGACCCCCTCTAGTACCCTGACCACCGGCGGGGGTGTAGCTCAGTCCGGTAGAGCGCTACGTTCGCAACGTAGAAGTCGTGGGTTCAAGTCCCATCACCTCCACTACAAAAGTCCAGGTCAGAGGCCTCGCAGCAGCGGGGCCTCGCTGCGTCACCAGGGTGCTGCTACTGGTGTGCTACTGATTTCGCCGGAATCGGGGTATCCTGTGCGGCGTGAGGGGCCATGCCCGCCAGCGGGGAACGGGACGGTGGGAGCTACGGGTGTACATGGGCCGGGACCCGCTGACCCGCCGGGAGCGGTACAAGACCAAGACCGTCGAGGTCCGCGGCCGCCGGGAAGCGGAGAAGGCTCTCGCCGCCTTCGTCACGAAGCTGTCCACCTCGGGCGCGGTCGCCAGCGGGACCTTCGGGGAGCTCATCGAGCGATGGGTCGCCACCGCGTCGCCAGGTTGGTCACCGGCCAACCAACTCACCGTCCGCCGAACCGTCGAGTACTACCTGGGACCCCTGCTGCCTCTCAAGCTGGATCGCCTGCGGACCGCCGACCTCGACGCCTTCTACGCCGCCCTGCGCGACCGGGGCGGCCGTGACGGCCGTCCCCTTTCCGTCTCGACGGTGCGGCGGGTCCACTCGGTCGTTCGGGCCGCTCTCGAGCAAGCCGTCCGCTGGGATTGGATCTCGATCAATCCGGCGGCCCGGGCATCCCCGGGGTACAGCGAGGCGTCGGAGGTTCACCCGCCGGCGGCTGATGCCGTGTTGGCCCTGCTCGACAGGGCGGAGCGCGATGACCATCCCTTCGCCGTGTTCCTGGTGCTGGCCGCGGTCACCGGTGCCCGTCGGGGGGAACTGGTCGCCCTGCGGTGGACGGATCTGTCTCTCGACAGCGCCGCCCTCACCATCACCCGGGCCATGTCAGTGGGCGCCGACGGCCCGGTGGAGAGAGCACGGCCCAAGACCAGGAGTTCGGTACGACGAATCGCGCTCGACCAGGGGACTATCGGAGTCCTCAGGGCCCACTGGACGCGCATGTCCGAGCGCGCCGTCGCCTGTGGCACCTCCCTCCCCAATGACGCCTTCGTCTTCTCCAACGAGCCCGACTGCTCCGTGCCCTGGCGACCCGATTTCGTCAGTCTGAAGTTCCGCCGCCTTCGTCACGGCCTTGGGCTGGACGACGTGCGACTGCACGACCTCCGCCACTTCGTGGCCACGACGCTCCTCGGAGCCGGTGTCGATCTCCGGACGGTCGCCGGTCGCCTCGGGCACTCCGGCGGCGGGAGGACGACCTTGGCCGTGTACGCACATTTCCAGGAGGCAGTCGACAGGGGAGCGGCCGACCTGCTCGGGCGCCTTCTCGGCTTCCCGGCCCCACCTGTGGACGGATCGCCGGACGAGGCCGAGATCCTCCCGCTCGGCCGCTGACGGCCGGCACGAGCCCTTTCTCAGCGCGGCGCAGCCGAAGCTTCAGCGAGGGTGGCTGGGTCGGCCCATTCACGCTTCGCCCGGTCAACGATGGTCAAGGCGATGGCCGGATCGAAATCAACGAGGGCGGCGTCAACCACGAGTTGGATGGCGCGACGGGGGATGACCTTTCGCCGGCCCAGACGAAGGCAGGGAAGATCCCCACGCTCGGTAAGTTCGTAGACCAGGTCGTCCGACACCCCCAGCGCCTCGGCTGCCTCGGCGATCGACAGGACGAGTCGCTCGATGCCTTTTGGCTGGTGATGGGCGGCCACGACGTTCAATTGCGGCGGACTCTCCTTGGGGGTCATCATCGTCCTCCTCGAGCGAAAGAAGCTCTCAGACGTGATAGGTGCTCCGGGCGCCCAGAACGCGACATGGCTTCTTTGGGTGGTGGCCCACACCATCGCGAGGATGGATAGGCCTTCTGGGTGACCAACCCCCTTCTGGACGCACACAGACTTGCCGTTATCGCGTAGCGATAGCGGCCGAGGGCCTGGTCGCCGTTGTGGCGACGCCATAACGGCAAGTCTGTGTACGTCTGAGAGCAGGCGGTCACCGGGTCGACGTCCGATGCAAGCCGAGACAGGCGGTGCCGGGAGCCGAGCGGGCGAGAAGCGTCCCTGACGCCCCGAGTTTCGCGATACGATATCGGCTACGTGGACATCTACGCCTCGGCGCACAAGCACGGCATCAGCGACATTGACATCGAGCACGCCGTCAACCAGTCGGTGGTCACCGGTGACCAAGAGGACGGGAAGGTCCTCTACCTCGGGCCGGATCGCGCCGGGAACCTCTTGGAGGTTGTGTCGGTGCGTCGAGATGACGGAACTGAGATCGTGATCCACGCCATGCGGATGCGAAAATGTACGAGTCGTTTCTCAACGCGATGGGAGAAGCCGATGGCTGAAAAGACGTCCCACGGGCGATCGACGGCAGGCGTCGAGCTCACCGGCGAAGTCTTGGAGCAAATGGCAAAGGAGGCCGAGGCCGGCTTGGACGTGGTCAAGCTGCGTCGTCGGCCGGGCCGGCCGTCAATGGGGTCCGGGCCGGCCGAAACCCTTCCGGTGCGGCTCGATCCTGAGCTGCGCAAGGCTCTGGACCACCGAGCAGCAGCGGAACAGAAGACCGCTTCCGAGGTCGTCCGTGAGGCGCTGCGGCATCACCTCAAGGCCGGCTGACCGCCCCACGTGTAGACCGATCGCCAGGCAAGGCGCCGACCCTCCCACTTCCGCCGCTGACGACCGGCGGGAGTCTTGGCTTTTCCGTGCGGTGGACCATCAGGCCCTCTGGCTTCCGCCACGTCGTGCAATAGGAGGCCCAAACCTAAGAACTGCTACGTCCGGTGTAGCTGAGCCTGGTCATCCTTGGTCGCCGCCCAGACCGCGAGCTGGCTCCGATTCGACAGCCCGAGCTTGCCGAGGATGTGCTGCACGTGGTTCTCGGCGGTGCGTTCAGCGATGAAGAGTCGCTTCGCCAGCTCGCGGTTCGTCAGCCCTTGAGACAAAAGATCGGCGACCTCGCGTTCGCGTTTCGTGAGCGCCCGCGTGGGGTCGGCACCCTCCACCCGCCGGACCAATGCCGTGATCTTCTCACCCAGCGCCGCCATGCCGAGAGCCGCCGCCTTGGCCCGTGCTGCTCTCAATAGCATTTGCGCCTCGTCGAGGTCGCCTGGCCGGTCCCGTGCCAGCAGCGCCAGGGCCAGCTCGAACTGCGTCTCGACACGAAAGCCTGCGGCACCGTTCTCTGTGCAGGAGCGCTCCGCATGCTCGAGGTGCGCGACAGCTTGATCAAGGCGGCCCAGATGACGCGCGCCTACGCCGAGCCACAGCTCTACGGGGCCGAAGTACACCATGGCGGTCATCCCGCTGGCGATGTGGTGCGCGCGGTAGGGCACCAGCAGGTCGTAGAGGGCGGCGACGTCATCCGTCTCGCCGAGAGCCGCTGCTACCGCCAATCCGAACCCGTACCCACAGAGCACCACGTGGGGTGGTGGGTCCCATCCCCGTACGGGCCCGAGACCGCGGTAGACGTTGGCGGCATCATCGAGTCGGTCAGCGGACACCAGCGCTCGGGCAAGCGCCATCTGCCCGATGAAGCCGATCATCTCGGCATGGTCTTCGGGCGCGCCGGCGTAGTCGAACGACGCGATCGCATCATCGTCGCCAGTGTGGTGGGCCACGTTCATGGTCAGCGCGGACCGGAAGGTGAAGCGAACGTCATGGTCTGTCGGGCCGAGGACGGCGAACGCCTCGGCCTCCAGTCTCCGCGCGTCCGCAAAGCGCCCCTGCGCCTGGGCCAGCACCGCTCGACAGCGGACCAACTCGAACCGGGCCATGGGCCCCCCCAATCGCTGGGTGGCGGGAGCGAGCAGCTCGATCGAATCCGCGACGGCGCTCAGGTCCCCCTGTTCGAGAGCGGCATCGATCCGCCACAGGTGCGCCCACGTCTCGATCTGTGGGTTACGGGACTCGCGTCCCAGCCTCAACATCCGACGGGCGAGCACGATCCGTTCGGCCAGCCCCTCCGGCCCCACGGACGTGACCTGGCGGGCCCGCAAGGCGGCGGCCAACGCCCGGTTGTCACCGCTCCGTTCCGCCAGTTCGAGCGCTTCTTCGCTCGCTGCTGTCACGGCGTGGGGTTGCCGCAGGAAGACGAACGTCTCGACGAAGCGCGCCGTGATTAGTGCCCGCAGCGCTACTGCGTCCGGCGGCAGGGCGGCCAGAGCTTCCTCACACAACGGGCGGGTCGCGAGATTGAACCGGGCCGCGCCTATCGCCTCCATCACGAGCGCGGCCTCGGCTACCAGATCCGGCCGCCCGAGCTCACGACCGATTCCGGCTGCGTCCAGACAGACGTCGAGGCGGCCCTCCAGGTCGCCTGCCAGGTTGAGCGCGTGGCCAGACAGAAGCAGGATCCGGCAAACCTGTGCCCGGTCAAGCTTGGCGCGGCCAATACGCAGGGCCTGGCGGAACAGTCTCGCCGCATCCTCATAGGCCAACTGGCCCATCGCCTGCTCACCGGCACGGGTACTCCAGCCAGCCGCGATCGCTGCGGCCCCGTCGTCGCCGGCAATCGACGCATCGGCCCAGTGCCGCGCCACCTCGAACAGCCGGGATCCCAGGGCATGGCCGTGCTGCCGCTCGATGGCCTCGGCCGCGCGGCGGTGGAGGCCCAGCCGCGCAGCCGGAGCGAGGCCTGCTTCGATCGCGTCTCGTACCAGGGCGTGGGTGAAGCGGTGCTCATGCGGGGCCGCTTCTAGCTCGACCAGTCCTGCCCGCATGGCTTCGGCGACCAGCTCGAGACATTCCGTAGGCGACGTGCTCGTCACTCCTGCCAGGGTGAGGATGTCGAACTCGCGGCCGAGTATGGCCGCTGCCTGCAGCAAGGCGACGCATCGTTCGGACAGCTGTCCCAGGCGGTCGGCGATGGCCGCCCGAATGGTTGGTGTGACGGCGACGAACCGCCGGCCCGAGCGGGCGTCGGCCATGGCTCGGGCAACCTGGCCGACGAAGAACGGGTTGCCACCAGTCAGCGCCTCGACACTGGCGATGGCGGCCTCGTCCACGTCCACGCCGAGCGCCATGGCCAGCTGGCGGCCGATGGCGCTCGCTGGAAGCCCCCGTAGGTCGATCACAGTCGTCAACGGCTCGCGGGTCAGCCGGGCGAGGACCTCGCTGTGGCGTTGCTCTGTCGGACGGGAGATGGCGACGATCAGCAACTGTTCGTCGCTCAACGATCGTGTCACGTGGTTCAAGAGGAGCAAGGCGGCCTTGTCCGACCAGTGGACGTCGTCGAGAACGAGGACGAGCGGGCGAACTCGGCAAATCTCTCGAAGCAACCGTGCGACGGCGTCGAACTGACGGAACCGGTCATCGGCCGAGGCGGTCACCGAATCCGTCGACACCTCGGTCAGGAAAACGTCCGGAGCGAGGCTTGCGAGCTGGTTGTGCAACCGAAGATCTCGAGCGATCCTCGAAACGTCGACATCGTTGGCGAGGGCGCGCATGATCTGCCACCACTCCCAGTGAGGCGGTGCGCCCGACGAGTCGGTCGCCAACCCCGAGGCACACAGGGCGCCACGGGAGGTAGCGACCTGAACGAGCTCGTCCACGAGGCGGGTCTTGCCTATCCCCGGCTCGCCCTGACACACAAGGACACGAGGACTACCCGCGAGCGCACTGTCGAGGCTCTCGACGAGCAGCCTCAGCTCCGCCTCACGCCCGACCAGCTCCGTTCGCACGACCGTCCCTATTCGCCCTCGTTGCCTCCAGTCCACCACAGCGTGGACTGACCGGTGCCAGGAAAATGAGCACCTTCGTGAGTAGTTCCGCTCATGACCCATCGGCACCGCCTCCTTACTGTGGGCTCCATGACGTTGTTCACCCAAGAAAGGAGCACCCGACATGCACGCAGTCGTATTCGAGGTTGACATGAAGGAAGGCTGGGAGGGGAGTGCCGACGCCGAGCTCGATCAGCTGGTGACGATGCTGAAGTCCGTTCCGGGGTTTGTCCGGGGCACTTGGACCACCGACGGCCAGCGCGGCTTGAGCTTCTTGCTATTCGAATCCCAGGAAAGCGCCCAGGGTCTCGCCGACAACGCGTCGATGCCGCCGGAGGCGAGCGTCACCCTCCGATCCGTCGCCGTGTACGAAGTCGTTCGCGACGCCTGAGGGGAGACAGACGTGAGGATGCTCCTGAGATGGCGCCTTGGAACGAAAGAGACCAACGAGGCGATCCGCAGCGGTCGCATGGCAGAGATCAACAAGACGCTCGACGAGCTGACCAGGCCCGAGGCGCAGTACTTCTGCACCGAGGGTGGGACGCGGACCGGCTACGTCTTCTTCAACCTGGCCGACCCCTCCGATATCCCCTCCATCGCCGAGCCACTGTTCCAAGAGCTCAACGCAACCGTCGAGTTCTTCCCGGTGATGAACGGCGACGACCTCGGGGCCGGACTCACCAAGGCGTCCTCCGCCCGGACGTGAACCACGACACCTCAAGGGACTCCGACCTGTGCGTCGCCGACGACGGTGGCGACTGCGTTGGAAACCTTCTTGGCTGAACAGGGAGGCAAGACCGAGCTGGGTGGGCATCTTCCCGGATTGCTCACGTTTCCCCCCGGTGACCATCTGCTGGGCGTGTTGGTCACCGGTGACCGCGCGGCCATGGATCCTTGGGAGGTCCGGTGCGCCTGCGAGGTTTCCGCCGAACCGACCCTCAGTATTTGGTGTTGGCTAGCAGTCACTCCCGCCAGGCTCCGCATCCTTCGGCTCCATTCGGAATTGGCTGCCTCGATGGCAAGTAGCACCGACTTGGGTGTTATCCGGCCAGGACACGGGCTTGCGCGTAGAAGTCGGCCGGCATCGGATGCTCCAGTCGCCAGGTGATGGCGATGGGGCGGCTTCCTTCGTGCGAGACGTAAAAGGCGGGCCCGAGGAACACATAGGGCCGCGCGCCGATCTCGTCGTCGTTCGTCTGGCGGGCGAAGAGGAACACGTGGGCCCCGGTCTCCCGCTGGGTCAGGTAGCGCCGGCCGGTGGGAGACGTGTCCGAGGTGGTGCTCTGGGTCTCCCAGTGCACCAGGTCGGGCGCCATGGCGTAGTCCTTGTACATGGTCGTGGGGGAGTAGTCGGCCTCCGCCTTCTGCAGCGTGAACGTCAAGACGTCGGTACGCAGGGGCTCGACGAAGCGCACGCCCTGCATGTCACTCGCCGGCGTCCGCTCCAACGTGGCGTGGCCCATGCCGGCCAGGAGCTCCTCCCGGCTGTAGCTGGCATGCACCGAAAGCGGCACGTCGTCGAATCCCGACCCCAGGGGCAGCGGCACGTGGCCGATCGCATCGATCGCTAAGTCGAGGAGTTCGACCGCCTCGGCGCGAACGGCGGGGTGCTCCCAGAGCCGAGCCAGCCCGGCGCCGATGGTCGCGAACTCGCCGCCGGAGGGCCAGAGCGAGAAGAAGAGCATGTCCGCCAAGCGCTGCTGGCGTGGCGTGGCACGGTCCAGATCCGGGGGAGCGTCGGCGGAGAGCCAGCGGCGCCAGGTGTCGCCCCGTTCCTTGTCGTCGACACGGGCGAAGCGGTGCGTCCGCTTGAACAGGGCCTCGTCGTCGGGCCCGGCCCCCTCGGTGGAGAGTCCCGCGGCGCGGCGCAGACGGGTCCAGCTCCCTCCGCCCCGGTAGACGTCGGCCAGCTCTCGCCCGCTCTCCCTCAGGTAGGTGGCGAGATCCACATCGCCGTAGGAATGCACATCGGAGACGAGCTGCCTGGCGGTGAGGCGCAGCTGCTGGCGGACGTTGTCGAGCACGATGCGAGTGGCCATCCGGTCGAGCTCCATCGAGCACCCGCTGGGCAGGAAGGGGAACCCTTCTTCGATCTGGTGCTCGAGTCTCCGTCGCGACGCTCCGGTCAGGGCGCGGTAGCGGACGTCGAAGCGGAATCGCCGGTGCTGGTTGCCGATGAAGTCCAACACGGTGAGGCAGGCCCTGGCCGGGGCGTTGCGGAGCCCGCGACCGAGCTGCTGCAGGAACACGGTGGCGCTCTCCGTGGGCCGCAGGAACAGCACCGTGTCGACGTCGGGCACGTCGAGGCCCTCGTTGAACACGTCGACCGAGAAGATGGCGCGTAGGTCACCGTTCGCCAACTTGCGCCGGCTGTCCTGGCGTTGGTCCATCGGCGTGTCGGCATCGACGACGGCCGCTGGTAGCCCCGCTTCGTTGAAGACCCGGGCCATGTACGCGGCGTGAGCCTTGGAAACACAGAAACCCAGAGCGCGCATGCGGTGGGGGTCGGGCAGCTTCTCGGCCACCTGCTTCAGCACGAGTCGAGCGCGGGCGTCGTTGCCGGTGAAGACGCGGTCCAGGTGCGTTTGGTCGTAGCCGCCTCGCCGCCACTCGATGTTGGTCAGGTCGGTGCCGTCGGCGATGCCGAAGTACTGGAAGGGGCAGAGCAGCTCCCGTTCCAGCGCCTCCCACAGACGAAGCTCGGCGGCGATGCGCCCCCCGAACCAGCGGGTCACGTCCTGTCCGTCGGCTCGCTCCGGAGTGGCCGTGAGGCCCAGGAGCACCCTCGGTTGCACGTGCTCGAGGAGGCGCTGGTAGGTGGCGGCCTCGGCATGGTGGAACTCGTCCACGACGACGACGACGAAGTGGCTCGGCGGGATGCGGTCGATGCCGCCGGCGGTCAGCGACTGGATGGACGCGAACACGTGGCGCCAACGCTCGGGGCGCTCCCCTGCCACGTAGAGCTCGCCGAAGCTCGGGTCGCCGAGCACCTGGGCGAAGACTGCCAGGCTCTGGTCGAGGATCTCCTTGCGATGGGCCACGAAGAGCAGGGACGGATTGCCGCCGAGCGCCCCCCGCAGTCGCTTGTAGTCCAACGCCGCGATGACCGTCTTTCCGGTGCCGGTGGCCGCCACGACGAGGTTGCGCCACCGGTCGTGGACCTGACGCTCCGCCTCCAGCTGGTCGAGGATCTCCTGCTGGTAGCCGAACGGGCGCACCTCCAGGCCGGAGAGCCGCAAGGGCTCACGGCGGAAGGCACTGCCGAGCGCCTGGTCGAGACGATCGCCGTCGCGCTCAGGGTCGTAGGACTCGAACGACGGATCCTGCCAGTACGAGTCGAAGGTGGCGGCGAACTTGTCGAGCACGGTGGGGTTCTCGGCGCGCGAGAGCCGCACATTCCACTCCAGGCCGTCGATCAGCGCCGCCCTCGAGAGGTTGGACGAGCCGACGTAGGCGGTGTCCATGCCGCTGTCGCGACGGAACAGCCACGCCTTGGCATGCAGGCGGGTGCGTTGGGTCTCGTAACTGATCTTGACCTGCGCCCCGAGGCGGACCAGCTCGTCGACCGCCCGTCGCTCGGTGGCTCCCACGTACGTCGTGGTGATGACCCTCATCCGGACGCCACGCCTGGCGAGCTCGCCGATGTGATCGACCAGGAGGCGGAGTCCGTACCACTTCACGAAGGCGCACAGCAGGTCCACGTGGTCGGCGGACGTGAGCTCCGCACTGATCTCGTGAGCCAGGGACGGCTCGCCACGAGCGTTGATCAACAAGTCCGTTCGCCCGAGCGGCACCTGGGGCCGCAGGTACCGGATCCCTGCCGTCGGTGGCGGCGTGACCTCGTGAAGCTCGACAGGGCCGGGCCCGACCTGGTCGAGGCCGTCCCTGCTCCCTGGCACCAGCTCCGCCGCCAGGTCGAGAAGCTGGTTGGTGACCTCCACCCGGTGCTCGTCGCCCACCAGATCGAGCAACACCTCCACGCTCCGCCCCACGTGGCGAGCAAGCACCTCGGCCGTGACCGCCCGATCGACCCGCCGCGTGACGAAGTCGCCGTCGCCCATCCCCGCCAGGCGCCGGCGCAGCGCCTCGGTGACCAGCTCCTGGTACAGCCCGGTCGGAAGCTCCTTCACGGGCGGGCAGCCTTCCACACACGCCGAGCCCGGCTCCGCTCCGAGACCTACGGTGACCGACGTGGCGAGCTCGGATGACTGGCTGAGACGCATCGCCGGCATCCGCCAGTGGGTCCGGCGCGGCGAACGGGCTCCCCACAAGCCGCTCCTTCTGCTGTACGCCATGGGCCGCCTCCAGCGGACAGGCTCGACCGAGGTCGCTTACGTCGAAGCTGAACCTGCGCTGGACGAGCTGCTCCGTGACTTCGGTCCACCCGGGCGCAAGACGTCGCCCGCGTATCCCTTCCATCACCTCCAGAGCGACGGCCTATGGGCCGTGGCTTCGCCCGGCGGCTCAGATTCCGACCCGGGCGCCAACCCAGGCCGACTCCGACGTGCCGGTGCCATCGGTCGTCTCTCGGCCGACTTCGAGACTGCCCTGCTCACCGATCCCCGCCTGCTGGTGCTGGCGGCGCGGCTCCTGCTCGACGCCAACTTTCCCGAGTCGCTGCACGCCGACATCTGCAGCCTGGTCGGACTGGACCTGGAGGCGGTGGAGGTACAGGCGGTACGGGAGCGCGCCGCGTCGCTCCGTCGACGAGATCCGCACTTTCGGGATGCCGTCCTGGTGGCGTACGAGTACTGCTGTGCCATGTGCGGCTACGACGGCCGGCTCGGTACAGAAGCGGTCGGGCTCGACGCCGCCCATGTGCGCTGGTGGGCTTTCGAGGGGCCCGACACCGTCGACAACGCCCTGTGCCTGTGCTCGTTCCATCACAAGCTCTTCGACCGGGGCGCCGTCGGCATCGGTGACGACCACACCGTCGACGTGTCAGCCCGGTTCGTGGGGCGCGGCCGAGCCGCCGAGGTGTTCGTTCTCGACCTCTTGGGCAAGCCGCTCCACGAACCACAGCGCGGGCAGGCGCTACCCGCTCTCGACCATGTCCAGTGGCACCGCGGTCAGGTCTTCTCGGGCCCCCCTCGGGTTCCGATCTAGCAGACGCTTGAGTTCCCTGGACTCTCCGCTCCTCAAGCGGATGAGGGTCGCCCGGTTCATCGACCGAAGAACTCGTATAGCATGGACGCTATGTCGTGGGGCGAGGTGGAACTCGAACCCGAGGTTCGTGACTGGTTTCTTCGGCTCGGCGAGACGGACCAGGCTCGTGTGCGATTCCATGTGGACCGCCTCAGCGAGCTGGGCCCCGTTCTGGACGAGCCGCACACACGTCAGCTTGACGGAAAGCTCCGGGAACTCCGGTTCTACCTGGCGGGTGTTCCAACACGGATCACCTATTGGATCGCTCCGGGACGGCGGATCATCTTGTTAACGGTTTTCGTCAAGACGAAGCGCAAGGACGTCCGTGAGGTGCAGCGGGCACGAGACGCAATGGAGCGGTGCACGACCGAAGAACACGTCGCCGACGAGGAGGAGAATGACGATGATGGCTAAGCGCACGAGTTGGAACGACATCAAGGAGCAGCGGCCCCTCAGCGACGAGGGACGCGCCGCTTACGAGGACGAGGCCCGGATCAGCGCGTTCCGCGCGATGGTCCATCGGCTCCGTACCGACGCCGGCTTGACCCAGGCCGAGCTCGCTGAGCGGATGGGTACAACGCAGTCGGCGATCGCCCGCATGGAGGGTGGAGGGTCC
>DATLCN010000018.1:0-27848 GCA_035526335.1 Acidimicrobiales bacterium | reverse complement strand
CGCCATCCTCAACAACGCCTACCTGGGCATGGTGCGCCAGTGGCAGGAGCTGTTCTACGAGGAGCGCTACTCCGAGGTGTACCTGTCCCCCGACCTGCCCGACTACGTGAAGTGGGCCGAGGCCATGGGCTGCGTCGGGCTCAAGGTCGAGCATCCCGAAGAGGTCCTGCCGGCGATCGAGAAGGCCAACTCGGTGGACGACCGCCCGGTCGTCATCGACTTCCGCACCGACAGCTCCGAGAAGGTGTACCCGATGGTCGCCGCCGGCACGTCCAACGACCTGGTCATCCTCGACCCGTCACAGGGAGAGGGTGGGCGTTGATGTCCGCCGACTCGTTCATGCCCGACCACCCGGTCATCCACGGCCTGTCACAAGGCGGTGGGCGCTGATGTCGCTGCCGCTCAAGCACCACACGCTGTCGGTCCTGGTCGAGAACAAGGCCGGCGTTCTCACTCGTGTGGCGTCCCTGTTCGCCCGTCGCGGCTTCAACATCTACTCGCTGGCGGTGGCGCCCACCGACGACGAGCGCTTCTCCCGCATCACCATCGTCGTGGACGTCGAGTCCAAACCGCTCGAGCAGATCACCAAGCAGCTGAACAAGCTGATCAACGTGGTGGAGATCATCGAGCTGGCTCCCGAGGAGTCGGTGGAGCGCGAGCTCGTGCTCCTGACCGTGCGATCCGATGCCGGCGGCAGCCGCGGCCAGGTCATCGAGCTGGTTCAGGTGTTCGAGGGCAAGATCGTCGACGTCGGACCGGAGAAGATGACGATCATGCTGGCCGGCACGCCCCAGAAGATCGACGACTTCGAAGACCTGATGCGTTCCTATGGCATCGTTGAGGTACAGCGCACCGGCCGGGTGGCGCTGCCCAAGTTGGAGCGTCAGGCCCCCCGCCTGCGCAGCGTCAGTGGAAAGGTCGGATAACCGGTGGCCACCGCCCTCGCCCGAGAGAACCGCCAGCGAGGTCGAGCGCCGCTCGCCGACATCACCCAGGAGACCCGTCATCGAGCAGGCGGGACGCCGCTCGCCGGCATCGCCTACCAGCCCACAGGAAGAAAGGTCGCATAACCAATGGTCGCCAAGATCGCCTACGAGAACGACGCCGATGCCGGACTGATCGCCAGCCGCAAGGTGGCTGTCATCGGCTACGGGTCGCAGGGCCACGCCCACGCCCTCAACCTCAAGGACTCGGGGATCGACGTCCGGGTCGGTCTGCGCGACGGCTCGTCGTCATGGGCCAAGGCCGAGGCCGCCGGACTGGCCGTGCGCACCGTGGCCGAGGCGAGCGCCGAAGCCGACCTCATCATGATCCTGCTGCCCGACACCGAGCAGCAGGCCGTGTACGAGGAGTCGATCGCCCCGAACCTGTCCGACGGCGACGCCCTCTTCTTCGCCCACGGGTTCAACATCCGCTTCAACCTGATCGCGCCGCCTCCCGGCGTCGACGCCGCCATGGTCGCCCCTAAAGGACCAGGCCATCTGGTGCGGCGCACCTACACCGAGGGCGGCGGCGTCCCCTCGCTGATCGCCGTGGCCCAGGACGCCTCCGGGAAGGCCCGTGACCTGGCGCTGTCGTATGCCCACGCCATCGGCGCCACCCGCGCCGGCGTGCTCGAGACCACCTTCGAGGAGGAGACCGAGACGGACCTCTTCGGTGAGCAGGTCGTGCTCTGCGGCGGCGTAACCGCCCTGGTCATGGCCGGCTACGAGACCCTGGTCGGCGCCGGGTACCAGCCCGAGTCCGCCTACTTCGAGTGCCTCCACGAGCTGAAGCTCATCGTCGACCTCATGTACGAGAACGGCATCGCCGGCATGCGGTTCTCCATCTCCGACACCGCCGAGTACGGCGACCTCACCCGCGGTCCCCGCATCATCAACGACGCGGTAAAGGCCGAGATGGGCAGGATCCTCGACGAGATCCGCTCCGGCAGGTTCGCCGAGGAGTGGATCGCCGAGAACCGCGCCGGCCGCTCCAGGTTCGAGGAGCTCCGTGCCGCCGGCAAGGAGCACCCCATCGAGAAGGTCGGCGCCGAGCTGCGGGCCATGATGCCCTTCATCTCGGCCGGCAAGACCCGTCCCGAGGACGTGAGCGGCGGCTAGCTCAGCCGCTCACGGTACCTGGGGGCACGGGCGGGGTGCATCGGCGGGTGCGGTCAGCTTCCGAGCGGACCCGGGTGCGGAGAGCGTGGATGCGGAGGGCGCAGGCGCCTCCGACCAGGCTGAGACGGCCACAGGGCCGTCAGCAGCTTGCCGAGGCTGGCCGGCGCAGGGAGCTGCGTCGACGACGAGGGCAACCGCTGCCATGGCCGCGCCCGGAATCGCACGGCCGGCCTACGAGAGCGCGCTCACGATGTGGTCTATGCAGGCGGTGAGGGCGGCCACGTCGTCTGGCTCGATGGCCGGGAACAGCGCCACCCGCAACTGGTTGCGACCGAGCTTGCGGTAGGGCTCGACGTCGAGAATCCCGTTCGACCGCAGCACCTTGGCCACTGCTCCGGCGGGCACGTCGGGCGAGAAGTCGATGGTGCCCACCACGTGGCTGCGCTCGCCCGGCTCGGACACGAAGGGCGAGGCGCAGGTCGAAGCCTCGGCCCAGGCGTAGAGGTTGTCGGCCGACCGGTCGCAGCGGGAAACAGCCCAGTCGAGGCCGCCGTTGTCCAGCATCCACTCCACCTGGTTCACGAACAGGAAGAGGGTGGCCAGCGCCGGCGTGTTGTACGTCTGGTCCAGTGCCGAGTTCTCACGGGCAATGCGCAGATCCAGCGACGCCGGCACCCAACGGCCGGAGCGAGCGAGGGCCTCGCTGCGTTCTGTGGCGGCGGGCGAGAGCAGCGCCACCCACAGGCCGCCGTCGGACCCGAAGCACTTCTGTGGAGCGAAGTAGTAGGCGTCCAGCCCGGAGACATCCACCCGCAGGCCACCGGCACCCGACGTGGCGTCCACCGCCAGCAGGGCTCCGGCAGAGGGGCGGTCCAGCGGCGCGCTGAGGTCCATCGCCACTCCGGTCGAGGTCTCGTTGTGGGTGAGGGCGAACAGGTCGACGTCGGCCCGGGCGACCATCTTCGGGTGCGTCCCGTAGTCGGAGGTGACGACCTCGGGGGCCGACAGGTGCGGGGCACCGGCGGCGACGGTGGCGAACTTGTTGGAGAACTCCCCGAAGGAAAGGTGCTGGCTCTTGCGCCCGATCAGACAGAAGGCGGCCACGTCCCAGAAAGCGGTGGCACCACCGTTGCCCAGCACCACCTCGTAGCCGTCGGGCAGGTCGAACAACGATGCCAGTCCCGCGCGTAGCCGCCCGACGACGTTCTTCACGCCGGGCTGGCGGTGGCTGGTTCCCAGGTAGCCCGGGGCCGCACCGGCCAGGGCGGCGACCGCCTCGGGGCGCACCTTCGAAGGGCCGCACCCGAAGCGGCCATCGGCGGGGAGGATCGAAGACGGAAGACGGATGTCGGGCGCCGTGGGCGTGCCCGCGGAGGAGGTCGAAGTCATGTGACAGCATGGCGCATGACTCGAGGTCGGATTTCCGCCCGCATCGCCAACGTCGCCGAATCGGCCACCTTGGCCATCGATGCCAGGGCCAAGGCACTCAAGGCGGCAGGCGAGGACGTCATCGGCTTCGGCGCCGGCGAGCCGGACTTCCCCACGCCGGCCCACATCGTCGACGCCGCCGTTGCCGCCTGCCGGGACCCGAAGAACCACCGCTATACCGCCGCCGCCGGCCTGCCCGAGCTGCGGGAGGCGATCGCGGCCAAGACGGCCCGGGACTCCGGTCTCGAAGTCGAGGCCTCCCAGGTACTGGTCACCAACGGCGGCAAGCACGCCATCTACAACTGCTTCGCCACACTCGTGGACGCCGGTGACGAGGTTCTCATCCCGGCCCCCTACTGGACGACGTACCCGGAGGCGGTCGCACTGGCCGGAGGCATTCCGGTCATCGTGCCCACCGACGAGTCCACCGGCTACCGGGCCACGGTGGGCCAGCTCGAGGCGGCCAGGACGGAGCGCACCAAGCTGCTGGTGTTCGTGTCACCATCCAATCCCACCGGCGCCGTGTACCCCCAGGAAGAGGTCGAGGCCATCGGCCGCTGGGCTGCCGAGCATGACGTGTGGGTCATGACCGACGAGATCTACGAGCACCTGGTCTACGGCTCCGCCAGCTTCACCTCGATGCCCGTCGTCGCTCCTGAGCTCGGGGATCGCTGGGTGGTCGTCAACGGCGTGGCCAAGACCTACGCCATGACCGGCTGGCGGGTGGGGTGGATGATCGGCCCGCCCGACGTCATCACCGCTGCCGCCAACCTCCAGTCCCAGGCCACCTCCAACGTGGCCAACGTCTCCCAGCGGGCGGCGCTGGCCGCCGTCACCGGCGACCTCACCGCCGTCCACGACATGCGGGCCGTCTACGACCGCCGGCGCCGGCGCATCGTCGAGCTGCTCAACGCCATCCCCGGAGTGGAGTGCCCCGAGCCCGAGGGCGCGTTCTACGCCTTTCCATCGGTCACCAAGCTTCTCGGGCGCCCCGTCCGCGGCCACACGCCGGCCACCAGCCTGGACCTGGCTGCGGTGATCCTCGACGAGGTTCGTGTGGCGCTCGTTCCCGGCGAGGCGTTCGGCGCGCCCGGCTACGCCCGCCTCTCCTATGCCCTCGCCGACGACGAGCTCGACGAAGGGGTGGGCCGGATCGCCGCCCTGCTGGCGGAGTGATCCGCCCGCCTCGCCTACCCTGCCGAGGTGGCGAAGAAGGGGAAACCGAAGAGACGCGCGCCGGGTAAGCGGCCGCAGCCGGCCAAGCGGCCCATTGCCGCCGGCCCGGCTTCGACCTCGTCGGAAGCCCCTGCCCCCGCAGTGGCCGGGGCCGCTGCCACAACCAGGCCGCCCCCGCCGTCGGCGCCCGGCAAGCAGACCCGAACCGAACGGATCGAGGCGGCCCGGCGGGCCCGCCGGCGCAAGAAGCTCCATCTCCGCATCGCCATCGGTGCTCTTGCGGCGCTGGTGGTCGCGGCCATCGCCGTCAACGCCCTGTCGAACAGGAGCGACACCAGCGCCTTCCGCGACAGGGTGACCGCCGGTTCGTGCACCTTCGACACCAGGAAGGACCCGATCAGCCCCATTCCCGACAACCACGTCCCGCCGGCGTCGTACAAGGTGAACCCGCCGGCAGGCGGGAACCATGATCCGAGCGCGGCGCCGGCCGGGAAGTACGAGCAGTCCCAGGCGCCGAGCGACGTGAAGGTCGTCCATTCCCTCGAGCACGGCTACGTGGCCATCTGGCACCGCCCAGGGCTCGCGGAGAAGGACCTGGACATCATCGCCAAGGTCTTCGACCGTTTCGAGGACGACGTTCTGGTGGTCCCCAGGGACACGATGCCGGCCGGCACGAACGTGGCGGCCACGGCATGGGGCGAGCGCCTCCTGTGCAATAACGCGGAGATCGGCCCCCTCACCGACTTCGTCGAGAAGTACCGGAACGAGGGTCCCGAGAAGGTTCCGCACACCTGATGTCACGAGTTCTCGTCACCGAAGTGATCGCCGACACGGGGCTGGAGGCGCTACGTTCCGCCGGCCACGAGGTGGACGTGCGGGAAGGGCTTTCGGTGCCCGAGCTGGTGGAGGCGGTGGCCGGCGCGGAGGCGCTGATCGTGCGGTCCGAGACGAAGGTGACGGCCGAGGTTCTCGCCGCCGGCAAGGACCTGATCGTGGTCGGGCGGGCCGGTATCGGTCTCGACAACGTCGACGTGGCCGAAGCCACCTCCCGGGGCGTGATGGTCGTCAACGCCCCACAGTCCAACGTCCTCTCCGCGGCCGAACACACCATGGCCCTCCTGCTGGCCCAGGCCCGCAACGTCCCCCAGGCCAGCGCCGCCCTGAAGGACGGAAAATGGCAGCGTTCCCGCTGGTCGGGCGTCGAACTCCACGGAAAGACCCTGGGAGTGGTGGGCCTCGGGCGCATCGGCACCCTGGTGGCGCAGCGGGCGCTGGCCTTCGGCATGCGTCTGGCCGCCTACGACCCGTTCGTCTCGCCGGATCGGGCCCGCCAGCTCGGTATCGAGCTGGTCGACAGCCTCGACGATCTGATGGCCCGCGCCGACTTCCTCACCCTGCATGTGGCCAAGACACCCGAGACCATGGGTTTGATCAGCGCTGCGCGCCTGGCCAAGGCGAAGCAGGGGATCCGCCTGATCAACACGTCGCGAGGCGGGATCGTCGATGAGGCCGCCCTGGCCGAGGCCGTGGCTTCGGGTCACGTCGCCGGCGCCGCTCTCGATGTCTTCGCCGAGGAGCCCACCACCTCCTCGCCCCTGTTCGCCCTCGACGAGGTGGTCGTCACCCCCCACCTGGGCGCCAGCACCACCGAGGCGCAGGACAAGGCCGGGGTCACCATCGCCGAGCAGGTGCTGCTCGCCCTGTCGGGTGACTTCGTCCCCTTCGCAGTGAACGTCAGCGCGGCTGAGGCGTCCGAGACGGTTCGCCCGTTCCTGCCCCTGGCCGAGCGCCTGGGGCGGATCTTCGCCGCGCTCAACGGAGGGATCCCGCCGGTACTGGAGGTGGACTATCAGGGCGCCATCGCCGACTACGACCTTCGCATCCTGACCCTCTCGGTGCTCAAGGGACTGTTCTCGCTGGCCATCCACGAGCCCGTCTCCTACGTGAACGCTCCCCAACTGGCTGCTGAGCGCGGGATCGAGGTCCGGGAGGCCAAGACGTCCACCGCCCACGACTACGTCAACCTCATCACCCTCAGGGGCGGCAGCCATGCCGTGGCCGGGACGCTGGCCGGTGGCAGGGGGGGAGCCAGGTTGGTGATGGTGGACGACCACGACGTCGAAGTGCCGCCCGCCCAGAACATGCTGATCGTGCACAACGACGACCGCCTCGGCATGATCGCCCTCGTCACCGCAGCCCTGGCCGACGCCAAGGTGAACATCGCCAACATGGCGCTCGGCAAGTCGCCGGCGGGCGAGACCGCGCTGATGGTGCTGGCCACCGACGCCGCTGTGCCCGCCGAGGTCGTCACCAGCCTCGCCTCGCAGCCCGGCATCCTCGACGTGCACGCCGTCGTCGGCGTCTGAGCAGCGCGGTGCAAGCGACGCCCGCCGGCGCCTCTGCTCCCGCGAGGGCTAGCGCTTGGACTTGACGAAGCCGTCCTCGACCGCGGTCACCTCGTCGACGTAGCAGCGGTCGGGCGTGGTGCGGTTGTAGGCGGCCATCCCCGGCAGGTGGAAGATCCGGCTGGACAGCTTGGCCTTCACCGGGTGAGACGGGGGGCAGATGCGGCCGGTCGGCCCGACCCAGGTGATCCGTCCACCGGTCTTCGTAGCGGTCCCGCCGATCCTCTCGACCGCCGGCGCCAGCTTGGTGGCCGGCGCCTTCTTCGTCGCCTTGCGGGCGGCCGGGACCTTCTTCGCCGGCGTCGCCTTCTTCACCGGCGGTGTGGAGCGGGCGACCACGGCGGCCGGCGGCTCGACCGTGATCGGGTCCTGCACGGGCGGCCAGTTCTGGGGGTCCGCCGGCGCCCAGTCGTCCTCGGGGTTGCTGCGCCGTGCCTGGACCAGCTTCAACACCGCAAGGAGGACGGCCACGAGCAGGCCGGTCTTGATGCCGAGCCGCAGCATTTTCCGCACGCAGCAACACTATCTTGACTCCGGCCGCAACGCCTGCGAAACTGGGCGGACCATGACGCGGAGCCCGATCACCGGCAGCCTCCTTCTTACCTAGCGGCGAGCTCCCTCAGGGACTCGCCTACGCCTCCTGCGCCTCCGGGCCAGGAGGTTTTTTCGTTCTCCGACACACCCCACACACACCGCACAAAGGACAGCCCAAAAATGACCGATCGCCTGATCATCTTCGACACCACCCTGCGCGACGGGGAGCAGTCGCCGGGCATCTCCCTGGACGTGGCCGAGAAGCTCGAGATCGCGGAGCAGCTGGCTCGCCTGGGTGTCGATTACATCGAGGCCGGGTTCCCGGTGGCCAGCCATGGCGACTTCGACGCCGTGCAGGCCATCGCCCGCTCGGTGGAGGGACCGGTCATCGCCGGCTTGTCCCGTACGCACCGCTCCGACGTCGACCGCTGCTGGGCGGCTGTCAGCCCGGCAGAGCGGGCCCGGATCCACGTGTTCATCTCCACCAGCCCAAACCACATGGAGCACATGCTGAAGATGACCCGCGAGCAGGTGCTGGCCGAGACCCGCTCCGGTGTCGCTCGGGCCCGGGAGCACACCGACGACGTCGAGTTCAGCCCCCAGGACGCCACCCGGACGCCGCTCGACTTCATGATGGAGGTCCTGCAGGCCGCGGTCGAAGCCGGCGCCACCACGCTGAACATCCCCGACACCGTCGGCTACGGGATCCCCTGGGACTTCGGCGCCCTGATCCAGTACGTGCGGCGGGAGATCAAGGGCGACTTCATCACCTCCACCCACTGCCACAACGACCTGGGTCTGGCCACCGCCAACTCACTGGCCGGTGTGCAGGCGGGCGCCCGCCAGGTCGAGGTGTGCGTGAACGGCCTGGGGGAGCGGGCCGGCAATGCCGCCTTGGAGGAGGTGGTGATGGCGGTTCGCATCCGCGCCGACCAGTTCCCCGGCGTCGAGGTCGGCGTTCGCACCGAGGAGCTGGCCCGCACCAGCCGCCTGGTGAGCCGCCTGACCGGGTATCCGGTGCAGTACAACAAGGCCGTCGTGGGCCGCAACGCCTTCGCCCACGAATCCGGTATCCACCAGCACGGGGTCCTGGCCGACGCCAGTACCTACGAGATCATCGACGCCGACTCGGTGGGTCAGGAGGGCAGCCAGATCGTCCTGGGCAAGCACTCCGGCCGTCACGCCTTCAGGGACACCCTGGCCAAGATGGGCCTGCATGTCCAGGGCGACGCCCTGAACGCCGCCTTCGTGAGGTTCAAAGAGCTGGCGGACCGCAAGGTGCAGCTCACCGAGGCCGACCTGGAGGCCATCGTGGCCGAGGAGATCGGCGGCGTCGGCGCCGGCCCCGCCTTCGCCTTCGAGTCCCTGGAGGTGACCGGAGGTACCGTCGGCGTCCCCCGTGCCCGGGTGATCCTCACCCTTGATGGAGAGAAGGCCGAGGCCACGGCGGAGGGCGACGGCATGATCGACGCCGCCTGCAAGGCCATCAAGGCCGCCACGGGCGTCGACGCCACCCTCACCGACTTCAACGTCTCGTCGGTCACCGGCGGCGTCGACGCCCTGGGCGACGTAGTCATCCAGCTCGAGTCCGACGGCGTCAAAGTATCCGGGCGCGGTGTCTCCACCGACGTCGTCGAGGCCTCGGCCCGGGCTTTCCTCAACGCCACCAACAAGGTGGTGCGGGCGCGGGCGCGACACGATGTACGTGACCCAAGCACCGAGGTCACCCCTTAGCCCGAGGGAGCAGCACGGCTGCTAGTACAAGGGGTGTGTCGCCCGACGGTCCGCGCCAGCCCGAGGAGCTGACCGAGGAGGAGCGCGAGGAGCTCAGGCGGGCGCACATCCGCCTGCGCAAGACGAGCCAGGACCTCGAGGCGCTGCTGGCCACGCCGAAGATGCGGGGCCGGTGGGACCCTGCCCCTGTGCCCACCGAGGCCATGGAGGGTGCGAAGTCGGAGCTGGTGAGGGCCTACGCCAAGCTCTGGAAGCTCCAACGTGATCTGTTGGGCTGGGATCTGCCCGCCGGCCTCAAAACCTGAACCGGTGCAGTCGACCACCTGCTACCGCCACGCCGACCGGGCCACCGGCGCCAGCTGCACCCGCTGCGGGCGGGCGATCTGCACGGAGTGCATGATCCAGGCCCCCGTCGGCCACCACTGCCCGACCTGCGTGGCGGAGGCGCGAGGGGACACCGAGAAGTACCGCCGGGTTCGCTGGGACCGGCACAACGTGGGATCGCGATCGGCGGCCACCACGGCGGCCATGGTTCTGATCGCCCTCAACGTCGTCGTGTTCGTAATCGACCGGAGCGATCCGACAATCCAGTTCCGCTTCGCCGACAATCCCCTTCTGGTGGCACGTGGAGACGCATACCGGCTCGTCACCGCGGCATTCCTCCACGCCAACGTCCTCCATCTCGGGCTCAACATGTTCGGCCTCTACCTCTTCGGCCCCCAGTTGGAGCGTTCTCTGGGCTGGGCCCGGTTCGTGGCGCTGTACATGGTCTCGGCTCTCGGCGCCGGCATCTGCTTCTTCTTCTTCGCCGCCCTGGGCACCTTCTCCGTCGGAGCCTCCGGCGCCGTCTTCGGCCTCTTCGGCGCCTTTTTCGTGATCCTGCGGGCACGCGGTGGGGACACGAGCCAGATCGTCGGCCTCATCGTCCTGAACCTCTTCATCGGGGCGTCGGTGCCCGGCATCGACAACTACGCCCACATCGGCGGGCTGCTCACCGGCGGCGCGGTGGCGCTGCTGTACGAGCGCCTGCCTGTCCGCCACGGGCGCTCGCAGCTGGCCGTCCAGCTCGCCGCCGTGGCCGGGGTCGTCGTGGTGCTGGCATCCCTCGCCGGCGTCCGTAGCCGCCAGCTACGGACTCGGGAAGGGGTTCTGGGAAGCGGCGAGTCCGGCTACGTCGTGGCCGGCGTCGTCGCCGGAAGCCAGGGGGGCCGTCCGCCCTCGTAGGTGTCGATGGCCTCCACGTGGCGCAAACTCAGACCCACGTCGTCGAGGCCCTCCATGAGGCGCCATCGGGTGAAGTCGTCGAGCAGGAACGGGGCGTCGATGCCGGCGGCCGGCGCCCGTACCGTGCGGGTCGCGACGTCGACGTCGACCCCCAGGGTCGGGTCGGCCCGCACCGCGGCCATGAGAGCCTGGCCCGTCTCCTCGTCCACCTGAGCCGGCACGAGGCCGGCCTTGGTGCAGTTGGTACGGAAGATGTCGGCGAAGCGGGGGGAGACCACGGCACGGAAGCCGTAGTCGGTCAGCGCCCAGACGGCGTGTTCGCGAGAGCTCCCGGTGCCGAAGTTGGTGCCGGCCACCAGGATGGAGGCGCCGGCATGTTCGGGTCGGTTGAGCACGAACTCGGGATCGGCTCGCCAGGCCGAGAAAAGGCCGGCGCCGAACCCGGTGCGCTCGACGCGCTTCAGCCACTCGGCGGGGATGATCTGGTCGGTGTCGACGTCCGACCGGTCCAGCGGGACGGCGGTGCCGGTGACTGCCAGCACTGGCTCCATCAATGTTCTCTTCCCGGCCGGGGCCCCAACCCCGGCCTCCTCCCCGAGGCGGGGTCCCCATCCCCGCCCGGGGCCGTCTGGGCTGTTTCGCGCGGCCGGGGCCCCAACCCCGGCCTCCTCCCCGAGGCGGGGTCCCCATCCCCGCCCGCGGCCGTTCGCAAGCGGGCGGTGGACGGGTCGAGATCGGCGGGCGTGGCGAAATGGCCGGCCACGGCGGTGGCCGCGGCCCCCGCCGGTGAGACCAGGTGGGTACGGCCGCCCGGTCCCTGGCGCCCGTCGAAATTGCGGTTGGAGGTGGACGCGCAGCGCTCACCCGGCGCCAGCTTGTCGGGGTTCATGGCCAGGCACATCGAGCAACCGGCCTCCCGCCACTCGAAGCCGGCGGCGCGGAAGACCTTGTCCAGGCCCTCGGCCTCTGCCTCCATCTTCACCAGGGCCGAACCGGGGACAACCATGGCGCGTAGGCCGCTCTTCACCTGATGGCCCCCGACTACGGCTGCCGCCGCCCGCAGATCCTCGATGCGAGCGTTGGTGCACGAGCCGATGAAGACGGTGTCGACCGGGATGTCGCGCAGGGGTGTTCCCGGCCGCAGGTCCTGGTAGGCGAGGGCCCGGCGGGCGGACTCCCGCTCCGAGGCTTCGAGGAACGAATCGGGATGGGGAACGATGCCGTCGATGGCAACCACCTGGGCCGGGTTGGTGCCCCAGCTGACGAAGGGCGCCAGGCCGGCGGCGTCGATGACCACCTCCTTGTCGAAAGCCGCCCCTTGGTCAGTGGTGAGAGAGCGCCAGTCGTCGAGCGCCTTCTCCCATACGGCTCCATTCGGAGTGTGGGCCCGGCCCTCGAGGTAGGCGAAGGTGGATTCGTCCGGAGCCACCAGACCCGCCCTGGCGCCGGCCTCGATGCTCATGTTGCACACCGTCATCCTGCCCTCCATGGACAGGTTGCGGACGGCCGAGCCGCGGTACTCGATCACCGACCCGATACCGCCGCCCGTTCCGATGCGGCCGACGACGGCGAGGATCAGGTCCTTGGCCGTGACGCCGGCAGGAAGGTCGCCCTCGACGGTGACGGCCATGGTTCCCGGGCGCACCTGGGGCAGGGTCTGGGTGGCCAGAACGTGCTCGACCTCGCTGGTGCCGATGCCGAAGGCGAGGGCGCCAAAGGCCCCGTGGGTGGCCGTGTGGCTGTCGCCGCAGACGATGGTCATGCCAGGCTGCGTGAGGCCCAGCTGGGGGCCGATGACGTGGACGATGCCCTGGTTCCGGTGGCCCATCCCATAGAGGGGGACGCCGAACTCGGAGCAGTTGGCGGCGAGGACCTCCATCTGCCGGCGGGAGACGGGGTCGGCCACGAACTGGCCGGCGGAGCCGGGGCCGGTGGGGACGTTGTGGTCCATCGTCGCCAGGGTGAGGTCGGGCCGGCGCACGGTGCGCCCGGCCAGGCGCAGCCCGTCGAACGCCTGCGGTGAGGTGACCTCGTGAACCAGGTGCAGGTCGATGTAGAGCAGGTCCGGCTCGCCTTCGGCCTGGTGGACCACGTGGCGATCCCAGACCTTCTCGCTCAGAGTCCTGGCTGTATTGCTGGAGGTCATTCTGGCTATCTCACAATCTGAGATGATAGTCTTGCTTCGTGGAACGCAGTGTAGGCGGTGTCGGAGTTCTCGACAAGGCAGTGTCGATTCTCGACGCCCTGGACGGCGGCCCGCTCTCGCTCAACGAGCTGGTGGTGGCCACGGGGCTCTCCCGGGCCACGACCCATCGTCTCGCCTCCGCCCTCGCCGGCCACGGTTTCGTCGGACGTGACGAGTCAGCCCGGTTCACCCTCGGCGCCCGCCTCACCCGCGCCTCTCTGGAGGGGGCGGCCCGGCCGGCGCTCGAGGCCCTTCGGGAAGCGACGGGGGAGAGCGTCCAGCTCTACGTCCCCCGCAACGGCACCCGGGTGTGCGTCGTATCGCTGGAGTCGCCCCACAGCCTGCGCACCATCGTGACCGTGGGTGCGGTCCTTCCGCTGGACAGGGGCAGCGCCGGCCGCGTCCTCCGCGGCGTTCGGGAGCCGGGCCGGCGGGGTTGGGTGGAGAGCGTGGAGGAACGCGAGCGGGGGGTGGCGTCGGTGAGCGCGCCGGTGTGGCGGGACGGCGAGATCGTTGCGGCCGTCTCGGTTTCCGGGCCGGTGGAGCGCACGAGCCGTACGCCCGGCCGGCGCTACGGCGGTGATGTGAAGACCGCGGCCCGGGCGGTGGAGGCGGCCATGGGCTGGTCCGCCTGACGCCGCTCGCCGCACCTGGTGCCCGCGGCGGCGCCCTGGCGCCGTCCGGGTCACCAAGTTCGGTGGGTGTGGTTCGCGATGGGGGGTCAGCAGGATCGGGGGGTGGCGAGGGCGGCGACTCCCCGGCAGGCTTCGAGGAGGCCAGGGACGAACAGGTCCGCATCGGTGACGCAGGAGCCGTGGTCGCCCTCCACCGTGACGACTTCGGCCTCGGGAATGGCCTCGGCCAGGCGGAGTTGGCGGTGCCGGTGCCGGCGCCAGAGGAGCTGCGCCACCGGTCCGCCCATGGAGTAGCCGACCGGTATCAACCGATCGATACCCAGCACTTGCGCCAGGGCGGCGTCGTCGTCGGCGCAGTCCTCGAGCCGGAAGGGCTTCCACGAGCGGATGCCCTGGCCGTGACCCCGGTGGTCGAGGGCGATGACCCGGAAATGCCGGGATAGGGGTTCGTACGCCGTGAACCAGTTCAGGTCGGCGGTGACGGTCCAGCGGTGCAACAGCAGGAGGGTGGGCGCGCCCGCCGGACCGGCCGCTTCCCGAACGAAAGTGCGCCCCCGCCCGGGCAGGTCGACGGTGCGTCCCGGCGGCAGCTGTGGTGCGGACACACCGACGTCAGTGCCCGCGCCGGCCTGCTCGACCGCGGAGCCGGCCCGCTCGACCAGCTCGCCCAACCCCGTGGCCGCCGCCGCAAGCTCAGCCTCCGACGTCGACGATCTCCACCTTGAGCACACCGCTGGGCGCCTCGTACTCGACCACGTCGCCCTGGCGGCCACCGAGCAGGGCCTGGCCGAGCGGCGACGCCGGCGAGGCGATGGCTACGCCTTCGACCCGTTCCTCGATGGAGCCGATGAGGTAGCGCTCCAGGTCGTCGTCGCCTTCGTAGCGGATAGACACGATCGAGCCTGGCTGGACCGTGCCGCCGGCCTCGTTCGTCCCCTCCTCCACGATCTGGGCCTCGGACAAGAGGCGCTCGATCTGGCGGACCCGCGCCTCCATCTTCCCCTGGCTGTCCTTGGCCGCGTGGTAGTCGCCGTTCTCCTTCAGGTCGCCGAGGGCCCGCGCCGCCTCGATGGCCTGGGCGATCTCGACCCGGCCCCGCGTGGTGAGGTCCTCCAGTTCGGCCCGGAGACGGTCGTGAGCCGCCTTCGACAGATGCGTCTCGCTCATGAAACGAGGGTAGTCCCCACCCGGAGGGGTGACGCCCGCAGGTCCCGGGTGCGGCGATACTGTGCGGCGGTGGACGACGCCCAGGTCCTGACCGCCTTCGCCCTCGAGGGCGCAAGAAAGGCCTTCGGGCCCATGCTCCACATCGAGGGTGACAACCTGTACCTCGACGGGTGGTGGCAGGCGTCGCTGCGCATCGCCGAGAACACCTTCATCGTGCGCGACGAGGAGCCCCCGGTGGATACGGGCCTGATGGGTGACCTCAAGGCGGCGCTGACCGGAAAGGGTCTTCAGCAGGTGGGCTCGGACCTGCCGGGTGTCACGATGATCACCTACACCGAGTTCACCCTGGGCGGCGCGTCGTGGATCGTGTGGGCACCCGACCTTGCCACAGCCGAGGTCAACCTCAACTCCCGGGTGACGCGCGAAACGTTCTTCGAGGAAGCCGACTCGGCTGAGGCCGGCCTGGTGGGGGATCAGTCGCACCTTGTCGGTTCGAGCGCAGAGCTCGGCGGAGCGCGGCGGATAGCGGGTCTCCCGCCGGCGCTCGTCCTCGGTGTCGGCGTCCAGGAGGACACGGCCAAGCAGCTCGAGGCGGTGCTGTCCGGCTGTCAGGTGAAGACGGTCTCCTTCGAGGCCGGGCTCGACACCTGCAGCAGCATCATCCCCACCCTGATTGTGGTGGACGCCACCGGGCAGACCGGCCGGGACTTCATCATGGAGCTGAGGGTGGCGGCGTGCGGGCGTTTCATTCCCGTGGCCGCTCTGGTCGAAGGCGACGACATTCCGCTCGGCGCCGAGGCGGTGCTGGATCCCAGAGCCGATGCTGCGGCGTGGGTGCCTCCTCTCCAGGCCCTGCTGCCCTGAGGAATCGCCGTCGAACTGCTGGCGCCAGGCCCGTCGGGGCCGGTAGAGTGGGAGCGCTGTGTCATCCGCTTCCGCACCCGTAGCCATCATCCAGTAGCGCACACCCGTCTGGTGTGCGCTTTCCGACCGTCCACATAGTGGGCGGTTTTTCATTTCCCAGGAGCAGATTTGCCTGATCCCCACTCCCATCGTGTCGCCGTCATCGCCGGTGACGGCATCGGCCCCGAGGTCCTCGCCGAGGCCCTCAAGGTCGTGCGCGCCTCGGGAGTGGTGTTGGACACTGTCGACTACGACCTCGGCGGAGTGCGGTATCTGCGTACCGGTGAGACCCTTCCCGATTGGGTGCTCGAGGAGTTACGCGGTTTCGACGCCATACTGCTCGGCGCCGTGGGCGCACCCGACGTCCCCCCGGGAGTCCTCGAGCGGGGCCTGCTCCTCCGGCTGCGTTTCGACCTCGACCTCTACATCAACCTACGCCCGTTCGGCGGCGGCCGCCTCGACTGCGCCGTGGTTCGCGAGAACACCGAGGGCAGCTATGCCGGCGAGGGGGGCGCCCTCCGCCGGGGCACGCCTCACGAAGTCGCCACCCAGGGGTCGGTCAACACCCGCATGGGCGTCGAACGGTGCCTGCGGTTCGCCTTCGAGCTGGCCCAGTCGCGGTCCCGCCGGCACCTCACCCTGGTGCACAAGACCAACGTCCTCACCTTCGCCGGCGACCTGTGGCAACGCACCTTCGACGAGCTGGCGCCCGATTTCCCCGACGTCGCCACCGCCTACAACCACGTCGACGCCGCCTGCATCTATCTGGTCGAGTCTCCCGGGCGCTACGACGTGGTGGTGACCGACAACCTCTTCGGTGACATCCTCACCGACCTGGCCGGCGCCGTCTCCGGCGGCATCGGCCTCGCCGCCTCGGCCAACCTCAACCCGGCTCGCACCGGCCCGTCGCTGTTCGAGCCCGTGCACGGCTCTGCCCCCGACATCGTGGGCACGGGCAAGGCCAATCCGCTGGCGGCCATCAAGTCGGCGGCCATGATGCTCGAGTTCCTGGGCGAGGCCGATGCCGCCGCCCGTATGACCAAAGCAGTGTCCGAGACGACGTCGATGTCGGGCACGACCTCACAAATCGGCGACGCCGTCGCGGAAAGGCTGTGAACGATGCCGATTCAGGCCGTGGACAAAATCTGGATGGACGGCACGCTGGTGGACTGGAAGGACGCCAACGTGCACATCCTCACCCACTCGCTCCATTACGGGTTCGGGGTGTTCGAGGGCATCCGGGCCTACGCCACGGGCCAAGGGCCCGCTGTTTTCCGCCTCACCGACCACATCGAACGGCTCTTCGACAGCGCCCGCATCTTCATGATCGACATCCCCTTCACGCCGGCCCAGCTGGTCGACGCCACCAAGGAGACGGTGCGGGCCAACGGTCTGCAGTCCTGCTACATCCGGCCGCTGGTGTACCTGGGCTACGGCGAGATGGGCCTCAACCCGCTGCCCTGCCCGGTCAACGTGGCCATCGCCGTCTGGCCCTGGGGCACCTACCTGGGTGACGAGGCCCTGGAGCGGGGCGCCCGTATGAAGATCAGCTCCTGGCAGCGCCACGACCCCAACGCCATTCCTCCCGCGGCCAAGGGGACGGGCATGTACATCAACTCGTCGCTGGCCAAGGTCGAGGCGCTCAAGGCGGGCTACGACGAGGCCATACTCCTGTCCCCCCAGGGCTACGTGAGTGAGTGCACGGGGGAGAACATCTTCGTCGTGAAGAACGGTCGCATCATCACGCCTCCGTCCAGCGCCGGCGCCCTCGAGGGCATCACCCAGGATTCGGTGCTCACCATCGCCCGTGACCTCGGGATAGAGTGCGAGTTCGCCAACATCCTGCGCAGCGACCTCTACACCGCCGACGAGGCCTTCTGCTCCGGAACGGCGGCCGAGGTGGTGCCGATCTGCTCGGTCGACGACCGCGAGATCGGGCCGCGTGGACCGATCACCGCGCGGATCCAGGAGACCTTCTTCGCCACCGTCAAGGGCGAGGTCGACCGTTACAAGAACTGGTTGGAGCACGTCGATGCCTGAGTTTCCGGCACCGACTCCCGTCGCCGTCGAGATCTACGACACCACCCTGCGCGACGGCAGCCAGCGCGAGGGCATGTCCCTCACCGTCGAGGACAAGCTGCGGGTGGCCGAGCAGCTCGATCACCTTGGTGTGCACTACATCGAGGGCGGTTGGCCCGGTGCCAACCCCAAGGACGAGGAGTTCTTCGCCCGGGCCCCGTCGGAGCTCTCGCTTTCCACGTCCACCCTGGTGGCCTTCGGCTCGACCCGGAGGGCCGGCGCCAAGGCCGACGAGGACGAGACCCTGCGCAACCTGGTGAAGGCCAACACCTCCACCGTCTGCATCGTGGCCAAGTCCTGGGACTACCACGTGACCGAGGCGCTGCGCACCACGCTGGACGAGGCCGTGCGGATGGTCGCCGACTCGGTCGATTTCCTGCGCCACGCCGGCCTGCGGGTTTTCCTCGACGCTGAACACTTCTTCGACGGGTACCTGCGCAACCCCGAGTTCAGCCTCTCCGTGCTGCGGGCGGCCGAGGACGCCGGCGCCGAGGCCCTCGTGCTGTGCGACACCAACGGCGGCACGCTGCCGCACGACGCCGAGCGGGTGGTGGGCGAGGTCGTGTCCCAGTTCGGCGTACCGATCGGCGTGCACTTCCACGACGACGGCGGTTGCGCGGTAGCCAACAGCCTCGCCGGCGTGCGCCGGGGTGCAACGCAAGTGCAGGGCTGCATCAACGGATACGGCGAGCGCACGGGCAACGCCAACCTGTGCACCATCATCCCCGACCTCGCCCTCAAGATGGGCGTTACCTCCATCCCGGCCGACCGCCTCGAGCGCCTCACTCCGGTCGCTCATCACATCGCCGAGCTGGTTAACATCACGCCCGATCCCCAGCAGCCGTTCGTGGGGCCGTCGGCGTTCGCACACAAGGCGGGTCTGCACACGTCTGCCATCGCCCGGGCCCGAGATGCCTACGAGCACGTGAACCCGGACCTCGTCGGCAACGGCACCCGGTTCGTGGTGAGCGAGCTGGCCGGCCGCTCCACGTTGCAGTTCAAGGCCGAGGAGCTCGGTCTGGCCATGGACGGCGTCGCTCTCGGGAGAGTCCTCGAGCAGCTGAAGGACCTGGAGCACCGTGGCTACCACTTCGAGGTGGCCGACGGTTCGCTGGAGCTGTTGATGCGCAGCGCCACGGGGTGGGAGCAGAGCTTCTTCCGGCTCGAGTCGTTCCGGGTCATCACCGAGCAGCGTGAGGACGGCCATTTCGTCACCGAGGCCACCATCAAGGTGCACGTGGGCGGCGAGCGGGTGGTCGCCACCGCCGAGGGCAACGGCCCGGTCAACGCCCTCGACGGCGCCCTCCGCCGGGCCATCGAGAAGCGGTTCCCTGGCCTCGTCCACCTCCACCTAACCGACTACAAGGTGCGGGTGCTGGACACCTCGAAAGGCACCGCCGCCGTCACCCGTGTGCTCATCGACTCCACCGACGGTGAGCGCTCCTGGTCCACCATCGGCGTCTCGGAGAACATCATCGAGGCCTCGTGGCAGGCTCTCGCCGACAGCGTCGTCTACGGCCTCCTGCACCTCCCCGACACCGACGCGGCAGACTGAGTCTCGTGGCCCAGCCCGAGTACGTCCCTCTGTCCTCCGCCGACCGGGTGCGCCCCTCGGAGCGCCTGCCCCAACACGCTGGCTGGCGTCAGGACCGGCCCGGCGAGATCACGCGGTTCGGGCCGCCGACCGGCCGGTTGTTCGGCAAACCGGGCCCCGACCAGGGCTACGCCCTCACGCTGGCGGCGAGCTTCCACGGACGGCTGCAGCTGGCGGAGGGGGAGCACGACCACGATGCCGAATCAGGATGTCTCGGCGTCGCTCTGCGCCGGGCCTCCATGTCAGGGAGGGCCCCGGTCATGCACGACCTGACCCTTGCCTTCACCCTGTGGGGGTTCCTCGGTGACGCGCCCGCCGACCTCGTCGATTACCGCAAGCCCCTGTTCCAGGGGGCGTCCCACGACTACAACCGCCAGCGGGAGATAGTCGACCGGGTCGAGATCGCGACTCTGCGCCTGACGCCGGCCAAGGTCGCCGAGCAGGTCCAGTCTGATTGGGGGAGTCTTTTCGTCCAGTGACGTGTGGCTCGTCGATTGGACGCATCGTCACCGTGTCCACAGCGGGCTACCGCGCCGTTGCCTTCGACCAACGGGGTTACTCACCCGGTGCCGACCAGAGGGCGTGGAGAACTACCGCCTCGACCATCTCGTCGCCGACGTACTCGCTGTGGCCGACGAGCTCAACGGTCACCAGATCGACGTCGTCGGCCATGGCTGGGGGGCGGCGGCGGTCTGCGCACGTCACCGGGCCTACCGTTTCGAGGTCCTGGCCGGCGTGAGCCACTGGATCCCCGAGGCGGCCCCCGACCAACTCAGCCACCTCCTTTTGGACCACCTCCGGTCGGTTGCGAGTGCATAGCCGGCGGAATCGCCCTGTGTGCTCCCGGCGCGAGACTGGCCGGGTGGATTCCTCGGCAGTGCGTGTCCGGTTCGCCCCTTCGCCCACGGGCTTCTTCCATGTGGGTGGTGCACGCACGGCGCTGTTCAACTGGCTGTTCGCCCGCCATCTCGGCGGGACCTTCGTTTTGCGCATCGAGGACACCGACGCGGAGAGGGGCCGGGAGGAGTGGTTGAACGGCATCGTCGACGCGCTCACCTGGATCGGCATCGACTGGGACGAGGGCCCGTACCGCCAGTCGGAGCGGGGCAAGCTTTACGCCGACGCCGCTGACCGCCTGTACGCGGACGGTAACGCGTACTGGTGTGGGTGCACCCGGCCGGCGGTGGATGAGCGGAACAAGGCCAACGACATAGCGACCCCGGGCTACGACGGCTACTGCCGGGAGCGGGCCCTGAGCCCCAGGCAGGGCCGCGCCCTTCGCTTCCGCACTCCGACGGAGGGAAGCACGACCGTGGTCGACGTGATCCGGGGGACGCCCGTCTTCGAACACGCCAACCTCGAGGACTTCGTCGTGCTGCGTTCGGACGCCAGTCCGGTGTTCCTTCTCGCCAACGCGGTGGACGACATCGACATGTCGATCACCCACGTCATCCGGGGCGAGGAGCATCTCTCCAATACGCCCAAGACGCTTCTGTTGTGGGATGCCCTCGACGGCGGGCCCCGTCCGGTGTTCGCCCACGTTCCCCTGCTCGTCAATGAGAAGGGACAGAAGCTGTCGAAGCGCCGGGACAAGGTGGCGCTTGAGGATTACAGGGACCAGGGCTTCCTGGCCGATGCCACGCGGAACTACCTGGGCCTGCTGGGCTGGGCGCCGGGCGGTGACCGCGAGATCCTGTCGGTGGCGGAGATGGTGAGGGAGTTCCGGCTCGAGGATGTGAAGTCATCGCCCGCATTCTTCGACGAGCGCAAGCTTCTTCATTTCAACGGCGAGTACATACGAGCTTTGTCCCTGGACGACTTCGTGGATGCCGCCCGCCCCTTTCTCGCTGCCGGTTCCTGGGCCACCGAAGAATTCGACGAGGGGGCGTTCAGGGCCCTGGCGCCACTGGTGCAGGAGCGGGTGAAGACCCTGACCGAGGTGCCGGCGATGGTCGATTTCCTGTTCCTTTCGGAGGCTCCTGTGGAGGAAGGGGCCTGGGACCGGCGGGTGGTGCGGGGGGCCGCCGCAGCCGAGCTCCTGGCCGGCGCAGCCGAGGTCTATTCCTCTTGCGAGTGGGCGGCCCCCGTGTTGCACCAGGTCACCGCTTCGCTCGGTGAGCGGCACGGGCTCTCGCTCGGGAAGGCGCAGTTCCCCATACGGGTCGCCGTGACCGGACGCGAAGTAGGTCCGCCGTTGTTCGAGTCGCTCGAGATCCTCGGCCGACAGAGATCGATCGACAGACTTCTTCGGGCTCTCGCCCGGCTGGAGGCGTAGGAGGACTTGTGCGACGGGCCGTCAAGGTGGGGGCCGGGCTGGTCGCCTTCCTCATGCTCTACCTCGTTGTCACGTTCGTCCAGGTGTGGCAGGCGTCCGGTCGGGACCAGGCAAGGCCGGCACAGGCCATCGTCGTGTTCGGTGCCGCCCAATACAACGGCCGCCCGTCACCGGTCCTGAGAGCCCGGCTCGACCAGGCGCTCTCTCTTTACAGGCGGGGGCTGGCGGACAAGGTGGTGGTCACCGGCGGCCGGCGCTCCGGCGACCGCTTCACCGAGGCGGTTGTGTCGGCTGGGTACCTCCGCAAGCGCGGGGTGCCGGAGACGGCGATACTGCGTGAGGTCTCAGGCCGCAGCTCGTGGCAGTCCTTGGCATCGGCAGCCCACTTCCTCAAGCGTCATGACCCGCCTATCACCGACGTCCTGCTGGTCTCCGACGGATATCACGCCGCCCGGATCACCGCCATTGCCAAAGAGCTCGGTCTTCGTGCCCACACCTCGCCAGTCAAGGGCTCCGGTCGAAGCGCGGCTGGCATCGCGCACCTCACGAAGGAGACCCTGGCGCTGGCGGCCGGCCGTGTCTTCGGGTTCCGCCGGGTGGCGGGGATCGACCGGCGACTGGCGCGGACACCTCAGTGAGGAGGCGCTAGCCTTTGCGTGCCCGTTCGGGGGTGGTGTAATCGGTAACACAGCTGGTTCTGGTCCAGTCGTTGGGGGTTCGAGTCCTCCCCCCCGAGCAACCTGAGAAGCATAAAAGCCGCAGTTCACAGGCCTAGAGGTCGTGCACGAAATGGCCTGAAATTCTGCTCCTGGTCACAAGTTGGTCACGAACGCGAACGAGGGACCAGCCGGCAAGGTGCGAAATGGCACTGTCTCGCCGGGCTCGCCGGCTCGGGTGTAACCGCTTCGCTAGCCTGCGGTGCGTAGAAGAACAGTCAGCTCTTCCCGCTCTTCGCCCGGGCTGGCCGCCACGTCCGCAGCGGTCGACACGGGTGGTCCCGGCTGCCACACTGGGTCGATGGGCTCGGTGCGGGGGGTGCTGAGTGCCTGCGCGGGCATCGCTGCCGTGGCCCTGGGCGTGGCCGTTCCGGCTTGGGCATGTTACGCACCGCCGCCCGAACCGGCCATCAGCCTGGCACCCGACAAGGGTCCTGCCGGATCAGCAGTGGAGGTGAGAGGCACCCACTGGGCGCACGATCAGACGGTGACGTTGTCATGGAATGCGAACGACCAACTTCTGGGCACCGCCACCACCGACACCGAGGGCAGGTTCTCCACCGGCATCGTGGTCCCGGCCGGCGCTCCACCTTCGCCATCGAGCCCCTACAGTGTGCGAGCGACTCAGGGCGCCTTCAGTGCTTTCGCCCTGTTTTTCGTGGACGCGCCGCCGCCGTCGACCTCGACATCCACGACCACGGCACCACCCGCACCAACGCCCGGTACCGAAGGCAGTCCGTCCACGCTCCCTGCGGCGCCCACGGAGTCTCCCGGCAGCAATGCCGGGAGGAGTACTCCACTCCCTGATCAGCCGTCTACCACGGTGGCGGTGCTGGGTGCCTCCAGGTCTGCTGCGACTACGCCGAGGGCTCGCACAATTGCGGCCGCGACCGGCGGGACGGGCGTTTCATCGACGGTTCCGGCCGGGGCGGCTCTATCGGGTTCAGCGGCAGCCGAGGTTGAGGGAGTAGGCACCGATCAGCAGCTCCCGGCCGCGGAGGGATCGCCGACCACGACCGCCGCCGGCACCGAGGTGGCCCACGGCGAAAGCACCGATGCATCTTCCTCGAGTCCGCTCGGACCTGCAGCGCTGAGTGTCGTCGCCGTTGGGGCCGCTGTCGCCGGCACCGGGTTCGTTCGCCGCCGGCGCATCCCTCCGCCGCCTCCGGAATAGCAAGACGACGAGGCTGCGACGACGTGCCGGAGCCGCCAGCGAGGCCGCCGCCTATCATGCGGGGGCAGCACGGCCCCATCGTCTAGCGGCCTAGGACACCACCCTCTCAAGGTGGCGGCACGGGTTCGAATCCCGTTGGGGCTGCAAGTAAAGTAGCAGGTCGGAGGCTTTTTTGCCGAAGGACTTTACCTGCTGAAGGCTCATGCCAATCTCTTGCCAATCCAGACGGAGTGGCAAGAGGGATTGGCAGGAGGTTGGCATGCAGGGCTTCATGCGCCAGCGGGGCCAGGCCTGGGAGCTGCGCGTCTACCTCGGGCGCGACCTCGTGAGCGGGCGCAAGCGCTGGGCCACTAAGACCGTGCGGGGCGGCAAGCGGGAGGCCCAGCGGGTGCTGACGGCACTCGTGGCCGAAGCGGACAAGGGTGCTCTTGCCAGCACCCAGGCGACGGTGGGCGAGTTGTTGGAGCGCTGGTTCGAACAGGCCAAGGAGGACTTCTCGCCCAAGACGGTCAAGGAGACCCGCGGGCTTCTCGACCGCTACCTGCTGCCCGGGATCGGCCACGTGGGGCTGCACAAGCTCAAGGCCGACGCCCTCGACCGCTGGGTAGAGCCTCCGTCGGCACCGGGAGTGGATGGGGCTGAACGCGGACCGCTGCGAGGTGGCGCTGCCTGAGGACGGCTTCGTGTTCAGCCACGAGATCGACGGCTCCAAGCCGTGGCTGCCCGACTATTCGAGCCATGCCTTCCGTGCCCTTTGCCGGCGCGCCGGGCTGACGGGCATCCGCCTTCACGACTTGCGCCACTACGTGGCGACGCGCCTGTTCTCCCTGGGCGTCGACGTGCGAACCGTCGCCGGCCGCCTCGGCCACCGCAACGCCTCCACCACACTGAACGTGTACTCCCACTTCCTGGCCGAGTCGGACCGTGACGCGGCAGACATGCTCGGCCGGACCTTCGACGATGCGGTCGAGAAGGCAAGGGTCTGAGCTTTGGAGCCGATCATCCTTCGGGATGAAGAGCCGCCGGAGGATGCCGTCGTGGTATGCGGGGCGGCCAGATGGGATCGGAGTACCTCAGACGAACGGCGCTCGACGCATTCGACGAACTCGGGTTGTACGCCGTCTCGGTTTTCCTCGTCCTTGACGAAGCCCTGGAGGTCCTGTGCGCGCGCGAGCCATACCTGGCTCGCTACGGCCAGGTACGGCTCTCCACGGTCGGAGTGCTGCGTGGCTCGGGCTTCGCTGTCATCCCAACGCTGGCTCGCCCGCACTACGACGTGGTGCTGCCCGACGTAACGCCGTCCACCCTTGCTCGGCTGGATGACTGCTTTAAGCCTCCAGCACCAAACCCGGCCCGTACATCGAAATGACGCGCGGGTCGTAGAATGGCAACTGTGACGTGGGACTTGTGGGTGGACTACTAGCGCACCGACGGCGACTGCCTCACCCATACCAACGTCCGCAATGCCGCCCCGGGCATCCAGTTGAAAGAGGGGGAGCACGTCGTGGTGGGCAATGAGGAAGCCGACCCGGCGGTCGCTCAGGTAGTCGCCATCAAGTCAAACGGCGTCGTCCTCGTCCGCGTCCTGCCTGGGCCGGCCGAGGATCATCTCCGCCTCGTCCGGCACGCCGGCGTGCAGCCGACGGGCTGACGACAGCCACCGGCTCAGCGGCCACTTCGCCGCTGACGATCTCCTCGACCTCAACCGAACGCGGCACCAGTCGGCTCAACGGAATCCTCAACGAGACCTCACGTCCCGATAATTGGTACGCCCATTGCGGGCGTGGCACTACCGTACCGTTTTCGGTACTTTTGTGCCAGAGAGGAGCCGTCGATGGCGCCGGCCGACACATACCGGAGGAGGCTGCACGAGTTCGTGCTCGACAAGTACGGCTTCGTCACCACCCGTGCAGCCGCAGAGCTTGACGTACCGCCGGTCGAGCTGCGAAAGATTGCCGCGCGCGGTGGTCTTGACCACGTCGCCTACGGCCTGTACAGGTTCGCCGATATCCCGAGGACCGACCGTGACCTGTTCATGGAGGCGGTCCTCCGGGTTGGCCCGGACGCCTACCTCACCCATGATGCAGTGCTCGACCTGCACGGCCTGGGACTGGTGAACCCACGCCAGATTCGCGTGGGGACGCCCAGGCGGGTCCGGGCGCGCCAGCCCGCACACATCAAAGTCATTCAGCAGGAGCTCGATCTACACGACCTCACCGTTTACGAGGGCATTCCGACCACGACGGTGGCAAAGGCGCTCCTCGACTGCCGTGGCCTGGTGATGGGCGAGCGACTCCTCGACGCGGCGCGAAGTGCTGCAAAGCAAGGCCTGCTTCGTCGCAGTGAGGCGCACGCCGTCCTCGTTGAGCTGGGTGCCGTCGCGTGAGCGTCAAGCGGGCGAGTCAGCCGCCCAACCTGCGGGCGCTGATGAAGCGGATCGACAACCTGGCACTGGATCGGCCGGCTCCAGACCGCCTCGTGCGTGGGTTATCCGCCACGATGACGGACCTGAGCCACACGACGGAAGGAGCCGACCGAGATCGCGCTGGCCTTGGCGGCGCGCGACCCGGCATCGTCGCGCTCTGCTCCTCGTTCAGAGTGACCGCCGCCGCGGCCAAAAGGGCAGCACGGTACGCTTGTTGTATGAGCCAGGTTGCGCGCGTCGCGGCACGAGAGAAGGTCGGCGAACTGAGTGACGCCGATCGCGGCTGGCTTGACGAGCGCTTGGCTGAGTACGCCGAGTTGCTCGAGTATCTGCACGACCATTGAACCGGCCGTCGTTGGCCCTCGCGATCGCGCTCAACCACGCTTCGCGCGAAGACGACGAGTGGTTCGACGAACCCGATGAACTCGATCGCGTGGAGAAGGCGCTGCACGCGATCGACAACCTCGAAGAACCCGTCGAAGCGGCAGCGGTGCTTGCCTATCGGGTGGCGAGGACACAGGGTTTCGGGGAGGCGAACAAGCGCACGGCGTTCCTTCTCGCCCGTTGGTTGCTCGATCGCAACGGTATCGACGGTGCCGCCGTCTTGCCGTCCGACGACCGTGTTGTAGCGGATCTTCTCGTCAAGGCCGCGTCTGGAAACGACGTGCAGAACGAGATCGTTTCACTCTTCAAGTCGCGCTGGGCGTGATTGACCAGGACCACGTGTCTTGTCTCAGCCGGGACCTGCCAATCCGTTTGCCAATCCACTGCCCGACATTGGGCCCCACCAAGCGGCACGCGACCATCACCGGAAGGGCCTGTGACCTGGAGGAACGCGTAGAACGTGATTTGACGATACTGCCTTGATCGCCCTCTCAAGTGGCGGCACGGGTTCGAATCCCGTTGGGGCTGCGAGTAAAGTAGCAGGTCACAGGCTTAGAGCTAGTGAAGTTGCCAGCCTCTTGGTTTGCTGGAATACGAAGTGGACATACGAGGACTGGACAGACATACGAGGCCGCTTGTCACTGTGCGGACCCGGTTTACGAGCTTCGGCCAGCCCGACGCGCCAAGTCCACGACGAAATCCTGTCGAGGCCGTATCGTCGAAGGGCACGGACCGAGCGGTTGGTCCGCGCCTCGTTCGGAGCTTCGAGCCGGACCTTCAGATCGCCGACGTCTCCTCACGATGAGAGACCTCGAAGTGCGCTACGGCATCGGCAGGACCCGCGCCTACCAACTGGTCAAGGAGCCCTGGTTCCCCAAGCCCGTGGTGGACGGAAGCGGTCGCTGGTCGCTGTCCAGCCTGCGCGCCGCCGAGCAAGCCAAGGCGGCCCGCGAGATCTCCGAGGCGGTCGATCCACCTCGGCCAAAGCGTCAACGTGCGAGAGGAATGCGATGACCAAGGATCAAGCGAACCGGCCACTGCGGCTGGGAAAGTTGCGGGGCGGGGGAATGCGGCCGTGGCAGACCAAGCTCTACGGGCCGACGCCGGCGCGTCCACGGCCCCGGGTGGTCTACAAGGACCTGGAGACCGGCGAGTGGCGTTACCTGAGCGGCGAGGACCTGGAAGAGGCCAACGCCATCTTCGACAAGGCCGAGCGCTGGCTCGACGCCGGGGTGACGCTCGCTGCCGACACGCACGAGACCGAGCGGGCCAAGCGCGACATCGCCGCCCTGGGGAAGAGGCTGCTGACCAGAATGGAGGACGACGGCGTGCGCCGGCGCACCCTGCAGGACTGGGAGCGCATCATCCGTTGCCACATCGTGCCCGTGATCGGTGCTCGAAGCGTGGTGCAGTGGGACACCGAGGACTGCCAGAAGGTCTTGCGGCGGGTGCGCAAGGCAGGACGGGCGCCGGCGTCGGTACAAGACGTGGGCTCGGTCATGGTCGCCCTCGTGCGAGAGGCGCACCGCAAGCCCAGGTGGCTGCCGCTGGAAGAGAACCCGATGGAGACCGTGCGCTACCGGGCCAAGGCCCGCCATCAGGGACAGGTGGCCAGCTTCGTTCCGCTGAATGATCGCCCGACCACGCCGGCGGTCAGGGATCTGTGCGCCGCGCTGTACTGGCGGGGCCGGCGCCAGGACCGGTGGTG
>DATLCN010000015.1:0-2669 GCA_035526335.1 Acidimicrobiales bacterium | reverse complement strand
TCGCGCGGCTCGGTGGGTGACGCCTACGACAACGCCATGGCCGAGAGCTTCTTCGCGACCCTCGAGTGCGAGCTCTTAGCCCGGCGCCGCTTCCGGACCCAGGCCGAGGCCCGGCTCGCCATCTTCCGCTACATCGAGGGCCGGTACAACCCGCACCGGCGGCACTCCGCCCTCGGTCAGCGGTCCCCGATCAGCTATGAGCGCCAGGCCTCAGATGCGGCTTGAATCCCAAGTCGCTGACCGTCCACCGAACCGGGTGAACTCCAGGCTTGCGAATACACATGGCGGTCATCCCAGTACTCGACTCGAATAGAACTCCAACGCCAATAGGGCGACCCTTACCGGGGCGCAGTATCCTCGGCCAACAAGTGGCAGGTTGTTGTACGGAGGACTTAAGAATGCAGTTCGGGTGCAGGCCTCGCAAGGCGCTAAAAGCGCCTAAGGCTCGCAGGCCTAGAACCTTGGCATTTGAGCGAGTGAAGTACGGCAAAGTTCCGGCATCAAAGCCAGTAAAATCCAGCATCGGGTGACACGAACTCGCGTAAATGGCTGCAATTGCTGGAATTCAGGCCTTTACGATGCCCCCTCTGGATCAGGAGAGTCCTGGTTCGAGCCCGGGAGGGGCAATGAAGCCCGGCAACCACTCATGTGGTGCCGGGCTTCGCTCATCTGCGGGGTTGCGCCCCACACCGGTTGACGATGCCATAAATCGATCGTGTTACCCGGCTCGCGGAATGGTACTCCGGCCTCTGGGTCACAACCGCGCGTAACAGACATCAGGCGCCCTCGGTATCGTGTATCAGCCATGGGGCTTGATGCGTCAGCACCGGATCTACCAAAGATCAGTCAGCGCACCCGCGCTCCGTCCGGCCCGACAAACGAAACCGCCCTCTTGCGAGGGCGGCTCCGCGATCGGTCGGCCGGGCAAGACCGCGCCGGCTCAATACCCGCCAGCGTAGACGAGGTGACCGTAGTAGAGCGTCTGCGAGTTCGGGCCGCCCGTGGCGATGGGGTTGTACGGGTCGCCGACGAATCCGTACGAAGCGGGGCGGGCCGCCGCGTCGCTCCGCAGCTTGGCGATCGCCTGCGCCGGCGTGCCCGCGCAGGCGCCTGAGGCGATGCACAGCGCCGCCACGCCGGCCACGTGCGGCGACGACATGCTGGTGCCCGAGATCGTCTTGTACCCGCCGCCCTTCCAGGTGGAGCGGATGCAGACGCCTGGGCCGGCGATGGTGTGGCCCTCGTCCGCGCTCCCCGCGGTGGTCCAGTTGCTGAAGTCGGCGGGCGTCTCGTCCACGTCCGACCGGCAGGTCGCGGCCCCGCCACCGCCCGGCTGGCCGTTGAAATCGGCCATCGCCGTCACCGTGAGCACCTGGTTGAACGCGGCGGGAACGAAGCCGGCCAGGTCCGTGTTGCTGTTGCCCGCCGAGACGACGTAAGTGACACCGGCGCCAACCGAGTTACAGATCGCCTGGTGCAGCGCGTCGCTGCCGCAGGCGCCGTCCGAGCCGCTGCCGCCCAGGCTCATGTTGGCGACCTTAATTTTCAGGCTTCCCGCGTTCGCGGTCACCCAGTCGATCCCGAATGCCACCGACGCCCAACTGCCGGACCCGGCGTTGTTGAGCACCCGCACCGCGTAGAGCCTTGCGCCGGGCGCGACGCCGACGACGCCGTTGCCGTCGTCCTTGGCCCCGACCGTCCCGGCCGTGTGGCTGCCGTGAGCTGCGCGAGGCAGGAACCACGATCCGCACCGAGCTCATCGCCGGGGCGACGACGTTCGCCACGCTCTCCTACATCACCTTCGTCCAGCCCGCCCCGTGGCCATGCCGCCCTGGCCGAGCTCCCGCTCGATCACGTAGCGGTCGCGCAGGGCGTCGGTGAGGAGCGAGTCGACTGCGGTCACAACACTGCCTGGCGGGGATGACTAGAATGTGTCGTGGATGATCGCAGATTGCCAGGAAGTGTCGCTCGCCCTCGGGCTTATTCCGAAGGTGAACTGCCGCCGGCTATCTATCTCTTAACCCCTCGGACTCTTGAGAGATGGTTGAAGGCGGGGCCGTGGTCGGATCAGTCAGCCCGGACCGCCGTAGTTTTGCCGTAGTTTCTCCGGGCACGAGCGGGCAAACTACGGCCGGGAAGCGGGCACCGATGCTCGGAAAGTGGCCGTTTCCCAACAGGTTGTCCGAAATGTCTGCCTGGGCGAGAGGACTCTGGATCAGGAGAGTCCTGGCTCGAGCCCAGGAGGAGCAATGAAGCCCGGCCAACGACTTAGCGCGTGCCGGGCTTCGCATATCGCCGGCCACTTCTTTCCGGAGGAAAGACCGGACGAAACCGCCGACGCGCTGCGCCACTTCTTCGGCTAGCCCCGCGTCAACGCCTCGTCGAGCAAGCGCACGATGTCGGTCCATCCCTTCCGATGCGCCTCGACCGCGTTCGGCGCCAAGCGCCGGTGAGTGAGGACCAGCTCGGTCCCCGTGCCCCGCTCGTGAAACTCGATGGTGACGACCGTCGGCTTGTGGTCCGTGGCCTTGGAGATCCAGGTGAACGACAGCAACGACGGCGGCTCGATCGCCAGGTACTCGCCGCGGTGCTCGTAGTCGCCGCCGTCCGTCCGCCCCTCCATCACAATCCGGAATCCGCCGCCGACCCGAGGATCGACGGTGACGGTG
>DATLCN010000041.1:0-3863 GCA_035526335.1 Acidimicrobiales bacterium | reverse complement strand
CGTCTACGCCGATCCGTACAACAACCCTGAGGACGCCCGGGGTCGCCGCGACGTCATCATCGACCGGATGGCGCGGCTGAACGACATCACCCCCGAGCAGGTCGGGGAGCTCAAGGCCGAACCGCTGCCCCAGCCTTATCCGGAGGAGGAGATCGCCGGCAGCAACTACTTCACCCGTCACGTCGTCGACCAGCTGCTGAACGACCCGAAGTACCTGGGTGGGACCGACTCCGAGCGGAACCGGCTCGTGTTCCGCGGCGGGATCAACATCCACACGACGATCATCCCGCGTGCGCAGGCGATGGCCGAGCAGTCGATCGCCGACACCCTCCCGGCGGATCGCCGGGTGTTCGAGGCCGCTCTGGTGTCAGTCGAACCGGCGAGCGGCGCGGTGCGCGCGGCAGTCAGCGGGCTCGACTTCGCCAAGAACAAACTCGACCTCATCACCGGCTCGGGCCGCCAGGTTGGGTCCTCCTTCAAGATGTTCACCCTGATGGCGGCCCTGGAGCACGGCGAGATCACCGCCGACACCATTCTCGGCTCCTACCCGTGCGTCATCGCCGACCCGAACAGCATCGAGCAGAAATGGGATCCCACGAACGTGGAGGGCCAGGCGGCCGGCGTCCTCACCCTCACCGACGCCACCATCAACTCGGTGAACTGCGCCTATGCCCGTCTGATCAAGCTCGTCGGGCCCGACAAGGTCGCCGACGTGGCCAAGCGGATGGGCATCCGGACCTCCAGCCTTCAGCCGCCCATTCTGGCGCTGACGCTCGGCGCCAAGGACGTCACGCCTCTGGAGATGGCCACCGGCTACGCCACTCTGGCCAACGACGGCGAGTACCACGAGCCGTACTTCATCGACCGGGTGGAGGACCGTGACGGCAACGTGCTGTTCAAGCAGTCCACCAAGGGCGAGCGGGCGGTGTCGGTGGCCAACGCCCGGACGGTCACCCAGACACTCACCCAGGTTGTGCAGCGGGGCACCGGCACCGCCGCCCAGGTGCCGCGTTGGCAGGTCGCCGGCAAGACCGGCTCGGCGGACGACAACCGGGATGCCTGGTTTGTCGGGGTGACGCCGAAGCTGGCCACCGCCGTCTGGATGGGCGACCCGTCCGGCGCCAAGGAGTCCATGTACAACGTGGGCATCTTTCCGAAGGTCTACGGAGGCACCTACCCGGCGATGATCTTCGGCGCCTTCATGAAGCAGTTCCTCGACGGCCAGGCAGTTGTCGACTTCGCGGCACCCGAGCGGGTGCCGAACCAGCGCGCGCCCAAGTTCCTCGAGCTGCCGGCCTGCCGGTTGGTCGAGGTGACGTCACCGAAGCCGTGCGGCGAGGTCACCGACAGCGGCTCCCGCAACGCCTCCCCGAGCAGCACCGGCAACACCGGCAACACCGGCGGTGGTCGCGCCACGCAGCCGAGCAACGACACCACCAACGACGCGCCGGTGGTCACCGCGCCCCGACCCAATGTCACCGCCCCGCAGCCGGTCATCCCCCAGCAGCCGGTGGTCACGGTCCCGAGCTTCCCCGACATCACCGTCCCGCGGGTGACGGTCCCACCAATCGTCATCGACGACAACGACAGCCCACCCACGACCCGGCGCAATCGTGGGTAGCCCGACCGCTTGACGGTCTTCCACGACCTGTTACAGGTCCAAGAGCACGACACTGCTGCCGACCGCTTGCGCCACCGGCGTGATCACCTCCCCGAGCTGGCCGAGCTGCGGGCGACCGAGGACGAGCTGGCGGCCGTGGAGGCCACGCTTGTCGTCGTCGAGGCCCAGGAGGCCGAGGCGGCCAAGACCCAGCGCCGGTTGGAAGGCGAGCTCTCGCTGTTGGAATCCAAGATCACCGAGCTCGACGCCAAGCTCTACTCGGGCGTGGTCAGCGCAACCCGCGAGTTGCAGGCCATGCAGAGCGAGGCGGCCACCATGCGGGAGCGCCGGGCGATGCTCGAGGACCAGGTCCTCGAGGCGATGGGGGAGCGGGAGACCGTCGACGAGCAGTTGAGCGGGCTGCGTGTCCGGCGGGACGAGCTTGACGCCCGCGGGGCCTCGCTGCGAGCCGCGGTCGCCGAGGCCCAGTCCGCGGTGGACCGGGACCTGGCCGCCGAGTTGGCGGCCCGGACCGACGCCGCCGCCGCCATTCCCGTCGACGTTGCCGCGCTGTACGAGCAGCTGCGGGCCCACTTGGGCGGAGTGGCCGCCGCGCCGCTGGTCAATGGCCGCTGCGGTGGGTGCCACCTCGCCCTTCCGGCCACCGAGATCGACCGGCTGCGCAAGGAGCCGGTCGACACGCTCGTGCGCTGCGAGCAGTGCGAACGCATCCTCGTCCGCCCCTGAGGTGCTCTTCTGGCCCGCGGGGGTGGCGCTGGGACTGGTGTGGCTGGTGTTTCGGGATCCGGCGTTCGACTACCGGATGGTCGTGGTCGGCGCCCTCCTGCCGGACCTGATCGACGCTCCGTTCGGCGGCGCCCGCCTGGCCCACACTCTCCTGGCCGCAGTGGTGGTGCTGACGGTGGTGATGCTGGGCACGCGGGGCCGGCGCCACATGCGCCGGAGCCTGCTCGCCCTCCCCATCGGGATGTTCGCCCACCTCCTCGCCGACGCCATGTGGGCCCGCACCGAGCAGTTCTGGTACCCCGCCTTCGGCGGCCCCCTCACCGGCCGCCTGCCGGGGCTCGACCACGGCGTGGCCATCCTTGCCCTGGAGGAGCTGGCCGGTTTCTTGATCGTCGCCTGGTGCTGGCAGCGTTTCCACCTGGGCGACCCCAAGGTCCGCAGCCAGTTCCTGCGGACAGGGCACCTGCCGAGGGGGATCTGAAACGCCGGCCCGAAGGCCGGCGTTTCGCCGACGAACCGCCGAGGCGAAGCCGAGGCTTGGTTCGTCGGAACAGACTGAGCGCGGCCGGAGGCCGCACCAAGCCTCAAGGACAGTCGCTCAGTGGCTGTTCCGTGCTTGAAACATGTGATAGAGGAGGATCAACTGCGCGATTGCCAGAGGCTCGCTGCGGACGCCGGCGTCGATGGTGCCCAGGGATTCGGGCACCTCCTCGTCGATGTTGAGCTCCTTCCAGATCTCCTGCTCGACCTCCTTGGTGATCTCCCGGGGGGCGTAGGAGTGGATGTGGAGGGCGTCGACCGGCTTGCCGTCCTCGTCGCGCGTCAGCTTGAGGTGCATGGCCTCGCGGTGGTCGTCGGTGAGGATGCTCGCCAGGTCGGGGTGAGAAATCGTCGGCCGCAGGAGGATGGTGGCCGAGAGGGGCTCGTCCTCGTCGCGACCCTCGATCTTGTCGAAGCGGAGAACGATGTCGGCCTGCGACCGCTGCGGGCGGATGAACTGGGCCGACTCGGGCTCGCGCTTCTCGAGGTCGGCCAGCACCTGCTCCTCGGTGTAGCCCCGCTTCTGGGTGTCGCGCTTGATCTTCCAGTCGTAGCGGACGGGCTCGGGCGGATCGAGGTAAACGGTGGCGTCGAAGCAGGCCCGGGCCAGCTTGGAGTACAGGGGGAGCAGCCCTTCGATGATCACGTACTCGCGGGGCTCGACCAGGACGGGCCGGCCCAGCGTGCCGTCGTTGTGGTTGTAGACCGGCTTGAGGATGGGGTGGCCGAGCGCCAGCAGCTGCAGTTGCTGCTCCATGATCTCGACGTAGTTGCAGTCGGGATGCAGCGGCGTGAACGGCAGGTTCTTGCGCTCGATGCGGTCGTAGCGGTGGTAGTCGTCGACGCAGATCGAGGTGATCCGGTCTGCGCCCAGGGCGTCGACCAGACCCTTGGTGATGGTGGTCTTGCCGGCGGCGCTGTCGCCGGCGATGGCCAGCATGATCGGGCGGCCCGGCCCGTCCCCACCGTTGCGCCA
>DATLCN010000040.1:0-2216 GCA_035526335.1 Acidimicrobiales bacterium | reverse complement strand
GAAGTCAGCTTCGAGTGGCACGTCCCGAAGTGGTCCAACGCCATCGAGCGCAACCGGGCCCGCACCTACTTCCAGGCCTACGCCGCGGCCCAGGCCCTGTACTTCAGTGAGAAGGCGCTGGCCGAGATCCGGGCCGGCCACACCAAGACGTGGGAATCCTTCGAGGTGCCCGACGAGGGCGTCGGCTGCGGCTTCACCGAGGCCGTGCGCGGCGTGCTCTCCCACCACATGGTCATCAAGGGCGGCAAGATCGCCAACTACCACCCGTACCCCCCGACGCCCTGGAACGCCAACCCCCGCGACTCCTTCGGCACCCCGGGCCCCTATGAGGACGCGGTGATGAACACGCCGATCTTCGAGGAGAACACCAGGGACAACTTCAAGGGCATCGACATCATGCGGGCCGTGCGCAGCTTCGACCCCTGCCTGCCGTGCGGCGTGCACATGTACCTGGGCAAGGGCAAGGTGCTGCGCAAGACCCACTCCCCGACCTCTTACGGCGGAGAGTGAGTTCTCAGGACCTCACTGCAGTCGGCGAGCGTCTGGAGCACCTCCTGGAGGAGCTCCGGATGCTCGAGCCGACCGCCCGCCAGCGGGCGGAGGAGTGCATCCGTCTGGTTACCGACCTGTACGGCGCCGGCCTGAACAACGTCATGGAGCTGATCGTCGACTCGGGGGACGTGGTGCTCCTCGACAAGGTGGTGAAGAACGGGTTGGTGCACAACCTCCTCGTTCTGCACGGGCTGCACCCCTTCGAGCTGGCCTCGCGCATCGACGTGGCCCTGGATTCGGTGCGGCCCTACCTGGCGTCCCACGGCGGCGACGTCGAGGTGCTCGAAGTCGACGAGGAGGCCGGCGCCATCACCATCCGTCTGCTGGGCAGCTGTGACGGCTGCCCGTCGTCGGCGGTGACGCTGAAGACGGCGGTCGAGGACGCCATCCGCCAGGCCGCGCCCGAGGTGGCCCACATCATCGTCGACGGCTATGTCGATGCCGGGCCTCACGGCCCGGGTGTGGAGCCTGAGCCACCGCCTGAGCCACCGCCGACTCCCATCGAGTTGCGCCAGAAGCCGGTACGGGTTTGACGGCGCAACAGACCGGTCCCTTCGACCTCCTGCAGCGCCTGCGGGCGCCTGTCCCGCTGCCCCGGCCGGGCGAGCGGTGCGAGATGTGCAGCGCCGAGGTGGCCGACGAGCACGGCCACGTCGTCGACCTCGACAACCGCGGCCTGATGTGTGCGTGCCGCCCCTGCTACCTGCTGTTCGCCTCCGGCGGCGCCGGCGGCAAGCGCTTCCGCGCCGTGCCCGACCGCTACGTCGCCCTGCGGTCCTTCGCCCTCTCACCGGGACAGTGGGAAGAGCTGCAGATCCCGGTCAGCATGGCCTTCTTCTTCAGGAACTCGGTCGAGGACCGCGTCGTCGCCTTCTACCCGAGCCCGGCCGGCGCCACCGAGTCGCTGCTGCCCCTCGATGCGTGGGACCGGCTGTCCGAGGCCAACATCGAGCTGGCGGACATCGAGCCCGACGTCGAGGCCTTGCTGGTGCGGGCGCCGGCCGAGGGCTACCTGGTGCCCATCGACGCCTGCTACGAGCTCGTCGGTCAGATGCGCCGGCTGTGGCAGGGCTTCGACGGGGGGCAGGAGGCCCGGGCCGAACTCAATGCCTTCTTCGGCCGCATCAAGGCGCGGGCCACATGAGCAATCTGGACTTCGAGGTCCTGGGCGTCGCACCGGACCCTTACGCCGCCGCGCCCACCCTGCTGTTCAAGCTCAAGGTGGACGAGACGACGGGTCAGCGGGTCCACTCCGTGTCCCTGCGGTGCCAGATCCGCATCGAGCCCCAACGGCGCCGGTACTCGCCGGCCGAGGAGGAGCGGATGCTCGCCATCTTCGGCGACACGCCCCGATGGGGCGACACGCTCAAGCCCTTCCTGTGGACCCACGCCACCACCATGGTGCCGGGCTTCTCCGGGACGACCGGGGTCGAGCTGCCGGTGCCCTGCACGTACGACTTCGAGGTGTCGGCGGCCAAGTACCTCCATGCGCTGGGCGACGGCGACGTGCCCCTGGTCCTGTTGTTCAACGGCACGGTGTTTTCCGCCTCCGGCGTGGAGCCGGTGCCGTGGCACAAGGAGTCGCACTTCAAGATGCCGGCGGCGGTGTGGCGGCAGCTGATGGATCTCTACTTCCCGAACAGTGGCTGGATCCGCTTGCGCCG
>DATLCN010000037.1:0-18392 GCA_035526335.1 Acidimicrobiales bacterium | reverse complement strand
AGCCCTTGGCGACCCCCGGCACGCCCAGCTCGGCGGCAACGATCGGACCGGCGAAGTCAGCGGCATCCGAGACGACGAGATCCGGCTGCCAGTCGTGCGCGACCGGGGTCAGACCGGCGAGCATCGGTGGCGCGACCAGGGCGCCGAACAGCTTGCCGAACATCACGTTGGGCCGCTCGTCCGGCGACAGCTCACGCAGCTCCGGGAACCGCTGCATCAGATCGGACGGACGGGCCGGCGGCAGCGGCGACGTGCCCACAGCGTCGATGCCGGCTTGCTCGACAAGTGGCACGGCGGCGTCCGGAAGCGCCCACAGTACCGCATGACCACGCGCAACCAGCGCCTGGGCGAGGGGCACCATCGGGAAGACGTGCCCCATCCCGAGGGGTGTCACGAGCAGCACCTTCATTGGCATGATCCTGTTTTAGCCTCAGCGGCTGGCGCGCACCGGTACACGTAGATACCCGGCCGCCGACTGCGGCAGACCGGGGCGCGTCGGGGCACGGAGACCTGCACCGCGTCCAAGCAGCCCACCCACAGCCCCGGGAAGCCGTTACGGTCCCCGACACTCAAGCAGGTGTTCTTCTGAACCCAAAGAGGTTCCCGTCACCGCACCCCAGCCAGGGGATCAGGGGGTTTCCGCCCCGTATGAAATCCACCCGAGGTAATCCATAGCTATGTAGGATCTCAAACATGACCTCGGCTGGAGGCGCCGCACCTCTACTGGAGTGTGATGGCGGCACGGCTCTGGCCGGATGGCGAGGCTGGGCAGATCTCACTGGCCATTGACAGGCGCGACGATCCATGTCTAACTACGAGTAGTCGGGTCTGCCGGATTCTCGCAGTTCGCTGCAGTGGGCGTCGACATCCGACCCTCCCCGCCACGTCGTCTACCGGTAAGAGCTCGCACAAAGCGAGACGGAATCCCCCTGCTATTGGCGGCCCCGTTAGTCGTTGCTGACAGCAACGACCTGCCGCCGCCCAGCTGTCAAGGGCCATGAGTTCCTGCGCGGAGACGGACAGGAGAACCGCGCGCTGGTGGCCATGAGAACCGCGCGTTAGCGGCCACCAGATCTGCGCATATTCAGTCGAGCGGCACCACCCCCTTCCCGGTCGTGGCCTGCTGGAGGCGCACGCTGTCGCCGGTCGTGACGCAAACGTGAGCGTGGTGGAGAAGACGGTCCACATAGCGGCCGCCGTGAGGGACTTGCGCCGAAATCCTTCCGCTATCATAATGCAAGCATGCCAAACGTTCTTGTACGTGATCTCCCAGAACCGGTACATGCAGCCCTGCAGCGGCGCGCCGAGCGGCGCGGACAGTCCCTCCAGCAGTACCTGGCTGGCGAACTGAAGCGCCTCGCCGAGAAGCCGAGCCTCGACGAGGTGCTTGACCGCATCGAGCACCGCCGTGGCGGTCGAGTGGGACTCGGGCAGGCGGTCGAGGATCTCATGGAGGAGCGGCAGCGACGTTGATCGTGATCGACGCTTCGGTGTTGGCGAACGTGATCGGCGATGACGGCGTGGATGGCCGGCGGGCTCGCCACGAGGTTCGGACTGCTGGCGACATGGCGGCTCCGGACCTCGTTGATGTGGAGACCGTCGCCGTACTTCGGAAGAGGTGGCTTGCAGGCACGATCTCTGACAGCCGCTTTTCTGCTGCGCTCGATGACCTCGAAGCCATTGACCTGGATCGCTATCCGGCTCTTCCCCTCGTGCAACGCAGCTACGAACTGAGGGCCAATGTGACGACGTATGACGCCATGTACGTCGCCCTCGCCGACGCCCTGGGCTGTGAGTTGCTGACCAGTGACCGCCGTCTGGCGAACGCGCCTGGTCCTCAGTGCGTCATTCGGGTGGTGGCCTGACCGAAAAGACAGTAGGACCGGGGACCCGATGCCCTCGGCGGAACACGAGTTCGCCCGCACGTGCTCGTACCGGCACCGTGTCGGTCGGCTGCGTCTATCGGAGCTCAGGAGGGCCGGGGCGGCTAGCTGCGGGCAAGAGCAGATCGGATCCCGCCAGGCCGAACGCCCTCGTGAACGGGTACACAAAGCGTGGACCTCGTGTGTGTGTCGCCCCTCCGACACGCTGAAATGCAGCTGAAAGCCCAGGTCATCGGCCTGGACTTCCGCTCGTTCTCGGGCCCGGAAGCGGCCGGTGGTCACCTGTTGGTCAGAAACGAGGCTTGGAAGGCCGAATCTCGATCGTGCCGGTGACGTAGAGCCCCTCCTCGTGGCTCCGGCGCGTCCTGCTGGTCGAGAATGCGATGGCCTTCTCGGCTGCCTCCCGCAGGTGGCGTAACCGGATGACGTCTTCAGGCGGCGTCATAGAGCGTGCGCGCCTCGGCGGCGACCTCGTCGCGGAAGTACCGGCTCAGATCATGCAGAGTCCGCAGATCGACAGAGCGGCCGAGCATGTCGCCCAACTCCAGCTCTAGCGCGGCGATGCCCAGCAGTCCGGGCGAGCGGGACTGCTCGAACTCCACGAGCAGGTCGATGTCGCTGTCCGGCCGCAACCGGCCGTGCAAGGCAGAGCCAAAGAGCCGAAGGCGTCGGATCCCGTGCGCGGCACATAATGCCCCCAGACGGTCCTCGTCGACGCTGACGCCGGGTGCCAGTTCCATGAGATGCAAGTGTCGCATGTCACCCGCCACGCCGGCGCCACCGGCGATCACAGCCGCTGGCTCATCCCGTCTCACCCGCCGGTTGGGTTCGACGGCAACGGGGGGAGTGTGCCGCCGTGCAAACGATTTGCAACCGACGAGGTTCCGGCAGGGAGCGGCAGGGAGCGGCAGGGAGCGGCAACGAGCAACATGAACCTCCTGGTCACACCCCGCTTGCTGCCGCTCCCTGCCCGTTGGCTGCCGCTCCCTGCATGTTTGGAGGATGATGTGCGGGTTCAGCGGGTGATCATGCCGGTCACCGAGGCGTTGTCGTGGACACTGCTCGGCACGAGGGCGAGCCCGTCGAACCCGTCGAGAGTTTCCTCGCCTTCCTTTCCGGACTGGAGCGGGCGCCGAACACGGTGCGGGACCGGGCCAAACGGTGATCGAGGCGTGCGACCATCTGCGCGACAAGTTCTGGATCGTGTTGCTGGCCGAGACCGGGATGCGCATCGGCCAGGCGCTTGGACTCCGCCACGCCGATGTCGTGTCACGGGAACGCACGATCTGGATTGTGCCCCGGACCGACAACGCGAACGGCGCGAGGGCAAAGACGCGGAGGTCGACTGCCATCCCGGTGTCGACCGGAGTGGTGCGGCTCTACTCGGAGTATTTGCACACCGAGTACGGCGACATCGACTCCGACTACACGTTTCGTGAACCTGTGGGCCCAACCGTTCGCCACTCACCTACGACGCCGTGAACAAGTTGGTCCGCATGGCCGGCAACAGCCGGTCGTTGTCCCTCATCGCCCTGCGAGGGTCCTCGAACACCACCGCCGTCACCGCTGGCTCCCCGAGGTCCCCGCCACCGCCATCGTCTTCCAAGACGACCTGCCCGTCCGCGACCAGCCGGCCCCCCGCTGGGTGCCGGAGTTCGTGATGGCCCAACTCGAGAACGACGACAACCTCGCCGTCCTCGACCCCTCCGCCCGCCACCTGATCGTGGTGGTGATGGAAACCGGCCTGCGGGCCAACGACGCCTGCCAGCTGCCGTTCAACCCGCTCCTCGAAGACAGGGCCGGCTGGCCTTGCTTGCGCTCCCACTCACGCAAGGTCAACAACGACCAGGTCGTGCCCCTGCCGGGCCGCGCCCCGGTTGCAATCCGCGACCAGCAAGCCGTCGTCAGCGCCGCCCTCCCGACCAGCCCATGGCTGTTCCCCGGCCCGACCAGCACCACCGGCAGTCGCCCGTTCACCTACGACAAGCTCAACCGGCGATTGTCGAGCTGGCAGAAGCGGATCGGCCTTGGATCGGCCTCCACGACGAGAACGGCCGCCCCGTTCATGTCACCGCGCACCAGTTGCCGCCACACCGTTGGCACGAGGCTCATCAACGCCGGCGTCCCCAACACGTCGTCCAGCGTGTCCTCGGCCATGCCAGCCCGGGCATGACCGCCGTCTATGCCCACCTGCACGACACCACCGTCCGCCAGGCGTTCGACACCTACCAGCAGCTGCGCGTCAACCTCGCCGGCGAGGTCATCGCCCTCGACCCCAACGCGCCCACCGCTGACGCCGAGTGGGTCAAGCACAACCTGTCACGCATCCAGGGCAGCCTCCCCAACGGCTACTGCGGCCGGCCGCCTCAGCAGGACTGCCCTCACCCCAACGCCTGCCTCACCTGCCCCGACTTCCAACCACCGTCGAGTTCCTCGGCGTCCACCGCGAGCAAGCCGAACGGAACCGCAAGCTCGTCGCCGTCGCCGAAGCCAACGGCCAGTTCCGCCTTGTCGACAACCACCGCCGAGTGCAAGCCAGCCTCGACGAGATCATCCAGCGCTCGCAGCCCTCCAGATCGAACGTGCCTTACAACACCATCCGCCTGCTGCAGGCCGCGGCGGCCCGGCATCACAACGCTGTGGTCAACGCAATCGCTGCGATCCAGGATCTCCACCGCGCCGGCCAGCCCATCACGTTCCAAGCCGTTGCCGCCGCCGCTGGTGTGTCGCGCTCGTGGCTCTATCGGGATCCCGAGATACGTGCCGAGATCGAGCGCCTCCGTGCTACCTTGACCGGCACAGCCGCTCCCGTCCCGGCACGGGAGCGGGCCAGCCGCGAGTCACTTCGCAAGCAACTCGAGGCCCTCCGTATTGAGCTCGCAGAGCTTCGCCGCGACAACAAGTTGCTCCGTGACCAGCTCGCCCGTCGACTCGGCGAGGAGCGCACGACAGCGACATGGGGACAACGCAGAACTCCAACAACGACAGGCGGATCCTGACCACCGCTCCAGATTTCGCCGGTTCGGCGCGCTCGGCGGATGGCGCGTTCGTACAGTTCGTCCACTGATAGGTGGCACATTTACGAGCTGGTCGCGACCGCCCGGCTCGCGCCTGGCTCCACTCTGATCTGAGGACAAGGGGCTACCTCATTCAGGCGTAGAGCGAAGCGGGGGATCCGTAATGCCGCGATCGACTAGGCGGTAGCCCACCCCAGGCTCGGTGATCAGGCGCGGCGACCTCGGGTCATCGTCGAGCTTCTTGCGTAGCTGGCTCGCGTAGACGCGCAGGTACTGGGTTTCGGTGCCGTATTCGGGACCCCAGACCTCCTCGAGAATCATGCGATGGGTGAGCACACGGCCGGGGTGGCGGGCCAGCACCACGAGCAGGCCGAATTCCTTGGGCGTCAACTCGATCACCCGCGCACCGACGGAGACAATGCGCTGGGCCACGTCGATGCACACGTCACCCACGACCACCACGGCGTCGTCGAACGTTGAGCCGACCGGCCGGCGGTGGCGAAGCGCGACACGTACTCGAGCCAGCAACTCCGGCATGGAGAAAGGCTTGGTGACATAGTCGTCGGCGCCTTCGTCGAGGGCGGCGACCTTGCGGTTTTCAGCCCCCTCAGCGGTGAGCACGACGATGGGAACATCCGACCATTCTCGGATGCGCCGGCACACCTCGATGCCGTCAAGATCCGGCAGACCCAGATCCAGCACGACCACCGCCGGCCCATCGCTCGCCACCCGGGCCAGTGCCTCCGCACCCGTGGCCGCGCTTAGGACCCGATAGCCCCGGGCTCGGAGGGCGGCGGTGAGCGCCCGGGTGATCGCCGGCTCGTCATCGACGACCAGGACGGTGCCGCCGTCATCCATGGCGCACGGGAACGGTGAAAAGAAAGCGGGCACCACCGCCCGGAACGCCCTGGACTCCGATCTCCCCGCCATGTGCTTCCACGATGGCCTTGCAGATGGCGAGGCCCACTCCCGTCGACGCACTGCCGTCTCCCCGGCGGAAAGGCTGGAAGATGCGCTCACGCTCGAAGCGCGCCACGCCCGCACCTTCGTCCGCAACCCACACCTCAATCATGTCGTTGTGTCGGCGGGCGCCGACCCGCAGGGTGGAGCGGGGCGGCGAGTGCCGGGCCGCGTTCTCCAAAAGGTTGGTGATCACCTGGTCGAGCTGGCTGTAATCGGCGTCAGCCAGTGGCAGGTCGACGGGCAGGTCGACCTGGACGCGCACCTGCCCGAACAGCCGAGCCAGGCGCGCCACCCGCTCGGCAACCAGTTCGTCGAGGGCCACCGCCTGGCGGTCGGGCTTGAGGGCGCCGGCCTCGATACGACTCAGGCTGAGCAGGTTCGACACGATCCGGTCGAGACGTTCCGCCTCGTCGCCCACCAGATCCAAGAGCTCGTCGCGAGTGGCGTCGTCGTAGGCCGCCCCCGCCCGCAGATCGGAGGTGACCGCCCGGATGGTGGCCAGGGGCGTTCGCAGATCGTGGGAGACCGAGCGCAGCAGCGCAGAGCGCTGCTCGTCAACCTGTTCGAGTACGACCAGGCGCGTCGCCTCGGCGGCCAGCCGCTCCCGCTCCGCGACCACCGCCTCGTACCGCTCGTGCAACGCCTGAATCTCGTCAACGCGCAGTTCGGCCGCCCGCCGGCGCTCGGCTTCGCGCGCCACGAATGTTCCCACGGCGGCGGCGACGGCGACGAACACCCCGAGGGCCACGGCATCGTCCACCACGTCCACCTTGAGGGTCCCGTACGGCGGGATGAAAGCCAAGTTGAAGGCGCCGGCCGCCACCACCGCCGTCGCCAGCGCCGCCGTCCGGCCACCGACGACCCCGGCGGCCACCACCGGGAGGACCAGGAGCAGGGCCGGCGTCGCCCGGTTGATCTCGCCTCGAATCGGAACCAGTGAGAGTGTGACGATCACCGAGGTCACGAAACCGACGCCGAATCCCAGGCTCGGGGCCGGATCCCGGGGTGAATGGGGGCGCACCCCTCGATCTTTACGCGTTCTTTGCGGGCAAGGAGCCGTTCTTACGGGTTCTTTATGCGGTCGAGGGGTTCACTGGTATCGAATCACAGGAGGCCCCGTGCCCATCAAGTCGCCACCGATGCCGATCCCGCCGACTCCGAACCTGGAGCTGCTCGAGGACCGTGGTTACCGCTTCAAGCGCCGTCTGCTCGGCGCGCCGCTGCACACCGAGGAGCTAGCCCACGAACGGCTGGGAAAGCCGACCGCCCTGGCCGTCTTCGCTTCCGACAATCTCTCGTCGTCGGCCTATGCCACCGAGGAGATTCTTCGGGTGCTCATCCCCGCCTTCGGGGTGGCTGCCTTCGCCCTCGTGGTGCCCATCACCATCGCCCTGCTCGTGGTCCTCGGCTTCCTGATCCTGTCGTATCGGCAGACGATCAAGGCCTATCCCAGTGCCGGCGGCGCCTACATCGTCACCAAGGACAACTTCGGCCTGTTGCCCGCCCAGGTGGCGGGTGTCGCCCTTCTCACCGACTACGTGCTCACGGTGTCGGTGTCGGTGGCCGCGGGCACGGCGGGGCTCACCTCGGTCTTCCACTCCCTGGCCCGCTTCGACGTTCCCATCGCCCTGGCCTTCATCGCCATCATCGCCTACGGCAATCTGCGCGGTGTGCGGGAGTCCGGGAAGGTCTTCGCGGTACCGACCTACTTCTTCCTCTTCAACATGATCGTGCTTCTCGGGATCGGCCTCTCCCGGCTCTTCTTCGGCCACCTCCCCGTAGAGGCGATGCACCGGGAGGGGATGCTCAGGTTCGGCAACGCCGACGGGGCCCTCTTCGCCGGCGTCGGCATCTACGTCCTCCTCCACGCCTTCGCGTCCGGCGGCGCCGCCGTGACCGGCGTGGAAGCCATCTCCAACGGCGTGCCCGCCTTCAGGCGACCGGAGTGGAAGAACGCCCGCGAAACCCTGGTGATCATGGGCGTGTCGCTCGGAGCCATGTTCCTCGGCCTTTCCGTCCTGGCCGCCAAGATGCACGTCGTTCCCTTCACCGAGGGCACGCCGACGGTGATCTCGCAGGTGGGAAGGCTCGTCTACGGCGGTGGGGCGCTGGGCACCGCGCTCTTCCTCGCGCTGCAGGCCGGCACCGTGCTCATCCTGGTGCTGGCCGCCAACACCAGCTTCGCCGACTTCCCCCGCCTGGCCAGCTTCCACGCCGGCGACAACTTCATGCCCCGCCAGCTCACCAAGCGCGGCCATCGGCTCGTGTTTTCCAACGGCATCATCAGCTTGGCCATCGCCTCGTCGGTGCTGGTGGTGCTCACCGGGGCCAAAGTCGACCGCCTGATCCCCCTCTACGCCGTCGGGGTGTTCACCAGCTTCACCCTGAGTCAGTCAGGCATGGCCCGCCACCACCTGACCCACAAGGAGCCCGGGTGGCGCGGCGGCCTGTTCGTGAACGGCACGGGCGCGGTCCTGTCGCTGGTGGTCGACATCATCGTCGTCGTCACCAAGTTCACCCACGGGGCCTGGGTGATCATCGTGCTGGTCCCAGTGATGGTGGCCGCCCTGGTTCGCCTCAACCGCCAGTACGAAGCCGAGGCCGATGAGTTGGCCGAGGACGCCCGGGCGGCGGCCGAAGAACCGATTCTGCGACGCCACGTCGTGCTGGTGCTCGTCGACAGCCTCGACCGGGCCGCGGCGCGGGCGATCCAGTACGCCCGCACCCTCACCCCGGACGAACTGCGGGCTGTTCACATCGCCGTCGACCTGTCCCGGGCCGAGGCATTGGCCCTGGAGTGGCGGCGCCTCGGCCTCAGCCGTCTACCCCTCGAATTGGTGGACTGCCCCGATCGTCGCCTGGCCCGCAGCGTCCTCGAAGTTGTGGCCGAGGCATTGTCCGACGGCAAGACCGAAGTAAGCGTCCTGGTTCCCAAGCGGGCCTACCGCCGGGCGTGGCACCGCCTACTTCACGACCGAACGGGCGAGGTCATCGCCGATGCGGTGGCGCAGTTGGCGCACGCCAACGTCACCTTCGTCCCTTACCACCTGGGTTCAACCCCTTCCAAGGAGGCCATCCATGTCGCTGCTCACCCGTCGTCGGCACCGGAATCAAACCGACACACACCCCGTTGAAGACGAGTACTCGGCCATCGCTGATGTCCGGTGGAGAACGCCCGTCCGCATAGCTGGCAAGGTCCGCTCAGTGAGAGTTCAGCCTTGGGCCGACGTGGCGACACTCGAGTGCACCCTCGTCGACGACTCCGGCGGCATCACCGTCGTGTTCCTGGGTCGTCGCCAGATCGCAGGAATCCATCCGGGAACGCGGATGAGCGTCGAGGGCGTGGCCGGCGCCCACCGCGACAAGTTGGCGATGCTCAACCCCGACTACACCCTTCTGGAGCCCTGAGTTATTCTGGCGGCGCCGGCGACTGGACCACTGCGGGCCTGATCCACACCCTCGATCTCTCCGCAAGAGCCACGCTCGCACGTGTCGGCCGTGCTCGGCCGGGGCCGGCGGCGAGCTGATAGACGCCATCGATGCGGCATTGTGAAGCGGGGCCTGCCGTCGCGTCGGTCGGTTTTTTTTGGGAGTTCGAACCTCCGCGGATCCCAGGCCGGTTCAATGCTCGCCTGGCCGTTGCGCCGACCGTCCATGTGCGATCCGTTGGCGGTCGGCGAGGCGTCCAACTACGGCCTCGCACCCGGACGAGGCAACGGCGAGGTTTGCTCCCGGCCACGCAGCCAAACGCCGAGTGCATCTTCATGAATGACGCGTAGGCCAGCGCGTTTCAACTCGGGGCGAGCCGGCGACAAATGGTTCCATGCTCCTGCTGATCCTGCTCATCATCCTGATCGTGCTGGCCTTCGGCGGCGGCTTCGGGTATGGAGGCGGAGCCTACCGAGGACCCGGTATCGGCCTGGGCGGCATCCTGCTGATTGTCCTCCTCGTGTTGCTGCTCACCGGCAACCTCAATCTGTAGGGCCACCCGAGGCGGACGACGTCCGCCAGTTTTGGAGAAGAACGGGGCAAGCGTCGACAGGCGCGTGCCGGTGCCACGATCCTGAAGACGGTGCCGCCAATCACGACATCCTCACCAGTGCCCGCGACCTCCCCTGGGGAGGCATAGGAGCGGGATGCCCGCGTATTCGCACAGCCGGCGGTCTGGGACAGCCGTTCGCTGCGGAGGTCCGGGTTTAGGAGACGCCCCGAGCGCACCAACCCCGGCGGCGGTCGACGAGCCGCCGCCCGCCCCCAGAGGACATGGATAGGCCGCACAGCGGCTACTCCGGACGATATTCCCCGGAGGAACCCCGGGCGTAGCCCTCCATGAAGGTGCGCAACCCGCGCTCGCCGTGACGCATCATCGCGCCGTGGTTCGCCTTGAATCCGGGACGGGCGACCGGCGCCATCATGTTAAGGAGCCGCTTGTGGGTCGTGACCTCCTGGTCGTATACCAGGCGGCAGCCCGCATCCACCTGCTCCACCGTCCAGCGGATCGTACCCTCCATGTCTCCGGACAGGCGGGCATTGATCACGCCGGCGCTCGGCTCATCGGCCGTCGCCTCACTCACGAAACGAAGCTCATAGGGCAGGAACGAACGGGCCACCAACTCGAAGCGATTGTCGGGGAGGGTTCGAACGGAGCGGATCTCGGGCCACCAGGCGGGGTAGGACTCAAGGTCGTTCAACACGGAAATGACGTCGGCCCGGCGCGCCTGCACCTCCCAGACGCTTCTGAACACGTAGTGCGTCAGCTTGCTCACGTGCGACGAAGGATACTTCGGGGACGCCCCGGATCACGTCCCTGCGTTGACCAGGGCCGCCGGTGTGGCTGGGCTGGTCGAGCACCCAGACAGCTCGGGGCGTACCGTTGCGTGCAGTGAGGGAAGAGCCCGCGACGAACCGCCAGGGTGAGGACGGCCTGCTCCTCGCCACCCGCCTGCTAGCCGCGGTCATCATCCCCGTGCTGGTGGCGGCGTTCACGATTCTCTTCGGTTTTCCCGGGTCCACGCGGCGGCTGTGGGCGTGGACCATCCGCCCCGACCTGGCGAGCCTGGTCATGGGCGGCGCCTACCTGGCGGGAGCCTGGTTCTTCGCCCGCGGCCTCTACGTCGGCCGTTGGCACCGCGTCGCCGTGGGGTGGCTGGCCGTCATCCCGTTCACCACGCTGCTCGGCATCGCCACGTTCATCCACTGGGACAAGTTCAACCACCACCACGTGTCCTTCTGGGCCTGGCTCATCCTTTACACCGCCACACCCATCGCACTTCCGGTGTTGTGGCTGAGGAACCAGAAGGCAGCAGGAATGCCAGCGGCAGTCTCGGGCCTCCAGCTGGCGATGCCGCTCCGGGTCCTGATGAGTTCGTGCGGCGGGGCGCTCATGGCCGCCGCCATCACCATCTTCATCCGACCTACCACGGCTATCAGTCGCTGGCCGTGGATGTTGACACCACTCACCGCCCGAACCTTGGCGTCCTTCGCCACCTTCCTGGCCGTGGTGTGGCTGACGTTCGGCTTCACCGCCCAGTGGAGTCGCCTGGCCATCCCCTTCGAGGCGACCACCCTTGGGCTGTTGATCGTTGCGGTGGCGGTTGTCCGGGGGCGCCACGACCTTGTCGGCGGACCTCGCACCGCGGTCTTCGGCGTGCTTCTCGGGACTGCGGTGCTGGGGTCGCTGGTGGTGATCGGCTGGGCCAACCGGCACCGGACGGACGATCCCTCGAACGGTCCAGGCGAATTCCAGCCCGCCGGATAGCACCGCCTTCGGCTGCTACGTGGCCGTCGACGTCGGTTTGCGTCCCAGCGCCACGTTGGGAGATAACTGGGCGAACGCCACGTTGAGCGCCTCCTGCGCCGGCGCCGCGCTGGCCAGGGCCATTCGGGCCACATCGCCGGGATCCGCGCGCTTGCTCGTCGCGCTGGCGCTGCGCTTCGCGGCCAGGCGGGTGCCACGCGAGGCGATCGAGGAAGCGTGGCCGGGCGAGCGAAGACTCCTCGACCGCCTGCTCGGGCCCAGCAACCTCTTCACCGACGGATTAGCAACTCACCCCGGCGATCGCGCTGCCTGACCGGCGTTACGTGACGGTGCTGGTGCTCCGGATCGCCGTTATTTGGGGACACACCTTGGGCCCTCCGGCGCCCCCAGGCGCTGCTCGTCGGTTGCAGGCCGCACAGGGAGCGAACGGCAGCAGGCCGGCGGCGTGCTCGCCCGGCGGTCACCGCCTCCGCGCTCGCCAGACCTCCTCCGACGGCCAGCGACGCGCCCACTCAAGTGAGACGTAGGGGAAGCGGGACACGGCATCGGGGCCTGGTCGCAGCTCGACCAGGTCGAGCACCTCGAAGCCATTGGCCCGAAGGAGCCGGATCATCTCGCCGTGCGAGATGTGGAACTCGACCGCGGGTGAATCGGGCCAGTTGAAACGATGCATGTCGAACTGCGGCCTCAGGAGCGCGGTTTCGGCAGGTAGATCGTCCTCATCGGGGACACAGAGCATCAGGAGAACGGCGTTGCCGAGGAATACGAGCTCGCCGCCCGGTCTCAGCAGGCGTGCCGCCTCGGGAATCCATCGGTAGGGGTCGGCCCAGATGGCCGCTCCGTACTCGGAGATGACAACGTCAAACGATGAGCTCCGAAGCGGAACCTGCTCGCCGGCTGCCAGCACAAGCGGGAAGTGGAGGTCGAACTCGTGCTGGAGGAGGCGAGCGGTTCGGAGCTGGGCGTCGGTGGGATCTACGCCAATCGGGCGTGCGCCCCGACGGGCAAGCCACGCCGACACGTAGCCGGTCCCGCATCCCAGCTCGACGACGTCGGCTCCAGCTGTCTCCCGGAGCAACTGCACCTGCGACTCCGGAACACTCCAGATGCCCCAGGTCGGGTCCGCCTGTGCCCAACCACGTCGCCCAGCGTCCGCCCAGCGGATTGCGTCCGCTTCCCAGTGGGCGCGATTGCGGCTGATGGAGTCGTCCACGCCCGCCATTGTCGTCGCGTGGTGCTGACCGGTGTCGAGAGCGTCACACGAGGGCGCACTCTCCGGCGCGACGGCGTAAGGTCGCCGCACCTCGGGGCCGACCCGCGTCATCCGCCAACTTCCCTACGCCGATTGCAGTGCCCTCTGGTCCAGCTCCCCGTGACGAAGGGTGGTCCCTTCTCGAGGCTCGATTGGCGGATGTCCGCCCTACCAGTCGCAATTCCCGGATGTGCGGCCAGTCCGGAGCCCGGCGGCGGCAGCAGGACAACCTTCAGCATTTCTCGGCGGGCCAGTATCGGGCGGACGAGCGAACTCGTAGTGCGGGAGCGGCGAGCCAGCGGCGAGAGGAGGCCGGTGGCGGCCTCCCCTGTGCCACCCGGACCCGGCATTCCGGGCACTTTGCCGGCCGAGGGGTCCGGAGCGTCATGGGACGCTCCTGCCCGACCGGTGCGATGCTCGCCCCCGATAGATCCACGCTCCGGTAGACCGATCGGCACCGCTATATCCCGGCCGTCCAAACACCGTTTTCGGATGGCCGGCGTGGTCGTTTCCGGGAGCCCGGTAGGTGCCGTTCCCGAGTGGTCGATCAACCGGCCTGAGCACGGAGGCCCTGGAAGCTGGCCGCAGCGGATACACCCCCGTCATGGGACCGCCTGCCAGGATCGAGGCGTGGACACGCTCCCGACTACGGATCCCGTTCCCCTCCTTCGGGCTCCCGACGGCATCTATGCCGACGACCTGCTGATCGCGGCCGTCGCCCACCTTGCCGGCGACGTCGGTCCTCGACGTGGCTGGTGGTTCAGGCGTCTACGCCTGCGCGCTGCTAGTGCCGCAGCAGCGAACGTTGGCCTCGTAGATCCACCACTTGGCCGTGGTGGTCGCGTACTCTGATCTCGTCGCAATGGACGAGGACAGGAAATGGCGTGTCCAGGGAACGCTTGCGGGTCCGGGAGATCTCGAACGAGGAGGGCAACCGGCTGAGTGATCAAGACGTTCAAGCAGTCCAACGACCCCGACTACGAAGCCAAGAAGAACCGGGTGCTCGAGCTCTACGACATCGCCGACCCTTGAGCACGCACGGTCCACTGCATCCAAGAGATGTGGGAGTTCTCGTCGGATGTCCTCGATAAGCAGATCTGGAGCCCATTCTTGGAGTATCGCCTCCGACCACTGGTTGAGCGTGTCGCTCAGCATGTGGCAAAGAGCGCGGGCAAGGTTCAGGCGGTAAATGTTCGTTCGGTCGTTTGAGAGCCTCTTGAACGCGTCGCAGCGAGATCTGCTGTGGGTGTTCGTGCGCGACGAAGATCTGGCCTGTGGTGGGCACGCGGCCGGGTGAGGGCTCGGAGATACCGGCCCACGAGGACTTCCCCGCGGATCACGTGCGCATCGCTTCCTTCTGATCCGGACGCCGAGCTTGTAGCAAGGATCCGCCCGGAGTCGAGACCTGTAGCCGGGTCGGTCCCGATAGTCACTCGTCACCGGTGAACACGTCGGACTCCGTGGCGCCCTTGATCCCGACATCTTTGCCGGGCAGTATGTGGTCGCGGTAGGACTCGGACGATGCAGAGCGGGAGATGAGCCCGCCAGAGGAGTGCTGATGCAACAAGACGAGATGGCCCGCCTGTGGGACGAGCACAACGCCCTGGAGTTCGTCTCCAAGGACCCCGAGGCCGCTTTGAGGACCATGGTGGAAGATCCATACGTGACGATTCTGGCAAATGGGGCTGGCGGCCGTGGCAAGGAGCAGGTTCGCGCCTTCTATGCGAACGTGCTCATTCCACAGTGGCCCGATGATGCGAAAATGGAACCCGTGAACCGAGTCCTCGGCCAAGACCAGCTCGTCGACGAGTTGCATCTTGGCTTCACACACGCCAAGCAGATGGACTGGTTGCTGCCGGGCGTGCCGCCGACCAACCGGCGGGTGGAGATGGATGTGGCCATTGTGGTCCAATTCCGGGATGAACTGGTCGCCAGCGAACGCCTCTACTGGGATCACGCTACGGTCTTGAGACAGGTCGGTCTGCTCGACGCCTGATGCGGCACAGTTCAGACGGTCATCCGACTTCGGCACGTCGGCGGCGGGCGGAACGCGGACGGTGGGTCGGGTGAACGGATTCGGCGGCGCTCGAACCACGCCTTATGGCGGTTGCCTCGAGCCGGATTGGGCGACCGCCCGGACGGCGATCCGCTGAGCGGAGGAGCGGAACGGCACGATGGAAATCCTACGGGCTCTGCCGATTACTGGCAGGAGGCGGCGTAGGTAGAGTGGCCCTTCGCAAGCGGTGATCCGCATGCGTCGCTTGTCCGGCGTTTGGTGGCACCCCGAAGGCGGGGCTTGAGTTTGTGGGGGCGCACCATCCGTACCGCCGACGCCTCGCTCTCTACACGCGCTCGTAGGCGAGGTGGACCGCGTTCTTCGACGGACGAACGTCGCGTTGGCGGTACATCTGACGCGTGCCGGGTTTGAACAGCGGCGTCCCCCCGCCGAGCAGCATCGGCGCGAGGTGGATGCGCAACTCGTCGACGAGACCCTGTTCGAGCGCCTGGCCGATGACGTCGCCGCCGCCCATGATCACGACGTCACCGTGCGTCGCGCCGGCCCGAGCCTGGTCGACTGCCGTGGCCAGATCGTCGATGAAGGTGAAGCGCATCCCGAGCTCTCGAACGAGGCGAACGTCCTGGGGCGGCGCGTGGGTGACGACGAAGAACGGCGGATTCCCCGTCTGACCTGCGCCGTACCCCATGTTTTCGCTCCAACCCCCAGGGCCGTCGACGACGTCGAACAGCCGCCGCCCCATGACCACGGCTCCACTCTCCGCGGTGGCCCGTTCGAGGATCTCGGTGTCGATTGCGTCCTGTTCTGTCACCCAAATGTGAAGCTCAGGTGCGTCGCCGAGCCCGTGCTGGTCGTCGGCGCCGGGCCCGGTCACGTACCCGTCCAGCGACATCGTTATATCGGCGACGACCTTCGGCATTTGCGACTCCTCTCGGCGATGATCACTACTCCAGACCGCGTGTTGTCCGTCGACTCATTTGCGGCAGAGCAAACATTCGGCGGGGGATAGTTTGGCGGACCGTCGCCGGGCCCTCCGGCGACGTAGCGGGGAGCAGATGTGACCTACGCAGTGGACTTCGTCAACGTCTCTACCGTCGGCCTGGAGTCGTCGCCGGTGGCGACTGCGCTCGCTGGCCTGCGGGCGAACGAGGCTCGCTACTTCAAGAACAAGTACGATCACGTCTTCACGGTCGAACGGGCCGCCAAGGCCAAGGACGCCATCGACTGGGTGCACCGGATCCTCAAGGAGGAGCGCGAGATCGTCATCGCTTCGCCCCCACTCGAGGCGACGACCTTCCAAGTTGAGAACATCCGATGGACCTACCTGTTCTACGAGAGCGGGCTCTCGATCAACGTCTTGTACCCGCTCGACGAATCGAAGAAGCGAGCGGTCGGGTTCAAGCTCTCCGGAGGGATGGAAGTGCCCGCCGAGCTCGGCTCGTTCAAGTTCGCGCGACAGAAGTCAAAGCTTGCGGGAACGATCCGCGGCTCGTACTTCGTGATCAAGGGCGAGTACTGAGCCCGTCGCGCCTCGAGCCGGGGCGATGAGTTCACGGCGCTCATCGCGCCGAAGGCGCTCAAGGGCCTCCTGCAGGAGAGCGGCGTCTCCGGAGCTGGAAAGCTCGTCTTCCATGCGCCTATCTTGTCAGGTAAAGCCGCCTTGCGTCGGTGGCCCACCCGCCCGGAACGGCCGGAAGCATCACCTTTGTCAGCGCTTCGGACGCTCGCGGACCCGTCACCTCGCGGGCGATAGTGGCGGGCCCGGCGTCATCGAGGGGCGCGCGTTCTGGTGGTGGCCGACACGATCAGAGGCCGTGCGTTGCGGGGCCTTTGGCGCCCGACGCTGTTCCGTAAGTTCCGGAGATCTTCTACGTCGAGTGTGGAGCGGTGCTTCGGCGATAGGATCTCAATTCGATCCTCTCGCCGGCTCAGGTCGCGACGGCCATCGATCAGCCTCCAGTTGCCTGCTGGCCCTGAGGCCACTCGGTGATCGCAGCAGTGACGAGTACGCGGTCACGCAGCAGGTAGGAAGGTCGGACCAAGGCAGCCTTGGCGCCCTCGTGAACGCAGACACAAAAGCGTGTACCTCGTGTGTGTGTCCGCCCCTCCAACGCGAACGGCTGTTCGCATGAATCTGCAGGGACAAGGACAACGGCAAATGGGCATACTGCTGGTGAGCGATAGCGCGTGGCCAGCCAGCGAGGGATCGCCGGTTGTCTCGCGCTGACCGCGAACCCGAGGCAGCGGTACCGGACGCGGCCCAGCGGGCCCAGTCGGGAGGAACGTGGCAGGCTTCGCTGGACGCCGATACTCGAAGCGCTACGACGGGAGGACGCGATGCCAACGCCGATGCTCACCGACAGCGGATTGGAAACCTGGCTCGTCTTCCACCGCAGCACCGACTTGCCCGACTTCGCGGCCTTTCCGCTGCTCGACGATCTTGCCGGCCGCGAGCTGCTCGCCGAGTACTTCCGTGATCACCTGCGTATCGCCGCCGCGGCCGGCACGGGCCTTGTGTTGGAGACGCCGACATGGCGAGCAAACTCTGACTGGGGCGCCCGACTCAGCTATGACGCGGCCGCGCTCGACCGGGTCAATCGCGATTCAGTGGCGTTCCTGCGGGACATCACGGAGGAGCAGCCGGAGGCTGCAGTCGTGGTGAGCGGCAACATCGGGCCCCGGGACGACGGCTACAACCCGAGCGAGCTCCTGAGCGCCGAGAGCGCCGAGGCGTACCACCGGGCCCAGATCGAGTCGTTCGCGGCCGCAGGGGTCGATCGAGTCACGATGCTGACGGCGACACACACCGGTGAGCCCATCGGGATCGTCCGCGCCGCCGTCGCCGCAGGCGTACCGGTGGTCATCGCGTTCACCGTCGAGACCGACGGCCGTCTCCCCAGCGGCCAGGCGCTTCACGAGGCGATCGCGGAGGTGGACGAGGCAACAGACGGCGCAGCCCTTCACTTCGGCATCAACTGCGCGCATCCTGATCACTTCAGTGACGCGCTGGAGGCCGACTCGGTGGCGATCGGACGCATCGAACTGGTAAGGGCCAACGCATCACGGGCAAGCCACGCCGAACTCGACGAGGCCGAGCAGCTCGACGACGGCGACCCGATCGAACTCGGGTCGCTCTACGCCAGGCTCGTCGAGTCCCATCCGCACCTCCGCGTGCTGGGCGGCTGCTGCGGCACCGACGCACGCCACGTAGAGGCAATTGCCCGAGCCTGCATCACCACGACCTAAGCCCACGCCAGCGGTTCCGTCAAAGGCCAGGTGAGCCCTTGACCGTAGTCGCCGCCGCCGCCGCCGGCCGTCTCTTCGTTCTAACCGAGGTCGATGGGCCGAAGAGCGGTTGTCACTGGCCAACGAAGTGCTCCGGATGGGCGAAGCCTGTCCTCCCGGCGTCGCAGCTATCCTCTGCGCAACCGGGGCCCACGCTCTGTTCGAGTGGGGCTCCTGCGCCGCGGCATGGGAATCGGTGGAGGAGCACCGCCGCCTC
>DATLCN010000004.1:0-23234 GCA_035526335.1 Acidimicrobiales bacterium | reverse complement strand
CGGGGGTCTCCCCGGCGAACCGTCGCCCGCAGCGATCCCGTGGACGCGCCAAGGTCGACCCTGGACAGCTCAGCCTCTTGTCACCTGCTCAATGCACAGGCACCGCTGACCACCGTCCCGTCAACGACGCGTCGGCGCCTTTTCGGCCCGTCAAGGCCTGAGCCCCATGACCACGTTGCACCCGCTGTCAAACACGACTGCAACATCGGCAGACACTTGCCACCCCTCCGGGGAGGCGGTTTGGTCAGCGGTGACCGCCCCGTGTTGACACTGACGGCGCTTCGCGACTCGGAGTACCTGATCTCCTCGGTGGCCCTCGGCATCGTTGGCCGTCAGCCACGGGGATTGTGAGGACCTGGCCGATCGGATCCGGTCCCGGTTGAACGGCTCGGGGGTAATCGGTGGAACCACCATGGCGGGGCCGGGGTGGGGGAGCGCAGAGCGCTGCTACGCCAGCGGCGACCGGGTGCTGCTGCACACCAAGCCGGGACGGGCCGGCGCTACGACAATGAGCGGCGGTTGCGAGTTGGACAGGACCCTCTGACAGGCGAGCCGGTCCGGGTCATCCCGGTTGGCGGCGGCGACCAAAACGCTGGTGTCGACGAGGAGAGCTACTGCCCGAGTCCTTCGGCAAGCAACGAGTCAACATCCCGACCCCGCAGCGTTGCCGAGGACCCAGTGTCGAAGAAGCCGAAAGCGACGGACTCACCTCCGGCCGTTGACGCTTCCGCGTCAGCGCCCCGAAGGTCTTTGGCGAGCAACTCTTGTGCCAGCTGCTCTGGCGTCACGCCGGCGCGAGCAGCACGCGCGGCGAGCCGGGCGGCAAGGTCGTCGTCGAGTCCCAGAGTGATGTGCGTCATCACGGAAATGGTACGCGCATGCGGGTGGTCCGTACTGCTTTTCACCGTCGTGTGCAACTGAGTGGTCCTGCCGGACCGGGTCGGGGGTGTGTGTCCCTTGGGAGTGGCGGGATTCGAGGACAGCCCGAAGCGGCGCCGGCGGACCCGCCTCATGATGGTTCTTGTTCGATAATTGACGCGATGGCCAATTACTCCCGCTGGAGAGACATCAAGAAGGCCCGAGCCGGGCGCTTCACCACGCACCGGTGATCGCGAGCGTTCGGGTGCGCCAGCTCACGTGGAGTCGGTGCTGTCGCCCTGCTGCCGGAGGGCCCGGATGGGCGCGTCCGGGCGGGTCGTGGCCTTCTCGACGAGATCGCTCAGCGCCGCAGCGATGGCCGCATCGCGGTCCCTGGTGGCGTGCTGGTAGATCAGCGCCGCCCGCGGCGAGGCGTGGCCCATCCTCGCCATGAGTTCCTTGGTGCTGGCGCCGGTACCGGCGGCGAGGGGGTTTCCGGTATGGCGGAGATCATGCAGGCGTAGGCCTTCGACACCGACTGCTCTAGTCGCTCGTCGCCATGCCGTATAGAAGGTGCCGCGCCGGAGGGGCTGGCCTTGGTGGCCGCAGAAGACGAGTCCGTCCTTCCCTGGGGCGGCCACTCAGCAAGATGTTTGTCGAGGTCGGCGATGATGACGGCGGGGATGGCGACGCTGCGCCGGCCGGCGTCGCTCTTCGGCGGAGCGACGAGCAGGGTGCCGTTGGCCAAGTGGAGCATCTGCTCGACCACCTCCACGCGCCCATGCAGCAGGTCGAGGCGCCGCCGGCTGAGGGCCTGGAGCTCACCCAGCCGTAGGCCGGTGAAGGTGGCCAGGAGCACCAGCGCCCGGTACCTCGGCTCGATCACTTCGGCCAGGGCGTAGACCTGCTCGATGGTGGCGATGGGCCGCTCCGGCGGTCGCTCCACGCCGGCGCCCTTTACGACGCAGGGGTTCTTCACGATCACTTCGTCCTCCACGGCGGTATTGAGGATGGTGCGCAGCAGGCGGTAGCACTTGGCGACGGTGGTCCTCCCGGGGCGATCGGCCTTGAGCATCTCGGCGTGCCAGGCCGGACCCGGCCGGTGGTGAGGGCGGCTAGCTCGATCTGGCCGAGACGGGGAAGGATGTGCAGGCGAAGCTCGCTCTCGTAGAGCTCTTGGGAGCGGGGGCGCAGGTCGGCTCGCTGGTCGAGCCAGCGCCATGCGTAGTCGGCCAGCGTGACCCGCCCGGCGTCGGGGTCCACCCACGCGCCGCGCTCCACGTCGGTTCGTACCCGGGCCAGGAACGCCTCGGCGTCGCGCTTGGTGCCGAAGGTCTGTGGGGCCATGAACTATGTGGCACGGATGTGGCACGAGGGGCCCTGGATTGAGAGCGGTTCTCGTCGCGCAACGCTCTGAACAGGGCCTTTACTGGAGCGGGCGACGGGAATCGAACCCGCGTCACCAGCTTGGAAGGCTGGTGCTCTACCGTTGAGCTACGCCCGCATGTTTGCGTCGGGGAGAGGGGATTCGAACCCCCGACCTCCTGCTCCCAAAGCAGGTGCGCTACCGCTGCGCTACTCCCCGTCTGTCCAGGATTCTCTGCGGAAGGCCGACCACCTCGACGACGACAGATCGTACTCGCCGCCGACGGTCCGTCGGGTGAGGCCGGGAGTCCCGCCGGTGTAGGCCGCAACCCGTTTGCTGTTCGGAATCTGACATCGACGCCGAGTTGATGAAGGCGCCCTGATCTGTCAATATACTGACATAGACAATAGGCCGCCCTTGGGGCGGTCGGGAGCGAGGAAGTTCAGTGTGTTGAGGGGGCGGGCGAGCGCCAGTATCAACAATTATTGCAGGGCTCGCGTCCGCTCACCTGCAGGTGAGGGCGAGTGAGCCTGCACACCCGCGCCAGCCGGTCCGCACCGGTGGCGGGACTCACTCCATCCCAACCGGCCGCCGGCCGCCCGTCCCACGCGCGGGCCCTCGACAGCCGACGCGTCGGCGAAGGCCCACGGCACAACCTGCCTCACCTGGCCAGCAGCTTCGTCGGTCGCCAGGGGGAGGTGGCGGGGGTCGAGGCGCTCCTCGCGGATTCGCGGCTGGTCACCCTCACCGGCCCGGGCGGCATGGGGAAGACCCGCATGGCGATTCAGGTGGCACTCGAGCTGGCGCCGCGGTTCTCCGGCGGGGTCTGGATGGTGGAGCTGGCGCCGGTCAGCGAAGCGTCGCTCGTCCCCGACGCGCTCGCCGCCGTCGTTCCCGGTGTGAAGCATCTTCCGGGGCGCCCGGTGTCGCAGGACCTGGTCTCCCACGTCGGCGAGCAGGCCATGCTCATCGTGGTCGACAACTGCGAGCACCTGGTGGAGGCGTGCGGCGACCTGGTCGACCGCCTCCTGCGGTCGTGCCCGGCCCTGCGGGTGCTGGCCACGAGCCGGGAGCCGTTGGCCGTCTCCGGCGAGCACCGCTGGTCGGTGGGGGCCTTGTCGCTTCCCGATCCGGCTCAGGCCGACGCCGCATCGGTGAAGGCGAGTGAGGCGGGCCAGCTGTTCCTGCAGCGGGCCACGGCGAGCCGGCCCGGCTTCCGGCTGAACGGCTCGATGGCACGGACGGTTGCGGAGATCTGCCGGCGCCTCGACGGGGTACCGCTGGCCATCGAGCTGGCCGCCAGCCGCATGGCGTCACTTTCGCCCAAGGACCTGCTGGACCGGCTGGACGATCCCTTCCGTCTCCTCACGACCAGGAGCCGCACGGTCGTCGCCCGCCACCGCACGTTGGTCGCCAGCCTGGAGTGGAGCCACGAGTTGCTCCTGCCGGGCGAGGCCGCCCTGCTGCGGCGCGTCTCGGTGTTCGCGGGCTGGACGCTCGAAGCGGCCCAGGAGGTGTGCGCCGGCAGCGAACTGGATCAGAGCGAGGTGCTGGACCATCTGGAGGGTCTGGCCGGCAAGTCGCTCGTCGTGGTCGACCATCCGGACGACTGCGTGCGCTACCGCCTGCTCGGGATGGTTCGGCGCTGGGCGTCGGCGAAGCTCGAAGCTGCGTCCGAAGCCGGCGCCATCTCCCGCCGGCAAGCGCTGTGGTGCCTGTCGCTGGCCGAGCGCGCGGAGCAGGGTCTCCGGGGCTGCGAGCCCCACGAATGGCTGGACCGGCTGGACGCCGAGGAGGACAATCTGCGGGCCGCGCTGGTGTGGTCACGGACGACCGGCGATCCTCCTCTCGGTGTCAAGCTGGTCACGACGCTGGCGCCCTTCTGGCGCCGCCGTGGCCACCTCGGCGAAGGGCTCTTCTGGCTGGAGTGGGCGGTGTCCATCAGCGACGGCTACCCGCTCCCGCTGCGGGCCAGGCTGCTCCGCGACACCGGACTGTTCCGGGGAATGCTCGGCGATACCGCTTCGGCGCTACCCCTCATGGAGGAGAGCTCGGCGCTTTTCGCTCAGGCCGGCGACCACGACGCGAGCCTGTGTGCCTGCAACGCGCTTTTCCACATGTTCGACAATCCGCGCCAGTCACTGGCCCGCCTCGAGGAGGACATCGAGCGCTGCCGGTTCACGGGTGACACCAACAAGCTCAGTCATTTCCTCTGCGCCCTCGGACATGCCCACTTCCGCCTGGGGGACCTGCCTGCGGCCAGGAGCCACTTCGAGGAGTGCGTGGAGCTGGGACGGGGTCAGCCCGACGGGGAGGCGCTCGGTGCGGGACTCCTGGGGATCGGTCGGGTTGCGGTCCTTCTCGGCGAGCTGGGCGTGGCCGAGACCGCTTTCGAGGAGGCTCGGACCCACGCGGAGCAGATGGCGGATGTGGAGCATCTGTCCACCGCCCTGGTGCTGCTCGCCGACCTTGCCGGGGCCACCGGGGACCGGAAGCGGGCCGGCGACCTGCTCGACCAGTCGATGACGGTCACGAATGCCGACGGTACGCCGATTGATCAGGCTCGCGGTTTCTATTTCTTGGCCCGCCTGGCGGAGGCGCAGGGAATCGACGAAGGCGAGGACGGGGCGGGCGAGCTGTTCGACAAGGCGTTGTCGACCGGACGTGCCTCGGGTGCTCCCGGGTTCCACGAGATCCGCTGCCTGCTCGGCGTGGGCCGGGCCGCCCAAGCCGGCGGGGCCACCAGCGCCGCCGCCGGTCATTTCCTCGAGGCGCTGGCGACTTCCCAGGATATCGGTGACGCCCATGCCCAAGCTCTTGCGCTCGAGGGTCTGAGCAGTCTCGCCCGCATGGATGGCAGGTTCGACGAGGCCTCCACGCTGGCGCACCGGGCCTTGGAGCTGCACCGTGACATCGGTGATGTCGCCGGGATCGCCGCCGCTTTGGAGTCGGTGGCCGGTCTGGCGGTGGAGGGTTCGCGCTGGCGTGGCGCGGCCCGCTTGTTCGCCGCGGCCCAGGGTGTGCTCGAGGAGGCCGGCTTCGTCCGCGCCCAGCGCGATCAGGAGCGCCAGGAGAGCGACCTTGCCGAGGTGCGCAAGGCGCTCGGAGACGAAGAGTTCGAAAGGGCCTGGGTCGAGGGATCTTCGATGTCACGCGAGGCCGCCGTGGCCTACGCCATGAAGGGGCGGGGGGGCCGGGAACGGCCTACCAGCGGCTGGGACGGCCTCACCCCGGCCGAGCGCCAGGTGGCGGCACTGGTGGGGGAGGGCCTCACCAACCCGGAGGTCGGCAAGCGCCTCTTCATCTCCGCCCGCACGGTCGGGCACCATCTGGCGCACATCTACCCGAAGCTCGGGATCCGTTCGCGAGCGGCGCTGATCAAGCAGCTGGCCGATCAGGACCACAAGCCGGACTTGGCCGGGTTCGACACCGACCAGGGCGTCCTCGTCCCCTGATCCCCAGTCGATCGGGGGTGCGTGCCCTAGCGGTAGCCGTGGGCGTGCAACTCGTACAACTCGGCGTAGAGCCCGCCGGCCGTCATCAGTTCCTCATGGCTGCCGGCCTCGGCGATGCGGCCGCCTTCGACCACCACGATCAGGTCGGCCATGCGCACGGTCGAGAAGCGGTGGGAGACGAGCAGCGTGATGGCGCCGAGGCTGGCGGCGAGGGTCGACGCCATGGCTGCGTAGCGCCCGAAGAGCATGTGCTCGGTGTCGGCGTCCACGGCCGCGGTCGGCTCGTCGAGCACCAGCAGAAGCGGTTCGGGCCGCATCATGGCCCGGGCCAGCGCCAGCTTCTGCCACTGCCCACCCGAGAGTTGGACCCCGCTCTCGAAGCTGGCGCCGAGCTGTGTCACCAGCCCGTCGGGCAGGGCCGAGACGACATCGGTCGAGGCGGCCCGGTCGAGCGCGGTGGCCACGGCATCCGGGTCGTCGAGGTGGGGCAGGTCGCCCACTCCGATGGCCTGACCGGCCTGGAGCTCCAGGCGGGCGAAGTCCTGGAAGCCGGCGCTCGTCCTTTCCCGCCACTCGGCGGTGTCGATGCCGGCGAGGTCGGTGCCGTCGACGGTGATGGCTCCCTCGGAGGGCTCGTAGAACTTGCACAGCAGCTTGACCAGGGTGGTCTTGCCGGCACCGTTGTCGCCGACGACCGCGACGGTGGCGCCGGCGGGCAGCGACAGGTCGAAGCGGGCCAGCACGTCGGTTTCAGTGCCGGGGTAGCGGAAGGCGACACCCCGGAGCTCGATGCCCTCCGTCAGTCGATCCGGAGCCGTGACGATAAGCCCGGCCTGCTGCTGACTATCGGTGGCGTAGGCGCCGAGCCACAGGAAGCGTTCGGCGACCGTGGACATCCGGGCGAATGCGCCCACCGAGCCCGCCGCCGCGCTGACCTGGCCGCTGACCTGGGCCACGAGGGCGAGGGCCAGCACCACGTCGCCCACGGTGGCCCGGCCGCTGACCGCCTGGCCGGCGACGAGGACGATGCCGGCGCCGTAGCCGATGCTGAAGAGGAGCCACCCCGCCGCCTCCCATGCCAGGCCCCTTGCCGCGGCGGCGTCGAGGAGCCGGTCCGTCTCCTGCCAGTCCCGGGCGTGGCGGTCCAGGACTTCGCCGCCGGCCTCGAACACCCGCAGCTCCTTGCCCGCGGTGGGCGAGGTGGCCAGCTCGAAGAGGTAGCGCGCCCGGCGGGAGCGCTCAGCGGTGGCATCGAGGGCCGCCTGGCGGATGCGCTCGGCCTTCGCGCCCGCCCACAGAGAGGGAGCGGCGAAGAGAGGGACGGCCAGGAGCCAGGGGTTCACCGAGGCCAGCAGCAGGGCGGTGGCCATGACCTGTGCGAGGAGGGCGACGGCGCCGGCGGAGGTGACGCCGGCGAAGGCCAGCACCGGCATCTCCCGGCGGAGCACCTCCAACCGATCCAAATAGTCAGGCCGTTCGTGGTGCTCGATGCTCGGGATGCCCCCGACCATCGAGACGAGGCGCCGGTCGAGGTACAAGCCTGTGTTCTCCTTCAGGGGGAACTGCATCCGGGTGACCGACGCCCGGAGCATGAGGGCCATGCCGGCGGTCACGCCTATGACCGACGCCGCCCAAAGGGCGGAGCGCTCGTCGCCGGCGCCGGCGGCGTCGACGATCCGCTTCAGCCAGTAGGCCCCGAGCACGCCGGCCAGCGAGGCGACCGCCGACAGCACGACCACCGCCGTGGCCCGGGCGCGGTCGGCCCGGAAGCTGACCGTCACCGCCGTCCACAGCGCCCGCCCGGTTCTAGGCATCGTCATCGCCCCGTTCGGCGCCCGCCAGATGGGCGGCCTGGAGCCGGAACATCCGCGCGTAGCGGCCGTCCGCGTCCATCAGCGAAGCGTGATTCCCCGACTCGGCGACCCGGCCGTCCTCGATCACAACGATGTGATCGGCTCGCCGCACCGTCGAGAACCGGTGGGAGATGACGACGGTCGTGACACCCGCGGTGAGGTCGAGGAACCGGTCGTAGAACTCCGCCTCAGCACGGACGTCGAGCGCGGCCGTCGGCTCGTCGAGGATGAGCACCGACGCGCCACCGTCCACGGCGAACAGGGCCCTCGCCAGCGCCATCCGCTGCCACTGGCCCCCGGACAGATCCACGCCACCGTGGGCTCGGCGGGAGAGCAACGTGTCCCAACCCGCCGGCAGCCGTTCGATGATCGAAGCGGCGCCGCCGCGCGCCGCCGCAGCCGCCAGGGCGTCGCGGTCGGCGGCCCGCTCGACTGAGCCGAACCCGATGTTGTCAGCCGCGGACAGCTCGTAGTGCACGAAGTCCTGGAAGATGGCGGCCAGCCGGCGATGCCACTCCCTCGGGTCGACGCCGGCGAGGTCGGTGCCGTCGACTGTTATCCGTCCCTCCGTGGGGTCGTAGAGCCGGGCCAGGAGCTTCACCAGGGTGGTCTTGCCGGCGCCGTTGTGGCCGACGATGGCCAGTGATCGTCCTGCCGGGATGGCGAGGTCGAGGTCGCGGAACACCCACCCGGGCTGTCCGGGATACCGGAAGGAGACCCGCTCGAAGCGGATGCACGACGAGGGCAGACCCTCGGCGGGGGCCGTACCCCCGAGAGAAAAACGGGTCTCCGACACGGTCTGTTCCAGCTCGAGGACCGCCGGCACGGGGGCGGTGCCGTAGCTGATGTTCAAGTTGTCCATGCCCACGCCGTAGACGGCGGCCACGCCCGTCGCCGCGCCGACGAACATGGTCAGCTGGCCCAGGCTGATCTCCCCGCGGGCGGCGGAGCGGCCGAGGAGCCCGTAGGTGACCACTAGGGCGCCACCTATCAGCAGTGCGCTGCCCGGCGGCACCCACCGGCCCTTGGGGCGGTCCCGCCAGAACCCGGCCATGGCCAGGTTCCACTCATCGGTGAAGCGGTCGCCGACCCAGGCGTCGAGGCCGAACACGCGCAGCTCCTTTGCTGCGCCCGGAGCAAGGGCGAGATCCCGGAAATAGGACGACCTCCGAAAGCGCCGGGCGTTCCCTCGCAGCGCGGCCACGGTCCTGCGGAGCTGGTCGGCTCGGGCTCTCGTCGTCGCCAGGTAGGCGACGAGCAATCCGGTTCCGACCCACCAGCGGTACCCGACGAGCACCGCGGCGGCGAGCACGCCGGCGAGGCTGTTGGCGGTCACGACGGCCATGCCGGCGACGGCGTCCTTGACCGTCGTCTGGCCCGTCCCCACGTTCTGGGCGTCTGCCACCCCGTCGACGACGTCCGGATCCTCGAGGTGGGCCACGCCGGCAGGAGCGAGCGTCGCCGCCATCACCCGGGCCCGCAGACGACCCTCCAACCGGCGGCCGAGAGACTCCGCCACCGAGCGGAGAGCAGGCCCGCTCAGCTGTTCGAGGACGAACAGGGCGATCACGACGACGATGCTGGCGATCAGGCGCCGCCCTGCCGGCGAGGCCCAGCCGCCGGCCACCGCGCCGTCTATCGATCCGACGAGCGCACCGCTGGCGAGGGCGAACGAGGCTGGCAGCATCGCTGTGAACACCACGACGACCCCGATCCACGCGCTGAGGCTCTTGCTGACCTTCGGGAGGAGCCGCAGCGTCGTGAGCACCGGCGAAGACTCTCCGGTGGTGAGCACCCTGACAGGGTGCCAGAGAGCACCCGGCCCGATCCGCTATTCCGCTTCGGCTCTCCGGTCGTTATCGTCGTGGGCGTGCTCGAGCGGCGGATCTCAGGATGACACTGACCAGTGCGGTGCAACCGGCGGCATCGGCGGGGAGCGGTCCATTGCTGCGGGTGAGTGACCTGGCGGTGCGCTTCGGTGACGAGGTCGACGCTCTCAGGGGCGTGACCTTCTCGCTCGAACGGGGGGAGTCGCTGGCCATCGTCGGTGAGAGCGGGTCGGGAAAATCCACCCTGGCGCTCTGCCTCGCCGGCCTCATCCATCCGCCGGAAGCGCGCGGCAGCGTGCAGGTCGATGGTGTCGAACTGCTGGGGGCGTCCCAGGACACGCTCCGCTCGGTGCGGTGGGCGAAGGTGGCGCTGGCACTGCAGGGGTCGCCGTTCAATCCGGTGGCGACGCTCGGCGACCAGGTGGCCGAGCCGCTGCGCGACCGTCTGAGGACGGGGGCCGGTGAAGCCCGCCGGCGTGCCGTCGAACTGGCGGGCGAGGTGCTGCTCGACCCGGCCCTGCTCGAGCGGTACCCCCACCAGGTTTCCGGCGGCGAGCGGCGCCGGGCCACGCTGGCGATGGTCCTGGCCCTGGACCCGTCGCTGGTGGTGCTCGACGAGCCCACGGCCGGCCTCGACCCGGCCACCCGCCACGAGCTGGTGCAGCGCATAGTCCGCCTGGCCGAGGAGAGGGGGTTCGCTCTGGTGGTGATCTCCCACGATCTGCCCGACGCCGCCAGCCTGGCCACCCGCACGATGGTCATGTACGCCGGGGAGGCGATGGAGGAAGGCGCCACCGGACAGATTGTCGGAGAGCCGGCGCACCCCTACAGCTCGGCGCTCATCAACGCCTATCCGGTGATGACCACCACCAAGGACCTGCGACCGATCCGCGGTCGCCCGCCCGACCCTCGGGCCGTCCCCCCGGGCTGCCCCTACCACCCCCGCTGCACCCAGGCCGAGACCATCTGCGTCGAGACCCGGCCGGGGCTGGTTTCCTCGCGGGACCGGCTCGTGTTCTGCCACTTCGGTGGTCTGAAGACCCTGCTGTCGGCCCACGACGTCACCAAGTCGTTCGGCCGTCGCGGGCATGGCCGGCCAGCGCTGGCCGGCGTCTCGCTCACCCTCCGCGAGGGCGAGTCGGTAGGAGTGGTCGGCCCCTCCGGTAGTGGCAAGTCGACCCTGGCTCGCATCATCACCGGTCATCTGGCTTTGGACTCGGGGCAGGTCGTCCTCGAGGGGGACACGTTGCCCACGTCGTGGCGGGGCTCAGACCGCTTCCGCCGGCGCCGTATCCAGCTCGTGATGCAGGATCCAGCCGACGCCCTCTCACCCCGCCTCACCGTCGAGGAGCTGGTCCGGGAGCCGCTCGACGTGGCCAAGGTCGGCGATGGCGCTAAGCGGCATCTGGCGGTGGCGGAGATGCTCGAGAGCGTGGGGCTGCCCGCGAGCGGATCGTTCCTGCAGGCCCGCATCCACGAGCTGTCCGGCGGGCAGATGCAGCGGGTGGCGCTGGCCCGCGCCCTGGTGTCCGGCCCGAAGCTGCTGGTGGCCGATGAGCCGACGGCCATGCTCGATGCCTCCGAACAGGCCCGGATGCTCGTGGTCCTACGCGAACGCCAGGTGGAGATGGGCTTGGGCCTCCTGATCATCTCCCACGACATTGCCGTGGTCCGCAAGGTGACCGATCGGATCGTGGTGCTGGACCAGGGGCGGGTGGTCGAGGAAGGTCCTTCGGCCACCGTCTCCACCGCTCCGAAGAGCGCCACGGCCCGGCTTCTCGTAGCCGCCTCACCTGCCTTCCGGCCAGCGGGGTCCTGACCGCCAGGCACCCGGACACCGTCGCAGAAGCCACAAAAGGGCCTCAGACGGGCGTTCCGGGCGCCAAATATAGGTCACTTGACCGATGTAATCCTGGAACCTGGATGTCAAGATGGCCCTGATGCAGACGCGACGGGCACCAGATCGGTGGCTTGAAGAGAGGCCGGACCAAACTGTGCAAATAGTGACATCGACTACCTCGATCCAACGGCGGAGGGAGGGGCGACGTGGCTGAGGCGATCTCGCGCGTCGGCTGCCTCCCGAGCGGATCGAGGTACGTGGTCGAGGTGCCCGCCCGCTGGAACGGTGTTCTCCTGCTCAGCTCCCACCCGGTGCCCGTGGCTCCGGGAGAGCCTCCTTGGGAGCCGGATGAGCCTCTGACCAGGCACCTTGTGAGCATGGGCTATGCCGTGGCGGGATCCGCCAACACCATCTTCTGGCCCCTCGAGCGGGTGTTCGCCGACCAGCCCGACCTGGTCGAGGTCGCCACCGGCATCCTCGGCCCACCCCTGCACACCATTGCTCTGGGTCTTTCCATCGGCGGGATCATCTCGGCCGGCGCCCTTCAGGTCCACCCCGATTTGCTGTCGGGCGCCCTCCCCCTCGGGGGCAACCTGGCCGGTGCGGTCAGCAACCACAACCGTGAGCTCGACATCGCCTTCGTGGTGAAAACCCTGCTCGCCCCCGACTCCCCGCTGCGGATCGTCAACATCGACAATTCGCAGCACAACCTGGCCTTGGCCACGACGGTGCTGCACAAGGCCCAGGCCACGCGCGAGGGACGGGCACGTCTCGCTCTGGCCGCTGCGGTGGGGAACATACCCGGCTGGCACGATCCCGGATCGGCCGAGCCCGCCGTCGACGACTTCGAAGCCCGCCAGCGGAACCAGTTCACATGGTTCGACATGGTGGGATTTCTCGTCTTTTTTCTCGCCCGCAAGCAGGTGGAGATGCAGGCGGGGGCGAATCCTTCATGGAACACGGGCGTCGACTACCGCGAACTGCTGTCGAGGTCCATCAATCTGAAGGAGGTGGAGGCGCTGTACGGATCGGCGGCATTGGACCTGGAGGACGACCTCGACCGCCTGGCGTGTGCCGAGCGGGTGGAGGCGTGTCCGGCGGCGCTGGCGTACCTCGAGAACCACATCGTTTTCGACGGCGATCTCGGCGGCGCCCCCGTGCTGGCCGTCCACACCGACGGGGACGGGCTGGTGACCCCGGACCACGAGCAGGCCTACGCCGACGTCGTCCATCACGCCCGCAACGGGGACCTCCTGAGGCAGCTCTATGTCCACAGAGGTGGCCACTGCACCTTCACCTTCGCGGAGACGACGACCGCGCTGGACGTGCTCATCGCCCGCATCGAGAACGGCGGGTGGCCGGACCTCGAGCCGTGCACCTTGAACGCGGCCGCCGGCCGCCTGGGGACAGAGGCCGAGGTCCTGGCGTCGGGTCCGCGGGCCCGAGCGGGTTTCTTCAGCTTTGAGCCGCCGGTCTTCGCGCGGCGCTACGACCACCGCGACGTGGCCGCCCGAAGGAAGGCAGCCACCGGTGCGAGGGTCGAGATGGCGGCCGTCCCGGCAGAGACCATGGCGTCGGCGGGTTGATGGCGATGTCGTCGATCAGCGGTGCAAGAGGTGCTCGATCCGGCAACCGCCGGACGGAAGTCCTGAATGACAGTGGAGGCGACGTTGTGAGGTCGAGTGCAATTGTCAGGCGGAGTTCGGTGTCGGTGGCACTGCTGGTGTTCTCGACGTTGTTCCTGGCCGGTGCGGGCCTGCGGCCGGCCTCGGCCAGCCACGCCCCCGACGTCACCGCCGTCAGTGGGAGCGCTTTCAACTACTACACCAACGTCAGTCTCTTCGGCGGCCCCTACATGCGGAGGGGCTACGGTCAGGCGGCGGGCGCCCCGGCGGCTGCGACCAGCCCATCGGTCACCTGCCCGGCCGCCGGCGGCACCACGAGCGTCACCGACGCGGACGGGGCCAAAGCGACCTACGGTCCCGCGGTCATCTTCGGCGGCAAGTGGCCCGCCGACCAGTCCCAGGGCCCGCCGTCAGGGCCGCTGACATCGGGCGTCGACTGCCAGCTGGGCCACGACGGCCATTCCACCGCCTCGACCTCTGTCACCCTCATGCCCGCGGGCTCTGCGTATCCCGGCGGTGCCGGCCCGGGCCCGTTCGTCGCCGACGAGGCCCACAGCACCTGCACCCTCAAGTCGGACGGCTCCTATACCGCCACCACCACGATCGTGAACGGCATCCTGGAAACCTCCTACGACAAGGACACCCAGGAGCCCAAGACCACCGAGCCGATCCCGGTCAACCCTCCGGTGAACTACGAGCGATTCGGAACGATCGACCATGTCGGCGACCACTACCGGATCGTCTTCAACGAACAGGTCGTGAATCCCGACAGGTCGGTCACGGTCGTGGCTGCCCACATGTACCTTCTCGGACCCGTCGCCGTCGGCGACATGTTCGTCGGCTCGTCCACCTGCGGGCCACTGGCCACGGCAGCCGGCACGGTCGTTCCGGTGCCAGCGGCGGGCACCACCGACTCGTCGACGACCACGACGGTGGTGTCGACCACCACAACGGTTCCGGTGACGACCACCACGGCGCCCGCGACGACCACCACAACGGGGCCCACCGGGTCGGTGACAGGGAGCGCATTCGGATTCTTCACCGATGTCAGCCTGTTCGGCGGTCCCTCAAAGGCGAAGGGACCGCTTCCCCAGGTGGCTTTGCCCGCCGGTGGATCGGCTGATCCGGTAACCCAGTCAGCGCCGACCGGGATCTCCCAGTACGGCCCGGCCATCCTCTTCCAGTCCGGCCAGATCAAGGTCAGCACCCAGGGGACGCCCGGTTCCACCGGATCCGTGGCCAGCGCCGCCGAGATAACCGGCGTGGCGGAGGGGCCGGGTCCGTTCCTCTACAAGGGCGTCAGCAGCACCTGCACGGCGAACCAGGCCAGCACGGCAGGCTCGACGACCATCAACGGCGGTGTGCTGGAGACCAAGTACGACGTCAACAGTCAGGAGCCGATCGCCAGCGTGCCCCTCGCGCTCAACCCGGCGCCCAACACCGAGCTGTCCGGAACGATCGACCATGTGGGAGACCGCTTCAGGATCGTGTTCAACGAGCAGGCGAAGACGGCGGCCGGTGTGTTGACCGTCAACGCCGCCCACATGTACCTCCTCGGGCCCACCGCGGTCGGCGAGATGATCATCGGCCAGTCGGTCTGCGGGATGAGCGCCACTGCGGTGGCCGCCCAGGGAGCGGCCGGCACCACCGGGCCGGCAGCAACAGCCGCCGGCACCGCAGGACGTACGACAAGAGGGGCACTGGCGGCGACGGGCTCGTCGCCCCGGCCCCTGGTGGTCCTGTCGATGCTGGCCCTTATGCTCGGAAGCCTTCTCGTGCTCTGGAGCCGCCCCGCCGGCCCTGCCGCAGCCGGCGGGCCTGAGGGCGGCCGGATCGGCGGACCGTCCAGGGGGATCGAGCTGCCCGTAGTCGCCCCGATGGCGTCCGAAGCGGCATCCTCTGCCAGGCCGGCCGCCGTCCTCCCGCTGCTGGGCCTGCTGCTCGGTGCCCTCTACGTGCTCTGGAGCGGGCGGATGGACCGACCCCGCCGGCGATGACCGAACACGGTGCGCTCCTCATGGATGCTGTCGTCGATGAGGATGCCGCCGAGGTGGCGACGGCGAACGACCCTTTCCGGGTCGCGCCCCGGCGCCGGCCCCGGTGGGTGCCGCTGGTCTCCTACCTCGCCACGGTGTTCGTGCTTCTCAGCTTCAACTTCGCCCTGCCCCGGATCATGCCCGGCGACCCGATCGACGCCCTCATGGCCTTTGGATCCCCGTCCTTCGTCAACGACGCCGAGACCCGGGCCAACCTCGCCGAGTACTACAACCTCGACGAGTCCATCGCCGACCAGTACGGGCATTACATGACGGGACTGGTCCGGGGCGACCTCGGCGTCTCGATCATCAGCAACGTCCCGGTGGCCAAGGAGCTGCGTGACCGGGTGGGTTGGTCCGTGCTGCTGGTCGTCTCGGCCATGGTCGTGTCGATGATCATCGGGCTCCCTACGGGCATGCACTCGGGCTGGAAGCGCGGCAAGCGGGTCGACCGGGGCCTTCTCGGCTTCTTCCTGGCTGTTCAGAACATCCCCATCTTCGTGGTGGGACTGGTGGTGCTCGTCGTGTTCGGGGCACAGCTCGGGGTATTCCCCCTCGGAGGGGCCACGACGCCGTTCAACGAATTCGGTGGCTTCCGCCAGATCCTCGACATCGCCCACCACCTGGCCCTGCCGGCGCTGCTGATGGGCTTCGACTTCGCCACGTACCAGTACCTGGTGATGCGCTCGTCGATGGTCGGTGAGCTCGGCTCGGACTACCTCATGGGCGGCCGGGCCAAGGGCCTGCTCGAGCGCCGGCTCAAGTACTCCTACGCCGGTCGCAACGCCCTCCTCCCGGTGGTGACCGTGATCGGCCTGCAGCTCAGCCTGGCCATCACCGGGATCGTCTTCGTGGAGCGGATCTTCTCCTACCCGGGAGTCGGCGCGTATCTCTTCGAGGCGGTCGCCACCCGGGACTATCCCGCCATGCAGGGGGCCTTCCTGCTGCTCACGATCACAGTGGTGACGGCAAACCTCTGCGTCGACCTGCTCTACCGCCGCCTCGACCCCCGGACGGCGACATGAGGGCCTGGTTCCGCATGTTGCGACGGTCCCCTCTCCTCCTTGTCGGTACCGTCCTCGTGGCGCTGCTCGTGGCCGTTGCCGCGCTGGCTCCGTGGATCACGCCATACGACGCCCGGGCCATCACCGGCGACGCCTACGAGAGACCGTCGTCGGCTCACCTCCTGGGGACCAACGACGCCGGCGCCGATATCCTCTCCCGCCTGGTGACGGGCAGCCGGACCACCCTGGTGGTGGCGGTGGCCGCCACGTCTCTGATCCTGGCCATCGGTCTGGCCGTCGGGCTCACCGCCGGCCTGCGCGGGGGCTTCCTCGACACGCTGCTCATGCGCCTGGTCGACGTGTTCCTGGCTCTGCCGGTCCTGCCCCTGCTCATCTTCATCGCCGCCCTGGCCGGTCCCAGCCTCACCCTGTCCATCCTCATGATCAGCCTCTTCACCTGGCCCCAGACAGCGCGAATCGTCCGGAGCCAGACCCTGAGCCTGCGGACCCGGGGTTTCGTCGACATCGCACGCGGGTTGGGCGCCGGCCCGGTGTACGTCATGCGCCGTCACCTCGTGCCCGCCCTCGGGCCGATCATCGCCTCCAACCTGGTGTACGTGGCCGGCACGGCCGTCATCATCGAAGCCGGCCTCTCGTTCATCGGGCTCGGCGATCCCGCCGCGGTGAGCTGGGGTTCGGAGCTGAACCGGGCCCTTCAGAGCCCGCAGATCTACGTCGGATCGCTCTGGTTGTGGTGGCTGCTTCCCGCCGGCCTGGCCCTCACCCTCGCCGTCCTCGGCTTCACCTTCATCGGTGTCGGGCTCGAGCCGCGGTTCAACCCACGCTGGAGTCGCGCACGATGACCGAAAATCCCCCGCCCGTCCCGTCCGACGCCTACCCCGGCGAAGGTCCCAGCCTGATCCGGAGGCGCCAGTTCCTGGGCGGCATGGCGGCGATGGCCGGCGCCGTGATGCTCGGCGGATGCAGCGCCGGCGGCGGCAACCCCACCGCCCGAGGTGGGCGCCCGACGGTGCGGGTCTCGGAGTGGACGTCCCTGGGATACCCCTCGCCCTTCACCTACGTGGCCCCTCCGGGCTACTGGCGCATGAGCCTGGTCTTCGACACCCTCACGTGGCCCGACTCGACCGGCGAGCAACTGCCGTGGCTGGCTTCGTCCTATACGCGCTCCGAGGACGGGCTCGTCTACAAGGTGAACCTGCGCCACGTCAACTGGGACGACGGCCGGCCACTGACCGCCCGGGACGTGGTCTTCACCTACGGGTACTACACGAGCCAGACCTTCACGCCTCTGCTGGTGGGTGTGCCTCGCAAGGGCATCGACGTCGTCGCCACCGGGGAGCGGACCGTGGAGTTCCGTCTCGACCGCCCCGACGCCACCTTCCTCCAGTTCGTGCTCGGCACCATGCCCATCGTGCCCGAGCACGTGTGGTCGAAGATCACCGATCCGATGGGCACCTTCGACAAGCGGGTGCTCGTGAGCACGGGCGCCTACTCGCTGAAGTCACGCAACGAGGCCCAGGGCACCGAGCTGTACGTGGCCAAGGACAACTACTTCCTCGGCCCTCCGTTCGTGCGGCGCATCCAGATGCTGCCTGCCGAAGACACGCTCACCGCTCTGCGGGTGGGACAGCTCGACGGTGCCGCCAGCAACGCCGAGGGCGCGAGGAACGAGGTGCTGAAACCCTTCCGCGACAATCCCAAGTACGGGATCATCAGCAGGGAAGCCGGCTTCGGCTTTCCCCTGTTCTTCAACATCAAGCGGGGTGGCGCCCTCGCCGACCTGCGTTTCCGGAGGGCCTGCCTGCACGCCATCGACCGCGAAGACATGGTGAAGCGGTTGCTCACAGGCAACGGCGGGGTGGGCAGCCAGGGATGGCTGCCGCCGTCACACGCATACTTCAACCCGGCGGCCCGGGAGTACCCGTTCGACCGGGCGGAGGCCGAGCGCCTTCTGGATGAGGGTGGGTACCGCCGCTCCGGACGGGACGGGCTCCGTCTCAACCCGGACGGCGGCCCGCTGCGCTATGTGCTGCACATCCCCGATCTCGTCCCCCAGGCCCTGGCCGAGCTGGTCGCCGCCAGCCTCAAGGCGGTCGGGGTGGATATCGACCTCCAGCGGATCGACCTGGTGAGGCTGTTCGGGACGAAGCTGCAGGCAAGCTACGACCTGCTCATCACGTCGTACCCGGGGCCGTCGGGGACGGGCCCCGGGGGCGACCCCGACATGCTGCGGGGCGTCTACCATTCCAGGCCCCCCAACCCGATCCATGCGGCCACGGGGTACTCCAACCCCGAAGTCGACCGGCTGCTCGACGCCCAGGTGGCGACCTACGACCTCGAGGAGCGCAAGCGTCTGGTGGGCCAGATCCAGGGCCTGGTGGCAGAGGACCTTCCGGTGGCGATGCTCTATTACACGACCTTCTTCTATGTATTTCGAAAGGATGTGTTCAACCAGTGGTACTACACCCCCGGGGGCTTCGGCACGGGCTTCTCCGACGTCTACAACAAGCACCCCTACATCACCGGTCACAAGAAGGGGCTCGAAGTGCGGCGGGTGGCAGAGGCATGAGGGCGGCACGCCGGCCCTGGAGGCCGCTGGTGGCCGTGGCCCTGTGGGGCCTGGCCCTGCCCGGCCTCGGGTCCCAACCGGCTGGGGCCGACGTGACGCAGCTCAAAGGGGCGGCCACCGGTGCCTTCGTGAAGGTCGGCTTGTTCGGGGGAGAGCCGAACCAGGTGGGGCCCGCGCCCACCGTGACCCTGCCGCCCGGCGGCGGCGACCAGGCGAAGAGCCTGCCGCAGCTGATCGCGCAGTTCGGGCCGGCCACGATCTTCGGGGGTCAGTACAAGGATCCGGGCCGGAACCCGTCGGGTGAGCTGAAGGTCAGCACCAGGGGCAAGACGGGGCCGGGCGGGTCCGTGACCAGCGAGACCTCGGTGGTCAATGTCGGTCCCGGCCCCCTCATTGCCGACAAGCTCAGCAGCACCTGCACGGCCAACGAGGCCGGGGTCACGGCTTCGACCACCGTCACCAAGGGCATCCTCGAGACCTCCTACAACAAGGAGACCCAGGAGGCGGCCACCACCGAGACGATCCCGGAGCGGCCGCCGCCCAACCTGGCCTTCAACGGGACCATCGACCACGTGGGCGACCACTTCCGGGTCGTCTACAACGAGCAGATCGTCGAAGGCAGGACGATAACGGTCAGGGCCGCCCATATGTACCTTCTGGGCAATATCGCGGTGGGCGACCTGATCGTCGGCGAGTCGATCTGCGGGATCACCGCTGCTGCCGGCGCCCCCGCGGCGACCACCACCGTGCCGGCGACCACCGCGGCGGTGCCCGAGACCACGGCCCCTTCGACCACCGCGGCCCCGACAACGACGCTTCCAGACCCCGACACGGATCTGGCCTCGTCGAATTCCGACGCCGGCGGAGTCCCGGTGGTGCCGGTGCTGGGGGTGGTGGGGCTGCTCGTGCTGGGCGGGCTAATGGTGTTCCGGCGCCGACGCCGGCCCCGGATGTGAGCGACCCAGGCGTGGATGTCACGTCCCGCGGCCCAAATATAGGTCAGATGACCGATGTTTTTTTCCGCAGGTGGCGCGATCCTGCGAATAGCTGAATTCAACCGATTGCGCTACCGGGCGCAGATTGCTGGGGAGGCAAGATGATTCGAGGCATGGGGTGGCGGCGGTCAGCAGCGGGGACCGTTCGGCCATGACCACGTTGGAGGGGACCCGGTCCTGGGTGCCGGAGGCGGTGCCGCGGGCGACGACTTCAGCGGCGGAGGTCGAACTGGCCAAACGCGTCTTCGACGTGGTCATGGCGGCCACGTTGCTGGTGGTCATGGCCCCCCTGCTGGTGGTCCTGGCCCTGGCCGTCGGGCTGACTTCGCCCGGCCCGGTGCTGTTCCGCCAGCGCCGGGTGGGCCGCGACGGGGTGGGTGTGGACGTCCTCAAGTTCCGCACCATGCGTCGGGACGCCGAGGCGATGCTGTTGGCCACCCCCGACCTCCTGGCCAGCTACGTCAAATCCGGCTACAAGCTTCCGGCGGGCCAGGACCCGCGGGTGACTCCGGTGGGAAGGCTGGTGCGCCGGTTCGACCTCGACGAGCTGCCCCAGTTGTGGAACGTGGTGCGGGGCCAGATGAGTCTGGTGGGCCCACGCCCCGTGCCCGAGGCCGAACTGGTCCGCTACGGCGAGTACCGCCATTACTACGAGGCGGTCCGTCCGGGCATGACCGGGCTCTGGCAGGTGAGCGGTCGCAACCGCCTGCCCTACGCCGAGCGCATCGCCCTCGATGTCGACTACGTGGAGCGCCTGAGCGTGGGTCGAGACGTCTCCATACTGGCCCGCACGCTGCCGGCGATGCTGCGTGGCGGCGGCCGCAACCCCTGCCCACCGCCCCAAGAGGTCCTGGAGGACCTCGCTGAGGCCAGCTGAAAAACCAGCACCACCTGCGGGACAACCCACAGGCAAAACCCGATTTTCGATTCAGGAGGAATGAACATGGCACAGTCACGAAGGGGAGCGCTCGGTCGGTCGGCCGTCATCGCGCTTCTCGCTTCCGCAACGGTGATCGGCGCCGGGTCCATTCCCGCCCACGCGGCGGTGTCACAGGTGAGCGGGGGAGCCTTCGGCTACCGCACCCTGGTCGGGCTCTTCGGGGGGCCCAAATCGGCCCGGGGGCCGGCAGGCACGACCGGCTGCAGCGGCACCTCCACCTCCGGATGCAGCCCGGAGGTGACGCTTCCCTCGGCCGGCGGGAGCCTGAGCGTCACCGACGCTGACGGGGCGAGGGCTGTGTACGGCCCTGCCGTGCTCTTCGAGTCGAAGTCCATGACCGTCAGCACCGAGGGGTCCACGGGGCCCAGCGGAACGTCCACCAGCTCCGCCCTGGTCGAATTCAACCCTGACCATGAACAGCAGGTCGACCCGTTCAACGCCGACAGCGCGCGCAGCACCTGCTCGGCCGCCGAGACCGGCCAGACCGCCAGCACGGTGCTCACGAATGCGAGCCTGGTTCTCCGCACGGACCCTGACACACAAGAGCCGGTGGAGACGATCGGCCTGCCGACCAACCCCGCCCCCAACACCGAGTACAGCGGCACGATCGATCACGTCGGCGACCGCTTCCGGGTCGTGCTCAACGAGCAGTTCAGGTCGCCCGACGCCATCGTCGTCAACGCATTCCACATGTACCTTCTCGGCGACATCGCCGTGGGGGAGCTCATCATCGGGCAGTCGCGGTGCGGCGTGACGGCCACGTCCACCAATCTGGCCCCGGTGGCCAACGACGACTCCTTCTCGGTCCTCGGCAACTCCACGCTTACGGTGCCGGCGTTGGGCCTCCTCGCCAACGACACCGATCCCGAGGGCCGGCCGCTGGCGGCACGGACGCTGCACCCTGTCGCAATCACGAGTGCCGGCACCCCCTGCCCCGGTGGTGGCCAGCCTTGTGTCGACTGGTTCCCGAGCGATCCCGACAACGGCACCCTCGCCCTGCGGGCGGATGGCTCGTTCACCTACACGCCCAAGCCTGGGTTCCTCGGCACGGAGAGCTTCGGTTACATCGCCACCGACCCGAGGGGCGGGAGCGATACAGGCACCGTCACCATCAACGTGACCGATCCGCTGGCGGTCGACGACTTCTACCGCAAGCCGGACGCCGGCCCGCTCCTGGTCCAGGCGCCTGGTGTGCTGCGGAACGACGTCGACATGGAGGGCGGCGTTCTCACGGCGGGATCGGCCAGTGATCCCCCCCACGGCGTGGTGTTCCTGGATCCCGACGGATCCTTCAAGTACATCGCCGACGCCCTCTACCAGGGTCTCGACACCTTCACCTACACCGTGAGGGACGCCGAGGGCGGTACCGATACGGGCCTGGTGACCATCACCGTCGGTGCCTCGAACGCGGCGCCGGTGGCCGTCGACGACAACTACGTCACCGACGAGGACACCGCCCTGACGGTGGCCGCCCCGGGCCTGCTCGGCAACGACTCGGATGCCAACGGGGACCCGCTGACTGCCGGTTCGGCCAGCGATCCCGCCAACGGCACCGTCACCGTCGGTACCGACGGAGCCTTCACCTACACCCCTGACCCCAACTTCGCCGGCACCGACACCTTCACCTACGCCGTACGCGACGGCTGGTCCGGAACCGATACCGGCCTCGTCACCATCGCTGTTTCTGCCCGCTACGACCCTCCGGCGGCCGCCGACGACGCCTATCTCACCCAGCAGAACGTCGCGTTGACCGTCCCGGCCCCGGGTGTCCTGGGCAACGACGCCGGCGACGCCTTGACGGCCGGGTCAGCCAGCGATCCAGCCAACGGCACCGTGGCCATGGGCGCCGACGGGTCGTTCACCTACACCCCCGACGCCAACTTCACCGGTACCGACCCCTTCACCTATGTGCTGAGTGACGGTGCAGGCGGCAGCGACACCGGCACCGTCATCATCACAGTGCCGGAACGGTTTGGCCGTGCCTTCGGCTACCACGCCGACAACATCTCCTTGTTCGGCGGCGCCCAGCCGGATGCAGGCCCAACGCCCGCGCTCGTGCTGCCGCCGGGTGGAACCGCCACGAATCCGACGGGTCTGGTGAGGTACGGACCGGCCACCCTCTTCAGCTCGGACCAGATCCAGGTGGACGCATCCGAGACGACCAGCGGCGGTGGCTCGGCGACCACCTCGGCCAACCTCCTGAACGTCAACTCAGCTGCGACACAGGGCTCCAGCGGCTCGGAGATCTTCGGTTATCCGCCGGACCCGCCGAACCCCCACACATCGGTGGCGAGCACCTGTGCCGCATCCCCCGCCGGCGTCACCCGTACCACGACGATCACCAACGGCATCCTGCAGACCGACAGCGGCTGGGACGACGGCGACCTGTTCTTCCCGGAGCCGGCCTCGGAGGCGGGTGGACTGGCTGAGCACGCCGCGACCAACGTGACGATCCCGGCGGATCCGGCGGCCAACACCGAACACACCGGCCACATCCACCTGAGCGCGTCCTCCACCGACGACTGGAGCACCACCTTCAACGAGCAGCTGATTACCCCCGACGGCATCTCCGTGGTCAATGCCGTCCACGAGCATTTCCTCGGACCGATCCTCCTGGGAGAACTGACGATCGGCCACGCCGAATGCGTGGTGCGGGACGCGTCCAAGGTGGTGCGGGCCGTGGCCGACTTCGACGGCGACGGCGACACCGACCGCAGCGTGTTCAGAAACGGCGCCTGGTACGCCGAGGGCCAGACCACCGCCTACCTCGGCCAAACCGGCGACATCGCGGTTCCCGGTGACTACGACGGGGACCGAGATGCCGACCACGCCGTCTACCGGGA
>DATLCN010000002.1:0-39817 GCA_035526335.1 Acidimicrobiales bacterium | reverse complement strand
CAGGAGTAGGTGGCGGTGGCGGCAGGAGTAGGCGGCGGTGGCGGCAGGAGTAGGCGGCGGTGGCAGCAGGAGTAGGCGGCGGTGGCAGCAGGAGTAGGCGGCGGTGGCAGGAGTAGGCGGCGGTGGCAGGAGTAGGCGGTGGCGGTGGGGGGCGGTGGGCGGTGGGACCCTGTCGGCCGGGGGTGCCTTCGGAGTTGGCGGCCGCGTTGGCCAGCCATGGCGGCGGGCGTAGGTGATGAAGCGCGGGTCAGGCCCCTTTCGGGACGGCCCTTGTCATCTGCCGGGCACTGCCAACCTGATTGGCGAGGTCGGTGCCGGCGCCGGCGAGGTCAACGGGCGTGCACGGGAGGATCAGCCAGCCAAGGGCGGCGAGACGGCGCAGACGGGCTGGGTCCCGGGCAAAGGCGCTGGGCGTACCGTGCCACCGAAAGCCGTTCATCTCGATGCCCACGCGGAGCTCGGGATAAGCGGCGTCGAGACGTCCGACGAAGCGGCCATTACCGTCGAAGACCTCGTGCTGCAGAACCGGCTTTGGTTGGCCGTTGGCCAGCAGGCGCCGGACCATGCGCATCTCCGCCACCCCCTCGGCGACATTGCCTTCGCTCCAGGCTTCGAGCACCTTTCCCAGCAAACGGGTGCCGTTCCGGCCAGGACCGCCGAGGACGCTCGTCCGCTCGTGCACCCGGTCCAGAGTGGTCAACCCACGGACGAGGGCATCATCGAGGGCCTCCTCCAGTACGGCGCTGCCGACGGAACCGGCGAGGTCGACCAACGTGCGGGCCGGGCGCGTAACCGGGATGGCTTCGATGCTGGCGACGTCGATCCGGCGGAGGTGGGCGCTGGCGTGAACCAGGGCTGAGCGACTTCGGCGCGATCGGCCCAGGGGAACAGTGATCTCCACGGCCTTGAACGGACAGCACGACAACCCGTACAACGCCGCTGCCGTCGTGTGCGACGCCACCGCGCCAGGCCCCGCAGCCAACACGGCTCCCATGGTCTTCTGCCTCCAGGTGTCAGCTGTGCCGGCCAGGGCGAAGACGCCCGGCGCCACTCGGGCCCAGCGGCCGATGCGCACCCGCCACCGCACACCCTCCACCGACACCCCTGCCGCCGATGCCTGTTCGAGGGTCACCAGCCCGTGCTGGCGCCGGGCCAACCTCGCCAGTTCCCTCTCCGTTTCCATGCCACACAATGACCAGTCGCTGTGACAATCGGCCGGTCCGTGAGCAACAATCGTTGTATAGCAACGGTTTTTGCTCACAGAGGGCGCCGAGGCGTTGGCCCGCTCGAACCTGGCGCCCGGCTTCGTCACCTGGGGGCCAAGGGACCTCGCGAGGCCGCAATGCGGAGCCCGCCGGCGGGCGGTCGCCCGCGTCGGAAACGGGCGACCTGGTCGGAGGGAGGAGGGTGGAGTTGGGGCCCGATCCGGAGGAGGGTGGAGTTGGGGCCCGATCCGGAGGAGGGCGGGGTTGGGGCCCTGGTCGGGCTAACGAGTGTTGTAGCGGTTCATGGCGGCGACGGGGCCGTCGGTCAGGATGAGCTCGACGGCGTCGGCTGCCTCTTCGACCACCACGGCCAGCTCGGCCCGCTCCGCCTTGCCTGGAGCGTTGAGGACATGGTCGATGCCCTCACCGCGGCCCGGAGGCTTGCCGATGCCTATGCGGATACGGCAGAAAACATCGCTGTGGAGGTGGGCCTTGATCGACTTGAGGCCGTTGTGGCCGGCGAGGCCGCCACCGAGCTTGACCTTCATGACGCCGACAGGGAGGTCGAGCTCGTCGTGCACCACGACGAGACGCTCCATGTCCTCGATGCCGAAACGGCGCACGAGCGGAGCCACCGCCGCTCCGGAGTCGTTCATGAACGTCTGGGGGAAGGCCAGCGCCACACGAGAGGGGCCGACCCGCACCTCGTCCACCAGGGCCCTTTCCCTGGCTTTACGTAACCGACCACCGTGGCGGCTGGCCAGAAGCTCGACAACCTCGGCCCCTACGTTGTGCCGGGTGCCGGCGTACTCGGCACCCGGGTTTCCGAGACCGACCACGAGCAGGTCGGCCGGCGTGCCCGTGCGGGGACGCAGCAGGTGCTAGTGCTCCGGCGCTGATATGGACTGAGAGGCCGGCGCAAAACCACCTGCGCCTTTGCAGTGACCATCACCGGCGGCTTCGCACTCGTTCTCGCGCAAGTAGCCATCACCGGCGGCTTCGCACTCTTTCTCGCGCAAGGAGGGGACGTTGAGCCCGGCGGCGCGGTTCACGTCGGCCAGGAGCGTCGAGTAGTTATGTGCCGGACTCTGACTGCATCGGCCAGGCGCGACGACGAAGGAATTTTCTTGCCGGCTTTCGAGGAGGAGAAACGCAGCCAGGGACGTCGCCGGCCGGCGAGGCGGCATGTGATATCGGCGACGGTGCACTATTCGCCGGCGGCAGGCTCGGCGCCGGCCTCGCCGCCTTCGGCACCCGCCTCCGCCAGTGCGGCCGCTTCCGCTGCTGCGGCAGCCTCCTCCTCGGACAGCTCCGCGACCTGCGGGGGCTGGCCCACGACCACGGCATCCTCGGGGTCGGCATCGGAGCTGACACCTTCGGGGAGGCTGATGTCGCCGACACGAATGGTGTCGCCGATGTTCAGCTCGCTGATGTCGACCTCGACCGCGTTGGGGATCTTGTCCGGCGTGGCGTGCACGGCCAGGTTGAACATCTGCTGATCGACCACCCCGTCGCCCTGGTGGACATGGACCGCTTCGCCGACGAGGGCGATGGGCACGTCGGCGCTGATGACCTCGTCCATCCGCACGATCTGAAAGTCGACGTGAGTGACGACGTTGCGGATCGGGTCGCGCTGCAGCTCACGGGCCAGGGTCAGGTGCGATGTCCCGTCGACTTGGAGGTCGAGGAGGGCGTTCAGTCCCGCCTCGGTGGAGAGGGCGGCACGCAAGGCACGGTGCTGGACGGCGACGGGCAGCGGGTCGATCCCGTGGCCGTACACGACGCCGGGAACCTTGCCCTCGGCACGGAGACGACGGGAGGCGCTGGAACCGGCGCTACGGCCGGTCTCGGCGGGAAGAGTGATATCGGGCACCGCAGGAGTCTACCGGCGCCTCCCGATCGGCCTCCGGGCAGGACGAACCTGGGTCACCGAAGCGGCGTCGTGGCGCCGCCTGGGTCACCGAAGCGGCGTCGTGGCGCCGCCTGGGTCACCAAGTTCCGGTGGGGGGCGAACCTGGTCACCGAGCTCGGGTCAGGACTGGTTTTCGCCGCCGAAGATCTCAGAAACCGAAGCGTCCTCGAATACGGCGTCGATGGCGTCGGCGATGATGCCGGCCACCGAGAGGACCTCGATCTTGTCGATGTGCTTCTCCGGCGGCAGAGGCAGGGTGTCGGTGACGATTATCCGCGAGATGACCGAGTTCTTCAGCTTGTCGATGGCGGGGTCCGACAGCACGGCATGGGTGGCCATGGCCCACACCTCGCTGGCGCCACTCTCCATGAGGATGTCGGCGGCCGCCACGATCGTGCCGGCGGTGTCGATCATGTCGTCGATGAGCACGCAGTGGCGCCCTGCGACCTCACCCATGACGCCACGGGCCTGCACCACGCCGCTCGCCCGCTTCTTGTAGACGCCGGCGGGGTCGGCATCCAGGTGCTGGGCGAAGCGCTCCGCCACCTTCATACGGCCGGCGTCGGGAGCCACGATCATCGGATCCTTCGGCCCGGACCGGGCCAGATACTCGAGCAGAACGGGGGTGGCCGTGAGATGGTCCACCGGGATGTCGAAGAACCCCTGGATCTGGCCGGAGTGCAGGTCGACGCTGAGGACCCGGTTGGCGCCGGCCACCATGAGCATGTCCGCCACCAGCTTCGCGGTGATGGGCTCCCGGCCCTCCGCCTTGCGGTCCTGGCGGGCGTAGCCGTAGTAGGGCACGACCGCGGTGACCCTCTTGGCCGAGGCCCGCTTGGCTGCGTCGATCATGATGCACTGCTCGACAATCGAATCGTTCACGGGATTGGCGTGGGTCTGGACGATGAAGGTGTCGCTCCCCCGCACCGACTCGTCGTACCGGCACCAGATCTCGCCGTTGGCGAACTCCTTGAGGTTGGCGTCCCCCAACTCCACTCCCAGGTGCCTGGCGATGTCGGCCGCCAGCGCCGGGTGGGAACGGCCCGAGTGGAGGACCAGACGCTTCTTCGGCACCATCTCCATGGCTCAGCTTCCTTCCTGGTGCGCGTCGGCGGAGAAGAACGGGCCGGTGACGGTGCCCGCCTTCACCTGTGATCCGGGCGCCAGCGCGGCAAACGGCCCCACCCGGGCGTCGACGCCGATCTCGGCCTGGCGGGCCACCGTCTGCTCGACGACCGCACCGTCGCCCACCACGCAGTCCACGAGTCTGGTGTCGGGGCCGATCTGCGCGCCGGCGCCGATCGTCGTGGTGCCCTGCAGGATGGCGCCGGGGAACAGCGTGACATCCGGCGACAGGCGGACGGTGGCATCGATGTAAGTGCGCCGGGGGTCGAGCATGGTGACCCCGCGGTGCATCCACCGGGCGTTGGTGCGCTCCCGCAGCTCGGCCTCGGCGACCGCCAGCTGGCCGCGGTCGTTCACCCCTGCGACCTCCATGGGATCTTCCACCTCCATGGAGACGACCGGGTAGCCGGCGTCGTGCAGGACCTCCACGACGTCGGTCAGGTAGTACTCGCCCTGCGCGTTCTCGGGGCTCAGGCGGCGCAGCGCCGGAGCGAGAATGCTGCGACGGAAGCAGTAGATCGAGGTGTTGACCTCGTTGATGTCCCGCTCCTCCTCCGAGGCATCGGCCTGCTCCACGATCCTCGCCACATTGTCCCGTTTGTCCCGAACCACCCGGCCGTACCCCGTGGCGTCCTCGACCCTGGCCGTGAGCACCGAGGCGGCAGCCTCGGAGTAGCGGTGGGATTCCACCAGGCTCTCGAGGGTGGCCGAGCGCACGAGCGGCGTGTCGCCCGGGAGCACCACGATGTCCCCGTCGTCGGAGTCGTCGTCGGGGAAGGCGGTGAGAGCGACGGAGACCGCGTCTCCGGTCCCCCTCTGGACGTGCTGTTCCACGAAGTCGATGGAGAGGCCGGCGGGGGCGCTCTCGAGCAGGGTCTTGGTCACCCGCTCCGCGCTGTGGCCCACGACCACGACCACCCGGTCCATGTCGAGCTCGGCCAGAGCGTCGATGACGTGGAGCACCATCGGGCGCCCGCACAGCACGTGCAGAGGCTTGGGCCGCTCCGACTTCATCCGGGTGCCCTCCCCTGCCGCGAGCACTACTGCGGAAAGGGGACGGCGGCTCACTGCTCTTGTATACCCCAGCGCCGCGCTACGAGGGGTGGCCAGCGCTCGGGGAGGAGGGCTCGAACCCCCATTCCAGGGACCAAAACCCTGTGTCTTACCGTTAGACGATCCCCGAAAGGGAAGAAGACGAAGTTACCGCCACGACCACCCGCTAAACGGGGTACATGTCGAGCGTGTGCGTTGGATATGACCCCGGGGGACGAAAGGCGGGTTCATCCGCCGGCATGGAGGGCTCCGAAGAGGGGCTTGACAACGGGAATCCTGAGTCAGCGCAGGTTGCGCAACGGGATCCGGCCCTCTTGGAGCGGGTTGGGTCGTGAATCGAAGCGTCGCTTCGGAAAGGGGAACTTGTTTCGGTGAGTATCGACGAACGCAAGCTCAACGAGTTGATCGTGGAGTCCCAGGACCTTCAGGTGGATGCCATCAAGGGCATCAAGGCCTCACTCCCCGAGCTGGCCGAGATCCGTGAGGAGCGCCGGGGACATCCGGTGGACCGGGACGAGATCGACCGGTTCAACACCAACCGGCGCGGCCTGCTGGCCAAGATGGGCATCGGCGCCGGCGGCCTCGCCACCCGGGGCCTGATCGGCGGCGGGCTCGGCGGCCTCGCCGCAGCCATCCTCGCCACACCGGCCCGGGCCGACAAGCCCCTCGACGTCCAGATCCTCCAGACGGCGTCGTCGTTGGAGCGCCTGGCCGTCAACACCTACGGCGTGGCCCTGGGCCTGCCGTTCATCAAGAACGGAAACGCCACTGTCGTCGCCTTCGCCAAGGAGACGATGAAGCAGCACGACGAGCACCGCAAGGCCTTCCAGGCCCAGACGACCACCCTCGGCGGCCAGGTGCAGGACGAGCCCAACCCGAAGTTCCAGGAGGTCGTCAAGCAGGCCGCTCCCGGGCTCAAGGGCCCCCTGGACGTCGTGAAGCTGGCCGCCTCCCTCGAGAAGGTCGCCACCGACACCTACCTGGTCAACCTGACCATGTTCGAGGACGTGAAGTCCAAGAGCATCATGGGCAGCGTCATGGGCGTCGAGGCCCAGCACCTGGCCACTCTGCGGGCCGTGCAGGCCCTGCTGGAAAACAACCTTCCGGACCTCATCAAGGTCCCCATCGGGGCCGACCTGGCCAAGCTGCCCGGCGCCGCCGGCAGCGTCGCCTTCCCCGAGGCGTTCGAGACGACCACGGAGGACGGCATCGCCGGTCCCGAGACAGGAGCTGTCAAGTGACCAACCAACTGAGCGAGAACGACATGAACCAGACCGACCCCCAGTCCCTCGGATCCGAGCTGATGACGGCTTCGGTCAGCCGCCGCCGGTTCCTCATCGGCAGCACGGTCGCCGCCGGCCTCGCCATCGTCACCGCGGCCTGCGGTAGCGACGACGACGACGACAAGGCCATTACCGGAGACACCACCGACACCAGCGATGCCGGCGAGAGCGGGAAGAAGCTTTCCGGCGACGCCGCCATCGCCGAGTTCGCCGCCGGGCTGGAGGTGCTGGCCGTCAACACCTACAAGTCGGCCCTCGACGCCGCCACCGCCGGCAACCTCGGTGACGTCCCCCCGGCCGTGGCCACCTTCGTGCAGACCGCGATGGGCCACCACCAGGAGCACCTCGACGCCCTCAACGAGGTCGTTACGGGCGCCGGCGGCACCAAGGTCACCGACCCCGACGCCCAGCTCGAGCCCACGGTGAAGGACATGCTCAGCAAGGTCACCGACGTGCCCAGTGCAGCCAAACTCGCCCTCACCCTCGAGGAGATCGCGGCCCAGACCTACCTGAGCGTGATCCCCGTGCTGAAGAGCAAGGAGGCCATCAAGCTGGCGGGCTCGATCCAGGTGATCGACCAGCAGCACCAGGCCATCCTCCTGTACGCCCTCGGGAAGTACCCGGTGCCCGAGATCTTCCAGAAGACGGACAAGGCGGCCAAGCCGGCGTGAGCAGGGGCGGCCCGGCGGCCCCGAGGGCAGAACCTGTAGCCTCGGGACCGACATGGGATCGCTGATAAAGAAGCGCCGCAAGCGCATGCGCAAGAAGAAGCACAAGAAGATGTTGAAAGCCACCCGCTGGCAACGCCGAGCGGGCAAGTAGCACCAGCACCAGGTAGCTCCAGCACCGCAGATCAGGTAGCGACAAGCTCCACCGGCCGCCCTCAGGGGCGGCCGGTGCGCGTCACCACCGCTCCGTCCACCTCCGGGTGGCTGCCCTCGACGAACCACGTCCCCCCACTGCCGGCCAGGCGCGGTGTCAGCCCGGTGGCGTCGCCCAGGCGGTCCCGCCAGCGGACCAGCCGCGGCTCGACCCGCAACGCCGCCGGTTCGAGGTCGTTGCCACTCTCACCCGAGGGGCCGCCCATGTCGTCCCATGCCCTGTACACGAGCGGGGTCCACACCGGAAACGGTGGGGTGAGCAGGGTGAAGGTGGTGTCCACCATGGGCAGCGGTTCGACGACTTCTCCGATCCCGCCCACCCGCGCCCGGCCGCCGACGAGACAGAAGGCGACGTCGGCACCCAGGCCGGCGGCCAACTCCAGGTCGGCGCAGCCGGCCCAGCGCAGAACGGCGGCGGCGTCGGCCGACCCCCCACCCAGGCCGGCGCCCACCGGGATGTGCTTGTCCACCTCAACCCTCACGCCGGCGGCGTGGCCCACTGCGACGAGGGCACGGCTCACCAGGTCGTCGGGCGGTAGGTCGTTGCCGCCGGCGGAGAACCTGAGCTCGTCGGCCAGCTCGAGCGTGGTCATCTCGGCGTCGATCAGGTGGTAGCCGTCGTCACGCCGCCCCATCACCCGAAGGGAGAGGGTCAGCTTGGCCGGCGCCCGCCGGCATCGATCGCGCACTGGGCCAGCTTGCCCCAAGTGGCGATGTCCAGTTCCTCGGCCCTGGCCTCGGGACGTACGCCGGCGGCGGCGAACACCTCTGGGCCGACCAGACCGGCAAGAGAACGGCGCAGCATCTTTCGCCGGTGGGCGAAGCCGGCCTGCACGAGGGCGAACAGCTCGTGGTGGTCGACGTCCACCGCCGGCGCCGGCCGGCGCACCACCTCCACCAGCACCGACTCCACGTTGGGCCGGGGCAGAAAGACCGTCGCCGGCACCCGCCCGACCACCTTGGCGGTGGCGCGGTAGGCCAGCTTCACCGACACCGCGCCGTAGGCGTTCCCACCGGCGCCGGCGGCGAGACGCTCCCCCACCTCACGCTGCACCATCACCAGCATCCGCCCGATGGCCGGCACCCCCGCGAGAAGGTCGAGTACCAGCGGTGTGGCCACGTTGTAGGGGAGGTTGGCGACCAGAGCCCAACCGTCGTCGGTGCCGAGCACCTCGCCCCACGCCAGTGTCCGGGCGTCGCCCTCCACCACCCGCACACCCACCGGTTCCACGATCGAACGAAGCACGGGCGTTAGATACCGGTCCAGCTCCACCGCCACCACCTCGGCGCCCGTCCCGGCCAGGGCGAGGGTGAGAGAGCCCAGGCCGGCGCCGATCTCGACCACGCGGTCGCCTGGCCCGACACGGGCCAGTCTGGCGATTCGCCGGACGGTGTTCGGGTCGACCACGAAGTTCTGGCCCAGCGCCGCGCTCGGGCGAAGACCGTTGGCTTCGAGCAGGCCGGCCACATCGCGCCGGCTCAAGGTCACTCCTGAACGCTAGAAGGGTGTGTTCTTCCTCACCAGTCGATGCGAACGGTGGGCGCCGGCACGCCGAGCAAACGGAAGACCGACTCGGCCACGGCCCACGTGGACCGCTCCACCTCGTCCACGTCGACGCCCTTGGCCGCGGCCACCGCGGCCCCCACCACCGGCACGAGGGCCGGCTCGTTGGCCCGGCCGCGGTGGGGCACCGGCGCCAGGAAAGGTGCGTCGGTCTCGACGAGCAACCGGTCGAGGGGACACAGGGCCGCCGCGCCGCGAACGTCCTCCGCCCCCTTGAAGGTGACTATTCCGCTGAACGACAGGTGGCCGCCGGCATCGAGAGCCTTCCTCGCCTCCGCCGGCCCTCCGGTGAAGCAGTGGAAAACGGTCCGCTCGGGAACCCCCTCGGCGGCCAGGACGGCGAAGGTGTCGTCCCACGCCTCCCGGGTGTGGATCACCAGGGCCAGGTCGTGGGCGTGGGCCAGCGCGACCTGCGCCGCGAACGCCTCCCGCTGGACCGGGCGGGGCGAGTGGTCGTAGTGGTAGTCGAGCCCGCACTCGCCGACGGCCACCACCCGCGGGGCCGAGAGCAGGTCCACGATGGTGTCCACCCCCTTGACCGCGTCGTGGGGATGCAGCCCCACTGTGGCCCACACTCCCTCGTGCTCTCCGGCCACGGCTATAGCCGCGGCCGACTGTTCGGCGTCGGTACCCACGTTTATGAACCGGGTCACTCCCGCCCCGCGGGCGGCGGTGATGGCCTCCAGCCCCAGGTCCTTGTAGGGAACGTGGCAGTGGCTGTCAGTCCACATGGATCCGCGGGAACAGCGGCTTGCCCTTCTCCACGGCGAGACCACCGGGATAGCCCCCCCAGCGCGCTGCCTCGGGAAGGCTGACCTCGGCCGGCGACCCGGACAGCCCGATGCGCCGCCACACCTCGTTGCACGCCTGGGGCATTGCCGGTGTGGCCAGGATGGCGACGAGGCGCAGCGCCTCGAGGGCGTCCCCCAGCACGACGTCCGCCGCCGGCCCGGGCTCGGCCTTCCACGGCTCCTCCGCCTCCAGGTAGGCATTGGTCTCGCGGATCAGTCGCCACGTCGCCTCCAGTGCCTCGCTGGGCGCCACCCGGTCCCAGGCGTCGGCCGTGGCCTCGAACACCTCGGCCGCCACCGGCGCCAGTGGGCTGCCCGGTCCCGGCGCGGGTCCGGTGCCGGCGCACTTGCTACCGACCACCGTGCTCACCCGCGAGAGCAGGTTGCCGAAGTTGTTGGCCAGATCGGAGTTGTAGCGAGCCACGAGCCCCTCGTAGGAGAAGTCGCCGTCGGGGCCGAAGGGGGTGTCCCGCAGAAAGTGGTACCGGAAGCCGTCGACCCCGACGACGGCGGTCAGGTCGGCGGGGGCGATGGCGTTGAGGCGGGTCTTGGACATCTTCTCCCCCCCCACCAGCAGGTAGCCGTGGACGTGGATGCGCTGCGGCGGCTCCAAGCCGGCGGCCAGCAGCATGGCCGGCCAGTAGACGCAGTGGAACCGCAGGATGTCCTTGCCGATGAGGTGGTGGACGGACGGCCAGTACCTGGCGAAGCGATCCGGGTCCTCGCCGTAGCCGATGGCCGTGAGGTAGTTGACCAGCGCGTCGTACCAGACGTAGAAGACGTGGCCGTCGTCCCAGGGCACGGGGACCCCCCACTTCAACGAGGTCCGGGTGATGGACAGGTCCTGCAGGCCCTGGCGGATCAGGCCCAGCGCCTCGTTGCGCTTCGATTCGGGCGTGATGGCGTCGGGGTGGGCCTCGTACCAGTCGAGCAGCCGCTGCTGGTAACGGCTCAGCGCGAAGAAGTAGTTGTCCTCATTGAACAGCTCCGCCGGCCGCTTGTGCACCGGGCAGTTGCCATCCTCCAGCTCGTCCTCCCCGTAGTAGGCCTCACACGACACGCAGTAGAGGCCTTCATAGGTGCCCATCTGGATCTCGCCGTTGTCGTGGATCTTCTGGAGCAACGCCCGAACGGCCCGGTGGTGACGGGGCTCGGTCGTGCGGATGAAGTCGTCGTGGCTGATGTCCAGTGACTCCCAGGCTTCCTTGAACCGTTCGCTGGTGCGGTCCGCCTGTTCCTGGGGGGTGAGACCGTTGGCCTCGGCCCGGCGCTGGACGTTCAGGCCGTGCTCGTCGGTGCCGGTGAGGAAGAACACGTCGTCGCCCAGCAGCCTGTGCCAGCGGGCCACGGCGTCCGCGGTGACCGTGGTGTAGGCGTGTCCGATATGGGGCGCGTCGTTTACGTAATAGATCGGAGTCGTGACGTAAAAAGTCCCCACTCTGCCTAGGCTATGAGAAGGTTCCAGGGAGGCCCCGATGAATTCGTCAGGAATGGCACGGAAGGTCGACCACCTCGGGCGCATCGTCCTCCCGGTGGAGATGCGCCGGCGATTCGGAATACGTGCGGGCGACGCACTGGAGATCGCCGTCGACGAGACCGGCATCGTGCTGCGCAAGGTGGAGGACCAGTGCGTGTTCTGCGGGGGGAACGAGGGTCTGCGGTCACACCGCGAGAAGCCCGTGTGCATGGGCTGCGTGGCCGAGCTGGAGGTCCCGGCCGGGAGCCGTGTGTTCCTATCGCCCGCCGAGGCGCAGCGCGACGTCATAGACGCGCCGGCGGGACAGGGCTAGTTCGGCCGTAACGGATTCGACGGCCGCCCGCCGGCTGTCGCCGGTTTCCATCCGTGCCGCGAGAGCGGCGGCGATCGCCTCGTCGCTCGCCGGCTGCTCCTCGGGGCCTCCTTCGAGGACGATGGTGAACTCGCCCCTCGGGTCCTGGGAGACCAGGTGGTCCGACGCCTCGGCCAGGCTGCCCCGCCACACCTGCTCGTGCAGCTTGGTCAGCTCCCGGGCCAGAGCGATCCGCCGGTCCGGACCGCAGACGGCGCGGAGATCGTCCACCGTGCGCCGGATCCGGTGCGGGGCTTCGTACAGCACGACGGTCCGCCGTTCGGCGGCGACTTCGGCCAGCCGGCGCGTCCTGTCGCCGCCGGAACGGGGCAGGAATCCCTCGAACACCCAGCGCGTTGTGGAGAGACCGCTGGCGACCAGGCCGGCCAACCCGGCCGAGGGGCCGGGGATCACCACCACCTCGTGGCCGGCGGCGATCACTTCGGCCACGAGGTGCCGGCCCGGATCGGATATGGCCGGCATGCCGGCGTCGCTCACCAGAGCGACCCGGAGGCCCTCGGCCAGCATCCCCAGGACCCGCGGTACCCGCTCGCCCTCGTTGGCGTCGTGCACCGACAGCAGCTGTTTCCCGGTGACGCCGGCATGGGTCAACAACTTCCGCGTGTGGCGGGTGTCCTCGCAGGCGATGACGTCGGCGCCGGCCAGCTCCGCGGCGGCGCGGGGGGAGAGGTCGCCGAGGTTCCCGATCGGCGTACCCACCACCACGAGGGTGCCGGTCACGGGATCAGCCCGTGACCTCGAGTCGGTCCCCGACCTTGAGGCCCCAGCGCTCGAAGGCTCCCGCCTCGGCTTCGATCACACACCGGGCCCTCAGGCGGGGGAGGCCTATGCGGTTGCGGACCATGCAACGGACGGCGACCACCTGCAGCTGCCCGTCGCAGAAGGCGACGTCGATGGGGAACTGCATACCGATGGTGTGGACCGACCGGGCGGGCTTGATCAGCATCGCACCGTCGATCCCGTCGCGGCCCAGCAGACCGGCCATGCGGGAGGACATCGTGTCGGCCACCTCGAGGCTCGCCAGTACCTCGCCCTCCCGCACCAGCCACGTCATCTCAGACGTTGAAGCGGATCTCGAGCACGTCGCCGTCGACCACCTCGTAGTCCTTGCCCTCGACCCTCAGCTTGCCTACGTCCTTGGCCGCCGACCACGAACCGAGCTCGAGCAACTCGTCCCAGTGGATGACCTCGGCCCGGATGAAGCCCCTCTGCAGGTCGGAGTGGATGACGCCGGCGCACTCCGGGGCCTTGGCGCCGGCCCGGAAGGTCCACGCCCTGGACTCCTTGTCGCCGGTGGTGAGGAAGGTGCGCCGGCCGAGGAGGTGGTAGGCGGCCCGGGCCACCCGGGGCAGCGCGCCCTCTCCGAGACCCAGTCCCTCGAGCAGCTCATCGCGCTCGGCCGCAGGGAGCTGGGCCGCTTCGGCCTCCAGCTGCACGCTCACTCCCAGCACCTCGGCCGAGCCGGCCAGGGCGGCGGCGACCGGCTTCACCGACGCGTCGGCATCGGCCACCTGGTCCTCGCCCAGGTTCACCACGGCCAGCACCGGCTTGGTGGTGAGCAGGAAGTACTCCCGCAGGGTCGAGGCCTGATCGGCGGAGAGCCGGGCGCGGAACAGAGGAGTGCCCGCCTGGAGATGGTCGAGGGCGACCTCCAGCGCGGCCACCTCCCCGGCCAGTGAAGAGGACTTGTCGGTGCGGGTGGCCTTCCGCCGCTTGGTCAGCTGGTTCTCGACGGTGTCCGCGTCGGCCAGGACCAGCTCGAGCTCCAGGACCTCGAGGTCCTCCAGCGGGTCGGTGCCGCCGCTGACGTTGGCATCCTCGAAGGCCCGCAGCACCAGGCACAGGGCGTCGGCTTCCCGGATTCCCGCGAGGAAGCGGTTGCCCATGCCCTCACCGGTGGAGGAACCGGCGACGAGCCCCGCCACGTCGGCCAGCTCGACAGTCGTGCGCACCGTCTTCCTGCTCGCCGACATGGCCGACAGGGCGTCCAGGCGGTGGTCGGGGACCTGGGCCATCCCCACGTTGGTCTCGGTGGTGGAGAAGGCGTGGGCGGCCACGGCGGCGGACCCTCCGGTGAGCGCGTTGAACAACGACGACTTGCCGGAGTTGGGCCGCCCGACGATGCCCAGGCGTTCCATCCCGGCGAGGCTACCCGGCGGCCGGCTGAGGGCCGGCGGCGCCGGCGTGCGAGAATGGGCGCATGTCGAAGAAGACGAACAAGCGCAACGTGACCCGGATCAAGAAGGCCAACCACGGCAAGCGGCCCAACGCCGGTCGATAGTCGGCCCGCACCGGGGGGCGTTGAGGCCGCTCATATCAGGAGCCCGCGGCGAGCACCGCGGCCATCGCCGTGGGTCGGTCGGTCATGATGGCGTCGACGCCCAGGGCGATGAGCCGGCGCATCTCGTCCTCCTCGTCGATGGTCCACACGTGGACCGCCAGGTCGTGGCCGTGGGCGGCGGCCACGAACTCCTCGTCCACCACCGTCTGCCCGTAGAGCTCCGCCGGCACCTGCAGAGCGTGGTGGCGGGTGGCCGGAGGCGGGGAACCCCCGCGGACAGCGAGGAAGAAGGCGGCGGTGTCACCGGTGCCGGCGGCGGTACTGATGCGGGGCGCGGCGGCGGAGAAGGCCGCGGTGGCATGGTCGAGGAACGAAGCCACGATGACGTCGTCGGTCCGCCCGAAGTCGGACAGCACGCGCGCCACGAGCTCCTCGTAGGGCTCCACGTCGGGAGCCGTGAGCTTGATGTCGAGGTTGAGGTAGGTGCCCGGGAAGGTCTCCAGCACCTCGACCAGCGTGGGGATGCGCAGGTCCGAGTCGTCGGGGGCCCGCCCGCGAAGGGTGTACCCGTGCTCAGCCGCCCCGTGGTCGACCACCGTCCCCGGCACCCACCAGTAGGCGTTGTCCAGGGACTGGAGCTGGTCGAGGGTGAGCTCGCAGATCCGGCCCGAGCCGTTGGTCGTGCGGTCCACGGTGGCGTCGTGGCAGACGACCAGCTGGCGGTCGAGGGTGACGTGCACGTCGAGCTCCAGACCGTGGGCGCCGGCGCCGGCCACCGCATGGCGCATGGCGTGAATCGTGCTCGAGGGCCCCTCCCGCGCACCGCCCTGGTGGGCGTAGTTGAGCACCCGCCGACTGACCCAGGGATTGGCCACGGCGAACGGTAGCCTCGCCGCGTGTTCGACCACGCCTTCCTGCAGGCCATCGGCGCCCTTCGGCGGTCGGTGGAGGGCGCTCTCCTGGAGCGCCACACCTTCGAGGAACGGCTGCAGATCGACATCCTCCTCGGAGACCTCTCCTTCGAGACCTCCTACACCCTCCCCGGTGAGGGCGTGCCGCCCCGGGTCCAGGCCGAGATCGCCTTCGACTGGCCCACGTGGAGCCAGACCGCCTACCGGGCCTGGGCCATGGGGGAGGGTCTGGGCGACCCACCGGAGATAGACGTGGAGATCGCCGTGCGGGTCCAGCGGATGGCGTCGGCCCCCGAGCCGGCGGCGGTGCTGGCCGTTTTGCCCGACGCTGGACCGGCGGCGCTGGGCGAGGGCGCGGAGCGCAGCGGACCCAGCGTCGAGCAGCACAGCGAGCCCGACTCCGACGTCGTGCACTTCGCCCTCGAAGTCTCCTACTCCGGGGTCCTGCGGCTCGAGGAGGACGTGCTGGAGGACAACGCCAGGCTGGATGCCCTCCTGGCCGGGATCGGTGGCTGGGTGGCCTCCACCCTCGTGCGGCTGGCCGACCTCGACATCGTGTTCCTGCCTCCCGAGATGGAAGAGGGCGGACGCCGCTAGCGGTGGGCGCGGACGGCTTCCCCGTCCTGGCGGCGGGTCGTGAGTTGGTGATCAGCCACCCGGACAAGGTGTTCTTCTCCGAGAGAGGCGAGACCAAGCTCGACCTCGTTCGCTACTACCAGGCGGTGGAGGGACCGCTGATGGCTGCGATGGGGGGCCGTCCCGTCCTGCTGCAGCGCTTCCCCAACGGGGCGGAGGGGTCCTCGTTCTTCCAGAAGCGGGTCCCGGAGAACCACCCCGACTGGCTAAAGACGGCGGTGGTCTCCACGCCCAACGGCACCACCTCCGACGCCCTGGTCGCTGCCGATCTGGCCCACGTGCTGTGGGCGGTGAACATGGGCTGCCTCGGGTTCCATGTCTGGCCCACGCGGGCGGCGGACCCCGCGCACGCCGACGAGCTGCGGATCGACCTCGACCCGACGCCGGGCACCGCCTTCCCCCAGGTCCAGGAGGCAGCCGAGGAGGTCCGTTCACTGCTCGAGGAGGTAGGGATGGCGGGCCTGCCGAAGACCACCGGCAACCGTGGTGTGCACGTCTACGTCCGCCTTCTCCCGCGGTGGACCTCCTACGAGGTGCGGTCCGCCGCGGTCGCCGCGGCCCGGGAGCTGGAGCGGCGCCGCCCGGATCTCATCACCGCCGCCTGGTGGAAGGAGGAGCGGGGGACCCGGGTCTTCGTGGACTTCAACCAGAACGCTCCCCACAAGACGATCTTCGGTGCCTGGTCCGTGCGGGCCCGTCGCGGTGCGCAGGTGTCGACCCCCTTCCGGTGGGAGGAGCTGGCCGCCGTCGACCCCGACTCCTTCACCGTGGCCACCGTTCCCGCCCGGGTGGAGCGGGCCGGCGACCCCTGGGCCGGCGCCGCTCCGCAGTCACTGGAGCCGTTGCTCGCCCTCCACGAGCGGGACCGTGCCGCCGGCCTGCCCGATGCCCCATGGCCCCCGGTGTACCCGAAGATGCCCGGCGAGCCCCCCCGGGTGGCGCCCAGCCGCGCCCGCAAGGATGCCCCGGGCTGAGCCCGGAGGCGCCGGCCCCCGGGCGCGCATGGGGCGCGCACGGGGCGGGGCCGCTGGTGCGACCCCGCCCGTGAAGTACCTCTGGTGTCGCTCGACTAGCCGAGGCAGCCCTTGGTGGCGCCCACCTGGGTCAGGCCGTTGCGGTCGCCCGCTCCCCAGTCGGAGGGGGTGCGCTCGGTCACCGTCGGGTACATGATCTGGGCCTGGTCGGCGGAGTGGTTGAGCCCCACCATGTGGCCGAGCTCGTGCATCAGCAACGCACCCTGGGTGACGCCGCCGCCGAAGCCGGGGGCCACCGCCCGGGTGGAGTCGATGACCACAAAGCCCTTGGTCAAGCGGATGTAGCCGCCGGTCTGGATGCCCGAGGCGCCGCCGATGCCCGCAGCAGAGCCGGTGAGCATGTTGGACTCACCCGGAGCGGCCCAGGCGATGACGGTGGCCGCCGAGCTGTCGCCGTTGTTGGGAACCGCGGCGGTGGGACCGTCGTAGACGAAGTTGATGCCCGTGGCGCCGCCCAGCCGGCGGATGGCCTCCTGCAGGTCGGCCTCGCCCCCGGCGGGGGCCTTGGAGGCGTTGACCGAGTAGTGGACCGCCACGCAGGGGTTCCAGCGGCCGGGGTTGGCCCCGTTGGGGAACAAGAACCCGAACGCACCACCATCTCCCCCACCGGGGGCGATGGCCGCTGAAGCCGCAGCAGGGACAGGAGCGGGAGCGGCGGCGGGGGCCGGAACGATGGGGGCGGGAGCACCAGGGCGCACGATGACACAGCGGCGGGCCCGGCCACGGCCGGTGCAGACCTTGCGGGGACGGGCGGCCCGGCGGGTGGCCACCTTGCGGGCCTTGGCCGGAGCGGAGGCCTCGACCACCGAGGAGGAGGCGGCCTCGGCGGCGGACACGCCGGCGGGGATGGCCATGAGAACGGCGGCGACGACAGCGGCGGTGCGGACGATTCGGTTGGTGTTGGGGTTCATGCCAAATGCGTCGTCGCGCCCGGTTCAGCGTTGTATCAAGACCCCCCCAACGTGTGATCAAAATGACTGACACGAACCGGTCACCACGCCCGGCCGGCGCCTGAAAGCTGGCGCTCTCGGGCTATTTCAGAGCTACTCCAAGCAGGCAGTCGACCGTCCATTGATCATTTACACGCAGGCGCGACCGGCGCTTTCGGCCCGGATCGGCACATGACCAAAGGGTTTTGTCGCACTGGACCGGACATATGGGGCCAGCGGGAAATGGCCACAACTAGCCATATCCCAAAGCGTTGTTGTCACGTTGGGCATGGGTTGATACGCCGCAGATCGGCCGGTGACGACACCTTTGGCATGATCCGCCGCCTCGCTTCCATCGCAGTGTTGTCCCTGCCCCTCTCGCTGCTCTCAACGGGTAGCGCCTCGGCTGCCGACTGCGGGGCGCTCGCCCTCGTCGGTGGCTGTGCGGCGCCGGCACCCTCGCCCTCTTCATCCACCCAGCCCGCCCCCCAGCCCTCCTCCTCCTCGCCCTCCTCGCCCCAGCCCGCGGCTGCTCCGGCTCCCGCCCCCGCCCCGGCGCGCACCATCTCTGAGGTGCCCGGCGCAGCCGAGCGGCTCATGGAGCTGGTCAACGCCGAGCGCACCAGCCGCAACATGGTGGTGCTGACGGTGCGCTCCGACGTGGTGGCCATCGCCCACCCCCACTCGTCTGACATGGCCTCCAAGCGCACCATCTGGCACAACGACGGCTACTTCACCGCCTCCACCAAGGCGTCGCTGCGCTCCGCGGCCCGGGGTGAGAACGTGGCCATGAACTCCACCTCGCTCCAAGACGCCCACGTGCGGCTGATGAACAGCCCCGGGCACCGGGCCAACATCCTGAACGGCGGCTTCACCCAGGCCGGCATCTCGGTGGTCCAGGACGAGGCCGGCACGCTTTATGTCACGGAGAACTTCATGACCCCCCAGGGCGCCCCCAAGGCGACCAGGGCCAAGTCCTCCACGGCCTCCAAGGCCAAGATCTCCAAGAAGCGCTCCACCAGGGCCCGTGGCGCACGCCGCGCCCGCACCGCCCGGCCGACCAGCCGCTGACACCGGCCGAGGCCCGGACCACACCCCGCCCCCCCCCGGGGCACCCACGACCTGCCCCGCCGCCGGCTCCCCTCCGGCGGCGGCGGCGCGTCAGGTGGCCGTGGCGACCCGCTCAGGCCCGGCGGAAGACCGGCACGGCGAGGGCGGCCAGCGACGTGTGGGGCCGGGCACCCATGTGGCTGACGACCTCGGCCGCGGCCACGCCGCCCAGCCGGGCGCACACGTCCACGCCGGCGGAGTGCGTCAGTCCGAACAGGAAGCCGGCGGCGTACAGGTCCCCGGCGCCGGTGGTGTCGACCACCTCGTCCACGGGTTCGGCCGGTACCCTCACCACGTCGCTGCCGGCCACCACCACCGATCCCGCCGGTCCCCGGGTGACAGCGGCGATCTCACAGGTGCCCTTCAGAGCGGCCAGCGCCTCGTCGAGGGAAGACACCTCGAACAGCGACAGCACCTCGGACTCGTTGGCGAACAGCACGTCCACCGAGCCGGCGCTCAGCAGGTCGACGAACTCCCGGCGGTGACGGTCGACGCAGAAGGGGTCGGACAGGGAGAACGCGACCCTCCGCTCCGCAGCGTGGGCCCAGTCCATGGCCTGCACCAGGGCCGAGATGGCCTCTGGTGGGTCCCACAGGTAGCCCTCGAGATAGGTGATCCGCGAGCGGGTCACGAGGTCCCGGTCGATGTCGCCGGCCGCCAGGCCCCGCGCCGCACCCAGGAAGGTGCTCATGGTGCGCTGGGCGTCGGGGGTGACCATGACCAGGCACCGCGCCGTCGCCTCGCCCTCAGTGGCCGGCGGGGTGGAGAACTCGACGCCGACGGAGCGGATGTCGTGGGTGAAGACCCGGCCCAGCTGGTCGTCCTTCACCTTGCCGACGAAGGCGGCCGAGCCTCCGAAGGAGGCCACACCGGCGACGGTGTTGGCCGCCGACCCCCCCGAGGACTCCACCGCCGGCCCCATGGCCGCATAGGTGGTCTCGACCTGCTCCGAGTCGACCAGGACCATGCTGCCCTTCACCAGGCCGTGCAGCTCCAGGTCCTCGTCGGTGGCGGGCGCGATGACGTCGACGACGGCATGTCCCACCGCCATTACGTCGAAGTCGTCGCAAGGCACGGTCGGCGAACCTAGCCCGGCGCGCTAGAAAGACCCTCCTGAACGCGCACCGGCTACCCCGCACCGTCTCGCCCGAGCACTACGACCTGACATTCACCCTCGACGTCGAAAAGTCCTCCTTCGCCGGCGAGGAGCGGGTCCGGGTGCAGGTGCACGAGCCGACGCCGGCACTGGTTCTCAACGCCGCCGACCTCGACATCCTCGAAGCCGAGCTGGTGGCCGCCGACGGCACCGTGCTCGCGGGCCGTCCCGTCGTCGACCGTGAGCACGAGCAGGTGACGATCGACCTCGACGGCACCGCCGGCGCCGGCGCCCACACCCTGCATCTCACCTTCGCCGGCCGCTTCTCGGAGAAGCTCCGGGGCATCTACGGGAGCAGCTTCGCCGGTGCGGACGGGCTCCCCCGGGCTTTGGCCGCCACCCAGTTCGAGCCGGCCGACGCACGCCGGGCCTTCCCCTGCTGGGACGAGCCGGACTTCAAGGCGAGCTTCGGCGTCACCCTCATCTTCGACGAGCAGCTCGACGCCATCTCCAACTCCGAGGTGTCCGACGTGACCGAGCTGGGCAACGGGAGGAAGCAGGTCCGCTTCGCCCCCACGATGCGGATGTCGAGCTACCTCGTGGCCTTCGTGGTGGGGCCACTCGAGACCACCGTCGGGCTCGACGTCGACGGCGTGGCGCTGCGGGTGGCCTGCGTTCCCGGGAAGCTGGGCCTCAGCGGGTTCTCCTTGGAGATTGGCGCCCACGCCCTGCGCTACTTCAGCCGCTACTTCGGGGTCGCCTACCCCGCCGGGAAGCTGGACATGATCGCCCTGCCCGATTTCGCCATGGGTGCCATGGAGAACCTGGGCGCCGTCACGTTCCGGGAGAACGCCCTCCTGGTCGACCCCGACCGTGCCACCCGGTCCGAGTTGGAGCGGGTGGCCGACGTGGTCGCCCACGAGCTGGCCCACATGTGGTTCGGCGACCTCGTCACCATGCGCTGGTGGAACGGCATCTGGCTGAACGAGGCCTTCGCCACCTTCATGGAGCTGCTGTGCATCGACGACTTCCGCCCGGACTGGGAGCGGTGGGTCACCTTCGCCCTCAGTCGCGGCCACGCCATGCTGGTGGACGGACTGGCCACCACCCGGGCCATCGAGTTCCCGGTGGACAGCCCCGACGAGGCTGAGCAGATGTTCGACGTGCTCACCTACCAGAAGGGCGCCGGCGTGCTCCGCATGCTGGAGAGGTACGTCGGGCCGGAGCCGTTCCGGGAGGGCATCGCCGCCTACATCGCCGAGCACAGCTACTCCAACACCGACACCGGGGACCTCTGGGACGCCCTGGAGGCGTCCACCGGAGAGCCCGTACGGACCACGATGGACTCGTGGATCTTCCAGCCCGGCTATCCGCTGGTGTCGGTCTCCTCCACGGCTGACGGCGGCGGCGTGGTGCTGAGCCAGCGCCGGTTCCGGTACCTGGACGCCGGGGGCGACCCCGCCGGCGGCGCCGGATGGCAGGTGCCGGTGATCCTGCGCGCATCGTTCGGCGGTGAGACGACCCAGCGGCGGTTGCTCCTGGGCCCGGAGCCGGCCACCGTCGACCTGGGCGGGAAGCCCGACTGGGTCGTGGTCAACGAGGGAGGCTGGGGCTTCTACCGGGTGCGCTACGAACCCCAGCTGCTGGCGGGCCTCACGAGGGCCTTCGCCGACCTCGACGCCCTGGAGCGGTTCAACCTGGTGAGTGACACCTGGGCAGCGGTGCTGGCCGGCGCCTCCACGGTGGACGATTTTTTGAACCTGGCCACGACGGCGAGTGAGACCGGCGAGCGTGACCCGAGCGTGTGGTCGGCCATCGCCGGCGCCCTCGGGTTCCTCGACCGGATGACGGCCGGCGGCGACAGGCCTCACCTGCAGACCCTGGTGAGGAAGCTGCTGTCCCCGCTGGCCGATGAGCTGGGGTGGACCCCGGCACCAGGCGAGAACGAGCGCACCGGAACCCTCCGGGCCACAGTGCTTTCGGCCCTCGGAGTCGTCGGTGCCGACCCCGAGGTGGTGGCGAAGGCACGTGAGCTGCACGCCCGGGAGCTGGCGGAACCGGGCTCAGTCGATGCCGACGTGGCTGCCGCCGTGGTCACCATCGTCGCCGTCAACGGCGACGAGCACGACTACGAGACGCACCTGGCCCGCTACAAGGCGGCTTCGACGCCCCAGGACGAGGTGCGCTACCTCTACAGCCTCGCCTCCTTCGAGGACGACGCCCTCGTGGTGCGGACCTTCGATCTCGCCCTGGGCAACGACGTGCGGACCCAGAACGCCCCGTTCCTCATCTCCCAGCTCATCGCCAACCGCCGGGGCGGGCCCGTGGCGTGGACTTTGGTCAAGGAGCACTGGGACGAGCTGATCGGGCGGATCCCCGACAAGCTCGTAGACCGGATGCTGGAAGGGGTGACGACCCTCTCCGTGCCGGAGCTGGCAGCCGACGTGCGCTCGTTCCTGGAGGCCCACCCGGCGCCGTCCCGCCAACGGACGGTGGCACAGCTCCTCGAGCGCCTCGACATCGCGGTTGCCTTCCGCCGGCGGGAGGCGCCCACGCTGCTCAGCGTCCTGTCCCGGCGCTGAGCGCGGCCGGAGCGCCGGCTAGCGCTTCCTGGGCATCTTCTTCATGGCCCGGTGGGCGATGCGGCCCTGCTGGTTGTCGGCCGCCTTGGCCCAGGGCTCCCGTCCGCCCTCCTCCAGCTCGGCCTGGAGCTTTCGGTAGCTCGCCACCCGGTCGCTGTCGAGTGCCCCTGCGGCCACAGCGGCGACCACGGCGCATCCGGGTTCACCGGTGTGCACGCAGTCACGGAAGCGGCATCCCCCGGCCACCTCCTCCACGTCCGGAAAGGTCATCGCCACGCCACCCTCCGCACCTTCCAGGCCGACGGAGCGGAGGCCGGGGGTGTCGATGAGCACACCGCCGCCCGGAACGACGAGAAGATGGCGCGACGAGGTGGTGTGGCGGCCCCTGTGGTCGCCCGCCCGCACCTCACCCACGGCCTGGCGGTCCTCCTGCAGCATCCGGTTGACGAGTGTGGACTTGCCGGACCCCGAAGGCCCCAGGAAGACAGCGGAACGGTTGGGCCGGAGCTGGGCCAGAACGGCAGCCACCCCCTGGCCGGTGGTGGCACTGGTGAGGAGGACCTCTACGCCCACGGCCCGGGCGGCGACCGTCTCGGCCAGTGCCGGCGCCTCCGGCGTGGCGTCCGCCTTGGTCAGCACCACGACCGGCACCGCCCCGCTGTCCCACGCCAGCACCAGCTCCCGTTCCACCCGGTTGAGGTTCAGGGGGCGGTCGAGGGAGGCGACGACCAGGACCACGTCGACGTTGGCGGCCAGCACCTGGCCGGCCCGCTCCAGGGTCGACCGGCGGGCCAGGATGTGGTCGACGGTCGGCCGCGGCTCCGGCCGCAGCACCACCCAGTCACCCGTGGCCGGCAGCACCTGCGCCGCCGCCCGCAGCTTCCCGGTGGCCGTGTGGACGCTGCAGCGGTCCCGGTCGACACGGCTGACCCGCGCCGGCTGGTGGAACGGCTCGGCCAGCGACCGGTAGAGAGTCGCCACCCGGTCGTCCCAGCCGAGGGCGACGAGCATGTCCGGCCACGGATCGGCGAGGGTCAGAATCCGTCCATGGCGACGATCGGCTTGTTGAGCTTGATGGCACCGGTGGATCCCACGAACCTGGCGTCACCGAAGGCGAAGATGCCACCGTCGGAGGCGACGAGGCGGTAGCCGAGGCCAGTAGCCGTGCGGCTCATGCCGACGATGGGCTGGTTCAACTTGATGGCGCCGGTGGAGCCGAAGAACCTGGCGTCACCGAAGGCGAAGATGCCACCGTCTCGGGCGACCAACCAGTAGCCCAGGCCCGTGGGCGTGGCGGCCATGCCGACGATGGGCTGGTTGAGCTTGATGGCGCCGGTGGAGCCGAAGAACTTGGCGTCACCGAAGGCGAAGATGCCACCGTCGGAAGCCACCAGCCAGTACCCGTTGCCGCTCGGTGTCACGGTCATCCCCACGATGGGCTGGTTGAGCTTGATGGCGCCGGTGGATCCCTGGAACCTGGCGGCGCCGAAGGCGAAGATGCCACCGTCGCGGGCGACCAGGAAGTAGCCGTTGCCGCTGGGCGTGGAGTCCATGCCCACCATGGGCTGGTTGAGCTTTATGGCGCCGGTGGAGCCGTGGAACCTGGCGTCACCGAAGGCGAAGATGCCGCCGTCGGAAGCCACCATCCAGTAGCCCTTGTTGGCGGGGGCGCCGGCCATGCCCACGATGGGCTGGTTGAGCTTTATGGCGCCGGTGGAGCCCTTGAACTCGGCGTCGCCGAAGGCGAATATCCCGCCGTCGGTGGCGGCCAGCCAGTAGCCGGTGGGAGGCGGGGGAGGCGGAGCGGTGGCCCGCTGCCACACCACCCGCACCACGTCCTGGTCGTCGTTGGCGGGGCTGGGCCTGCCGTCGTTGGCAGTGGGGTCGGCGAGGCCCTCCGCGTCACATGTACCGCCATCGCGGGTTCCGGCGAAGACCGGCGGAGTGGCCGACGTCCAGACGCAGAGAAGGTCCACGCCCTCCTTCAACTGGCTGTAGCCGAGCGAGCACGTGCCGGCGCCGGCCAGTCCGGTGCTGCGCGTGACACAGCTGCCGTCGGGGTTTCCCCCAGGTTGAGGCCCGGGGTTGTTCCCGTCCCCGTCCGAGACCGAGAGGCTGAAGAACTCGAAGTAGACGGCGATGCCAGGTGCCGGGTTGCCGTTGATGTCGTAGGCGGTGGCGGTGAATGTGGCCAGGCCGCCCGGCGGCAGCCGCTGGTCGTCCGGTACGACGTCGACACCACCTGCCATCCAGCTGGCCTTGACCACATCCGTGAAGTCCGGTTCCGCAGCTGCGCCCACGAACTCGGTGTCCCCGCTGGCACGGCAGCCGGCGGCCTCACTCTCGCCCTCCTCGGGGGTGATGCAGTCGGCAGTTGCCTGGTCGGCGGCGGTCGTGTTGGCGAGACGGTTCTCGGTGGAGTCCTTGTGGCCGGTGATCCACACACGGAACGTCTTGTCCACCGGCGTCGGGGAGCTGGCCGTGACCGAGCACGTCGACTCGCCCGCCGGCACCGTGCAGGTCGTGTCGTTGAGGACGGAGGGATCGGCCGGCACATCCACCTCCTCGAAGTTGACGACGATGGCGCTCAGGGGGTCGGCGGTGGCCTTGCGGCCCAGGAGCTCCGTGAAGAGCTGGGCCTTCAGGGTGACCACTCCGCTCAGCGGAACCACGCTCACCTCCGGCGTCACCTGGAGGAACTGACCCAGAGTGTGACTCGCCGCTGCCGGCGGGACGGACACCGGGGTCAATACCGCGGCAGCGGAAACGAGGACGGAGAGGAGGGTCAGCTTGATCGCGTGCACGGCCAGAGGGTACCGCCCCTGTACCCCCACCACGCGCGTGCAGTTTCCCCGCCATGGGCGCACCCATCGGCTGGATCAGAGGTCCTCGGACCTCGCCGGGGCGAGCCTTTCGATGCGTTCCTGGATGCCGGCCAGCCGCTCGGTGGCCTGGGTGTGCAGTCGCCCGGCCCGCTCGTAGAGGTCGACCGCCTCCTCGATCCCCACGTCGCCGTCGGCCATCCGCGACGTCAGCTGCTCGAGGGCTTCCACCAGCTCCTCGTAGGTCATGGCCGACACGTCGCCGGCGCCGGCGCCGTGGAGCTCACCCATTTGGGACACGGGTCTCCTTCACCACCGCGCCGAAGCGTCCACGGGCCAGTTGCACCTCCACCGCCGATCCCACCTCCACCGCGTCACAGGACCGCACCACCGAACCGTCCGACGTCCGGACGACCGCGTATCCCCGCTCGAGCACCCGCGCCGGCGACAGGGCGTCGAGATGGCGGCGGGCTCCGGCCAGGCGCTCCCGCTCCTGGCGGGCGCGACGGGGGACCGAGTGGCACCATTCGACCCGCGTCAGACGGTTCCCCGCGGCCGCCACGGCGCGTGCCGGGTGCACGAGGTGCAGCCGTGATCCCGCCTCGCCGAGGCGGCGCTCCGCCCGCGCCACCCCTCCCTCCAGCGCCCGCTCCCGATCGACCCGACTGAGGCGATCGGCGGCCGCCTCCGCCCGGTGTTCGAGCACCTGACGGCCCCGGGAGAGGAGAACCTCCAGCTCGGCCTCCAGCTCGGCCAGTGACGGGACGACGGCGGCGGCGGCCAGCGAGGGCGTCCCGCAGCGGAGGTCGGCCACCTCGTCGCACAGTGGCCGGTCACCTTCGTGGCCCACGGCCGAGACGACGGGTGTGGTGCAAGCGCAGATGGCGCGGCACAGCGCCTCGTCGCTGAAGGGCAGCAACTGGGCGGCATCGCCCCCGCCGCGGGCGAGAACGATGATCTCGACCTCTCGTCGACCGTCCAGGACGGCGAGGGCGGCGATGATGGCGTCGGCCGCCCCCGCGCCCGACACGTTCGTGGGCACGTAGGCCATGGGGTAGCCGGGGAAGCGGACGGCGACCACCGACTCGATGTCGGCACGCACCGCTGCCTCGGTTCCGCAGACCACCCCGATCGTGGCCGGGAGGCGCGGCAGGCGCCGGCGGGGTCGGTCGAGCAGCCCGTCCGCCTGGAGACGCAGGCGCCGGTCGGCGATGGCGGCGGCGATGGCGCCCTCCCCCACCGGGACCACCTCCTCGGCCACCAGCTGGATCTGCCCGCGGTCGGCGATCCAGGTGACGGCCCCCGTCACCACCACCCGCTCACCGGCCACGGTGCGGCACCGGGCGGCGCGGGAAGAGGGGCAACGCACCGACACCTGTACGGTGCGGTCACGGAGGGTGAAATAGGTGCCGCCAGGGTGCTGGCGGGGCATCACGACCTCACCCTCCACCGCCACCCGGCCCACCCCGCCGACGGAGCGGGCGATCTCCGAGCTGAGGCGCACGAGGCTGAGCCGGCGCACGTCCCCCCGGGGCTCGTCGAAGAGCCGGAGCCGCTCCACCTGACGAGCCTACGGGGTGGGAGGTGAGGTGGCCGCCCCAAAGGGGGAAGAAGAACAAATGGCGGTCGGCGACCCGAAGGTCGGCGCCGGGGCCGAGAGCGGACGGGGAATCGTTTTGATGCGCGCCCTGGTCGACCGGGTGCAGTTCCAGTCCGGTGACGAGGCCGGCACGGTGGTGATGCTCCACAAGAACCTCGTCTACGCCGAGGGGTCCCCCGCCAGCCGGCTCATCGCCGACTGAGGCCCTGCACGCTGGCCAGCACCTTGGCGTGGCCCTTCCGGGCCTCCGCCTCGGTCGTGTATCGACGGCTGTACTGATCCATGCGGCCCCCGAAGACGACAGTTTCGAACAGCACGGGCCGAGAGCTGCGGAAACTGTGGTCGAACCCGAGCCAGACGGTCGCCACCTCGACGTCTCCCACCCAGTCGCGCGCCACCACCCGGTACGAGGCGTCCTGGCTCAGCCGCACCATCTCCGTGACGTCGATGGGACGTCCCTCGCGGTCGAACCACAGGCCTTCGGGCAGCATGGCCGCTCGTTCTACCGCCGGCTTGGACGGAGTAGCGAGCGGAGGCTCTAAGCTCCGCGTGATGAACGTCTGGATCGACGCCGACCTCTGCACCGGTGACGGTATCTGCGCCGAGATCGCGCCGGCCGTCTTCTTCATGGAGGATGACGGACTGGCCTACGTCAAGGAGACCAAGGAGCACTTCCCGGACCTGTCGGCCGACCACACGTTCAACGAACAGAAGGGCAAGGGCGGAACCGCCAACGGCGTGGGCCGCATCCCCGACGCCCTCCTCGACGACGTGGTGGAAGCGGCCGAGGAGTGCCCGGGGGAGTGCATCTTCATCGAGCCCTGAGGGGATGGCCCTGAGGTCTGGGGCTCGGGCCTCTGGGCGTCCGCTCAGGCTGCCGGTTCTGTGAGGCAGGCGTCTATCGCCGCTTCCCGCGTGGGGTGGATGGGGAACACCTCGTCTAGGCGGGTGATCTCGAACGGCCTCCTGACGTTGACCTGATGGTCGGCGATGACGAGACAGACGGTTTTATCGCCCGTGCCCAGCCGCTTCCGGGCGGCGACGAGCGTGCCGAGACCGACCGACTCGATGAAGGTCACGCCCTGGAGGTCGACCACCACCCGCTCCACACCGGTCTCGGCCAGTTCGAGGAGCTTCGCGTTGAGCGCCGGCGCGGTAAGAGCGTCGATCTCGCCGGTGACCACGACCACCGCCTGGGTGCCGACCACCTCCGCCTCGACCCCGAACCCGTCCATTTCTGCCCCCTATCTCGTGCCGGCCCAAAAGCCTATCGAGGTGCCTCAGCCGGCGCCTGTCCGTTGCCGGAGGGCTCGGTGACGGTGACTCGTCCCACACGCGCTCGAGCCCGTGGAAGCCCTGCGATCCGGCCCTTTGAGCGGGCAGCACCGCCTTCGGAATGGGGGTAGGTTCGCGTCCGCACACGATGGCCGTACGTAGAGGGGGATCGAGATGCTCGAAACACTGGCTCGCTGGTGCTACCACCACCGCAAGCGGGTGCTGCTTTCCTGGATCGCCGGCTTCATCGCCATTGTCACACTCGGGGCGACCGGCGGAGGCCCGTTCAGCACTGACTTCCGCATTCCGGGATCCGAGTCGAAGAAGGCCCTGCAGATCCTCGAGGAGCGGTTCCCGGCCAGGGCAGGCGACACCATCTCGGTCATCTACGAAGCTGACGCCGGCATCAACTCGCCCGGGGTGAGAGCTCGGGTGGAGAAGCTGGTCGCCGGCTTCGACAAGGTCGAGCACGTGGTCGGCACGGTCACCCCCTACAGCCCGGAGGGCGCCGGCAGCATCAGCCCGGACGGAAAGATCGCCTTCGCCAGCCTGCAGCTCGACATCCAGGGCACCGACATGCCCATCGAGCTGACCAAAGACATGATCGCCGAGGCCGAGGAGGCCAGCGAGGCGGGGCTGCGCTTCGAGCTGAGCGGTCAGGCCGTGCAGCAGGCCGAGTTCGTCAACGGCGGCGGCGAAGGCCCCGGCTTCCTCGCCGCCATGGTGATCCTGCTCATCAGCTTCGGTTCCCTGCTGGCCATGGGCCTGCCGATCCTGAGTGCCTTCGTCGGCATCGGCATCGGCCTTGCCATCCTCCAGCTGTTGGCCCACCTGGTCGAGGTCCCCGACTTCTCGCCGATCGTGGCCGCCATGGTGGGCATCGGCGTGGGCATCGACTACGCGCTGTTCATCGTGACCCGGTACCGCCAGTCGCTCCACATGGGCAAGGACCCGGAGGAGGCCACGGTGCTGGCCATCACCACTGCCGGACGGGCCGTTCTCTTCGCCGGCACCACCGTGGTGATCTCGGTGCTGGGCCTGCTCCTGATGGGGCTTCCCTTCATGCAGGGCGTTGCCCTCGGCTCGGCCGGCTGCGTCCTCGTGACGATGCTCGCTTCGATCACGCTGCTGCCGGCCATGCTCGGCTTCACCGGCACCAACATCGACCGCTTCAAGGTGCCGTTCATCTCCCGCGACGAGGGCGACCACCGATCCGGATTCTGGTTCCGCTGGAGCCGTCTCATCCAGCGCCGCCCGTGGCCGGCGTTCCTCGGCGGCCTCGTCCTGCTGCTGGTGCTAGCGGCGCCGATGTTCTCGCTCCGCCTGGGCTTCCCGGGAGACGAGACCCAGCCGACGGAGAGGACCACCCGGCGCTCCTACGACCTGTTCGCCAAGGGCTTCGGCCCCGGGTTCAACGCGCCGCTGGTGCTGGCCGCCGAGCTTCCCTCCGGAAAGCCGGACAACGCCGGCGCCCTCGGCCGGATCGAGCAGCGCCTCGCCGGCGAGGAGGGCGTCGCCAAGGTCGTCCCGGCCCAGGTCAATCCTTCGGGCGACACCGCCGTGTTCACCGTCTTCCCTACCACCGGCGGCCAGAGCGAGGAGACCGAGGAGCTGGTGGGGCGCCTCCGGGACTCGGTGATACCCGAGGCCATCGCCGGCACCGGCATCGAGGTGCAGGTGGGCGGCCCCAACGCCGGCTTCATCGACTCCAACACCGTCATCGCCGACCGCCTCCCCCTGTTCATCGCCGTGGTGGTCGGTCTCTCGTTCATCCTGCTCATGGCCGTGTTCAGGTCCGTCCTGGTCGCCCTCAAGGCCGCCCTGATGAACCTGCTGTCCATCGGCGCCGCCTACGGCGTGCTCGTGGCCGTGGCCCAGTGGGGCTGGGGCAGGTCGATATTCGGCATCTCGGCCACCGGTCCGGTTGCCAGCTTCATCCCGATGATGATGTTCGCCATCCTCTTCGGGCTCTCGATGGACTACGAGGTGTTCCTGCTGTCGAGGGTGCGGGAGGAGTACGTGCGCACCGGCGACAACGGCCTCGCCGTGGCCGACGGGCTGGCGGCCACGGCCCGGGTCATCACCGCGGCGGCAGCCATCATGATCATGGTGTTCCTGTCCTTCGTGCTGGGACCCGAGCTGGTCATCAAGCAGGTGGGGCTCGGCCTCGCCGCCGCCATCTTCATCGACGCCACCCTGGTGCGGATGGTGCTGGTGCCCGCCACCATGGAGCTGCTGGGCCGGGCCAACTGGTGGCTGCCGCCGTGGCTGGACCGTCTCCTGCCCCACGTCGGCTTCGAGGGTGCTTCCGAGGAGGCACCGCACGAGGTACCGCCGGCGCCGCCCGCCCCACAGCCCGCCGGCACCGCCGCCCGCTGAGCCCACCAAAGCCACTTTCGGACACAGCGGTCGATCCAACCACTATGTACCGCTGGTCCCCTGATCGGGCGGGGCCGAAGCATCCTCGGCCGCCTCGTCGGCCCGCTGGTCGATGCGGTCGGCCGGAGCCTGGCCGGAGTAGACGTCGGAGAAGGTCCAGTCCGGCTGCTTGTCGGCGTGGGCGTCGTCGAGCAGGAAGCGGTCACCCTCGAGATCGACGATGGCGGCGATCAGCTCCGGTTCCGCCGGCACGGCGTCCACCGCGGCATGCTCGCGTACCGCGTCGGGGAACAGGCGCAGGACGCTCTGCACCACCCGCTGGTGCTGGGTGGCCAGGAAGCAGCGGGCGCCGTCGGCCACAGTGGTGAGGCGCCGCTCCAGCAACTCGGCGTCACCGGCCTGGGCCGCGCCGTCACGCATGCGGTGGAGGACCTCTGCGATTCCGATTCCGTCCTGCTTGCAAGGGGTGCACTGCCCGCAGGACTCCACGGCGAGGAACCGGGAGACACCGTGGGCCACGGCGAGCGGGTCGACGGTGTCGTCGAAGACGATGAACCCGGCGGCGCCAAGGCCGCTGTCGATGGCCGCCATGTGCTCGTAGGTCAGGGGCGTGTCGAACAACTCCTCGGGCACGAGTGGGTTGGCCACTCCCGACACGGCGGCGAGCAGGCGGTTGCCGGCGGGGCCGCCGCCGATCGTCTCGATCACCTCCCGCAGTGGGGTTCCCATGGCGAACTCCGCCACCCCGTGACGGCGGGTGTGGCCCGACACGGTGCACACGATCGTGCCGGGAGACTCGTCCGTGCCCAGGGTGCGGAACCAGCCCGGACCCTCGGCCAGGATGGCGGCGACGTTGGCCATCGTCTCCACGTTGTTGACCAGCGTGGGAGCGGCCACGGTGGCTTCAGCCGGCGTGGCCATCACCGTGCCGGCGGCCGAAGCGGTGTCGGCCCCCACCTCGTCCAACCCGTGGCGGAACGGCGGGGCGATACGGGGGAACGGCTCCCGGCCGTCGATGACCTCGAGCAGGGCCGTCTCCTCCCCGTAGAGATAGGCACTCGGTCCCTCCACCACGACCATGTCGATCCCGTCGGTCCATCCAACCGAGCGGATCTCGGCGATGGCCGAGCGCACCCGCTCCAGTTCGGGGGTGAAGGAAGCCTTGAGGCCCAGCACCACCCGGTCGGCCCCGACCGTGGTGGCAGCGATGAGAGCGCCTTCCAGTACCCGGTAGGGGTTGCGACGGAGGATGGCACGGTCCTTGAACGAACCGGGTTCGCCCTCCGCCGCGTTCACCACGACAGTGGGTGGCTCCGACGGAGAGTCGTTCTCCACGATGGTTCGCCACTTCCGGCCGGTGGGGAAGCCTGCGCCGCCGCGCCCCCTGAGGCCCGATGCCTCCACGTCCTCCAGTACGGCGGCGGCGCCCAGCCGGCGGGCCGCCTCCAGGCCGCGTCCGCCACCGGATTCCAGATAGGCATCCAACGAGGTCACCGCAGTTGGATCGAGAACTCGGGAGGCCATCGCCATGGCCAGAAAGCTACCGCCGAGCCATCGCGCCGGCGCCGGCCCTTAGTGCAGCCCTACGGAACTACGGACACGTTCGTGGCAATGGCTCCCTGCGTGCCCCGACGGCTCCGATGCCGCATCAGCAAACGTGTCCGTAGTTCCACCGGGCTGCCCTTAGAGAAGGTGGGAAGTGCTTGGCGTCTGCGCCGGGGGAAGGCCCAGCTCGACGCCTGACTCCAGCCGCAGCCATCCGTCGCGCTCGGTGGCCGCCAGCAGCGCCGCCGCTCCGTCGCCGGTGAGGGGCTTGGCGAAGTGGTAGCCCTGCGCCAGCTCGCAACCCAGCTGGCGCAGGTGGGCCACCTGCGCAGCCGACTCGACGCCTTCGCCCACCGTCTCCAGGCCAAGCGTCTGGGCCAGCTTGATGATGGCCAGAGCGAAAGCGGACTCGGTGCGGCCGGCGGCGATCCCGTCGATGAACAGCTTGTCGATCTTCAGGATGTCGAAGGGCAGCCGGCGAAGGTAGCTGAGCGACGAATAACCGGTGCCGAAGTCGTCGATGGCCAGCTTCACCCCGATGGCCTTGAGGGCGTGCAGGCGCTCGACGGTCACGAGGGTGTCCTTGACCATGACGCCCTCGGTCAGCTCCAGGACCAGGTCCGAAGGTGCCAGACCCGCGGTGGCCAGGGCATCCCGCACCACATCGACCACGTCGGGCTGGAAGAGCTGCTTGGGCGACAGGTTGACAGCAATGGTGAAGGACTGGTGCGGGTGACGGTCCTTCCACTCGCGGGCCTGATTGCATGCCTCCTGGAGCGCCCAGATACCCATCGGCACGATGGCTCCGGTCTCCTCGGCCACGTCGATGAACGCACCCGGCGCCAGCAGCCCGCGCTCGGGATGCTCCCAGCGCAGCAGCGCCTCGAAGCCCACCATGCGACCGGTGGCCAGTGAGATGACCGGCTGGTAGTGGAGTACCAGCTCGTCCCGTTCCGCCGCCCGCTGCAGCCCCTGCTCCAGCTCCACCCGCTCCACCACGGCCTCGTGCATGCTCGAGCGGAAGAGTTCGTAGCGGCCGCGGCCAGAGTTCTTGGCCGTGTACATGGCCACGTCGGCGTTGCGGAGAATGCGTTCCATCGTCTCGGCCGGCCCGCCCATGGCGATGCCGATGCTGGCGCCGATGGGCAGCTCCTTGCCCCGGAGCACGAAGGGAACCGAGAGGGCGTCGAGGATCCGCTGCGCCACCTGCGCGGCGTCGGCCTCGCCGGTTACGTCCTCCACCAGGATGGCGAACTCGTCGCCACCCAGTCTGGCGGCGGTGTCGGCGGGGCGGATGGAGGCGCGGATCCGCTCCGACACCGTGACGAGCAGCTGGTCTCCGGCGGCGTGCCCGAGGCTGTCGTTGACGTTCTTGAACTCGTCCAGGTCCACGAACAGCACCGCTGTCCGGTTGGGACTGCGCTGGGCCCGGGCCAGGGCGTGACCCACGCGGTCCTGGAACAGCTTGCGGTTCGGAAGGTGGGTGAGCGAGTCGTGGAGCGCCTGCTCCTCGTTCAGGCGCCACGCCACGATGCTGGCCACACTGGCGGCGAGGACGAAGCCACCGTGGATGAGGGCCCACTTGAAGGGATGGGCGATGGCGTCGGGGTGGTTGTACACCTCGGACGGCGAGAGGATTCCCATCGTCGCGTGGTGGGCTACGACGAACCCGATGGCCACGAGGAACGGGATCCAGTCCTGGTAAAGCGTGAGGATGCCCACCATGACGAAGAAGTGGAAGTGCAGTTCGATCATGCCACCGGAGAGGTGCACGAGCACCGCCGACGACGTCACCAGGCCGAGGGCGGCCATGGCCGAGCTGAAGCGCTGCTGCGAGCCGGCCGACGCGAAGACGGCGAACATGGCCACGATGGCGGCCTCCTCGACACTGTGGACCAGCCCATGACCGGTGAACAGCCCGAAGCAGAAGATGACCACCACGTGGGCCCTCAACAGGAACAAAAGAGTCCGGTGACGCACCCGCCACACGTCCTCCGCCAACGCCTGACCTTTGGGGAGGTAGTCGATGGTGTTGCCGATGATCCTGCGCGAAGCCGCGAGAAGAGCCATACCGCTTTTCTCGGACACGCGGAGGTCGGATATGAACAACACACCCCCAACTTCGCTTCCCGATTGCCATTGACAGCCATCGCGGACCGGTCGGACAGGATCCGCAATTACGGTTGGCGGTCGCGGGGCCGGTAGTCCCAGTAGGAGGAGGTCCCATTGAAGTTCCTGGTCGTGTGGTAGGTGGAGCTCGCACGGGTGCGGTCGATGCTCGCTGCCGCGCTCCGCGACAAGCGGACCCCGTCGACTCCTCCACGGGCTTCTGCTTGTCGCGGTTCTCGGCGCACAGCGAGTCACCCTTGGCGATGAACGCCTCCTTCGACTCTCCGTCGTCTCCGCCGCCCGTCGCCATCGGGATCGCCATCCTGCGCCACCGCCTCTTCGACATCGACCTGCTCATCCGCCGCTCCCCCGTCTACGCGGTGTTGTGGGCCGTGGTGGGCGCCGCCTAGGTCGGCGTGGCCGCGCTTCCCCGGCGTTGTCGTGGGGCGGCGCGTGCCGGCCGAGGTGGCTCTGGTCCTCACCATCGTCGTCACGCTGGTGCTCCATCCCGCCCGCAGGGCCGTCGACCGGATCGTGGGCCGGCTGCTGTTCGGCGAAACGCCCGTCGGGGCTCGAGCTTCTCACCCGCTTCAGCGAGGCCGTCACCGACGTCTTCGACGTGGCGGAGCTTGCACCGCGCATCGCCGACACCGTCCGCCAGGGCCTCGACCTCGCGTGGGCTCGGGTGCTCATCGAGGCCCTCTTCGGGTGGGTGTCGGACTGCGCCGAGATGATCGAGGCGATCGAGCGGAGCGCTGTCGGTGTTGAGGCGCCCGTGCTCTGACCGGGCGCCGCACTGCCTGTCGTCGATCCGCGACCGATGACGCTGAAAATGGCCTGGGGGCCGGCGCCCTGGGCGAGGACACGGAGCGCACGGGTGGAGCATCTTCATGCGGCGTCAACAAGAGGGATGCTCGACGGTCTCGACGGAGCCACGAGCACCCGAGTGCTGGACGAACTCCGAGCCCACCTCGCCACCCATGCCACCCCAGAAGGAGTCCTGCTCGCCGCCACCGGCTGGCTCATCACGGCCCGGCGTCCCTGACACCGAGCCGCGACTCGCATGGCACGGCCCGTATCCACCTCCTCATCCAGGGTGCGCTCGCCGACGCGCTGCGCCGTGGACTCGTGAACCGCAACGTCGCCCTCGTCGCCGGGCCCCAAACAGCGGTCACTCCAGAAGATCGAAGGGAAAGCATGGACCGAAGACCAGCTCCGCCAGTTCCTCCGTGCCCAACCGCGCACCGGTTCTTCCCAACTCTCTGGCTCACGGCGATGACCGGGATGCGCCGCAACGAGTTCCTCGGCCTGAAGTGGCCACGCGTCGCCTGGCCTGCACCCCAGCCGTCAGGCCAAGACGCCCCGCAGCTGGGCCATCCGCTCGGGAACGGGCCGATACCAGGCCCACCGGCCCCGTTTCTCGCCGACGATGATGCCCGCCTCCAGCAGGATCTTGAGGTGGTGCGAGACTGTCGGCTGCGAGCGCTCCAACGGCTCGACCAACTCGCACACGCACACCTCGCCGGCAGGGGCGGATGCCAGCAGGCTGAGTAGTCGCAGCCGGACCGGGTCGGCCAGCACGGAGAAGTCGCGGGCGAGGGTGGTTGCCCGCTCCTCCGACAGCGGTGACGACAGCACCGACGGGCAGCACTGCTGCTCGATCACAACCACCGCCCGCTGCGCCTTCGTCGGCATGATCTCCCATTGACAGGTCTCGATGCATCGGGTTAACTAATCGATGTAAGTCTATCAGTGGAGGAAGCGATGTCCCGAGTCCAGCTGGCCCTCAACGTCGACGACATGGAAGCCGCCGTCGACTTCTACACCAAGCTCTTCGCCACCGCCCCGGCCAAGCGTCGCGACGGCTACGCCAACTTCGCCATCGGGAACCCTCCGCTCAAGCTGGTGCTGTTCGAGCAGCCGGGCAACGGCGGCACCATCAACCACCTGGGTGTCGAAGTCGAGAACACCGAGGCGGTCGGAGCCGCCCAGGCTCGCCTGGCCGGCGAGGGCCTGGCCACCGCCGTCGAGGACGACGTGGCGTGTTGCTTCGCCCGCCAGGACAAGGTCTGGGTCGACGGGCCGTCCGGTGAGCCGTGGGAGATCTACACCGTGCTCGAGGACATCGAGATGCCCGGCGGGCAGCTCCGCACGGTCGACCCCGAGTCGGGCAACGTGTGCTGCGCGGTGGTGGGCGGTGACGGCACCGTGTCCGCCTCCTCGTCGGTTTGTTGCTGATCGACCGACGGAGATGACCGCCGCGCTGGCCCGGCGCCTTGTCGCCGAGGCGCTCGGAACGGCCCTGCTGGCCATGGCCGTGATCGGCTCGGGCATCGCCGCCGCCCGCCTGTCGCCCGGCGACGTCGGACTGCAGCTGCTCGAGAACGCGGTCGCCACCGCGGCGGCACTGGTCGCCATCATCCTTGCTCTCGGGCCGGTCTCCGGCGCCCACCTGAACCCGGTGGTCACCATCGCCGACCGGGTCCTCGGCGGCATCACCACCACCGAGGCGGCCTTCTACGTCGTGGCCCAGGTCGTCGGCGGGGCGCTCGGGGCCATGATCGCCAATGTGATGTTCTCCCTCCCGGTGGTGGAGCTGTCGACCCACACTCGCAGCTCCGGCGGCTTGTGGGTCAGTGAGGTGGTGGCGACCTTCGGCCTGCTGCTCGTCATCTTCGGCATTGTCCGCTCAGGGCGGTCGACGGTGGCCCCGTTCGCCGTCGGGACCTTCATCGGCGGCGCCTACTTCTTCACGTCGTCGACCAGCTTCGCCAACCCGGCGGTGACGCTGGCGAGGACGCTGTCCAACACCTTCGCCGGCATCGCACCCGGGTCGGTGGCTCCCTTCGTCGCCGCTCAGGTCGCCGGCGCGGCGCTGGCAGTCGCAGCAATGTGGGTCCTCTACCCGGGCCTGCGTGCTGTGGCCGACGAGGCTCGAACCCGCCTGGAGTGCAGACCAACAGCGCTGTCGCCGGCCCTTCGGTCCGGTTCATGAACGCGTGGGTGTCGCCCTTGGGCAGAAAGATCAGCTCGCCGGCGCGCACCTCCACCGGGCCGTCATGGCGCTGGAAGGTCAGCGTTCCGTCCACGACGTACCACGTGAGTGCTTCGCGGGTGTTGGTGTGGAGCGGCGAGCCGGCCCCGGGGGCGACCGTGATCTCCACGGCGCTACGTCGTGTCGCAGGGCGGCACTCCGGGGGGACACGGTCGGCAGCGGTGGCTCTCCTGCGCCAGAGCGGGCAGAGTGTCGCCATGGACACTCAAGGTCTGCGGCGATGACAGGGCTGCTGGTCCCCGTGGCTGGGGCCGCTGGGGAGACTCAGACGATGCTCCGGACCGGCCGATTCGCTGCTGCTGGCGCTTACATCGTCGCCTCCGTCCTCGGTGGGATCACGGCCGCCGCGCTGGGATTCCTCGCCGCTCGATGAGTGGGCTCATCCGACTGGTCATCATCAGTTTTGGCTTGCTGGTCGCGTCGTGGGCGCTCTTGGCCTTCGCCGCGAGGCGGCTGCCGCCCGGAGCTGCGAGGGATCTCGCAACGGTCTTGCCTGCCTGCCTCACCACCACGAGGAGGCTCCGGGCCGACCCACGGGTGCCGCGGCGGGCGAAGATCGCCGTGGCCTTCGCAGGGCTTTGGGTGTTGTCGCCGATCGATCTGATCCCCGAGTTTCTGCCGATCATCGGCCCGCTCGATGACGTTATTGTGGTCGCGCTCGTGCTCCGTTACGCGGCTCGGCAAGTCCCACGTGACGTCCTGCTTGACGCGTGGCCGGCCGAGGAGCGCATCCTCGCGCGACTGCTGGCTGATCGGGCGTAGCTGCCACAACGTGCACAGCGAAGTAGGCCAAGAGGTCGTGGTGCGCTGAGAATCCGCTGACAAAGCTGCCGGCCCGGGAGAGGACCCGGCCACGACCGCCGGATCGCTCATCGCACTGGTCGAGGACGTCCTCGCCGCGCTCGGGCCACCGACCTGAGGCGGCTGGCCGCCGCGTTCATTCGGTGCCGTAGCGCTCCCGCCATGGGGGTCGGCACTCGAGATGGACAGGTGGGCACGACCACCGAACGGGTCACCGCGCACTCCTGTGAAGGAAGTCGCGGACTTCATCGTTGAATTGCTCCGCAGCCTCGACGCTACTCACATGACCGATGCCGGACATGACCACAAGCGTCGACATCGGGATCGCGGCGCGAATCGCCTCGGCCACGTCGAGCGGCGCGCGCACGTCCTCGTCGCCGTACAACAGCAGCGTCGGCACGCCGACGTGGGGAAGCACGTCACGCAGGTCAGCTTCGGCACACGCATGGGCCATGGTCCGAAACCCGACAGGATGGAAAGCGGCCACGGAAGCCGCGAACCCATCGACTCGGTCCGGTGACGCCGATGCAGAGAACATCGTCGGGAGCATTGTGCCCACGAACTCAGTGGGCGCCAGGTCCGACGACCGCAGGCTGTGCTCCAGGCGCTGCGCGACAACGTCCGAAGGAAGCGAGCCGCCCCACCCCGCGTAAGCTCCGGCGAGGACGAGCGTCTGCGGCATGGTCGGACTCCGGCGGTAGAGCTCGAGCGCAAGAGCGCCCCCGAAGGAAAGCCCGACGACGTGCACGCGTCCCAGGCCCAGTGCGTCAATGAAACCGGCGAGACAGTCCGCATAGTCGGACATCCGGAAGGACACGGGCGGATCCGATGATCCACCTGCACCTGGCCCGTCCCACGCGACGACAGTGAACTCATCGGAGAGTCCGTCAATTTGGTGCTGCCACGTCGAGCCGCCGTCGCCCACGAACCCGTGCACGAGAACGAGCGGTGGCCCTTGGCCCGCCCGCTCGTATGCGAGGCGTAGTCCGGCCACCTCGATGTAGTCCATAGAGACTCCTCAACTCCGTCAGCGGGTCACTCGCTGCCGCCTAGTCATGCGCTCGACCTGGGCGTCGATCGTCGTGATAGTCGACCGCGAAGCAATCGACGGCGCCATCGACGTCGCGCTTGTTCATTGCCGCGACAGCGCTCCGCAACCGATTTCGGCTCACCGATCAACGCCACTCGCGTCCTCCCTCTTCCAGTTCGTGCACACCTCGCTCATCTGTCGGTTCCGAAGGCCAAGGCACACCGGACAGCATCCCACCAGTGGTGCCATGCTGTTCACCGTGGAGCCAAAGGTCCTGCGCTGCGACGACAGGGGGAGGGGCGAGCCGATCGTCATGGTTCCTGGAGGGCTCACCGGGTGGCTCTCCTGGATCCCCCACCAGGAGCACCTGGTCGACCGGTACCGGGTGATCCGGGTACAGCCCATCCACAACGAGCTCGGCTCCTCCGGCGAGAGGGGCCAGCCTGGTTACACGGCCGACATCGAGCGAGAGGCCCTTCGCATGACGCTGGACGAACTTGAGCTCGATCGCCCCCACCTCGCGGGCTGGTCGGGAGGAAAGAAATCGGCGCTCCGCTCGAGGTCGGTGACCGTGAGCGTCAGGTGGCCGAAGCCTTGATGCTGCGGCATTTCCCTCTCCTTTCGGTGCTGGTATGTGATGGTTGCATTCGAACACGACCGCCCTGCGTCGTCAAACACCGCTCCTCCGCTGTCCGAGCGGCGCTGTGTTGGGGACTACGGAGATTTTGGTACGCTGTCGTCAGCGCTGGCGGGCTCTCAGAGCTTGTCGCTCGGGGTGAGGACGAAGTCGTAGGAGCAGTGCGTCTCGGCCTCGCCCTTGCGCACGAGGGCGATGACGAGGGAGTCCTTGACCGCACCGACCACGTCGGAGTCGATGAAGGGATCGCCCTCGAAGTAGATCTGGGTCGTCAGCGCCCGGCAGGCGGGGTGACTGACCTTGAAGTGAATGTGACCGGGC
>DATLCN010000044.1:0-3211 GCA_035526335.1 Acidimicrobiales bacterium | reverse complement strand
TTGTCGATGCCCACGTACATGGCCTTGCCGGCGAAGCCCCGGCCGACGAAGTGGCCGACCAGGTCGGCGGCCACGGTGCGCAGCCGCTCGGGCCGGGTGATGAGCGCGTACTCGCGGGCGAAGCGGCGAACGAGGCGGCCCTCGGCGTCCTCGTCCAGCTCGGCGTCCTCCAGAAGCTCGGTCAGCTCCTCGGCGAACGCCTCGTTCACCAGCTGCAGCTCGGGGATGCGGTTCTCGTAGTAGAGCGGGACGGTGGCGCCGTCCTCGATGGCGTCGCGGAAGTCGTAGACGCTCACGTAGCCGCCGAACTCCCGCTTGGTCAGCTCCTCACCGGCCATCAGGGGGGTGCCGGTGAAGCCCATGAAGGCGGCGTTGGGCAGGGCCTGGCGCATGTTGAGGGCCAGGGTGTCGTACTGGCTGCGATGGGCCTCGTCGGTGATCACGATGACGTCGGGGCGGTCCGACAGCACCGGCATCTCTGTCTCGCCGGCGGCCTTGTCGATGCGGAACTTGTGGATCAGGGTGAACACGTAGCGGTGGTCGGCGCCGAGCAGCTCGCGCAGGTGGGCCGACGACTCGGCGTGCACCCGGGCCTCCCGGGAGATCACCCCGGCGTCGGCGAACTCGCCGTGGAGCTGGTCGTCCAGCTCGGTGCGGTCGGTGACCATCACGAAGGTCCACGCACCGGGGAGGCGGCGCAGCACCTTCTGGGTGAACCACAGCATCGACAGGCTCTTGCCCGATCCCTGGGTGTGCCAGAACACCCCGAGGCGGGTGTCGCCCTCGGCCCGGATGCGGTGCAGGTTCTCGATCGACGCGTTGACGCCGAGCACCTGGTGGTTGCGGGCCAGGCTCTTGACAAGGCCCCGGGGTCGCTCCATGTAGGCGACGAAGTTCTCGACCAGGTCGAGCAGCCGGTCGTGGGCGCAGGTTCCCAGGATGGCGGTCTCCAGCTCGATGACCCCCCGGGTGCCGTCGGCGTCGAGGAGCTTCCAGTTGCCGAAGAAGTCCCACGGGGCGTAGGTGGCGCCGACCCTGGCCTCCGATCCGTTGGAGAGGATGACGAACCCGTTGGGCACGAACAGCTGGGGGATCGTGTCGCGGTAGTCGCTCAGGTTCTCGTCGTAGGCCGCCCTGGCCGGGCGGTTCGGCTCCTTGAACTCGGCCAGCACCAGCGGGATGCCGTTGACGAACAGGACCGTGTCGGTGCGCCGGCGGTGGAGGGTGCCGGCGATCCACACCTGCGAGGCCGCCAGCCAGTCGTTCTTGGTCGAGTCGTTGAAGTCGATGTAGCGGACCCGCGCCTCCCGTGGTTCGCCCGAGTCGTCCCGCCAGGTGGCCAGGTGCCCGTCGCGGAGGAGGTCGTGGATCTCCCGGTTGGCCCGGGTCGGGTCCATCACCGAGCGGTCCTTGATGAAGGCGGTCAGCGCCTCCTCCCGGACGAGGTCGGGGACTGTAGGGTTGAGGTGGCGGATGGCGTCCCGGAGACGGTGACTGAGGATGACGTCGTGGATCGAGTCCCGCCCCAACGTCCCCGCCGGCCCGAGCGTCTCGGCATACGCGTCGACGACGGTCCAGCCCAGCTCCTCCAGCAGCTCCAGCGCCGGCCGCTCCACCAGCTCGGACTCGGTGAAGCGCCGAGGGGTCAAGCGACGGACTCCACGGCGGCGTCCAGGTCCAGGTCCAGGTTCGACACGTCGATCTGCCCGGTGACGAGCTTCGGAAGGAGCCGGTCGCGGATGCCGGCGAGTGGCGCGATGCCGGCCTTGAGCAGATTCCACTCGTCGAAAATGGGGTTGATGGCTTCATCGAACGCTCCCATGATCGGCGTAGGGCCAATAGCGAGAGAAAGACGGTTCAGGTTTGCCTGGGTGATCTTTGGTTGAGCCGCGCCGGTGACGAATCCCGCTATCGGTTGGAAAGCGGAGGCGAGGAAGAGGAAGCGTGTTGACACGCCCTTGCCCTGCAGGATGTGAGTGTGGTTGTTGGCCCAGAACCTGCCTTCGACCAGTTGAAGAACCGGGAAGCCGTCCGAGGTTTGCACGGTCCCATCCTCAGCGAATAGCAAGAACTCCCCGTCGAAGATCCAGCCATCGATCCAGTCGATGAGCTTGGCTGCCCCGTAGTAGGGGAACGAACCGGTCCGCTGGGCGCGGATGGCTCCGGCGAGGGGCTTTCGGAGGCGGTCATGGTTAATTGAGATTTCGCCGATCGTCTTGACCGCCCAGCCCTCGGGGATGGGACCGAGGGCGGAGTCGACGAGGGCGGCGTCCTCGTGGCCGGGGTAGTGGAGGCGGACGAACCACTCCCGGTAGATGGCCTGCGCCATCTGCTCCAACAACTCGATCCGCCGCCGGTTGTTCTCGATCAGGTCATCGATCGATCCGAGCATTTCCACCACGGCCCGCTGGGTTGGGAGGTCGGGCACGGAGATCGGGAAATCCGGGAAGTCGATGATCGGGATCCGGTCAACGGTCGAGCCCGAGATGATTCGGCTGGTCACCGTCTCTCGCCACGCGGGACCGAGCATCAGAAAATGAAGGAACCGTGGCAGAACAACGTCCTCATCGGGCCGGATCAGCGCCAGTCGGCGGCCAAGGCACCCACGGAAACCCGTGGGAATGATGGCATAGCGGTGAAGAGTCGCTTCGTAGGTGAACACGACATCACCAGGCTGCGGAGTGACTCGCCGAGTCCATTTGGCAAAGTCCTCCTCGGCGATGTGCCGTGTGTCGCTGAGCTCCAGAAGCCCCGCCTCAGTGATGTTCTTGATGCCGAGGTACACCGGCCCCGCATCGGCGGGGGATGGCGTCGCATGTGGACCGTCGTGGAATTCGACCATGAGGTCGCGCATCGCCAGGCTGCGCCACTCGGTCACGCGCCCAAGATCCCCTGCACGGCGTCGTCGACCTTGGCTCGCAACGCGTCGGCCTCGTCGCTCAACCTCGTGAACTCGTCGTACAGGCCGCCGAGCTTGTCGGCGAAGTCCTCGCCGTCGTCCTCTACCAGCGCCGTGCCCGTGTAGCGGCCGGGGTTGAGGCTCCAGCCCTGGGCCTCGATCTCGGCCAGGGTCGCCACCCGGCACAGGCCGGGGACGTCCACATACTCCCCGTCGGGGAAGCGCTCCTTGAGCAGTGTCTCGCTGCCCTCGGCGGTCTCCACCTCCTCTCCGCGGTACAGCCGCACGATGTTGGCGAGCAGCTCGATGTGC
>DATLCN010000014.1:0-71710 GCA_035526335.1 Acidimicrobiales bacterium | reverse complement strand
CCTCGGCCATCTCCACACCCAGGCCGTGCAGGAGCAGGTACTCGGTGTAGCGGTCCTCGGCGAACAGCTTGGCCGTGGCCTCCGACACCCGCTGGCCGATGGTGCAGATGGAGAAGGCGGCGTAGTCGATCTCGCCCGACGCGACGGGACGGAAGAAGTCGGCGATGCAGCGCCACGGGTCGGTGCCCTCCCGGGGGAAGGAGAACCGCAGCCACTCGGAGGTCGCCGTCTCGTCCTTCCAGATCACCACGTCGTTGCCGTCGCTGTTGGCCGCGTAGTACCCGTAGACGACCTGGGGCACGAGAAGCCCGGCCGCGGTGGCCTTGGCCAGCTCCTCTCGCAGCGTGGGCCGGATGCGGCTCTTGAAGTCGGCGTCGTTCTCGCCCTTGTTGGGCCGGAACTGCCACTGGTTGCGGAAGAGGGCGGTCTCGTTGAGGTAGCCGACCAGATCGTCGATGGCGACGCCCTTGACCACGCGCGACCCGAGAAACGGCGGCACGAACACCTTGTTGTCGGTCTCGACCGCCGGCGACCGCGCCGGGAGGTCGGGGGGCGCCTCCTTCTCCTCCTTGACGACGACGCGGCCCAGCGGCACCCGCCCGAAGTCGGGGTCGACGTCGCCCGACTTCTTCATGGCCATGAGCTGGTCCATCGTGCGCAGCCCCTCGAACGCATCCTTGCCGTAGAACACGCGGCCCTCGTAGACCTCGCGCAGGTCGCGCTCCACGTAGCGCCGGGTCAGCGCCGCGCCGCCCAGGATGACCGGCGTGTCACCGGCGAGGCCGCGGCGGTTCAGCTCCTCGAGGTTCTCGCGCATGATGAGCGTGCTCTTCACCAGCAGCCCGCTCATGCCGATGGCGTCGGCCTTGACCTCGTCGGCCTTGGCCAGCATCTCGGCGAGGGCGACCTTGATGCCGAGGTTGTGGACCTCGTAGCCGTTGTTGGTGAAGATGATGTCGACCAGGTTCTTGCCGATGTCGTGGACGTCGCCCTTCACCGTGGCCAGCACCAGGCGGCCCTTCCCCCCCTGGTCGGTCTTTTCCATGTGGGGTTCGAGATGGGCCACCGCCTTCTTCATGCACTCCGCCGACTGGAGCACGAACGGCAGCTGCATCTGACCGGACCCGAACAGCTCACCTACCACCTTCATGCCTTGGAGCAGGGTGTCGTTGACGATGGCCAGCGCCGGCGAACCCCGTAGCGCCTCGTCGAGGTCGGCCTCCAGGCCGTCCCGGTCTCCGTCGATGATGCGCTGCGACAGACGCCGCTCGACGGTCCAGTCGCTGCGGTCCTCCTGCTCCAGGGTGTCCGACGAGACGCCTTCGAACAGCGCCAGCAGCTCCTGCAAGGGGTCGTAGCCGGGCCGGCGCCGGTCGTAGACCAGGTCCAGGCAGACCTCCCGTGCCCGGTCGTCGATGCGGTTGAGGGGCATGATCCGGGCCGCGTGGACGATGGCGGCATCCAGGCCCGCCTGCTGGCACTCGTGCAGGTACACGGAGTTGAGGACATGGCGGGCGGCGGGGGTGAGGCCGAAGGAGACGTTGGAGAGCCCGAGGATGGTGTGGACTCCCGGGAGCTCTGCCTTGATGCGGCGGATGCCCTCGATGGTCTCTATACCGTCCTTGCGGCCCTCCTCCATGCCCGTGGAGATGGGCAGCGCCAGCGGGTCGAACAGCAGGTCGCCCGGCGCCAGGCCGTATCGCCCCACGGCCAGGTCGTGGATGGCCCGCGCCGCCCGCAGCTTCCATTCCGCGGTTCGGGCCTGACCCTCCTCGTCGATGCAGGTGCACACCACCGACGCCCCGTATTCGCGGGCGAGGGAGAGGAACCGGTCGAGCCGGGTGCCCGGTGCGGCGCCGTCCTCGAGGTTCACCGAGTTGAGGATGGGCTTGCCGCCGATCCACTGCAGGCCCGTCTCGACGACCTCCGGTTCGGTGGAGTCGAGCATGAGCGGTGCCGTCACCTGGGTGGCGAAGCGGGACACCACGGCCTCCATGTCCCCCACACCGTCCTCGCCGGTGTAGTCGACGCAGACGTCGACCACGTGGGCGCCTTCCTTCACCTGCTCGCGGCCCATGGCCACACAGGTCTCCCAGTCGTCGGCCAGCATGGCCTCCCGGAACTTCTTCGAGCCGTTGGCGTTGGTCCGTTCGCCCACCACGAGGAACGACGGTGCCTGGTCGAACGGCACGTGGTTGTAGATGGACGCCACGCCGGGTTCCGGTCGCGGGTCGCGCCGGGCCGGTTCCAGATCGCGGCAGCGCCCCACGACCTGACGCAGGTGCTCCGGAGTGGTGCCGCAGCAACCGCCGACGACACTGACGCCGAACTCGGTGATGAAGCGGGCCTGGTAGTCGGCCAGCTGCTCGGGCGTCAGGTCGTAGTGCATCCGGCCTTCGACCACCGATGGCAATCCGGCGTTGGGCAGGCAGGAGATGGCCACCGGAGAGAAGCGGTTGAGGTATCGGAGATGCTCTCCCATCTCGTGCGGGCCGGTGGCGCAGTTGAGCCCGATGACATCGGGATGGAGGGCGGCGAGGGTGGTCACGGCGGCACCGATCTCGGTGCCCGGCAGCATGCGTCCCGTGAGCTCCATGGTCACCTGGACCTGCAGCGGCACGTCGCGACCAACAGCGGCCATGGCCCGGCGGCAGGCCACGAGGGCAGCTTTGGCCTGCAGGAGGTCGAACACGGTCTCCACGATGAACAGGTCCACGCCACCCTCCAGCAGCGCCCGGGCCTGGACCTCGTAGGCATCCCTCAGGTCGGCGAAGCGGATCTGGCCGAGGGAGGGGAACTTGGTTCCGGGTCCGATGGATCCGGCGACCCACCCCCCGTACCCGTCGGCCACCTCTCGGGCGAGGCGGGCCGCGGCCAGGTTCAGCTCCTCGGTCCGCTCGGCGATTCCGTAGTCGGCGAGCACCGGGCCGAAGGCACCGAAGGTGTCGGTCTCGACGACATCGACACCCACCTCGAAGAACGACCGGTGCAGCTCGGTGATCACGTCGGGGCGGGTGGCCACGAGGATCTCGTTGCAGCCCTCGAGGGATGGACCACCGAAGTCGTCGGCCGAAAGCTCCCGCAGCTGGATGTTGGTGCCTGTAGCGCCGTCGAAGATCACCACCCGATCGCGGATGGCTTCGGCATATCCGCTGGTCATGGTGGTGCGCAGGCTACCGGCGGCGTCAGCGTGCTCAAGGGCCCGCCAGAGAACACCTGCATCCTCTTGCGACTTCATCTGCGGGTTTGTTCCTGTTTTCGTGCAAATAGCTCTCCGGCGGCTGCCCTAAGCTCATTTTGCCGGTACCGTCTGGCCCCCCATATGAGGATCTACACCAAGCGGGGCGACGACGGGACCACCGGTCTTCTCCATGGCGGCCGTCTCCCCAAGTCCGATCCGGCTGTGGAGGCCTACGGGGCCGTCGACGAGGCGCAGGCCTTTCTCGGCCTGGCCCGGTGCGAGGCCGGCGCCGGTTCGGAGCTGGACCTCGTGCTCGTCGAACTCGAGCGCGACCTGTGGGTGCTGATGGCGGACCTGGCGACGAGTGACGACCACCGCCACAAGCTGGAGCCGGGCCGGACGCTGGTGACCGCGGACATGGTGGCCCGGCTCGAGGATCGGATCGACGACCTCTCGGGACGGTCGCCGATGCCGAAGGAGTTCGCGGTGCCCGGTCAGACACCGGCGGGCTCGCGGCTCGACGTGGCCCGCACCGTGGTCCGTCGGGCCGAGCGACGAGCGGTCGAGGTGTGCCCGGCGGGCTCCGTGGTCGTGGCTTATCTCAACCGGCTCTCGGACCTGCTCTGGACGATGGCCCGGTCGGACGAGGCCGGCGACTTCCTGCCGGCGCGACGGCGATGACGGATACATCGACAAGGGCGCAACCCGGTGTGGCCGTGCGACCTGATCGAGCTGATCAGCGGTTTCGAGCCGCTCAGCTGATGGTGTCCACGACCTCGCGGTAGAGCGTCTGCGCCTCATCGAGATCGGCGGCGATACAGGTGAGACCCATCTTCCCGAAGCCCGGGAGGGCGCCCAGAAGATGGAGCGTGACGCCGGTGCGGGTGATCGGGTCGAAGGCGAGACCCGCCTTGTCCACCGCCTCGATCACGTCGGCCGGGGCGACACCCATCAGACGCTTCGACTTGACGTTGTCGCTGGCCACGTAGGTCCTGACGCCGCCTTCGACCCGTAGCTCGCCCGTGGCGGAGTCGTAGGCGCCGCCGGTTGCGAGGCGGGCCATCCAGAACGGATGGCTGGTCCCGCCCATGCGGAGGTTGATCTCGCTGAGGTAGATGTCGTGGCCGCCGGCCTGCGGTGTGGGCATCACCACGAAGTCGATGCCGAAGGAACCGAGCACCCCCTCCGCGGCCAGCACGGCGGCGACCTTCAGTCCGGCTTCCTGGATGGCGAGCCTGTAGGCGGGATCGGCGGGGAAGCGGCAGCCCAGGTACACCTGGTTGTCGGGGCCACCGAGGATCTGATCGTGGGTGGACAGCACCTCCACCACGCCGCCGGGAGCGACTCTCAGCTGCACACTCGGCGACACCATCGTCCGGTGCCGCACCAGTTCTTCGACAACGGCGCCTCGTTGTGCGACCTTGGCCGAGAACGCCGGCCACGATTCACCTGACGCGCAGAAAGTGGTGGCCGACGCCTCCAGCGGGAACGCCGGCACCGGTCCCGTCAGCTCGACGATGGCATTGCCCTGGCCCGAGAAGCCGTCGTTCAGCTTCAGCACCACCGCTTCAGCGTCCGGCCGCCTCTCCTGGATGAGCCGTACCGCCGACTCGATCTCGTCGACCGAGTGCAGGCCCTCGCTTCCCTCCAGAACGGCCACGCCGGCCTGGCGGGCCACCCTGCGGGAGCCGGTCTTGGAGCCGAGCTCGGCCAGATCCGAGTGGCCGCCGTAGAGCGGCAACCCGAGCGCCTCGGCCAGCGCCCATTCACCAGCGGTGATGTTGAACGCAAGGACATAGGCGTCGTCCGGGTCGTCGACGAGGCGGCGGACGGCGTCGATGGCGCCCGGCCGGGCCAGCAGCTTCTCGGTGAGACAGACCGGGGACGGGTCTCCGATGGCATGTAACAGGAGGCGCCGGCGGGCACCGTCGGGATCGGGAACGAAGCGCAGGTAGTACTCGATCACGGCCTCGTCCACGGGCAGCGACGTCAGGTAGAGGATCTTCGCCAGTGGGTTGGCCAGGAACAACGTGGTGAAGAGCATCCGCTCCTCGTAGTGCTGGATGCCGGTGATCTTGGTGAGCTCCTCCACCGGGAAGCTGGCCGACGGGAGCACCACGATCGTGCCCCGCTCCAGGTCGACCAGTGACGCCTGCCCGATGCGGGCGATGAAGGCCTCCTGGCGCCGTTCCCACTCCGCCGTGGTCGTCATTCCAGGACGCCGGCCACGGCTACCTCCACGGCGTCGACCACGTCGGGGCCGAGGCTGGGACCCGAGGCGCCGGCATTGTCGTCGAGCTGTTCGGGCCGGCTGGCACCCACGATGGCCGATGTCACCTCGGGCCGGCGCAGCACCCACGCGAGAGCGAGCTGAGCCATCGTGAGACCCAGATCCGCGGCTATCGGGCGCAGGCGCTCGACGGCCTCGAGGACGTCGTCCGCGCGCCAGCGGCCCATCCAGCGGTTGCCGTCCTGTCCGGCGCCACGGGATCCCGGAGGCGGGGGCGCGCCGGGACGGTACTTGCCTGTGAGCGCACCCTGGGCCAGGGGTGACCAGACGATGTTGCCGATGCCCTCCTGGTCGCACAGCGGGAACACCTCGGCCTCGGGCTTGCGGAAGAGGATGGAGTACTCGGGCTGGCTGGAGACGAACCGCTCGACGTCGGGCAGGGCGAGAGCGGCACGGATCTGGTCCGGCTTCCACTCGCTGAAGCCGATGTACCGGGCCTTGCCCTGGCGCACCAACCCGGTGAGCTCCCCCATCGTCTCCTCCAAGGGGGTGTCCGGGTCGTAGCGGTGGCACTGGTAGAGGTCCACGTAGTCGGTTCCCAGGCGCTGCAACGACCCGGCACACTGCTTGGCCACCTGACGCGCTGACAGCCCCCTGTCGGTCGGAGACATCGGAAAGTAGGCCTTGGTGGCCAGCAGATAGCTCGAGCGGTCGACCCCGCTCAACGCCTCACCGAGGAAGGACTCGGCGCTCCCGTGGCCGTAGACGTTGGCCGTGTCGAAGAAGTTGATCCCGAGGTCCAGAGCGCGCCGGACGCAAGACCGGCCTTTTTCGGCATCGACCGTGCTCCCGTAGGTGAGCCAGGACCCGAGACTGATCTCGGGAACCATCAGGTCGCTCTTCCCGAGCTGCCGGTACCGCACGCGCGATGGTAACTCCGGCGTAACCGCCCACCGTTCCGGAGCACGCGTACCCCGAGAGGCAGCTACGTGCTCCGGAGTGGGGGGATCGGCCCTTCCGTCAGGCGGCGGTGTCCGGGGAGTGGGCCGGCGCCGCGGCCGTCGCCGCTGCAGCCAACGCCTTCCGGTAACGGTCCCAGGCCCAGGCCGCCGACTCCCTCGCCAGCGCCGGGTGGTAGCGCCAGCGCAGCAGCTGGCGCTCGACGGCCTCGAGATCCTCACCCAACTCGAGCAGCGACAGCGCGAGCTGCCGGCCCCGCCGGCGCTGCTGCTCCACCGCCGGCGTCCGCAGGTCGGCGTCCTGGAGGGCCTGGTGCTCAGCCTGCAGGCTGAGGGGCAGACGCTGCACCTGGCGCCGGTTGAGGGGAGGCACCTTGCGCCGGACGGCCAGGACGGCGTCGCCCTGGTGCTGGGCGAGGTCGAACTGCACGAGACGGGCCAGGGCCCGCATGAACGGCGAGTTGCGACCCCCCTTGTCGCCGAGCCCGAGGGATCGGGCGGTGTCGGCCAGGGGAAGTTCGAAGCCGGCGGGCGACGCCTCCAGAGAGGCCACCATCCGTCGCAGGAGCCACGTCGTGCTGGGGCCCAGAATGCCGAGCCAGTAGGTCTCGACATAATGGGACCGAGGATCATGGCCCAGTGCGTCGATCACCGGGTCGGGCCAGGGTCTGATGCTCAGGGCCACGAGAGCAGGGGCAGGGGCAGGGGCGGCAGCAGGAGCAGGAGCAGGGGCAGGGGCAGGTGAAACCGTCATGAGCGGGAGCCTCCAAGGCTGGGGTACAACGCGAAAGCGGGGAAGGCATTTCACTACATTTCATGCAGACCGGCTCCGACCTGTCAACCGGACAAATCGCCTATTTAAGCACCCTGCGTCATAACTGCCGTTACTCACCGTGGTAACTACTCGATACGGCCTGGATTGACCAGGCCCGAGCGAACCCTGGGGTGCACATGAGAAAGCTTCCTGTCCGATCTCTCGCTGTGGCGTCCGCACTTTCTGTGACCGCCGCCTTCTCCGGTGTGGGCGCCGCCACCGCAGAGACATCCTCCGGCGTCGGTACGTCCCTCGCGTCGACCTCCATCCTCAGCGTGCAGATAGGCAGGTCCGGGTCGCTGCTGGATCTTCGCCTGATCGGTGACGACGCCACGAGCACCATCGATTCAGCTGTCGCCTCGCCCCATTCCTCCACGCGCCTGGTGCCTCTGTCTCTGAGCTCGGAGGTCGTCCCCGGCCTCAACACCCTCACCGGCCTCCTGCCCAAGTTCGAGACCCGCGACCCGGGCGGACAGCGCAAGGTGTCCGGCGAGGCGATCGACCTCGCCAACCTCGGTGGCACCCTGGGCGCCGTCACCTCGGCCCTGCCCGCGGTTGTGCCGAACAACCTGCTCGCCGGCAAGGTCGTGCCGGTGGGCCTGAGCTCCCTGCTCGAGGGAGGCTCGGCCACCTCCACCCTCGAGGCGCAGCTGGCCGACCTGAAGCTGCTCTTCGGTGCGCTCGGCGTCAAGAGCGTCACCAACGGCATGATCGCCAAGGCGGCCGCCCCGCAGGCCGACGGCAACCGCAGCGTGAAGATCGGCGCCATAACGGTGCTGAACCTCGGCGAGCTGCTCAAGGGCCTGGACGTCGACCTCAACGACCTGCCCATCACGACGTTGAGCAATCTGGTCAAGCACCTCAAGGTGCCGCTGGACCTTCCCACCGGCGAGCCCACGCTGGCCAGCGCCGTCGACACCCTCGACGACGCCCTCCACAGCGTCAAGCTGACGGTGGCCGATCAGGGCCAGCCGATCCTGACGCAGGTGGTGAACTCGGTTCCTGAGGTGAAGTCGGTCGTGCTCGGCCTTCCCGCCGTGCTGCCCGTGAGCCAGGTCACCGACGTCCCTGCCAACGAGCTGCTCGGCCAGACCGTCGACACGACGATCTCGACCCTGCAGGACACGCTCACGAACCTGCTCGACACCGCCCTCGGCATCATCGGCGGGACTCCGCTGCTGAGCTTCGACGGTGCCGACGTGAGCGCCATCACCAGGGCCACCGACGACATGGCCACATCGGCCGCCGACGTCGTCGCCAAGCTGGGCGGCGTCCACGTCCTCGGCCTGGGCCTCGCCGGCGTCGACCTCGCCGGCGTGGGAGACCTCGTCAGCACCGTCACCGACACCCTCGGGGGCGCGCTGTCCATCATCGACCCGTCCCTGGCGAACCTGGTCGACGTCGACGTGCTCAAGAAGACCACCAGCGTCACCACCTCCGGCGGCTACGTCCGCTCGGCGGCGAGCTTCGACGTGCTGAAGGTGAGTGTCACGCCGCCGGCCGGCATCGCCGACCTGGCCAGGTCCCTCACCGGCAGCAGCACCAGCTCGACGGGCATCCTCAGCGGCGCCGGCATTGCCAGCCCGACGGCTGTCCTGCCCGTCCACGGTGCGTCGATGACCTCTCTGGCCGGTGCGCTGAACCTTCCTGCCGGCGTGGGCGCCCTGCTCGGGGGACTGACGCTGCGGGTCGGTTCGGTGCAGTCCAACTCCGAGCACATCGCCGCCGCCTCGGCGTCGGGTCCCGCTGTGGTGGCACCGGCCGCACCGGTGTCGGCCCCCAATCAGGAGCTGCCCCGCACCGGCGGCGAGAGCACCCGGCTGGCGGCCACGGCCATCGGCCTCGCCGCCCTTGCCCTCGGCCTGCGCCGCTTCGTGCTCCGCCCCTCCCGAGGCTGACCCGACGGCCTGCGCGCCATCAGCATCACGAGAGACAGAGCGCCCTCCGGGACTTCCGGGGGGCGCTCGTTTCTCCAACCCGGACCGGTCACCAGTGACCTTTGTGGACGAGCTCCTCCAATGGCCGCCGGCGCCGGCGGCCCGACGCTGGACTGCGCTCGGCCTCCGCGGGGTAGCCGATGGCGACGGCCCCGATCGGCAGGTAGGCGGGCGGGACGCCCAACGTGCTGAGGAGCTGGGCCTCCCCTCCGAAGATGCCGAAGAAGAGGGCGCCCAGGCCCGCGTCCACCACCGACAGCAGCAGCAGCATGGTGGCGAAGCCGGCGTCGACGTCCCAGTAGGGGACGGGCCAGACCGCCTCGTCGTCCAGCGGAGTGGCCGCTTTGTCGGGCAGGGCGTACCGCGCGAGGTAGGCCTCTTTGCACGCCAGCGGGATCACGATGGCGGGGGCTCTGAACAGTCCCTGGTGGGTGAAGGCGGCTCGGGCCTCGTCGCCGGCGAAGGTGTGGCTCCAGAACATCTCGGTCTGTTCGCGGCCCTCCAGGGCGATGAAGGCCGACCCCTGGGTGAAGCCGGCGGAGGGGCCCCTGCCGGCATCGGCGAGGAGGCGGTCCAGAGCCCCCGCCGGCAAGGGCCGGTCCTCGTAGTCCCGCACCATGCGCCGGCGCCGAACCACGTCCTCGAAGTCCACCGGAAGCCAAACTACGTGAACGCCGGCGGGTCAGGCCGCCGTGCGCCGGGGCGCCAGGGGGAATGTTGACTCAGCCGGTAGGGTTTTCCCGGATACAAGTCCGAGGAAGGTCGTGATCGTGCCCAGCTCGCGTGAGCTACTCGCCCAGGTGAAATCCGAGATAGCCGAGATGGACGGCGCCCGCGCAGAAGAGCGCCTTGCCGGCAATGCCGTCGCCCTCGATGTCCGGGAGGCCGACGAGTACGACCAGGGCGCCATTCCCGGTGCCGTCCACATCCCGCGGGGCCACCTCGAGAGCCAGGTGGAGAACAAGGTGCCGGACAAGTCCCGGCCGATCGTCGTGCATTGCGCGAGTGGCTTCCGGTCCGCCTTCGCGGCCAAGACCCTCCAGGACCTGGGTTACCAGGACGTCGTCAGCCTGGCCGGCGGGTTCAACCGCTGGAAGGACGAGGGTCGGGCCTGGATCGTCCCGAAGACCCTCGATGCCGACCAGCGCAACCGCTACCAGCGCCACCTTCTCCTCCCCGAGGTCGGCGCCGCCGGCCAGCAGAAGCTGCTCGAGTCCAAGGTCCTCCTCCTCGGAGCGGGTGGGCTCGGGTCGCCCGCCGCCCTCTACCTGGCCGCCGCCGGCGTGGGCACCCTCGGCGTGATCGACATGGATGTGGTGGACGCGTCCAACCTCCAGCGCCAGATCCTGCACAACCTCGACCGCGTCGGCGAGCGCAAGGTCGACTCCGCGAAGAAGACTCTCATTGCGCTGAACCCCGATGTCGACGTGGCGACCTACGACGTGCGCCTCGGCGCCGACAACGTGCTCGACATCATCGACGGGTACGACGTCATCGTCGACGGCACCGACAATTTCCCCACCCGGTACCTGGTGAACGACGCCTCACTGGTCAAGCGCATCCCCGTCGTTCACGGGTCCATCTTCCGCTTCGAGGGCCAGGCCACCGTATTCGCTCCGTTCGAGGGACCTTGCTACCGCTGCATGATCCCGGAGCCACCGCCGGCCGAGATGGCGCCTTCGTGCGCGGAGGCGGGCGTGCTCGGGGTGCTGCCCGGCATCGTGGGCAGCCTGCAGGCCATGGAGACGATCAAGCTGCTGCTCGGGTTGGGGGACCCCCTGATCGGGCGGCTGCTGGCCTACGACGCCCTGGAGACCTCGTTCCGGACCTTCAAGGTCCACCGCGATCCGGAGTGCCCGGCGTGCGGCCCCGACGCCGGGCCCATCGTCATCGCCGAGTACGACGAGCTGTGCATGCCCCATCCGGCGCAGCCGGCGGCGGGCTGAACGGGCCGCACCCGCTTCCTCGCGGACTCAATTCCCAGAGCGGTCCCGGAGCCGGTAGACGAACCGGAGACCCGACCACGTGTCGTCCACCGCACAGACCTTGGTGTCCACCAGCCCCGCCCGAAGCCCCACGTCACGCACGACGTTCTCGGTGAGATCGGTGGCCACGCCCGATGTCCGCTTCGGCCACGCCACCCACAGCCCGCCCCTCTCGTGGAGGGCCCTCTGGGCCGGCGGGAAGCGGTGCTCGAGCTCGCTGAGGCTCTTGACGAACACGAGCACGACGTCCAGCGGCCCCTTCAGTCGCGGGCGCACCACCACTCCTTCGAGCAGGCTGAGGTCGAGCTCGGCGTCGAGGGTGGGCGGAGCGTTGGACAGGGCGATCGTGGACCCGTCCTTGATCCCGAGCTTCTTGGCCAATGGAGTCCCTGAATAGCCGGCCATCGGGCGACGGTAGCCTCACCTCCCGTGGCGGTGCGCTTTGTGATCATCGGCGCCGGCCCTGCGGGTGTCCAGGCGGCCACCCATGCCGCCCGGCTCGGTGCCCAGGTCACGGTGGTCGAACGCGACGTGCTCGGCGGAGCGGCCAACCTCTGGGACTGCATCCCCTCCAAGGCCATGATCGCCACCGGAGCGGTGCTGTCCATGGCCGGCAGGGCCGAAGGCATGGGGCTGGTGCCGATGGCGGCCGCCCCCGATCTCGAGGCTCTGCGGGCGAGGATCAAGTTCGTCTCCGGCCACCTCGAGAGGTCCATTACCGGGCTGCTGGCCGATCAGGGCGTGCGCGTCGTCCGCGGCAGCGCGCGGCTGAAGGGTCCCCACGAGGTGGTGGCCGAGACGGCCGGCGGGCTGGAGGAGCTGGCCGCCGACGCCGTGCTGGTGTCCACCGGCAGCAGACCCCGCATCCCCGACTGGGCCGAGCCCGACGGCGTGCGGCTCCTCACGACCCGCCAGGCCTACCCCCCGCCGGCGCTGCCCACCCACGTGGTGGTGATCGGCTCGGGCGTCACGGGCGTGGAGTTCGTGCACCTGTTCCGTTCCTTCGGCTCGCGGGTGTCCCTGGTGGTGAGCCGCCAGCAGGTCCTCCCGGCCAAGGACGTGGAGGTGGCCGCCGCCCTCGAGGAGGACTTCCTCGCCAGTGGCGTCAAGCTGTTGAAGGGGGCCAGGGCCGTGGCCGTCGACTACGAGGGCGGCGGTGAGGCGGATGCCACTGACGTCGTGGTGCGATGCGACGACGGCCGGGTGGCGCGGGGGTCGCACGCCCTGCTGGCCATCGGGTCGCTGCCCAACTACGAGGGATTGGGGCTGGAGGCGGCCGGTGTCGAGGTGGGGGAGGGTGGCTACGTACCGGTCAACCAGCACTGCCAGTCGAACGTGGCCCACATCTACGCCGCCGGCGACCTCTCGGGCAAGCTTCCCCTGGCGTCGGTGGCTTCGATGCAGGGTCGCAAGGTGGCGGAGCACGTGATGGGCCTCCACACCCGACAGCACCGCCACCTCGACTACGAGAAGGCGGCCAGCGCCATCTTCACCGAGCCGGAGATCGCCGACGTCGGCCTCGCCGAAGCCGAGGCGTTCGCCATCGGCCGCAAGATCCGGGTGACCAAGGTGCCGTTCGCGGCGAATGCCCGGGCGCTGATCGACGGCGACCCGCGCGGCTTCGTCAAGATCGTGTCCGATCCCGCCACCGGGATCGTGCTCGGGGGGTCGATCGTGGGACGGGGTGCGTCGGAGTTGATCTCGGTGATAGCGCTGGCCGTCACCGCCCATCTCAAGGTCACCGACATCGTGGAGAGCCTGCTCGTGCATCCGGCGCTGGCCGAGGCCCTGGCCGACGCCGCCGAGTGACCCGGAAGCGCCGGCCAGTCCCACTCATACCTCGGCGGGAACCCCGCGGGCCGTTGAGGCCGTGCGGATGAACTCGATCCAAACTGTGGCCCGCATGACCGGACAGGTCAATGTGCCAAAAGTCATGTTTACCTATAGTGGCTACCGTTATTCGATCGTCGCCAGTATGTCGCCTACACCCACGGTGTCGCCTGGCTGGACCTGAAGTCCCGTCACCCGTCCACCGCGGTGAGCACGGATCTGGTTCTCCATCTTCATGGCTTCGAGCACGAGGAGGGGCTGGCCGGCCTCGACCTGCTGGCCGACCTCCACCAGCACGCTGGCGACGGTGCCCTGCATGGGCGCCTGGACGGTGCCGGCGCCGCCGGCGTGGTCGCCCGCTGCCGATGAGCGGCTGCGGCGGCGCCCGGCCCGTCCTCCGGCCGGCGGGGAGGCCGCGGGCTCTGCGTCCGGCACCCAGAGCCGCACCTGGTATCGGCGCCCGTCGACTTCCACGTCGACGTCCCTCTGCACGCGGCCGTCCCCGGCGGGTGCCGCCCCGGCCGGTGGCACGGCGCCCTCGATGTCCGACAGGTCGAGTTGTTCCTCCACCCAGCTGGTGGAGTGCCCGCCGGCGGCGAAGTCGGGGTGCGACAGGATGGCCAGATGGGCGGGAATGGTGGTGGCCACCCCCTCCACCACCATCTCACCCAGGGCACGGATCATCCGCCGGCGGGCCCTGTCCCGGTCAGGTGCCCACACGACGAGCTTCGCCACGAGGTTGTCGAAGAAGGCGTTGACCTCGTCGCCCTCCTCGTAGCCGGCGTCGGTGCGCACGCCGGGCCCGCCGGCGGGCCGGAAGGCGGTGATGGGCCCCGGCGAGGGGAGGAAGCGGCCACCGGCGGGATCCTCGGCGTTGATCCTGCACTCGATCGAGTGGCCGTGACACCGGACATCGCCCTGGCCGAACGCCAGGGGCTCCCCCGACGCCACCCTCAGTTGCAGCTCCACCAGGTCGAGGCCGGTCACCAGCTCGGTGACCGGGTGCTCCACCTGGAGGCGGGCGTTCATCTCGAGGAACCAGAAGGCCGGCGGCTCGCCCTTCTCGAGGAGGAACTCGACGGTGCCGGCGCCCACGTACCCGCACCGCTCGGCGACAGCCACCGCCGCTCTGCCCATGGCCACACGGGTCTCCTCGGCCAGGCCGGCGGCGGGGCTCTCCTCCACCAACTTCTGCTGCCGCCGCTGGCACGAGCAGTCCCGCTCGCCGAGGGACACGGTGTGACCGTGGGCATCGGCCACGACCTGAACCTCGACGTGACGGGGCTGTATGAGGTAGCGCTCCACGTAGCACTCGTTCCGGCCGAAATGGGCCAGCGCCTCCCGTTGGGCCGAAGCCAGCGCCTCGGCCGCGTCCTCGGCCCGGAATGCGATGCGCATTCCCCGGCCGCCACCGGCGTGCGCCGACTTGACCGCCACCGGCCAGCCGTGGGTCTCGCCGAAGGCCACCACATCGTCGGCCGAGACGAGAGGGTCGGACAGCCCCGGCACGCCGGCCACCCCCGCCTCCTCGGCGGTCCGGCGGGCCTGCATCTTGTCGCCCATGATCTCGATGGCTCCGGCCGGAGGGCCCACGAAGACGACACCTCGGGATGTGACGGCCCGGGCGAAGTCGGGGTTCTCGGAGAGGAAGCCGTAGCCGGGGTGGACGGCATCGGCCCCGCTCCGCTCGATGGCGGCCAGGAGAGCCTCCACGGACAGGTACGACTCGCGGGGCGAGGCCCCTCCCAGGGCCTGGGCCTCGTCCGCCATCCGGACGTGCATGGCGTGGGGGTCGAGGTCTGAATAAACCGCCACGCTGGCCACGCCGAGCTCACGGCAGGTGCGGATGACGCGTACGGCGATCTCGCCGCGGTTGGCGATCAGGACTTTCCGGAGCATGGTGCCCGTATCGTTAGCGCATCGAATGGGAGGTACGCCGCTTCGGGGAGATCGCGTCCACCAACTCGTACCTCCTCGGCGAGGCGGGATCGGGTGCGCCCGAGGGTGTGGTCGCCGTGGCCGATGTGCAGCGGGCGGGCCGCGGGCGCCTCGGAAGGACCTGGGAGGCGCCGGCGGGTTCTTCGCTGCTGGTGTCGCTCCTGCTGCGTCCGAGGCTTCCGGTCGAGCGCCTCCACCTGGCCGCGGCCGCGGTCGCTCTGGCCGCGACGGAGGCCTGTTTCGAGGTAGCCGGCCTGCGACCGGGGTTGAAGTGGCCGAACGACCTCGTGATGGGTGGGGGCCACGCCAAGGTGGGCGGCATCCTGGCGGAGACGGACCTGCCGGCGGTGGTCGTCGGCCTCGGGCTCAACCTCGACTGGCCGGCCGACGCCCTTCCCGCCGGCGCGGCCGCCCTCGGCCGAGTCGACCGGGAGGAGCTGCTCGCGGCGCTGCTCGCCGAGCTGGAAACGCGGTACGGCGACTGGGCCGGCGTCAGCGCGGAGTACCGGGCAGCCTGCGTCACCGTCGGGCGGAGCGTCCGCGTCGAGATGGGCCACGAGACTCTCACCGGCACCGCCGTGGACCTCTCCGACGACGGCCACCTCATCGTCTCGCCGACCGGCCACCACGCGCTCCGCACGGTGGCCGCCGGCGATGTCGTCCACGTCCGGCCCCAGGGGCCGGACTGACGCAACCGCGGGTCAGGGGTCGATGCCGGCGGCGACGATGGCGGCGAATGCGCCGGATGCGGCCTCGGTGAGGGGGCCCGGCGCGGATGGCAGTGGAACCCCGTCCACCGGGCCGATGGCCTGTACCTCGCGGGTGGTGGAGGCGAGGAAGGCCTCGGTAGAGCGGGCCAGGTCGGCAGTGGTCACGTCGCCCTCGGCGGCCCGGCCGCTCTCGAGGATCAGGGCGCGGGTGACACCCGCGAGGCAGCCGGCGGACAGCGGGGGGGTGACCAGCCGGCCATCCAATTCGACGAAGATGTTGCTCCCGGTTCCCTCGCACACGTTGCCGGCGAGGTTGAGGAACAGGGCCTCGCCGGAGCCCCGCTCGTGGGCGTAGGCGAGGGCGACCACGTTCTCGGCGTAGGACGTCGTCTTCAGGCCGGCGACCGCGGCCCGTTCGTTTCGGGGCCATGGCACCACCGAGACGCCGGTCACCGTGGGCCACCGGGCCAGGGGGGCGGTCGCAACGATGACCGTGGGGCCAGCGGTGCCCCGGGCCGATCCGAGCGGGCCCCTCCCGGCAGTGAGGGTGATGCGAATGGCTCCGTCGACGACACCGTTCGCCGCCAGCACCTCGTCCATGGCGGCCAGGAGCACTTCGGTGGGTGGGGTGCTCAGACCCAGACCGGTGGCGGAGTGGACCAGGCGCTCCATGTGTCGCCGGACGGCGAAGGGCCTGCCTCCGTAGGTCTTCAGGGTCTCGAACACGCCGTCTCCGACCGTGAGCCCGTGGTCGAACACCGACACCGTCGCGTCTGCGCCGTCGACCATCTCGCCGTTGACCCACACGAAGTTCATGGCCGGCGGGAGTCCAGGCGGGTGCCGTGGAGATGCTCGCTGGCCCGGTCTGCCCGTCGAGACGCGGGCTCCCTCGCGGCCTCGGCGCCGCAGGCGCTCGACGGGGTCACGAGGAGACCACCGACAGGAGGCGGCGCGCCTTCAGCTCCGTCTCCTCCCATTCCCCCTGCGGGGTGGAGTCCCAGGTGACCGCGCCGCCGGTTCCGAGGTGCAGTTCTCCGCCGTCCAGCCAGAAGGTCCGGATGGCCACGTTCAGGTCGCCCTCGCCGGCGTCGGCGTCCACCCATCCGATCGCGCCACAGTAAGGGCCGCGGGGCACCGGCTCCAGTTGGGCGATGGCCTCCAGAGCTGCCAGCTTCGGCGCCCCCGTCACCGATCCGGGCGGGAACGTCGCAGCCACCAGCTCGCTCCAACCCGCACCTCGGCGGAGCCGGCCCCGGACGGTGGAGACCAGGTGGTGCAGTCCCGGATGGGCCTCGGCCTCACAGAGCCCGGTCACCTGCACGCTCCCGAACTCGCACACGCGGCCGAGATCGTTGCGGACCAGATCGACGATCATCACGTTCTCGGCCCGGTCCTTGGCCGTGAACGAGCGGGGGTCCGCCGCCGTTCCCTTGACCGGGCGCGACTCGACGAGGTGCCCCACCCGGCGCAGGAACCTCTCGGGCGAAGCCGAGGCGATGTGGACGCCGGCGGCGGGGATGCGCAGCACCGCCGCATAGGGCGCCGGGTTCCCGGTGGCCAGGACCGCCCCGAGAGCGGCGACGTCGGCACCCGCCGGCGCGGGCGCCGACAGCCTTCTGGTCAGGTTCACCTGGTAGACGTCGCCCGAGGCGATGGCCTCCCGCACCGCCCTCACCGCCTTGGCGAACGCCGGCCTGTCGAGGCTCGTGCGCCAGGAACGCGCCGGCGGTCCGTGCCAGGGCCGCCCCGGCCACGGCCGGGCCGGGCGCACCCGCTCGAAGCGGGCGCACGTCACCTCCCCCTCGAAGGAGATGGCCACCGCCCAGAAGCCGGAGCTGTCGAGGGCGGCGAGGTCGGTGGTGACGTCGACCAGTCCGGTCGCCAGCCGCCCCCCGACGACGGCGAGGGGATCGGTGGCCAAGGGTCGCCAGACTACGGCTTGGGACCACTGGTAGCGTCACCGCCGTGGCCATGCAGCCCGGGGCCAGTCGCCCCCGCCGGTGGCCACGTCGCCTCCTCCTAGGTGTCAACATCTTCGTCGCCCTCTGCCTCGTGGTCAGCGGGGTCGGTTACGCCTACCTCAAGTGGCAGTTCGGGCGGGTCCCCAAGATCTCCTTCGACTGCAACGTCCTGCGCAACTGCGGGGAGGACGAGAAGGGGCTTCCCATGAACGTCCTGCTGGTGGGCTCCGACGCCCGGAGCGACATCAGCTCGGAGGAGCAGCGCCGCTTCGGCAGCGTCAAGGACGCCGGCGGTCAGCGCAGCGACACCATCATCATCCTCCACGCCGACCCGAAGGCCCAGAAGGCGGCCATCCTGTCGATACCGCGCGATCTGGCGGTTTCCATCGCCGGGCGCGCGAACCAGCGCCCGGACCGCATCAACAGCGCCTTCGAGAAGGGGCCCGAGATTCTCATCCGGACCCTGCGTGAGTCCCTGAAGATCGAGATCGACCACTACGCCGAGGTCGACTTCAACGGGTTCCGCGGCGTGGTGAACGCCGTCGGAGGCGTCACGCTCTTCTTCGACGCGCCGGCCCGTGACCGGGTGTCCGGGCTCGACATCCGGGAGCCGGGGTGCGTCAAGATGGACGGCGACAAGGCGCTGGCCTACGTGCGCAGCCGCAACTACCAGTACCTTGAGAAGGGGAAGTGGCGGACCGATCCCACCGCCGATCTCGGGCGGATCGCCCGTCAGCAGGGCTTCATCCGCCGGGTCCTGGGCAAGGCTTCCCGCGCCGGCCGCAACCCCCTCACCCTCAATGCGCTGGTCAACACCGCGGTCAAAAAAGTCACCATCGACAAGGCTTTCTCGACACGGGACATCTTCCGGCTGGCCCGCCAGTTCAAGTCGCTGGAGCCTGACGCGGTGGAGATCTTCAGCCTCCCCACCACCGGAGGTCGCATCGGCGGGAAGTCAATCCTGCGACTCGTGGAGCCCGACGCCAGTGAGATCATCGACAAGTTCACCGGCAGGGTGGCTCCGGCCCCGGCGGGTCCGAGCGCCCCACCTCCGAGGGTTCTGCCGGGAACGGTGCGAACCAGGGTGCTCAATGGCTCTGGGACCAGTGGGCAGGCGGGAACGGCGGCACAGGGGCTGCAGAAGGCCAATTTCGGGGTCGCCACGGTGGGCTCCGCCGACAAGTTCACCTACCGCCACTCCGAGATCCACTACGGCCGCAGCCAGCGCTCCAAGGCGGAGTTGCTGCGGGCCTACGTGGACGGAGCAGCGGTGCTCAAGGAGGACGTGACCCTGCGAGGGGGTGACCTGGTGCTGGTGACGGGCGCCGACTTCAAGGGCATCCGCGACCCCGCCGGCGCCCCGCCCGCTCCCGCGCCGGCGACGAGCGTGGCGAAGGCGCCGGTCGGAGCCAAGCCGGCGGCTCCCCCCGCGTCGCGGGCCAAGGCGGCATGCTGAGTCCGTGAAGGCGCTGATCCTGGCTGGAGGAGCCGGCACCCGTCTTCGTCCCATCACCCACACCGGCGCCAAGCAGTTGGTGCCGGTGGCCAACAAGCCGATCCTGTTCTACGGGCTCGAGGCCATTGCCGAGGCGGGTATCGTCGAGGTCGGCCTCATCGTCGGCGACACCGCGGACGAGATGCGCGCCGCGGTGGGCGACGGGTCCCGTTTCGGCCTGTCCATCACCTACATCCCCCAGCCGGCACCGCTCGGGCTGGCCCACTGCGTTCTCATCGCCAGGGAGTTCCTCGGGGACGAGAGCTTCGTGATGTACCTCGGTGACAATCTCCTCCGCGAGGGGGTGGCCGACCTGGTCGAGGACTTCGAGAAACTCGATGGGGAGGCTGCAGCCCACATCCTGCTGGCCCGGGTTCCCGATCCCCGCCAGTTCGGCGTGGCCGAGCTCGACGGCGCCGGCCGGGTCGTCCGCCTCCTGGAGAAGCCGGTCGATCCTCCCTCGGATCTGGCGCTGGTCGGTGTGTACCTCTTCGACGCCCGCATCCACGAGGCCGTGCGTGCCATACAGCCCTCGGCGAGAGGCGAGCTGGAGATCACCGATGCGATCCAGTGGCTCATCGACGAGGGCCACCGGGTCCGCAGCCAGATCCTCGACGGCTGGTGGAAGGACACCGGCGACCTGGAGGCCCTGCTGGAGGGGAACCGTCTCATTCTCGAGACCATCGAGCCCCGTATCGAGGGGCTCGTGGACGGTGAGTCGAGGATCGAGGGCCGGGTGGTCATCCAGCAGGGCGCCGAGATCGTGCGGTCCGTGGTCCGCGGCCCTTCGATCATCGGCGAGGGAACGAGGATCGTCGACAGCTACATCGGACCGTTCACCTCCGTGTACTACGGATGCGAGGTGGTGCGTTCGGAGGTCGAGTACTCGGTCGTGCTCGAGGAGAGCAGGATCTGCGACGTCCACCGCATCGCCGACTCGCTCATCGGCAAGCAGGTCGAGGTACGCCGCACCGAGCGCGGGGCCCGGGTCATCCGCCTGATGCTGGGCGATCACTCCCGCGTGGACCTCGTCTGAGCCTCGGTAGGCTCCCCTCGTGAGGCTGTTCGTCACCGGCGGTGCCGGGTTCATAGGCTCCAACTACGTCCGCCACGTGCTGGCCGACAGCGACGACCACGTCACCGTCTTCGACGCCCTCACCTACGCCGGCAACCTCGCCAACCTGGGCGCGGTGGAAGGCGATCCCCGGTACCGGTTCGTGAAGGGCGACGTGTGCGACCGGGAGGCCGTCGAACACGCCATGGCCGGCCACGACGCCGTCCTCCACTTCGCCGCCGAGAGCCACGTCGACCGTTCCATCGCCAGCCCCGACGAGTTCGTGCGCACCAACTGCCTTGGCACCAACGTCGTGTGCGACGTGGCCCGGCGAGTGGAGGTCGAGCGGGTGGTGCACATCTCCACCGACGAGGTCTACGGATCGGTGGAGGTCGGATCGTCGGGGGAGTCCGACGTCCTGGAACCACGGTCGCCCTACAGCGCGTCCAAAGCAGGTTCCGACCTCATCGCCCTCTCATATTTCTCCACCTTCGGGCTACCTGTCGTCGTGACCCGCTCCTCCAACAACTTCGGGCCGTTCCAGTACCCCGAGAAGGTCGTCCCGCTGTTCGTCACGAACCTGCTCGACGGCCTGCGGGTGCCCCTGTACGGCGACGGAATGAACGTGCGCGACTGGTGCTTCGTCGAGGACAACTGCACGGCGCTGGATCTGGTCCTGCGCCGGGGGGAGGTCGGCTCGATCTACAACGTGGGCGCCGGCAACGAGGTTCCCAACCGTGTCCTGGTCGACAAGCTGCTGGCTCTCATGGGCGCCGGCGAGAGCATGGTCGACTACGTCGGCGACCGCCTGGGCCACGACCGCCGTTATTCGATCGACAGCTCCCGCGTCCGTGCCCTGGGATGGGCGCCCGCACGTGGCCTCGACGAGGCCCTGGGCGACACGGTGGCCTGGTACCGCGCCAACCGGCGTTGGTGGGAGCCGTTGAAACCTTCCGGCACGCCCTCATGAGAGTCCTCGTCACCGGGGCCCTTGGCCAGGTCGGGGTGGAGCTGGTGGAGGCGTTCACAGCGGGGGGCCACGAGGTCGTCGCCACGGGGCGCCCTCAGCTCGACGTGGCCGATCGCGACAGCGTGCTGCAGGCGATCTGTTCCGTCGAGCCCGACGCCGTGGTGCACGCCGCGGCGTGGACCGACGTCGACGGCTGCGAGCTGGATCCGCCCCGGGCGCTGCAGGTGAACGCACTGGGTACCCGTCATGTGGCCGAGGGCGCCCGCCTGGTCGGTGCCCGCGTGTGTTACCTCTCCACCGACTACGTCTTCGCCGGTGACGCCACGGCGCCGTACACCGAATGGGACCCCCCCGATCCCCGTTCCGCGTACGGCCGGTCCAAGCTGGGCGGTGAGCGGGAGCTCGGCCCCGGCGCCACCATCGTCCGTACCTCCTGGGTCTGCGGGCGGCACGGCAGGAACTTCATCCGGTCGATCCTCACCGCCGCCGGCGACCGCGGAGAAGTGGCGGTCGTCGACGACCAGCACGGTTGTCCGACTTTCGCCGACGAACTCGCTTCGATGATCGTGCGCCTGGTGGTGTGCCGCCTTCCCGGCACCTTCCACGTGACCAACCAGGGCGCCACCACCTGGTACGGGCTGGCCTGCGCGGCGATGGTGGCAGCCGGTTTGGATCCGGCCAGGGTCAGGCCCGTGGCGACCGCCGACCTGTCGCCTCCCCGGCCCGCACCGCGCCCCGCCTGGTCGGTTCTCGACAACACCGCTCTCCGCTTCTCGGGCATCCCGCTCCTCGCCGACTTCCACGAGCCGCTCCAGCGGCTGGTCAAGCACATCAACACATGAGCCCGAGCACCATCGCCGTCATCGGCACCGGCTACGTCGGTCTCACCACTGGGGCATACCTCGCCCACCTCGGCCACCGTGTCGTGTGCGCCGACGTCGTGCGCGAGAAGGTGGAGCGCCTGTCCCGCGGTGAGATACCGATCTTCGAGGCGGGACTCGAGGACCTGGTGCGTGCGGGCATCGAGGGGCAGCGCCTCTCTTTCGTGGTGGGCGCCGCCCGCGCTGTCCCCGAAGCCGAATACGTGTTCCTGTGCGTTCCGACGCCGCAGGGTGAGGACGGTTCCGCTGATCTCTCCTACATCGAGGCGGCCGCCCGCGAGATCGCCCCCCACCTTCGTCCTGAGGCGGTCGTGATCAACAAATCCACGGTGCCGGTCGGCTCCTCCCGAGTCGTGGAGCAGGCTCTCGGTCGGGACGACGTGTTCGTCGTCTCCAACCCCGAGTTCCTCCGCGAGGGTTCCGCCGTCCACGACTGTCTGCACCCGGACCGCATCGTGATCGGCAGCGACGATCAGGCGGCCGCCATGCGGGTGGCCTCCCTCTTCGAGGATCTGGGGTCGCCGCTGATCGTCACGGACCCGGCGTCGGCCGAGGCCATCAAGTACGCCTCCAACGCCTTTCTGGCCACCAAGGTCTCCTTCGTCAACGCGGTGGCCAACCTGTGCGAGGCGGTGGGGGCCGATGTGCGTGAGGTCGTGCTCGGCATGGGCTACGACCGGCGTATCGGCTTTGAGTTCCTCAAGCCCGGGCCGGGTTGGGGCGGCTCCTGCTTCGGAAAGGACACCCGCGCTCTGATCCGCCTGGCCGCGGACGGGGGTTACGACTTCAGCCTCCTGCGCGGTGTCGTCGCCGTCAACGAACAGCAGTACGACAGGGTCGTGGCCAAGGTGGAGCGTCTCGCCGGGAGAAGCCTCACCGGCACCGTTGTCGCGGCCTGGGGCCTGTCGTTCAAAGCCGGCACCGACGACACCCGCGACTCGCCGGCGGTGGCGGTGATCACCCGCCTCCAAGACGAGGGGGCGATCGTGCGCGCCTACGACCCCGCGGCCACCGGCGACGTGGGCGGGATCGTGAGGATGGACGATCCCTATGCCGTCTGTGAGGGCGCCGCCGTGCTCGTGATCCTCACGGAGTGGGACGAGTTCCGATGGCTGGATCTCGACAAGGTGAGGGAGGCGATGGCCGATCCGATGATCGTCGACGCCAGGAATCTCCTGGACCCGGTAGAGGTCCGCCGGAAGGGCTTCACCTACGAAGGTCTCGGTCGTCGGTGAGGGTGATCGTCACCGGCGCCGCCGGCTTCCTGGGATCCCATCTCTGCGAGCACCTTCTGCGGCGGGGCGACGAGGTCGTCGCCATCGACAATTTGCTCACCGGTCGCCTGGACAACATCGCCCACCTGTTCGGCGAGCGGCAGTTCAGGTTCCAGCACCACGACGTGAGCAGCTTCGTCCACGTTCCGGGCGCGGTCGACGCGGTCCTCCATTTCGCCAGTCCCGCCTCGCCCCGGGACTACCTGGAGATGCCCATCCAGACGCTGAAGGTCGGCTCCCTCGGCACCCATAACCTGCTCGGCCTGGCCAAGGACAAGTGCGCGCGGTTTTTGTTGGCGTCCACCAGCGAGGTGTACGGGGACCCGCAGGTCCACCCCCAGACCGAGGACTACTGGGGACACGTGAACCCGATCGGCCCCCGTGGTGTCTACGACGAGGCGAAGCGCTTCGCCGAGGCCATCACCATGGCGTATCACCGCTACCACGGGGTGGAGGTCCGCATCGCCCGGATCTTCAACACCTACGGCCCCCGCCTTCGCCCGGGTGACGGGCGCGTCGTCTCGAACTTCCTGTCGCAGGCGCTCGCCGGGAAGCCGCTCACGATCTACGGCGAGGGCAGCCAGACCCGCAGCTTCTGCTACGTGGAGGACGAGGTGGCCGGCCTGCTGGCCCTCCTCGACTCGGACTGCGTCGGCCCGATGAACATCGGCAATCCCAATGAGCGGACGGTGCGGGATCTGGCAGGGCTGGTCATCGAGGTCACGGGCTCGTCGTCGGAGTTGGTGTTCGAGCCCCTTCCGGAGGACGATCCCGCGCAGCGCCGGCCGGACATCACGCGGGCCCGGCGCATCCTCGGCTGGGAGCCGCACACGGAGCTGCGGGACGGATTGCATTGCACTGCGGAATGGCTCCGGTCGACGGCGCCGGCATGACCGAAGCCGAGGAGGCGCCGCGCTACGGACGCCTGTCGGCCACACTCGTGCGCTACCGCTTCGGCCGGGCGCGGTCGTGACGTCGCCTCAGGTGAGCGCGGTGGTCGTGAACTACAACGCGCGTGATCACCTGGTCGAGTGTGTGCGCAGCTTGAGGTCCGCCGGCGTGGCCGAGATCGTGGTGGCTGACAACGGCTCGACCGACGGATCGGCGGAGGCCCTCCGGTCGGTCGACCCGGAGGCGCTCTGGCTCCCGACGGGCGGCAACCTCGGCTACGGCGCCGGCGCCAACCTGGGAGCGGCGAGGGCGACAGGCGATCTCCTGTTGATCTGCAACGCCGATGTCGTGGTTGAACCCATGTCGCTGAAGGCTTTGACCATCGCCCTGGAGGGCGATGGCAACCTGGCCATCGTGGGGCCGCGGATCGAGGACCGGTTCGGGGAGATCTTCCCCTCCCCACGGACATTTCCCGCTCTCGGCGTCGCCCTGGGCCATGCGTTCCTCGGACTGGTTGCTCCCCGGAACAGGTTCACCCGGCGCTACCGGATGCTGGACTGGGACCACGGCTACAGCGGCGATGTCGACTGGGTCTCGGGTTCCTGCTTCATGGTGCGTCGCTCGGCGTGGAAGGCCCTGAGCGGTTTCGACGAGGCGTACTTCATGTACGTCGAGGACGTCGATCTCTGTTGGAGGGCATCCCGGGCCGGCTGGAAAGTCGGCTTCGAGCCGGCGGCCGGTGTAGTGCACGTGCAGGGCGTATCCACCGATCTGGTGCCGTACAAGATGATCCTCGAGCACCACCGATCGTTGGTGCGGTTTTCGTGGAGGTCGACGGAGGGATGGTCGCGGGCTCTCCTGCCGCTCGTGTGGGCCGGTCTCGGTGCCCGCGCCCTGATGGCGTGCGGGCACCGCATGCTGCAGTCCCGGCAGTCGGACAGCTCTGCCCCCGGCTCCGGGGTGCGGGACCGGGCACGGTAGGTTCCCCCCTATGGGCAAGGCGTCGAGTTCGAAGAAGGTGGCCCGCGCGGCCAGCACCGGTGGGGGCCGAACCAGCCGCGGGGCGAGGCCCTGGGGCTGGTACACGGCCATGGGCCTGGTGGTCGTTCTCGGCCTCGTGACCATCGTGTTCAGCCGCGACCAGCGCCAGGACGTCGCCTCCGCCCGGCCCACCATCCGTGACCACTGGCATACCGCCTACGGCTTCTACAACTGCTCGAAGTTCGAGACGGCCCTGCCCCAGCCGCCCACCCTCATCGGGCTGCACACCCACAACGACGGCCTGATCCACGTCGAGCCGGCGAACGGCCAGGACACCGGGAAGGGTGCCAATTTCGGTCGCTTCGTCACCGGCCAGCCCGGCATGAAGCTGAAGAAGGGGCGTCTGGAGTACCCGGGCACGAAGGCGGTCAAGGACGGCCAGAAGTGCGGCGACAAGAAAGCGACCCTGCAGATGTGGGTGTGGGACGACGACAAGGACGAGAAGGGTCGTGTGGTCCCCGGCGACCCACGCAAGGTCCGGATCCGCGACCACATGCTGCTCACGATCGCCTTCGTCCCGGCGGGAACCGACGTGCCCAAGCCTCCGTCGGTGGAGAACCTCAAGAACCCCAACGCCAACGAGCACGGCGGCACTCCGACGGGCACGACCACCGCTCCCATACCGGGCGACCCCGGCGCACCGACCGAGGGCGTGCCCGCCCCGGGCGCCTCCGTGCCGGCTGTCTCCACGCCGCCGGCGTCCGACGCGCCGCCGGCGTCCGACGCCCCGCCGGCAACTCCGTCTCCGAGCGCACCCGCGGCCACGACCGCCCCGTGAAGGCCGTGGTCCTGGTCGGGGGCGAGGGAACGCGCCTGCGGCCGCTCACCTTCACCACTCCCAAGCAGCTGTTGCCCGTGGCCGAGATGACCATGATCGAAAGGGTCGTCGGCCATCTGGCCTTTCACGGAGTGGACGACGTCGTGCTGTCCATGGGATACCGGCCCGACGCCTTCCTCTCGATGTTCCCGGACAACCGCTGCGCCGGCGTCCCGCTGCGGTACGCGGTGGAGCCCACGCCTCTCGACACCGCCGGCGCCATCCGCTTCGCGGCCGACGACGCCGGCATCGACAGCACGTTCCTCGTCGTCAACGGCGACGTCCTGACCGCGATGGACCTGACCGCCCTCATGAAGTTCCACCGACTCAACCGGGGCGAGGCCACGATCAGCCTCGTACCGGCGGCCGACCCTTCGCGTTTCGGGGTCGTCCCCACAGACGCAGACGGACGGGTGACAGCCTTCATAGAAAAGCCGCCCGCCGACGAGGCCCCGACGAACCTCGTCAACGCCGGAACCTACGTCATCGAGCCGGCCGTGCTCCGGCGGATCCCGACCGACCGGCGGGTGTCCATCGAGCGGGAGACGTTCCCGCAGCTCGTCACCGACGGATCGCTGTTCGCCCTGGGGTCCACGTCGTACTGGATCGATGCGGGCACGCCGGCCGAGTACCTCCGAGCCAATCTCGACCTCGTGGCGGGTGTGTGGGGCGCGTCGCCGGCATCGGGCGCCCGTTCCGTCGGTGAGGGGGCCTGGCACCTGGGGCGTCCGGTGGTCGACGCCGATTCGACGCCTGGCTCACTGATAGGTGACGCCGCCTTCGTGGGTAGGAAGTCGGAGGTCCGGGACTCGGTGATCGGCGCCGGCGCCCGGGTAGAGGACGCGCTCGTCTCGGGCTCCGTCGTGCTGCCGGGCGCCGTGGTCCACCGCGACGCCGAGGTCACCGGTTCCATCCTCGGCGCCGGCGCGGTCGTGGGTAGGGGAGCCGTCGTCAGTGGCCTGGCCGTGGTCGGCGACGGCGTGCGGGTGCAGGCGGGAGTGCACCTCGACGGTGTCAGAATGCCGGCGGCGTGAAGGCCCTTGTCACGGGTGGCGCCGGGTTCATCGGCTCCAATCTCGTGGACCGACTGCTGGCCGAGGGCCACGCCGTGGACGTGGTGGACGACCTGTCGAGCGGCTCACTGGGCAACCTCAGCGAGGCCCGCTCGCGTGCCGGCGGGCCTCAGCACCTCAGCTTCCACCGGCTCGACGTGCGTTCCGACCAGGTCGTGGATCTGATCGCCCGGCGCAGGCCGGACGTGATCTTCCATCTCGCCGCACAGGCCGACGTGCGGGTCTCGGTGGAGCGGCCGGCCTTCGACGCCGAGGTCAACGTCGTGGGCACCCTCCAGGTGCTCGAGGGGGCGCGCCGTGCCGGCACCAGGAAGGTCGTGTTCGCTTCGAGTGGTGGGACCCTGTACGGCGAGGTCGATCCGGACGACCTCCCCGTACAGGAGTCACACCCGCAGCGGCCGGTCTCCCCCTACGGGGTTGCCAAGAAGGCCGCGGCGGACTATCTGCATGCCTACCGGGAGCTCCACGAGCTGGAGTTCACCGCGCTGGCACTGGCCAACGTGTACGGGCCGCGCCAGGACCCCCACGGCGAGGCGGGCGTCGTGGCCATCTTCGCCGGGCGTCTCCTCGCCGGCGATACGTGCACGATCTTCGGGGAGGGCGAACAGACCCGTGACTTCGTCTTCGTGGACGACGTGGTCGACGCCTTCGTGCGGGCGTCCGAACGCGGTGGTGGGCTCATCGTGAACATCGGCACGGGCACCGAGACCTCCGTCAACCGGTTGTACGCCACCATGGCCGCCGGCGCCGGCGTGTCGGGACATCCCCACTACGCGCCACCGCGCCGGGGAGAGCTCCAGCGCTCCTGTCTGGATCCTGGACGCGCCGCCATGCAGCTGGGCTGGAGGCCGTGGACCACCCTCGAGGAAGGCACCACCGCGGTGCTCGACTGGTTCCGCGCCCGCCTGACCTCCTCGCCGGGCGCGGACGACCGCTAGTCAGCGGAAGAGGTCCTCGCCGGCGGGGCGGACGACCTCGCCCCGGACGGAGGACTCCCGCAACCACGACGGGTCCACACCACGCACGATGGCCGCGGCGATTCCGCTCGCCTTCCCCATCACCAGCTCCGCGGCGCCAGCCAGTTGGTCGGCGACGCACACCTCGGTGCTTTCCAGCCGCCGCCCGAGGGCGTCCCCGGTTCCCCGGAGATCCACTACCGCAGCGACTCCGGCGCAGCCGATGGCCACGTCCACCAGCCCCCTGCGCCAGGGGCGCCCGAAGGTGTCCGACACGATCACTCCGACGTTGAAGCCAACCCGGGCCTGCAATCCGTCGCGGATGCGGCGGGCCGAGCGGTCCGGGTCTACCGGCAGCAGAGCGGCGGTACCTGGTTCGAGGTTGGAGACGTCGACGCCGGCGTTGGCGCACACGAAGCCGTGGCGTGTCTCGCTGATCACGAGGTCGCCTCGCCGGCGCAGGACCCTCACCGACTCCTGTTCCACAAGGCGGAGGTACGAGGCCCTCTCCTCGCCGCCGAGACCCACCGGCGCCAGGCGCCCCTCGGCCTTGGACACGATCTTCTGGGTGACCACCACCACGTCGCCGGCCACGAGGACCGCGGCGTCGGCGACGAGATCGGCGATCACGTCGCCCGGGCGTACTTCGGGCAGGCCCTCGACCGGGATGACCGATATCAAGGTGACGACGGCTTCGTCACCGGTTGCAGGCGAGGACGACGCGGGCCAGCGCCGCCGCCTCCGCCGGCCCCGTCATCACCGACGGAGCCACTACGGCCCGCACCCCCTCGGCCTCGACCGCGGAGGCCAGGCCGGCGTCGGCGTGGTCGATGACCAGCGTGCCGACCAGGGGCGCGTAAAGGCGGGCGACCCCCACCACGGAGGCCTCGTGACCCAGATCGGTCATCATCTGGTCGGCCGGCCCTTTCAGGGTGCGGCCGGCGACGATGGGCGACACCGCCAACACCTCTTCGCGGCGGGCGGCCAGAGCGTCTTCGATGCCCGGGACGGCCAGCAGCGGGCCGATCGACACGATCGGGTTGGACGGGCAGACCACGAGGTCCTCGGCGGTCTCGATGGCCTCCAGCACGCCCGGGGCAGGGCGGGCCTCGTCGGCACCCAAAAACCTCACCGACTCGACGGAGACCCCGTGGCGCCGGCCCACGAACCACTCCTGGAAGCCGATCTCCACCGACGTGCCGGGGACGGGACCGGCGATGGTCACACGGGTCTCGACCCGGTCGTCGCTCATGGGCAGGAGCCGGACCCCTACGCCCCACGCCCGGGCGACGGCCGCGGTCACGTCGGACAGCTTGGCGTGCTCGGTGAGCCGCTGCGTCCGGAAAAGGTGGGTCGCCATGTCGCGGTCGCCCAGGCGGAACCAGGTGTGGCCGCCGTAACGCTCCAGCGCCCCCATGGTCGCCCACGTCTCGCCCGCCAACCCCCACCCCTGGTCGGGGTCGACGGCGCCGGCCAGTGTGTAGGTGACGGTGTCGAGGTCGGGGCTGATGTGCAGCCCGTGCAGGACGATGTCGTCGCCGGTGTTGACCACCGCGGTGATGCCGGCGGGATCCATGACGTCGATCAGCCCCCGCAACAGGCGGGCGGCGCCGACGCCGCCGGCGAGAGCCACGAGCACCCGGCCACGCTAGGTCCTCGAACCTGGCGTTCCCCGCACCCCCGTAGGCTCGCGGCGTGGAGCACCTGCGGGCGACGGCGGATGCCGCACCGCCCCCTCTCCGGCCCGGCACCGCCAAGCCCGCCCGCCACCGCCGAGGCCAGGCGTGAGCACACCGGTGTTCGTCGAGGTGACGAACACGCTGACGGTTCCTCACACCACCGGCTACCAACGCCACACGCGGGAGTTGCTCGCCCGCCTCCCCGGCCCGCACGCCACGGACACCCCCATCCGCTTCGTGCCGGTCATGTGGTGCTGCGCATGCGATGGATACCGCACCCTCACGCCGGCGGAGGAGTCCTCCCTCCGTCGTGCACCCGATCCGGCCACGGTGCCGCTGAGCCGGTTGACCACCTGGTCCGAAACCCTCCCGGAGGCGGTCGTCGCGGCCGGCCAGAAGCTCCTTCGGGCGCCTGTCGTGACACAGGCCCGCCGGCGGTTGCGGCAGCGCCGCGACATGGTCGACCATCCGGAGTCCCACCGGGCACTTCGGACAGGAGCGTGGCCGGCGGGTTCGCTGTTCTTCGATCTCGAGGCTGCTTGGCACAACCCGCGGTCCCGCCGGCTCCTGCTGCCCTCGCTCGTCCGCGACGGAGTGGTCCCTGTGACGCTCATCGCCGACGTGATGCCGCTCCAGCACCCCGAATGGTTCGACCCGGCGGTCACCGTCCGATTCGTGGATTTCGTCGAGGCCCACCTCGCCCACAGCGAGCGATTCGTCTGCATCTCCAGATGCGCGGAACGGGATCTGCTCGAGCTGGCCGACAGGATCGGCGTGACCCGCCCCATGCACACGTCGGTCACCACCATGGGCGCTGACTACCGTGCCTTCGGCGCCGAGCCCGACGCCTTGCCGGCGGGGCTCGCAGGCCGGTACCTGTTGTCCGTGGGCACGCTGGAGCCCCGCAAGAACCAGGCGTTGCTGATCGACGCCTTCGACCGGTTGCGGGCCCGCTATCGGGACCTGAGCCTGGTGCTCGTGGGCAAGCAGGGCTGGAAGACCCGTGACCTGGTGGACCGGATCGCCAGGCACCCTGACACGGGCAGGCGCCTGCGGTGGATGCCCCGGACCGACGACGCCGCCCTCGAGGTGCTCTACCGCAACGCCTTCCTCGCCGTGACCCCGAGCCTCTACGAGGGGTTCGGGACACCGGTGATCGAGGCTCTCGCGTGCGGTGTCCCCACGCTGGCCTCGGATCGGGGAGCCCTGCCCGAGGCCGGCGGGCGCTGGGCCGAGTTCTTCGACCCCGACGACCTCGAGGCTCTCGTCGCTCTCATCGAACGCCACCTGTCGGACCCGGACCACCACCGGGCCCGCCGTACCGCCCTTGAGGCCTACCGCCCGCCCACGTGGGACGACGGCGCGAGGGTCATCCAGGAAACCCTCGCCGGGCTCCTCCCGTAGTTTCGGCTACGGGCGCGGCTCCGGCACGCCGGCTCGGACCTCGGCGTCCGCTACGGGTGCGAGGCCCTACCGCTGGGCCAGGTCGCGGCGCATCCGGTCGACGTCGCCGGCCAGCTCGGAGAGCCGGATCCGTTCCTCGAGCGTCAGGTAGGCCATGGCCCAGCGCATGCGTCGCAGGGCGGCGAACACGACGCGCCGGGCCGGCGACCGCCGTGTCCACGGCTCGAACGGCGTCGCCCGGAAGTCGAGCCTCGTGGCCGCCAGCTCGAGCTCGTACCATCGCCGGACCTTCTCGAAGCCGGTCCGTTCCCACGATTCCGGATCGGCGGCGGTGGGGAGGCCCTCGAACAGCTGACCTGGCTCGTACAGCTCCTCGTAGAAGTTCTCGAACGCGAAGGGCCCCGGTCGGACCCAGAAGGGCCACGAACCCGCGAAGTCGGGCCAGCCGACGGTGCAGTACGGCTGGGGTGGGAGGAACCGTTCCGGGTGGAAGCGCTGGCCGTAGTTGAAGTAGAGGCTCCATTCGCACAGGGTGTCGGAGCCGGTGAGCCGCGAGACGGATTCGTAGGCCTTGCTGCTGATGTCCCGGTCCATGATCTGGGGCATGTGGGCGGCGAAGCTGAGGTGGCCGCAATCGAGATATGTGAGCGCCAGGTAGGTGAGGTGCTGTCCTCGGTCGAAGGATGTGTTGGTCCATCGCCACGCCGCCAGGTCGTAGCTGTAGTAGCTGCGGAAGCGTCCTTCGGCGTCCACGTAGAACTCCGGCGGGATCGGCTTGATGGGCCGGTAGTCGTCGTCCGAGAGGAGGAATACATCGTCGAGGAGGCCAGTGGCGAGAACGGCCTTGCGGAGCCTGATGTTGCGGGTGGTGTGGTCGAGCCCAATCAGCTCCGCGTGCTCGGAGCCGACGACGTCCTCGTCGCTCGCCCACGTGACCGGTAGTCCCATGTCGGGGCTCCGCTTCAGGTGCCGGCTCGGCGCCACGACGAGAGCAGAATCGACCCACGGCATGTGGAGCTGCACATGGCCCAGCGTCTCTGCGAGCACGTCGGGACGGTTGGTGATGTAGACGACCTGCATTGTGAGCTCCTACGGGCGCTGTAGCCGGTCGGGTCGGTCGGACGTCCGTCGGAGGGAAGTCGACTATGACGAGCTGATCGAAAGACTACGGGTTAGCCATTTGAGCCAGCTTCTCTCACTCCAGGGCGTTTCGGGACTGCCCCACGGCAAGGCTGAGGAACTGCGGGTCCTCGTCGTCGCCCAGCAGCTGCGCCGTTCCGCGCCGGGGGGCATCGGCACCTACATCCGAGGGCTGGTGGCGGGAGTGGCCGGCGTCGCCGACGCCACCGGCCCCGACATCTCGCTGCTGGCCAGCAGGTCTCCGGCAGGATCCGATCCTCTGGCCGAGCTGGGAGCGCCGGCGCTGACGTCCCCGCTCCCGGCCCACATCCTCACCCGTGCCTGGCACGCGGGCGTTCTGGGAGCGCCGGCCGGGTTCGAGATCGTGCACGCAGCCTCCCTCCACGCCCCCCGGGCACGCTGTCCTCTCACCGTTGCGGTCCACGACCTGGCATGGAGGGTGGTTCCCGAGACGTTTCCCGGCCGCGGCAGGCGCTGGCACGACGCCGCGCTGGCCAGGGCCATCCGCCGCGCCGACCGCCTGCTCGTGCCCTCGCCGGCAGCGGCCGACGAGCTCGTCGGGGCGGGCGCCGATGCGGCCCGGGTGGAGGTGGTGGATCCGATGTACGGTTGCGACCACCTGCCGCCCGCCGACGCCCCCGCGGCGGAGGCTCTGCTGGGCCGCCTCGGCGTCTCCGCTCCCTACGTCCTGTGTGTGGGCACCCTCGAGCCCCGCAAGAACCTGGCCCGCCTCATCGAGGCCTACAGCCGTATCCGGTCGTCTCTGCCCTCGCCCTGGCCCCTCGTCGTCGTGGGGCCCCGCGGGTGGGGCGAAACCGTCGGACCGGCTCCGGCGCCCGGCGTGGTCATGGCCGGTGCGGTGGCCGCACCCGTGCTCGCCGCGCTGTATGCCGGCGCCCGGGCCATGGCCTACGTCCCGCTCCACGAAGGGTTCGGCCTCCCCGCGGTGGAGGCCATGGCCGCCGGTACTCCCGTGGTCGCCACGGCGATGCCCAGCACGGGAGGGGCGGCGCTGGAGGTGGACGCGTTCGACGTCGCCGGCATCGCAGCCGCGCTGCTGGAGGCGGCCACCGACGAGGGTCGCCGCCTCGAGCTGGTGACCGCCGGTCACGCCCGCGCCGCAGCGCTCACCTGGTCCGCCGCCGCCGCCGCCCATGTGCAGGTCTGGCGGCGCCTGGCGTAGAGACACAGGAACCGCCCCGCCAATCGGTAGCGTCCGACCATCCCTGAGCCGCTGCGGGTTTCCCTCGATGTGAGTGCTGTGCCACCGGCGCCGGCGGGCGCCGGCCGCTACTCCATCGACTTGGCGGCGGCCCTCGCCCGCCGGGACGACATCGACGTGACCCTCGTGGCCCGCAGGGGCGACCGGGACCGCTGGCTCGCACTCGCACCGCGGGGCGAAGTCCACTCGGTCGCTCCCGGCAGCCGCCCGGCACGGCTGGCCTGGGAGCAGGCCGGCCTACCCCGCCTGCTGCGCAAGCTTCCGGTGGAGGTGCACCACTCGCCGCACTACACGATGCCCGAGTCCTCCCGCCTCCCGACGGTGGTGACCATCCACGACCTCACCTTCTTCGACCATCCGGAGTGGCACGAACGCTCGAAGGCGCCCCTGTTCCGGCGGGCGACCAGGGTGGCGGCGCGCCACGCCGCTGCGCTCATCTGCGTGAGCCAGGCGACGGCCGACCGTCTCGGCGCACTCTGCCCGCCGGAGGGCAAGGTGCACGTGATTCCCCATGGGGTGGCTCTCGACCGCTTCTCACCGGTGCCCGCCGACGACGACATCGTCCTGGGGCACCTGGGCGTGCGGCCGCCGTACGTCGCCTTCGTCGGCACGCTGGAGCCCCGCAAGGATCTCCCCACGCTCGTCCGCGCCTTCGACCGGGTGGCCCAGGCCCACCCCGACCTCTCCCTGGTCCTGGCCGGCTACGACGGCTGGGGGACCAGGAGCCTCGGTCGGGCCATCGAGGAAGCCAGCTTCGGCGACCGGATCGTGCGCACCGGGTATCTCCCCGATGCCGTGGTGCCCGCTCTGCTCCGCCAGGCTGCCGCCGTCGCCTACCCGTCCCTCGAGGAGGGCTTCGGCCTGCCCGCGCTGGAGGCGCTGGCCTGCGGGTCACCATTGGTGACCACGGCCGGCTCGGTGATGGAGGAGATCGTGGCCGGCGCCGCCCTGCTGGTGCAACCCGGGGATGCCGATGCCCTCGCCGGCGTGCTCGACATGCTCGTCCGGGGGGACGCCGGCCTCGAGTCACGGCGCCAGCGGGGGCTGGCCGTGGCCGCCCGCCACACCTGGGCGGCCAGCGCCGCGGCCCACGTGGCCGTCTATCGCTCCGTAGCGGGCCTCGGTGATCGTGGCCGCTGAGGCCGGCCCCCGACGCTGCCGGTCGGGGCATTAGGGGTGCGGGCCTTCGTCACCGGCGGGAGCGGCTTCGTCGGCACGTGGCTGCGTGCCCACCTGGAGGAGTGCGGCGACGACGTCGTGGCCCCGGAGGCCGGCTTCGACGTCACCGACCCGGCGATGACGCGGGAGGCGATGAGCGGCGCCCTTCCCGACGCCGTCTACCACGTCGCCGGCCTGGCCCACGTCGGGCTGTCGTGGCAGCAGCCGGAGGAGTTCTTCCGGGTGAACGCGGGGGGGACCCTGCAGGTTCTCGAGGCTGCCCGCCGGTGCGAGCCGGTGCCCAGGGTGCTGTTGATCAGCTCGGCCGAGGTCTACGGCAACGTGACGCCGGCGCAGCTGCCGCTCCGCGAGGACAGCCCTTTCCGGCCGGTGTCGCCCTACGCCGCGAGCAAGGCCGCGGCCGAGCTGGTGGGCCTGCAGGCCCACCTCGGTCACGGTGTGCCGGTCATCCGGGTCCGTCCGTTCAACCACGCCGGCCCCGGTCAGCACGGGACCTTCGTGGTGACGGCGCTGGCGGAGCGCATCGTGGCGGCCCAGGCCAGTGGGGCCGGCGTGCTCACAGTCGGGAACGTCTCGCCCCGGCGGGACATAACCGACGTGCGGGACGTGGTTCGCGCCTACCGGCTCCTGATCGAGCGCGGCGAGCCGGGTGAGGTCTACAACGTCTGCTCCGGCAGTGACGTCGCCATCGAGCAGCTCGTACGGCGCATGCTGGACCTGGCCGGCGCCGATCTGAAGCTGGAACCGGACCCCGACCTGCTGCGGCCGGCCGACGTCCCGGTGCTGCGGGGTGATCCGGGTCGGCTGCGGGCGGCGACAGCCTGGGAGCCCCGGATCCCTCTCGACGACACCCTCCGGGCGGTGCTCGATTCGCTGAGGAGGGGCTAGGCGCTTGCCGCTCCGGATCACAAAGCGTTGTCTGTGCCGCCGTGGTGGTGAGGGCGAGGCCAGGAAGAGGTTTTGCATGTCGATGCGGACGGTGAACCCGTCGGGGGAGGCGGCCAGGGCGGTGACGGCGGCCATGGTCGACGTCAACGGCGGCACCACCCAGTTCAGCTACGACGCCGGCCACGCCTGCTCACCATGCGGTCGCCCAACCAGTACCCGGCCACGGCGACCAACCAGTCCCAGGTGGTGACCAACAGCTACAGCCCCACCACCGGCAAGGTCGACTGGCAGACCGACCAGCTCGGGCGCAAGACCCGGTTCTTCTACAACTCACCGAGCGCGGGCTCGACGCGCATCGTCGACCCAAGGGCAACCAGAGCGAGGTTTCCTACGACGCCAACCGCAACCTTGAGTAATCCCTGGACGCTGAGGGCCACCAGACCAGAAACGAGTACGACCCGGCCAACCAGCTGAAGGTGACCCACCGGACCGACAACACCACCTTGGCCAACGAGTACTGGCCCGACGGGACCCTCAAAGCCCAAAACGACGGCGCCGGAAAGCCGACCTCCTACGCCTATGACCACCAAGGCCCGCCTCAGCACCTTCACCGACCCCAAGGCGCGGGTCACCACCTACCGCCACGACCCTGCTGGCAACGTGGTCTCCAAGCAGGATCATGGTGGCGACTGTGTCAACCTGCCCAGGTCGGGCTGCACCACCTACGGCTACGACGTCGCCGACCAGGTCAAGTCCATCGCCTACTCCGATGCCGTGACCCCCAACATCACCTGACCACGGGGCTTTCAGCTGCCATGGCCCCCACCCGCCAGCGCCGCTCGGCCCATGACCCGGGACGGGTGTTGGTCGATCTGGCGGTGATGGTGGCCGACGGAGCACGAGCCTGTCGGATCTCAAGGTGCTGCGTGATCAGCCGGATCTGTTCGGAGCGGTGGCTTCGGACCCAACGGCGTGGCGGGTTCTCGATTCAATCGACGTTACCGCGATGGCTGCGATCAACGCGGCGAGGGCCTCGGCCCGGGACATCCGCTCTCACCAAGAGTTCTGGGATGATGAGGCTGAGCGTGGCCTGAAAGACTGCAACTCAATAACAGGCTTCCTCAGGCGGGGCGGGGCGAAGCTGCCATGGACAAGGGGCCGAGGATCGAGGTTAGCGGTTCTCGCCGCACCGCTCGGCCATCAGCCGGCGCAGCTCCTTCTCCATCTCCCGGCGGCGCACCTGGGCCCGCTGGATCCCCAGTAGGGCGAAACCGAGGGCCACGTAGCCCGCATCTTTCACGTTGCTGACCAGATCTGCCATGGGGTGGCTCAACCTCCTCCAACTAGCCTCGCATCTCTGATGGATTCTGCCCAACAGGCCCCTCCGGTGGTGGCCGTGATGGTGACCTGCGACCCGGGACCATGGCTGGAGGAGGCCCTGAAGGCCCTGGCTGACCAGGATTATCCGAACCTCTCGGTTTTGGTCGTCGACGCGGCCAGCGCCGAGGATCCGACGCCTCGGGTGGCCGAGGTGCTTCCCGGGGCCTATGTGAGGCGACTGCCCACCAACCCGGGATACGCGGCGGCCGCGAACGTCGCCCTGGAGGCCGTAGAGGGCTCTTGTCATCTGCTGTTCTGCCACGACGACGTGGCTCCCGAGCCCGACGCCGTGCGCCTCCTGGTGGAGGAGGCCTTTCGCTCCAACGCCGCGGTGGTGGCGCCCAAGCTGGTCGACTGGAAGGACCCGTCGCGTCTCCTGCAGGTGGGGATGGGCGCCGACAAGAGCGGCGCGCCGGCGCAGCTGGTCGACCGCGGGGAGCTCGACCAGGAGCAGCACGACGGCGTTCGTGACGTGTTCGTCGCCCCCGGTGGCTGCACTCTGATCCGGGCCGACCTGTTCCGCAGCCTGGGCGGCTTCGACCACGAGATGTTCCTGTTCGGCGAGGATCTCGATTTTTCGTGGCGCGCACAGGTGGCCGGAGCAAGGGTGATAGTCGCTCCGGCGGCGCGGGTGCGCCACCTCGAGGCCATGTCCAGCGGCAGGCGGGCTCCGGGAGGAGGGCCGCCCCCGGCCAACCTCGCCGCCCTCCGCCGGCAGGTGCGCCCGTACCAGCTCCGCCACCGCCTGCGGGCCGTCCTCAAGGGCTACGGGCCCTGGCACCTGGTCCGCGTGCTGCCCCAGGTGATGGTGCTGGCCGTGGTGGAGGTGGTCTTCGGCCTCCTGAGCGGCCACACACGCACGGCCAGCGACACCGCCGGCGCCTGGACCTGGAACATCAAGCGCTACGGCGAACTCCGGGAGGCCCGCCGTGCCGTCCATGCCTACCGCGGCATGGGCGACCGCGAGGTGCGCCGGCTGCAGGCCCGTGGCAGCGCCAGGTTCAGCGGATTCATCCGGGGCCAGCTGGCCAGCGAGCGGGTCCGCCGGACCCGTGGCGTGCTGGCCCGCACCCAGCTCGTGATGCGCCCGGACCCCACCGGTCGCAGCCGCCTTCTGCTGGTGGTGGGCACCGCCATCGTGCTCGTGCTGGTCGTGGGCAGTCGCCACCTGATCACCGGCGGGATGCCGGCCGTCAACGAGTTCGCTCCGTTCCCAAGGGGGGCCTTCTCGTTCCTTCGCTCCTTCCTGAGCGGCTGGCGCCAGACCGGTGTCGGGTCGGACGCGCCGGCGCCCCTGGCTCTGGGCCTCCTCGGGTTCGGCGGGGTGCTGATGGCCGGCGCCATGGGTCTGCTCCAGACCGTCCTGGTGCTGGGCGCCCTGCCGGTCGGCGCCGTCGGTGCGATGCGGGTGATGACACCCTTCGGCTCCCGCCGGGCCCGGGTCGCCGCTCTCCTCGTGTACGTCGCGGTGCCACTGCCCTACAACGCCATCGCCCGGGGCCGCTGGGGAGCCCTCCTCGTCTACGCCGTCACCCCCTGGCTGATGGCCCGCCTGATGCGGGTCACGACCATCGAACCGGTGGCCGATGTCGATGCCCGAGCCGGTGCGGACCGGCGCAGCCAGCCGCGCGAGGCTGGCGACCGCCGGACCCCGATGCCGAGGATGGCCGCTCCACATGTGGCGGGCGAGCGCCTCGACGGCCAGTGGGCCCGCCACCACCTCCTGCCCCTCGGGGTGATCCTCTCCGTCGTCGCCGCCTTCGTGCCTGCCGCCCTCGTCACCTTCGTGGTCATGGCGTTCGCCCTGCTGCTCGGATCACTGCTGGCCGGCGACGCGGGCAAGGCGGCGCGTGCCCTCCTGGCCGCATTGGGCTCCGTACTGGTAACCGCGGTCCTGCTGTTCCCGTGGTCGGTGGACTTCTTCCTTCCGGACACCCGGCTCTCCTCGTTCATGGGAGTGGCCCGGCCGGCGGCCCACGCCACCGGGTTGGGCGCCCTGCTGCGCTTCGAGACCGGTCCGATCGGCGCCGCCCCTCTCGGCTGGGCCTTCCTCGTCGCCGCCGCACTGCCCCTGCTCATCGGACGAGGGTGGCGGCTGGCTTGGGCCACGCGGATGTGGACGGTGGCGCTGGTCTGCTGGGGGGTCGCCTGGGCCGGGGGCCGCGGCTGGCTTCCACTCGACCTCCCGGCGCCGGACGTGCTCCTCGGCCCGGCGGCGCTGGCCATGGCGGTATCGGTCGCCCTCGGGATGCTCGCCTTCGAGATCGACCTTCCCGACTACAGCTTCGGCTGGCGGCACCTGGCCTCCACCTCGGCCCTGGTCGCCGTGCTGGTGGGCACTGTTCCCGTCGCCCTGGCTGCCGTGGGCGGCCGTTGGAACGCGCCCGGCGCCGACTTCGCCGGGCTCCTTTCGTGGATGCCCGAGCAGCGGGACAAGGGCGACTTCCGGGTGCTCTGGATGGGCGACCCGCAGGCCCTGCCGCTGGGCTCGTGGCGGATGTCCGAGGGAGTCGGCTACGCAACCTCCAGGAACGGGACTCCCGATGCCACGCTTTTGTGGCCTGGAGGCTCGCCCGGCGCCGCCGAGCTGGTGGAGGATGCCGTGGGCCTGGCCCGGCGGAGCGGCACCACCAGCCTCGGCCATCTTTTGGCTCCGACGGCCATCCGCTACCTGGTGGTGCCTCTGCGGGCGGCACCCACACCCGAGGACGCACCGGCTCTCCTGCCCCCGCCCGACCTGCGGCTGGCGCTCGAGGCTCAGGTGGACCTGAAGCGGATCGACGGCGACAGGTCACTGCTGGTCTACGAGAATGCGGCATGGGCTCCCGCGCGAGCCGTCCTCGATGCGGTGGGTGCCGAGGCCAGTGAGGGCCTGGGCGCGACCAGCCTCCGTGAAGTCGACCTCGCCCGGGCCGCGCCGGTGCTGCCCGAGCGCAATTCCGCCACCCGCTTCTCCGGCCGTCTGGCCGAGGGCGACCGCGTCCTCCTGTCGGAGGCGTCGAGCTCGAACTGGCACCTGCGGGTCGCGGGCCAAGAGGCCTCGCGGAGCAAGGCCTTCGGGTGGGCCAACGGGTTCAGCTCGCCGGCCGCCGGCAAGGCCTCCCTCCGATACCGCACACCTCTCGTGCGTCACCTCTCGACCCTGATCGGGATGGCGTTGTGGTTCGTGGTGGCCAGGACCATCCTCGGGGCCCGGCGGCGCCGGTGGCCGGCGTGAGGTCGGCACGGCTGCCTGTCGCCCTGCTGGTTATGGCACTGCTCGCAGGTGGCATCGCCGACCGGGCCGGTCGACCCCGGTCGGGCCTCGCCACCAGCGCCGTGGAGCGGGTGCTCATGCCCAGCGGCGGGCCCCCGGGCACCCTCTCGGCCACCTGGTACTGCGCCGGGGCGACGGCCAACTCGGGAGGGCCGGCGCCGGCCTCGGTGGTCATCGCCAACCGCGGAGACCGGGACGCCATCGCCGGCGTCCGGACCGTCGCCGAGCAGGGGGCGCCTCCACCGCGTGTCCCGGTGACCGTGGGGGCGCAGTCGGTGACGACGGTGAAGCTGGCTCCGATCGCCGGCGCCACCCACGGGGCCGCTGTGGTCGACGTCGATTCGGGCGCGGTCGTCGTCGAGATGATCATCGGTGGGGGTCAGGCCACCGCCGGCGAGTTCGAGATCATCCCGTGCGCATCCTCCGCCTCCCGCCGCTGGTACTTCGCCGGCGGTTCGACGGCCAAGGACGCCGCCCTGCACCTCTCGCTTCTCAACCCCTTCCCGGAGGACGCCATCGCCGACCTTTCCTTCGCCACCGATACCGGCCATGCCGTTCCTGCCGACTTCCAGGGCATCGTGGTCCCTGCCGGTGGCCTGACGGTGGTCGACATCGGTAGCCACGTGCGCCGGCGGGAGGCGCTGGCCACCGAGGTCCTGGTTCGCAGCGGACGCCTGGTGGCGGCCCAGACGCTGACCCGCAGCCTCGCCGGCCGGGCCGGCCTCTCCGCCGGCCTCGGGGCCCCGTCCCCGGGCGGGGAGTGGTACTTCCCCGATGGGGTCGCCGGCGCGGGCGTCACCGAGCAGTACGCCATCGCCAACCAGACCGACCGGGAGGCGAAGGTGTTGATCGAGGTGACGCTGGCCGAGGGGGCGGCCGAGCCGCTGGAGCGCACGGTGCCGGCGCAGGGCCGTCTGGACGTGGTGATGAACCCCGAGGCGGGCGTGCCGGTCGGAGTGGCCCATGCCGTGGTCGTCCGCTCGCTGAACGGCGTCCCCGTCGTGGCCAGCCGGCAGCTGGAGGCCGCCCCGCCGGCACCACGGGCGGGCCGCGCCGACACCCTCGGCGCCCGTCGCCTCGCCAGTACGTGGATCCTCGCCGCCGGGGGTGTCGAGGAGACGCTCGACGAATGGGTCGTGGTCCACAACCCCGGCCGCCGGCGGGCCAAGGTCTCCATCACCGCGCTGGCCCAGGGCCAGACGATTCCGATCGAAGGGCTCCAGGGCATCACCATCGGCCCGGGGCGGCGAGAGGCGTTCCGGCTCAGCGACCACGTGAAGCGGACTCCACTTCCGGTGGTGGTCGCGTCGTCGGTGCCCGTCGTGGTCGAGCGGGCCCTCTACAGGGTCGGCTCCGCGGGCTTCTCCGCGACCATCGGCATCCCCGCCGGCACGGAGGGCTGAATGCCGGCCGTGGCCCCGAGAACGAGCTGACGTGGAGCGACTCGCCCTGGCCGCGATCCTTATGGGCGTGGCCGCCGCCGCCGCCTTCGTGCTCCGGCGCCGGGCGGCCACGGCCCCGCCCACCCAGGCGAAGTGGGCGGTGCCGACCCAACTCGACCGGGACGACTTCTCCGCCGGCGAACTCGAGTGGCTCGTGGTGGTGTTCACCTCCGCAACCTGCGACTCCTGCATGGAGGCGGTGGCAAAGTCCCAGGTCCTGGCCAGCCCCCAGGTGGGGTTCCAGGAGGTGACCTACCAGGACCGCAAGGACCTCCACACCCGCTACGGCGTGGAGGTGGTGCCCACCATCGTCATGGCCGACGCCCAAGGCGTGGTGCAGGCATCGTTCGTGGGTGTCCCCAGCGCCACCGATCTGTGGGCCGCGCTCGCGGCGGCCCGCTCGGCTCCGTCGGAGCCATGACCCGACCTACCGGTCGAGCACCTGGGTCTCGTCGAGAGGGCGGAGCGCATCATCGTCGGGCGCCACACGGATCATCTCCTCCGGAGCGTCGTCGTCATCGTCGAAGTGGGGGATGACCTCGGCCTCGTCGTAGTGGTGGACCTCCTCCCCGAAGGCCCTGTCCACCAGGCGCTTCACCTCGGCGCCGTCGATCGTCTCGTGCTCGAGAAGGGCGGCGGCGACGGCATCGAGGCCCTTCCGGTACCGGCGCAGCTCCTCGGTGGCCCGTGCCTCCTGGGCCCGCAGGATGTGCTCCACCTCCTCGTCGATGACGCGGGAGGTCTCGTCGCTGTAGTCCTTGGTGTGCATCAGGTCCTCGCCCAGGAAGACCATTCCCTGCGATCCCCAGGCCATGGGGCCCACCCGGTCGCTCATGCCCCACTCCCGGACCATCTTCCGGGCGAGTTCGGTGTTGCCGACCAGGTCGTTGTTGGCGCCGGTGGACAGGTCGCCGTAGACGAGCATCTCCGCCACCCGGCCACCCATACGCACGGCCAGGGCATCCTCGATGTAGTTGCGGGGGTAGATGTGGCGCTCCTCCATCGGGAGTTGCTGGGTGACTCCGAGGGCCATGCCGCTCGGAAGGATCGTCACCTTGTGAACGGGGTCGGCGTGGGCCAGGACGTAGGCGAGAACGGCGTGCCCACCCTCGTGGTAGGCGATCCTCTCCTTCTCCTCGTCGGACAGCGCCAGCGACTCGCGGCGCTGGCCCATGATCACCCTGTCGCGTGCCGCCTCGAAGTCGGCCATGTGCACGGCCTCGGCGTTGCGGCGCACCGCGTGCAAAGCCGCCTCGTTCACCAGGTTGGCCAGGTCGGCACCACTCATGCCCGGCGTCCCTCGGGCCACCGTCTGGAGGTTGACGTCGGATGAGATGCGCTTGTCCTTGCAATGGACCCGCAGGATGGGCAGCCGCTCCTCCAGGTCCGGGAGCGGCACCACGATCTGGCGGTCGAAGCGGCCTGGCCTCAGGAGGGCAGGATCCAGGATGTCGGGACGGTTGGTGGCCGCCATCATGACGATGCCCTCGGTTGTCTCGAACCCGTCCATCTCGGAGAGCATCTGGTTGAGCGTCTGCTCCCTCTCGTCGTGACCACCACCGAGGCCGGCCCCCCGCTTGCGACCGATGGAATCCAGCTCGTCCACGAAGATGATGGCCGGCGCCTGCTTGCGCGCCGTCTGGAACAGGTCACGCACCCGCGAGGCGCCCACTCCCACGAACATCTCCATGAAGTCGGAGCCCGTCACCGACAGGAACGGAACGCCGGCCTCGCCGGCCACGGCGCGGGCCAGCAGCGTCTTGCCCGTTCCCGGGGGACCGACGAGCAGCACGCCCTTGGGTATTCGGGCCCCCAGTTGCTTGAAGCGCTCCTTGGCCTTCAGGAAGTCGACGACCTCCCGGATCTCCTGCTTGACGCCCTCGTAGCCGGCGACGTCGGCGAACGTCGTCTTCGGCCGCTCCGTGGTGTACACCTTCGCTTTCGAGCGCCCGATGGACATGATCCCCGACATCTGGCCCTGTGCACGGCGGTTCATCCACACGAAGAACCCGATGAGCAGGGCGACCGGGAGCAGCAGCGGCAGCAGGGAGGTGAAGAAGTTGGCCTGGGTGTTCTCGAAGGTCAACTCCTCGACCTTGTTCCGGAGCAGCTCGAGCTGGGCGTCGGGCACGGGATGGGGGCCGTCGACGGTGAAGCGGGTGCCGTCGCGCAGCTCGCCCACCACGTGGCCGGTGTCGTTGTTGATCTCGGCCTTGAGGACCTTGTCCTCGTTGGCCTTCCGGATCAACTCGCCGTAACCGAGCTGGGTACGGGAGGGGCTTCCGAACAACGGGGGCAGCACGAGCACGCCGACGACGAGCACGAACAGGGCGATCCAGGCCCAGCGGATGGTCGGTTCGGGGGCTGATCCGGGCATTCCAGGGACCCGGCTGGGCCGGGGCGGGCGGAGATCGCCGGGAGGTCGGCTCATCGTCGTATGGTATGCGGCGCCGACCCGGTTCCCGGACCATGGGAACCATTCGGGATCCACGTCAGCGAGCCGCTTGGCCGGTAACCTCACCGACATGGACAACCGTCACTGCGCCCGACCGGGTTGCGCGGCGCCGGCGCAGGCGACCATGACCTACGAGTACGCGACCCGTACCGTTTGGGTCGACAGCCCAGGTGAAGAAGCCGATCCCTCGGTATGGGGCCTCTGCGCCACCCACGCCGACCGGCTCACCGTGCCCGTCGGCTGGGCATGCAACGACCGGCGCACGCCGATCATCCCGCTGCGTCCCTCCATCGCCAGCTGAGCGCCGTCCGGTCCACCAGGCACTGAGAGGTCTGCGCGGGTGGAGCCGGTCCTGAACGAGGGGCCATTCCCGTCCCCGGAGCACCAGCCTCGCTGGGCCCTCGGCGATGTGGCCCTGGGGTTCCTCGCCGCCATCTTCAACGTGGCGGTGGCGCAGGCCGTGTGGGTCGGTGTCACGGGGGACGACGACGTCAGCCTCGGCCTGACCATCGTCAGCTTCCTCGCCTACTGGCCGGTCCTCGTCGGCACGACGGTGATCGCCAGCCGCCGGCGGGGGACGGGCAGCCTGGCCCACGACATGGGTCTCAGGGTCGAGAAAGGTGACATCCTTCCCGGAGTACTGACCGGGCTTGCTTCGCAGTTCGTGCTGCTGCCCCTGCTGTACCTGCCCTTCGAGCTGCTGAACGGGAATCTCGACGTGTCCGAGAAGGCCGAGGAGACCCTCGGTGTCGCCTCCGGGCGGTCGCTGCTCCTCCTCGCCGTGCTGGTGATCGCCGTCGCGCCGGTGGTCGAGGAGCTGTTCTTCCGGGGACTGCTTCAGAGGACGCTGGCCCAGCGGGTGCCGCCCCTGGCGGCCATCGGCATCTCGGGTCTCGTCTTCGGGGTCACCCACTTCCAGCCGATTCAGCTTCTCGGGCTCGTCGCTTTCGGATGGGTGCTCGGCACCCTCGCCCAGAGAGCGGGGCGGCTCGGCCCGAGCCTCGTCGCCCATATGACCTTCAACGCCGCCAGTGTCGTGGTGATCGTGCTCTGGCCCTGAGGCGGGGGCGCCCGGCGGCGGGAGGCGCCCCTCGGCTCAACCCCACGGCCGATCGCGCCGATGAACCTTCCGGTTCGGTGCTGGCCGGGCCTGGAGGGGAGACACGAAATGACCTGTACACGCTGCAAGACCACTCGCGTCGTCGAGATCGTCGTGACCATCGGCGATCGTCCGGTGCGGATGCGGAGCTGCTCGCTGTGCGACACCCGCTCGTGGGAGAGCGATGGCGAGGATCTCGGTCTGCGCCGCGTCCTGGAGATGGCGACCAAGCGACGCTGAGTATCCCAACGGCGGCCGATCCCGAACGGGACCGGTCTTCGACCAACATGGGGAGGATGTCCCTCCGCCTGCGCCGCCCGTCGCTCGCGGGAGTGGTGACCTTCGGCGTGGTGGGCGCCGCCGTCGTTTTCATCCTGTTGCAGTTGCAGCCGTCGCTGATATTCCGTGACACCACGCCGGCGGGTGGGGACATGGGCGCCCATGTGTGGGGGCCGGCGTTCATGCGGGATCACCTGCTTCCCCACGGCCGCCTCACCGGATGGGCACCGGACTGGTACGCCGGCTTTGCCTTCCCCAGCTTCTACTTCCCCCTCCCCACGCTGCTCATCGTCCTCGGTGACGTCCTCCTCCCGTACAACGTCGCCTTCAAGCTCGTGTCGGTCCTCGGCATGCTCAGCCTGCCGGTGGCAGCGTGGGCCTTCGGACGACTGTCCGGCCTCCGGGCGCCGGGCCCGGCCTGCCTCGCCGCCGCCGCCGTCCCGTTCCTGTTCGAACGCAGCTTCACGATCTACGGCGGGAACATCCCCTCGACACTGGCCGGCGAGTTCGCCTTTTCCATCAGCTTGTCGCTGGCGCTGGTCTTCCTCGGTGTGGTCACGAGGGGTCTCGACACCGGCCGGCACAAGGCCCTGGCCGCGGGCCTGCTCGCCCTGACCCTGCTGTGCCACGTCATTCCCACCTTCTTCGCCATCGTGGGCGCGGTGGTGATGACCCTGCTCCGCCCCGACCGCCGCCGGCTCACCCACACGGCGACCGTCGGTGTGGTCGGGGGGCTACTGGTGTCCTTCTGGGCGCTGCCCTTCGTGGTGAACCTCCCGTTCACCAACGACATGGGCTACGAGAAGATCACCGACTACACCAAGAACCTGTTCCCGGCGAACCTGCGCTGGCTCATCGTTGTGGCCGGCGCCGGCGCCGTCGTATCCGCATTCCGCCGGAGCCGCATCGGCGCGTTCCTCACGATCATGGCGGCCATCTCCGGGCTTAGCTTCCGCTTCGCCCTACAGGGCAAGATCTGGAACGCCCGCCTGCTCCCCTTCTGGTTCCTCTGCCTCTACCTCCTGGCCGGGCTCGCCATCGCAGCGATCGCCGCCGCGGTGGCTCGATTGGTGAGCCGCGGCCCTGAAGATGACGCCGCGGCGGACATCGTCGCCAAGTTCGTCGCGCCGCCGCTCGCGCTCGTGCTCAGTCTCGGATTCGTGGCCCTGCCACTGCAGGTGCTGCCTTCCTGGGTGCCGCTGCACACCTCCGACACGAGCTTCGTCCCCGGGTGGGCGAAGTGGAACTACTCCGGTTTCGAGGACGAGGGCAAGCGCCGGCGCCAGGAGTTCACCGAGCTCATGACGACCATGGGCACCGTCGGGCGCAACCAGGGATGCGGACGGGCGTTGTGGGAGTACGAGAGCGAGCTCAACGAGATGGGCACGCCGCTGGCGCTGATGCTGCTGCCGTACTGGACCAACGGCTGCATCGCTTCCATGGAGGGCCTGTACTTCGAGTCGTCGGGCACGACGCCGTTCCACTTCCTGGCCGCCTCGGAGCTCACCAAGAAGCCCTCCAACCCCCAGCGGGGCCTGCCCTACCGGGGCCTCGATTTCTCCGCCGGCGTGGCTCACCTCCAGCTCCTCGGGGTGCGGTACTACATGGCGATCTCGCCCGAAGCCCAGCAGCAGGCCCGCCAGCATCGCGACCTGCGGTTCGTGACGTCGACCGGTCCCCACGTCGTGAACTACCCGGAGGGGGCCGTCGAAAGGCGGTGGGAGGTCTACGAGGTGGCGGAATCGCAGCTCGTCACTCCACTGCAGAACGAGCCGGTGGTTCTTCGCGGCGTCGGTCGTAGCGAGAAGGCGTGGCTCGACCAGGCCGTGGACTGGTACCAGGATTCCGGCCGCTGGAACGTCCCCCTCACGGCGGGCGGACCGAACGAGTGGAGGCGGGTCGACACTTCGGTCGCCCATCAGGCGCAGCGGGCGGTGCGGCCAGCGGTGGTGTCCCGTGCCCGCGCTGGTGACGACCGCATCAGCTTCGACGTCGACCGGACCGGCTCGCCCGTACTGGTGAAGGCGTCCTACTTCCCCAACTGGAACGCGTCCGGCGCCGAAGGCCCCTGGAGGGTGACACCGAACCTGATGGTCGTCGTTCCCACCGCGCGCCACGTCGAGCTGCACTACGGCTATGCAGCGGCCGACAAGGCCGGTTACATCCTCACCGGGTTCGGCCTCGGCGGCGTCGCCGTTCTCGTCGTTCTCGGCCGCCGCCGGCGGGCCGTGTCCGTGAAAGGGATGGAACCCGACGAGCCCGACCTGCTGTGGCCCCGGCGCTCAGCTGTGCCGGCGTTCGTTCCAGAGGGCGATCCGGAGGCGCACGAGGCCCCCTACGGTCCTGACGGCACGCCGGAGGATCGGCGTGCGCGACGGGCGCGACTCGGAGACCACGACGGGGACCTCGGCCACGGCCAGCCCGGCCCGCTCGGCCCGGAGGAGCAGCTCGGTGTCGAAAAGGTCGGTGCCGAACCGGCAGGCCTCGACGACCCCTGACAGCGACGACCGCCTCATCGCCTTCATCCCATGGGTGTCGGAGACCTTGAGGCCGAAGCCGAACCTCAGGACCGCCCCGAACACCGAAGTGATCAGCCGGCGGCCGAAGGCCCGCTGGTCGTCGGCGCCGGCGCCGCGCTTGCTGGCGACCACGATCACCGGTCCGCCGTCGTCGTGGATCAGGTCGACGGCCCGTTCCAGGAAGTCCAGGTCGAAGTAATCGACGTCGAAGTTGACGACGACGTCACCCTTGGCGTCGAGGAGCCCGGCCCGGAGGGCGGCGCCGTAGTCGGGGCTCGGGAGCGACAGCGTCCGCACCTCGGCCAGCTCCGTCTCGAGCTCCCGTGCCACTGCCTCGGTGGCGTCGGTGGAGCCGTTCTCGACCACGAGGACCTCGGTCTCGCGGCCGCGACGCCGCAGACCGGCCACCACCTCCTCGACCGCGGGGCGCAGGAAGTCGGCCTCGTTGAACGCTGGTATCACCACAGAGAGCACGACCCACTATCGCCGACATTGCTCTTCGGCCCCTTTGGGCGAGGGAAGGCACGGGGCTCCGGCCCCGGGGAAACGCACGGCCCCGACGGCTAGGCTGACCACCCGTGCCGCCCATCGACCTCGATGCCATCTTCAAGGCCTACGACGTGCGAGGGGTGGTCCCCGACCAGTGGGATGCCGAGGTGGCGCGTCGGATCGGGACCGCCTTCGCACTGTTCGCCAAGTCGCCACGGATCCTCGTGGCGCGGGACATGCGCCCTTCTGGAGTCGACCTCACCGAGGCGTTCTGCGCCGGCGCCACCGAGCAGGGCGTGGACGTGGTCGACCTTGGTCTGGCCTCCACCGACCTCGCTTATTTTGCCGCCGGCCACCTCGACGCACCGGCCGCCATGTTCACCGCCTCCCACAACCCGGCCAGCTACAACGGCATCAAGTTCTGCCTGGCCGGCGCCAGCCCCGTCGGCCAGGACACCGGCCTGGCCGACATCAAGGCGCTGGTTGCCGACCCCCCCGGGTCCCGCGCATCCACGACGGGCGAGATCACGCGGCAGGATCTGATCGGTCTCTACGCCGACCACGTCCGCTCGTTCGTCGACCCGTCGTCACTGCGCCCGCTCAAGGTCGTGGCCGACACCGCCAACGGCATGGGTGGCCTCGTGGTCCCTCCGGTGTTCGACGGCCTCCCCTTCGAGCTCGAGGTGCTGTTCTCCGAGCTGGACGGGACCTTTCCCAACCACCCCGCGGATCCCATCCAGCCCGAGAACCTGAAGGACCTGCAGGCCCGGGTGCTGGACACGAAGGCCGACGTCGGCCTCGCCTTCGACGGCGACGCCGACCGCGTCTTCCTGGTGGACGAAAGAGCCCAGCCCCTCTCCGGCTCCCTCACCACCTCGATGGTGGCAAAGACCATGCTCGAGAAGAACCCCGGCGGCACCGTGATCTACAACCTCATCTGCTCCAAGGCGGTGCCGGAGATCATCCGGGAGAACGGCGGCACGCCCGTGCGTACGAGGGTGGGCCATTCGTTCATCAAGACCGTCATGGCCGAGACCGGCGCGGTGTTCGGGGGCGAGCACTCGGGCCACTACTACTTCCGGGACAACTACCGGGCTGACTCGGGACTGATCGCCGCCGTCCTCGTGCTCGAGCTGATGAGCAAGGCCGGCCAGCCCCTGTCCGAGCTGCGTAAGCCATTCGAGCGCTACGCCAACTCGGGCGAGGTCAACAGCGTGGTGGACGACCCGGTGGCCGCCCTGGAGCGGGTCGCCGCCGCTTATGCCGGCGCGGCACACGATCGCACGGATGGGCTCACCGTCGATCTCGGCGACTGGTGGTTCAACCTCCGGGCGTCGAACACCGAACCCCTGCTCCGGCTCAACCTCGAGGCTCCCACCCGCGAGGAGTGCGATGCCCACATGCGCGAGGTGCTCGGCAACATGGGCCAGGATTCCTGACGTGCCCGTCAATCCGAAGCTCCTGGAGATCCTGGCCTGTCCCGAGGACAAGGGCCCGCTTCTGTACATGGCCGACGAGAACAGCCTCTACAACCCCCGGCTCCGGCGTCGCTACGGGATCCGGGACGACATCCCGATCATGCTCATCGACGAGGCCGAGACGGTCGGCGACGAGGAGCACGAGCGTCTCGTGGCCAAGGCCGAGGCCGAGGGCATCGGCCCTACATTCGATCCGGGGCAGGCGGAGCCGGCCCGGTGAGCGCCGAGACCGCCAAGCGCCTCGACACCCAGGGGATCTGGGAGGCCACCGCTTCCCTGCCCGAGCAGGTCGAGACGGCCGCCCGGGAGGCCCGCGGTGTGGACGGGCTCCCCGATCGGGAGTGGGTGGAGAACGTCGTGGTCCTCGGAATGGGCGGCAGCGGCATCGCCGGCGACATCCTCATGGCCGCCGCAGGGCCGTTCATGCCCGTTCCCGTGGTGGTCAACAAGTCGTACACCCTGCCGGCGTTCGTCGGCGAGGGGACGCTGGTGTTCGCGGTGTCGTTCTCGGGCAACACCGAGGAGACGATCGAGGCTGCCACCGACGCCGCGGTGGAGGGTGCACGGGTCGTGGTCGTCACCAGCGGCGGCAAGCTGGCCAAGCTGGCATCCTCCTGGGGATCGCCGGTGGTCAGCCTTCCCACCACCCTTCCCCAGCCCCGTACCGGTCTCGGCGCCATGGCCGTCCCACCGCTGGTCATGCTCGAGCAGATCGGGCTCTTTCCCGGCGCCAGCCAGTGGATCGACCTGGCTGTCCAACAGCTCAAGAGCCGACGGGACCAGCTCGAGGGGCCCAGGAGCGAGGCGGCCGAGGTGGCACGGCGCATCGGCCGGACGATCCCGCTGGTGCACTCGTCCGGCGCACTCGGCTCCGCCGCCGCCCAACGGTGGAAGACCCAGATCAACGAGAACGTAAACGCGCCGGCGTTCTGGTCGGTGCAGCCCGAACTGTGTCACAACGAGGTCCAGGGTTGGGGCCAGCACGGCGACGTCACCCGTCAGGTCATGACCGTCGTCATGCTGCGCCACGACGAGGAACACCCCCAGATCCAGCGTCGCTTCGAGCTGGTGACCGACACGATCCGCGAGGTGGTCGCCGGCATCGAGGAGGTGCGGGCCGAGGGGGAGGGCGAGCTGGCCCAGCTGTTCGACCTCATCCTCTTCGGTGACTACGTCTCGCTCCACCTGGCGGCCAATGAAGGTATCGATCCGGGCCCTGTCCCCACCCTCGAAGAACTCAAGCGACAACTAGGAGAAGGTTGAGCACCGTGAACAACGACATCGCCGATCCCGGCCTGGCTGACCTGGGCCGCCAGCGCATCGCCTGGGCCGACTCGCACATGCCCGTGCTGGCCTCGATAAGGGAGCGCTTCGCCAAGGAGCGGCCGTTGGACGGGCTGGCCATCGCCGCCTGCCTCCACATCACAACCGAGACGGCCAACCTGCTGCGCACCCTCCAGGCCGGCGGCGCCGAGGTGCACGCCTGCGCGTCCAACCCTCTGTCCACCCAGGACGACGTCGCCTCCTCACTGGTGCGGGACGAGGGAATCGCCACCTACGCCATCAAGGGCGAGAACAATGAAACCTATTTTCGCCACATTGACACAGTCTTGGACGCCAAGCCCCGCCTCACCATGGACGACGGCTGCGATCTGGTGTCACGGCTGCACCAGAAGCGCCCGGAGCAGGCTGCCTCCGAGGTGCTCGCCGGTACCGAGGAGACCACCACCGGTGTCATCCGTCTGCGGGCCATGGAGGCCGACAACGCCCTCAAGTTCCCCATCGTGGCGGTCAACGACGCCGACACCAAGCACATGTTCGACAACCGCTACGGCACCGGTCAGTCCACCCTCGACGGCATCATTCGCGCCACCAACTTCCTGCTCGCCGGCAGCCGCGTCGTCGTCGTCGGTTACGGGTACTGCGGCAAAGGCGTGGCCAGCCGTGCCCGTGGGATGGGTGCCCAGGTTTACGTCACCGAGGTCAACCCGCTGCGGGCTCTTGAGGCCAGCATGGACGGCTTTCGCGTCGTCCCCATGGAGGACGCCGCGCCCGAGGGCGACATCTTCATCACCGTCACGGGGAACCGCCACGTGCTGCGCAAGGAGCACTTCCAGGCCATGAAGGACGGCGCCATCCTCGCCAACTCCGGCCACTTCGACATCGAGATCGACCTGGTGGGCCTGGCCGAGCTGGCCGGCGGACAACGGCGTGCCGTTCGTCCCGACGTCGAGGAATTCCTGATCGGGGAGCGTCGTGTCCTCGTGGTGGCCGAGGGCCGGCTCGTCAACCTCAGTGCGGCGGAGGGACACCCCGCGGCGGTCATGGACATGAGCTTCGCCAACCAGGCTCTGGCCGCCGAGTGGGTCGTGCGCCACGGTGCCGGGCTCGAGAAGCGCGTCTACGACGTGCCGCCCGAGATCGACCGGGAGATCGCCCGCCTCAAGCTCGCCACCATGGGAGTCGACCTCGACGTACTCACCCCCGACCAGGAGGAGTACCTCTCCTCCTGGACCGCCGGCACCTGACCGCCGGCACCTGACCGCCGGCACCTTCACCCGTGCCGTCACACCGCGATGGCATCATCGGGGGGTGCTGCTGCCCACCGTTTGCCCCGCCTGCGGAAGCCCGGGGCCGGCGCCGTGCGAGCGGTGTCGCGCCCTGGTTCGCTTCGTTGCAGAGGCGCCGGCGCCGGCCGGTCTCGACTCGTTCGCGGCACTGATGCGCTACGAGGGCGCCGGCCGGGAGATCGTCGCCCGTCTCAAGTACCGCAACGCCCGATCGGCGTTGGCCTGGCTGGCGGGCGGGATGGCCGCCCTGGTCGAGCCGGGGGAGGTGGACGTGGTCACCTGGGTGCCCACCACGCCGAGCCGGCGCCGCCAGCGGGGGTTCGACCAGGGGAGGCTCCTGGCCTCGGCCGTGGCCGCCAGGCTGCATCGTCCGTGCCGGCGTCTTCTCCGGCGCCAAGAGGGCCCACCCCAGACCGGCCGCTCCCGCTCGGAGCGGCTGCAGGGGCCGGAGCTGAGCGTACGGTTCTGGCGCCCACCGCACCGTGTCCTGCTCGTCGACGATGTCGTGACCACCGGGGCGACCATGGCCGCTGCCGCGAGCGCGCTCCGCCAGGCCGGCGCCGGCACCGTGCACGCCGTCAGCGCGGCCCAACGGTCTCGATGAGCCGTCGCAAGAGAAGGCAATAGTTCGCGAAGAGGTATTTCCGCCCCCCACTCAAGGCCGGCGCCGGGTCGTCCGATGGGTTGGATACATGCAAACGGACGCGAATACCGCCGGCCCCCGGACCTCCGGCGGCACCCTCGCTCCTGGCGAGAAAAGTGTGCTCGATCGCGCCATCGCCGTCGTGCTGGCCTCTCCCTCGATCCGCGATGAGGCGGTCTGTCGGGGACGCACTCTGCTGGCGTCCCCACAGTGGTGCAGGGCCGACGAAGTGGCTGCGGAACTGATCCGCTGCTACGCCGGCCGCCTGGTCCCCTAGCGCGCTGGCGCTAGCCCTACACTCGGTTCACTACCGGAAGGGGACTTCGTGGAGATCGCCATTCGCGGACGAAACGTCGATGTGTCGGAGTCGTTGAAGAATGCCGTCGGCGAGAAGCTCGTTCGCCTGCAGCGCTTCCTCGAGGGGATGGAGCGGGCCGAGGTGCGGTTCATCGAGGAGCGCAACCCCCGCATCGCCGACAAGGAGGTCTGCGAGGTCACCCTCCACGGCCACGGCCACGTGGTTCGGGCACGGGCGTCGGCGCCGGAGATCCTGCTGGCGGTGGACCGGGTGGTGGAGAAGCTCGAGCACCGGTTGGCCCGGTTGAAGGGCAAGCTGCTCGGCCGGTCCCACCCCCGCCGGCCCGTGCAGCTGAACGGCACGTCGCCCACCGCGGAGGAGGAGGCCGGCGAACCCCAGATCGTCCGCACGAAGCAGTTCGCCATCAAGCCCATGACCGCGGAGGAGGCGTCGCTCCAGATGGAGCTGCTCGGCCACTCCTTCTTCCTGTTCACCGACGCCGAGACGAGCGTCGCGTGCGTCGTCTACCGTCGCCACGACGGCCATGTCGGCCTAATCGAAGGCACCTGAGGAGAAGCGGTGGACGAGAACGAAATCGGAGGTCCTGTGGACCGGCCCGCGGACGCCATTCGTGTCCTGATCGCCGACGACCAGGCCCTGTTCCGGCGGGGCCTGCACGTCGTGCTGGGCACCGAGGAGGGCATCGAAGTGGTGGCCGAGGCGGAGAACGGCGAGGAGGCGGTCGAGCGGGCGCGGGAGCTGGCGCCCGACGTCGTGCTCATGGACGTGCGCATGCCCAAGCTCGACGGGATCGAGGCCGCCCGCCAGATCCGCAGCGAGGTTCCCACCACCAAGATCCTGATGCTCACCGTCAGCGACGAGGAGGACGACCTCTACGAGGCCATCAAGGCCGGCGCGAACGGCTACCTGCTGAAGGAGATCTCGGTGGAGGAGGTTGCCGAGTCGATCCGCGCCGTCGTGCAGGGCCAGAGCCTGCTGTCGCCGTCGATGGCTTCGAAGCTCCTCAACGAGTTCAACGCCCTTGTCAAGCGGGCGGAGGACAAGCAGCAGTTCGCCGGCCCGGTACTCACCAACCGGGAGCTCGAGGTCCTCCGCCTCGTGGCCAAGGGCATGAGCAACCGTGAGATCGCCACGGACCTTTACATCTCGGAGAACACGGTCAAGAACCACGTTCGCAACATCCTGGAGAAGCTGCACCTGCACAACCGCATGGAAGCGGTGATCTACGCCGTCAAGGAGCGCCTCCTCGACCTCCGCGACACCTAGGGCCCTGGTCGTGCCTCCTTCGAGGCGCCGTAAGATGAGGTCTACATGAGTGTCTTCTCGAAGATCCTGCGGGCCGGGGAGGGCAAGAAGGTCAGGGCCCTCCAGTCGATCGTCCCCGACATCAACGCCATGGAGCCGGAGATCCAGCCCCTTTCCGACGACGGCCTGCGGGACAAGACGGCGGAGTTCCGGCAGCGCCTGGACAACGGGGAGGATCTCAACGAGCTGCTGATCGAGGCCTTCGCGGTGGTGCGCGAAGGCGCCCTGCGCGTGATCGGCCAGCGCCACTTCGACGTTCAGCTCATGGGTGGCGCCGCCCTGCACTTCGGCTGGATCGCCGAGATGAAGACGGGCGAGGGCAAGACCCTCGTCTCCACACTGCCCATGTACCTGAACGGGCTCTCCGGCAAGGGTGTGCACCTCGTCACCGTCAACGACTATCTGGCCCGGCGTGACTCCGAGTGGATGGGCCGCATCCACCGGTTCCTCGGTCTCTCCGTGGGACTGGTGGTGCCCGACGTGGACGACTGGGAGATGAAGCGCCAGGCCTACGCCTCCGACCTCACCTACGGCACGAATACCGAGTTCGGCTTCGACTACCTGCGGGACAACATGGCGCGCTCCAAGGAGGCCATGGTGCAGCGGGGCCACAACTTCGCCATCGTCGACGAGGTCGACTCCATCCTGATCGACGAGGCCCGAACGCCGCTCATCATCAGCGGCCCGGCGGCCGAATCGGCCCGCCTCTACTACCAGTTCGCCGGCGTGGTCCGGGGCCTCATCAGGGAGGTCGACTACGAGGTAGAGGAGGAGAAGCGCACCGTCGTTCCCACCGAGGCCGGCATCGAGAAGGTCGAGAAGCAGCTCGGCGTCGAGAACATGTACGACGCCGTGTCCGTGAGCTACGTCCACCAGCTCCAGAACGCCCTGAAGGCCAAGGAGCTGTACCGGCGGGACAAGGACTACGTGGTGCTCGACGGTGAGGTGAAGATCGTCGACGAGTTCACCGGGCGCATCCTCGACGGCCGGCGCTGGTCCGACGGGCTCCACCAGGCCGTGGAGGCCAAGGAGCGGGTGAAGATCAAGGAGGAGAACCACACCTGGGCCACGGTCACCTTGCAGAACTACTTCCGGCTCTACAAGAAACTTTCGGGCATGACCGGTACGGCGGAGACCGAGGCCTCGGAGTTCGGCAACACCTACAACCTGCCGGTGGTCCCGATCCCCACGCACCGGCCGATGGTGCGCGACGACATGGGGGACCTCATCTACAAATCGGAGCTGTCCAAGTTCAACGCGGTGATCGAAGACGTCACCGAGCGCAACGCCAAGGGCCAGCCCATACTCATCGGCACCGCCTCGGTCGAGAAGTCCGAGGTGCTGTCGCGGATGCTCGAGAAGCGGGGCATCGACCACGAGGTGCTCAACGCCAAGGCCCATGCCAGGGAGGCCCAGATCGTGGCCCAGGCGGGTCGCCTCCATGGCGTCACCGTCGCCACCAACATGGCCGGCCGCGGCGTCGACATCCTCCTCGGTGGCAACCCGGAGGGTCTGGTCCGCCAGGAGGTGATCGCCCAAAGTCTCGATCCCGACAGCGAGGAGGGCCTGGCCCGGATCGCCGAGCTCCTGCCGAAGTTCAGCGCCGGGTGCAAGGCGGAAGGCGACAAAATCCGCGAGCTCGGGGGCCTGTACGTCCTCGGCAGCGAGCGCCACGAGAGCCGCCGCATCGACAACCAGCTGCGGGGCCGCTCCGGCCGCCAGGGCGACCCCGGCCAGACCCGCTTCTTTCTCTCTCTCGAGGACGAGCTCATGCGCCTGTTCGCCACCGGCGCCATGAGCTGGGTCATGAACAAGGCGCTTCCCGACGACGTGCCCATCGAGGCGCGCATGGTCACCAAGGCCATCGAGCGGGCCCAGAACACCGTCGAGGCCCGCAACGCCGAGATCCGCAAGGACGTCCTCAAGTACGACGAGGTCATGAACGAGCAGCGCAAGGTGATCTACACCCGGCGCATGCAGATCCTCGACGGCGAGGACCTGCGAGATCGGACCAGAGAGATCCTCATGGCGGCCATAGACGGGCTCGTCGACGGCCACATGGGCTCGGAGTACGAGGACGAGTGGGACCTCGAGGGCCTCGTCGCCGAGGTCCGCCTGTACTACCCGACCAGGTTCACGCCGGCCGAGTTGGGAGAGGCCACCTCCTCCGAGCAGGTGTACGAGGGCCTGCTGAACGAGGCGCTGGCCTACTACGAGCAGCGCGAGCGGGAGATCCCCGGCGGCGTCGACACCATGCGCGATCTGGAACGCCAGCTCATGCTCCAGATCATCGACACGAAGTGGCGGGAGCACCTGGCCGAGATGGACTACCTGCGGGAGGGCATCAACCTCCGGGCCATGGGCCAGCAGGACCCTCTGGTGGCCTGGCAGCGCGAGGGCTACGACATGTTCGGCCAGATGATCGCCGGCATCGACGACGACTACGTCCGGTACGTGATGCATGTGGAGGTGCTGAGCGACCAGCCCGAGGAACCCGACTTCGACCAGGCTCAGTACGTGGCACCCGAGGGCCCGGTGCAGGACCTGTCGACCACCACCATGCCGGCACCCGCGCCCACCGGCAACGGCGACGGGCAGGGCTTCGGCGGGCAGGACGCCCAGCCCCCCGCCATGGCCGAGGTCGCCCGGGCGCCCATCGTGAAGGCCCCCGAGGAGAAACTCGGCCGCAACCAGCCGTGTTTCTGCGGCAGCGGCAAGAAGTTCAAGCTCTGCCACGGCAGATGATTTCGGCTCGCAACCAGAGGTTGCTCGCCGAGCTTTGTCGGGCTTCGGGCGACCGGCGGAGCCGGCCGGCCCTCCGCTCCCCTCTTCTTGCCGGCATCCGTGGCGGCGGCCGCCTTCGGCGGCGTCCGCGTCCGCCGGCGCCCCTGGCGGGCTGATGCGGGACTTCTCGGAGGAGCTTTCTTCGTTGCGGGCGCGGCTCGTAGCGGCGGAGACGTATCTCGATCTGGAGGGGAAGCGGAAGCGGATGGCGGAGCTGGAGTCCGAGGTGGGGAGGCCCGATCTGTGGGACGACCCGGACCTGGCCCGGGTGGTGACCACCGAGTACGGCCGGGTGGGGGACGACATGCGTCTGCTCGAGGGGTTGGACGCCCGGATGGCGGACGCCGAGACCCTCTACGGGCTGGCCCTCGAGGAAGGTGACGACAGCGTGGAGGCCGAGCTGGCCGCGGGACTGGCGGAGCTGGGGGGGGACCTCGACAACCTGGAGTTGAGGTCGTTGTTCAGCGGCGAGCACGACGGCCACGACGCCGTGTGCGAGATCCACGCCGGTGAAGGCGGCACGGACGCCCAGGACTGGGCCGACATGCTCTTGCGCATGTACCTGCGTTGGGCCGAGCGCCGGGGCTTCAGCGTGGAGATCGACGAGCGCAGCGACGGGCAGGAGGCGGGCATCCTGTCGGCCACCTTCATCGTGCGGGGCCGGTACGCCTACGGCCTCCTCAGTGCCGAGCGGGGTACCCACCGGCTTTACCGGATCTCACCCTTCGACGCCCAGGCCCGGCGCCAGACCAGCTACGCCGCCCTCGACGTCGTCCCCTTCCTCGACGACGCCACCAGTCAGGTGGACATCGACGAGAAGGACCTGCGCATCGACACCTACCGCTCCTCGGGGGCCGGCGGCCAGCACGTCAACGTCACCGACTCCGCCGTCCGGATCACCCACATCCCCACCGGCGTGGTGGTGTCCTGCCAGAACGAGCGCAGCCAGCTCCAGAACACGAACAAGGCCATGCAGATCCTGGCCGCCAAGCTGGCCGAGCGCCAGCGGGAGGAGCGCCGGGCCGAGCTGGCCGCGCTGGCCGGCCCGCAGGGCAAGATCTCCCGGGAGGGCGGCTTCATCCGGGAGTTCGTGCTGGCGCCCTACCAGAAGGTGAAGGACCGCCGCACCGGGCACGAGAGCGGCAACGTCGAGGCCGTGCTCGACGGTGATCTCGACGGCTTCATGGAGGCGTTCCTCCGCTGGCGCCGGGCCGAGGAAGGATAGGGGTGTCCCTGCCCGACGACGAGGTGGAGCGGGCCCTCGTGGTCGCCGCCCACCCGGATGGCGCCAGTGTGCCATGCCCGGGCATCCGGCGTACCGGCAGCCCCCGCTGCTAGCTTGGCCTGCCGGTAGAGGCGCACTCCCTGCGCCCGCCGGCGCCCACCGAGATGATCCGCCTCGAGAACGTCACCAAGTCCTACAAGGGCACAACCGTCGCCCTCCGGGAGTGCTCGGTCGACATCCAGAAGGGCGAGTTCGTCTTCCTGGTGGGCCCGTCGGGCTCGGGCAAGTCCACCTTCCTGCGCCTCGTGACCAAGGAGGAGGACCCCGACGAGGGCCGCATCTGGGTGGCGGGCAAGGAGATCGCCCACCTGAGCCACTGGAAGGTGCCCTACCTGCGCCGCAACATCGGCTGCATCTTCCAGGACTTCAAGCTCCTGCCCAACAAGACGGTCGCCGAGAACGTGGCCTTCGCCCTCGAGGTGATCGGGCGCCCCAAGCACGTCATCACCTCACAGGTCCCCCAGATCCTGGACCTGGTCGGGCTGTCCAAGAAGACCGACGACCTCCCGGGCGAGCTTTCCGGCGGCGAGCAGCAACGGGTCTCCATCGCCCGCGCCTTCGTCAACCGCCCCCTTATCCTCCTGGCCGACGAACCCACCGGGAACCTCGACCCGAACACCACCGTGGGCATCATGCGCCTCCTCGACCGGATCAACCGCACAGGCACCACGGTCGTCATGGCCACCCACGACCAGGGCATCGTCGACTCCATGCGCCGGCGGGTCATCGAGCTGGACCGGGGCACCGTGGTCCGCGACCAGGCACGCGGCGTCTACGGCTACGGCACATGAGAAGGTTCCTCGCGACATGGCCCTGAGCTTCGACTACGTGGTCCGCGAGACGGCCACCAACCTGCGCCGCAACCTGCTCATGACGTCGGCCGCCGTGCTCACGGTGGCCGTCTCCCTTTCCCTCGTGGGTGCCGTGCTCCTGCTCAAGCAGGGCGTGTCCAAGGCCAGCCTGCAGTGGAAGGGCGACGTCGAGCTGTCCATCTTCATGAAGGTCGGCGTCCCGCCGGTCCAGAGCAAGGCCATCGAGAAAGAGCTCTCGAACATGCCGGAGGTGAAGAAGGTCATCTACATCGACCAGAAGGAGGCCTTCGCCGAGTTCAAGCGCATGTTCGAGAACTCACCGGACTTCCTCGAGTCGGTCGAAGCCAAGGACCTGCCGACTTCCTACCGGGTGGTGCCCAAACGGGCCGAGTTCGTCGACGTGGTGGGTGCCCGGTTCGAGAACAAGGCCGGCGTCCAGGACGTTGTGTTCGCACGGGAGGCGGTGGAGACCCTGTTGCGGTTCACCAACGCCCTCCAGATCGGCATCATCATCGTGGCCGGCGTCCTCCTGCTCTCGGCCGTGCTGCTCATCCTCAACACCATCCAGATGGCCATTTACAACAGAAGACGGGAGGTGGCGGTCATGAAGCTGGTGGGTGCCACCAACTGGTTCATCCGCATCCCCTTCATGCTGGAGGGCATGGTGCAGGGTCTGGTCGGGGCGGCTGCCGCCTTCGGGGTCGTGGCCTTCGTACGCAACCTCCTCGCCGGCGCCGTCGCCAGCGGCGACACCCTCGGAAACCGGCTCCTGCCCCCGAGCGGCGACGTCGTGGGCACCGGGCTGTTCGTCCTCTTCGCCGGCGCGGCCATCGGTGCCGTCGGGTCCGCCTTCGCCGTCCGGCGATTCCTCGACGTCTGACAGTGCAGCGGGCCCGCTGATGGCCCGACGCTCAAGGCGGGCCCGTGGCCGCCGATGCTCTCCTGTGCGCAGGCGGCTGCTGAGCTTGTTCGTCGCGGGCGCCGTCGGCCTGGTCGCGACGGCGCCGGCCGGTGGGGCGGAGACGAGGCAGCAGAAGAAGGATCGTCAAGCCGCTATCGCCGCCCAGCTGCGGAGCCTGCGGGAGCAGGTGTCGGAGGCGTCCGAGGAGGAGGCGGTGCTGCTCGACCGCCTCGACGAGGTGAAGGCCCGTCGCCGCCGGCTCGACAACCGTGTGGCTGCGCTCGACCGCCAGCTGATCGTGGCCTCCGGCGAGGCCGACGAGGCCGAGGCCCGCCTGGAGGAGATGCAGGGGGACTTCGTGCGCACCCAGACCCGGCTGGTCATCGCCACCGACCGCCTCGCCGTCGAGCGGGGCGTGCTGCGGGCACGGGCGGTCAGCGCCTACATGGGAGGCCGGCCGGCCAGCAGCCCCACCGAGGTGGTCCTCAATGCCCGCAGCCTCCGCGAGGTGGCCGCCACCATCGGCTACGAGGACGCCGTGGTCCACGCCCAGCGCCGGGCCGTCGACCGCTTCAGCGCCGGCCGGGACGCCACCATCCGCCTCGGCCAGGAGCTGGAAGTCAAGAAGGACGCGGCCAAGGCCCAGCGGGACGTCGTCATCGGCCGGCGGTCGCAGCTCGAGGGCCTCCGGTCCGAGCAGGTCTCGTTGCGCCAGGACGTGCGGGCCCAGGAGGCCGAGCAGAAGGCGCTGGCCGGCGAGGCCCAGTCCCGGGTCGCGGAGTTCGAGGCCCAGATCGCCGCCCTGCGGGCCGAATCGAGCACCATCACCGCCTTCCTGCGGGGGATCCAGTTCGGCCAGGCGCTGCCCTCAGGAGGAAAGGGGATCCTCTCCCCGCCGATCACCGGCGGGCGCCTCACGTCGTTCTTCGGGCCCCGCTACCACCCGGTTCTCGGCACCCCCAGGATGCACGATGGAGTCGACTTCGCCGCCTCCAGCGGCACCCCGATCCAAGCGGCCGCCGGCGGGACCGTCGTCTTCGCCGGTCCCCGGGGCGGCTACGGCAACACTGTCATCGTCGACCACGGCAGGTCACTGGCCACGCTCTACGCCCACCAGAGCGCCATCCACGTGACCCAGGGCGTGGTAGTCGGCAAGGGTCAGGTCATAGGTGCCGTCGGCTCCACCGGCCTGTCCACCGGCCCCCACCTTCACTTCGAGACCCGGGTGGCCGGCGTTCCCGTCGACCCACTGCTCTACCTCTGAGCCCGCCCGGCCCGGCCGACACCGGTAAAGCGTTTGTCACGCACCGTTGCGGGGCACGTACCGAGAGCAGCCAGCTTGTCCCAGCTTTGTCAAAAGGAGGTGAGTTGCATGGGTATAGGTGTGAGTGTATTTCTTATTGCCGTCGGCGCCATTTTGGCCTTCGCGGTGGACGTGACGACCAGTGGCGTGGACCTCGACACCATCGGCGTGATCCTGATGATCGTGGGCGCCATAGGCCTCCTGGCCTCGATGCTCTTCTGGAGCAGCATGAGCCCGATGGGCCGTCGCAATGACGTCGTAGTTCGTGAGCGCGAGCTCCTGTAACCAGCACTTCCTCGCACGAAGGGCCGCCTCTCGGGGCGGCCCTTCGTGCTGTCCCGGCCCGGTCAGCTCTCGATGAAGATGCACTCGCCGGGGCAGTCTTCGGCGGCGAGAACGACGTCGCGGTCACGCCCTCCGGGTACTCCGGCCAGGCTGTCGGCGCCTCCGGGATCGTTCAGGACGGTGCCGTTCTCCCGGACGTAGGCGATCCCGTCCTCGAGGAGCATGAAGACGTCCGGGGCGTGGTCCACGCACAGCCCGTCGCCCGTGCAGAGGTCCTGGTCGATCCACACACGTAGCGGCACCGGCACATCCTCGCACCCCTGCGAGGGCTCGGGCGAACCGCCCCCTGGCGTAGCCTGGCCGCCCCGTGGGCTCCTCCGGCACCGCCGCGTCTCCGCTCGTGGCCATACCGGCCTTCCACCTCGCCGCGGGCCGGGTGGCCGACTGGTCGCGCGGGGGCTACGCCGTGCCCGCCGCCTACGTAGCCGCCGTGCGCCGGGCCGGCGCCAGGCCGGTCCTGGTTCCCACCCTGGACATCGTGGACCCGGAGGCGACGCTTGCCCCGTTCGACGGGCTCCTCCTGACCGGCGGCGGCGACATCGAACCCTCCCGCTACGGCGGGGAGCCGCATCCGCAGGTGTACGGCGTCGACCCCTCCCGTGATGCGGCCGAGCTGGACCTGGTTCACGCGGCCCTCAGCGCCGGCATCCCGACCTTCGTCATCTGCCGGGGAATGCAGGTGTTGAACGTGGCCCTCGGGGGCACCCTCCATCAGCATCTGCCTGATCTGCAGGGGATGGACCTGCACGGTCAGCCGGGTCACGACCTCTCGGTGGTCCATGACGTGAAGGTGACGGAGGGAACCCTGCTGGCGCAGGCGGCCGGACGCTCCGTGCTCCGCTGCACCTCCCACCACCACCAGGCGGTGGACATGCTCGGCGACGGCCTGACCGCGGTGGCGGCCAGCGGGGACGGGCTGGTGGAGGCGGTGGAGCTGGAAGATCCTGGCGGAAGGTGGGTGCTCGGTGTGCAGTGGCACCCCGAGATGACGGCGTCCGAGGACCCCAACCAGCAGGCGCTGTTCTCCGCCCATGCCCTCGCCTGCTCCGGGCGAAGAGGCTGAAAAGTGGAAATGGGGTCGATTCGCCACGAACAGTGGTCATCGGGCGTCAACTCCGATACCCTCAGCGACATGGCGACTGACGTCCTCCTGCGCCGTCTCGCCATGATCCCCGGAGTCGTGGCCTGCACGGTGGGCGACGACACCGTGGGCCTTCGGGTTCATCCCGATGCCGACCCCCGCCTGCTCAAGGCCAGGGCGCAGGTGGCGTGCGCCGAGATGGGCGAGACCCGCCCCCTGGTCGTGGTGGGTGGCTGCCATGGCGGCGCCGCCGGCGGGGTCATGGACGCCTCGGCCGGCGCAGCCCTCACCTCCACCCGCTGGGCATCGTCACTCTCCGTCGCCTTGACCAGCCTGTTCGTCCTGAGCGCTGTGATAATCGCCCCTTGGGGCTCCGACGGCACAGGCCCGCTGGCCCGCCGCCCGCCGCCGGCGAGGGTGGCGCTGGCGCCGCCGGCCGAGTTGACGCCCCAGGTCACGGGGGCTCCTGCTGGCTCCACCTTCATTGAGCCCGGCGCGGGCCTCGTGCTTCCACTGGCCCGACGTGGGCTGCGGGCCACCTCCGCCGCCGCCTCGACGGGACGGGTGAGGACCGCCCGGTTCGCCTTCGACGGAACGCAAACAGTCGTGCGGGCGCCACAGGGCGGTACCGCCGCTCCAGCGCCGGCGACCTCGTCCGTGGCAGCGGGCGCCGCGGCGGCCCCCGCCCCTCCGGCCTCCGGCTCTGCCGCCCCGGGGCCGTCGGCAACCGGCACCGAACCCGCCGCCGCCCCGGGGGCGTCAACCGGCACCGAACGTGCCGCCGCCGCCCCACCCGCCGTCACCCCACGCACGTACTCGCTCCAGCCCGCCTCCAGCAGTTCGACCCGGTCCGGGAAGTCGACGGGACACCTTTCGCCGCAGAAGGACCCCCCCGGCAACGCAACCAGAGCTTCCCAGCCCGCGGCGTCCCCCGATCCCGGTCCGGGCCGAAGGAGCGAGGACCGGCCGAGCGGAGCCCCTGTGCCGGCGGAGAAGCAGGGGGCAAAGTCCGAGGAGCCGGCCCCCGCGGACAGGGGACAGGGCCACGACGGCCCGGGCAGGTCCGCCAGGGGCGAGGGCGGTCGCGGGTCGTAGGGCCTGCGAGCCCCCCGATCCGGCTTTGCCGGCGGGTAGGTCGATACGAGCCCACGACCACGACCCGTCGTAGCCCGCCCACTTTCGACGGCGTTCGTGGCAGCGGACAGCCCGTCCGCCGGCGCCGCATCGAGGGCATAGCGTGGGCGGGTGCCTGAGCAGCTCCGACTCCTGAGTGTCCACGCCCATCCCGACGACGAGTCGTCGAAGGGGGCCGGCACCGTCGCCCGGTACCACGCCGAAGGCGCTCACACCGTGCTCGTCTGCTGCACGGGAGGCGAGGAGGGCGACATCCTCAACCCGGCCATGGACCGGGCGGAGGTGCGGGAGAACCTCCACCGGTTCCGGATGGACGAGCTGGCTCGCGCCGCCGAGGTCATCGGCTACGACGAGGTGATCCTGCTCGGCTACCGCGATTCCGGCATGCCCGACAGCGACGCCAACAAGCACCCGGACTGCTTCGCCAACGCCGATCTCGACGAGGCGGTGGGCCGTCTCGTGCGCCACATCCGCCAGTTCCGTCCCCAGGTCCTGCTCACCTATGAGGACGAGCAGCTCGGCTACCGCCACCCGGATCACCTCAGGGTCAACGAGATCTCGGTGGTGGCCTTCGACCGTGCCGGCGACGCCGGCGCCTATCCAGACCTGGGCCCGCCCTGGCAACCGCTGAAGATGTATTACACGGTCTGGTCGCGGGCACGGATGGTGGCCATGCACGCCAAGTTCCAGGAGCTCGGCCTGGAGTCGCCCTTCGACGAGAAGTGGTTCGAGAGGCCGTCCCGGGACGACCGGATCACCACCCGCGTCGACATCTCCGGCCATGCCGACGTGCGCCGGGACGCCCTGCTGGCCCATGCCACCCAGATCGACCCTGATTCACCGTTCTGGTTCGGGCTGCCTCCCGAGGTCGCCCGGGAGATCCACCCCTACGACGAGTACGAACTGGCGCGGAGCCTGGTGGGGACCGAGTTGCCGGAGGACGATCTCTTCGCCGGCGTCCGCCACGGCGCCGTTGGCTAGATTCATCCGCTCCCGAGCAGACACCGAGAGAGGACCCCGATGCCCAAGTTCCTGAGCCAGGAATGGCATGACGCCACCGTGAAGATGGCCGAGAGCCAGCCCGAGAGGCCGGGCGCATCCGCTCGCATGCAGTACGTGGTGCTCGATGGTCCCGACGGGGACGTGAAGTACTACTGGCTGCTCGAGGAAGGCAAGCTGCTCGAGTCCAAGCTGGGCGAGATGGACGAGCCGGAGATCACCCTCACGCAGAGCTACGAGGACGCAGCCAGCATCCAGAAGGGCGAGCTTGACGCCACCGCCGCCTTCATGCAGGGGCGGGTCAAGGTGACGGGCAACATGGCCAAGCTGATGTCCCTGCTGCCGCTCACCAACTCCCCGGAGTACAAGGCGCTCCAGGAACAGATCCGCGAGATAACCGAGTACTAGGGCCTTCGAATGAGCGCCATCGCCCGACGCAGGGTCTCCGCCGCTCTCCTCGTCGTCCTGTTCGCGGGCGCCTGCGGGGGGAGCGACGACGAGAAGGCCTCGCCGGCCGGGGAGGCGGTAAAGGGATCCAAGGTTGAGGTCGAGGTGGGCGGGGTCCGCTCGCCTGCGGCCGGCCTGAGGGCCCAACTCACCGGTCTTCTCCAGGAGAACGTCTTTTTGTCCGGCACCGTCACCGATCTGGTGCTGCAGGGGAAGGACCCTGCACCCGTCGCCGCCGTGCTGGAGGCCAACACGGTAGCTGTGGGCCAGACGTTCAGCGAGGTCTACGACGACGCCGTTGCCCAGCGGCTGGTCGACCTGTGGCGTCAGAAGTCGGCCCTGATCGTGCAGTTCGCCCAGGCGACCGCGGTGGGCGACCAGGCTGGAGCGGCCAAGGCCAAGACCGACCTGGAGTCGTTCAAGACCCAGTTCGCCGCCCTCCTCAACGAGGCGAACCCGCAGCTTCCCCGGGACCAGATCGCCACCGACGCCGGCAGCCACGTCAACTCGCTCATCGGCGTGGTCACCGCGCAGTCGAAGAAGGACCCGCTGGCCCTGGGCAAGCTCAAGGAGGCAGCCGCGGTGATGCCCCGCACCAGCGCCGTGTTCGCCGCCGGCATCGTCAAGCAGAAGGCAAAGGCCATCCAGGGGAGCGCCGACGGAGAGGGCGCCACCCTGCTGGCCACCCTCACCGCCGCCCTCCAGGAGAACGTGTACCTGCTCGGCACCACCACCCGCACCGTGGTGGCCGGCGGTGACGCCAGGAAGCTGCGGGAGACCCTCGACGAGAACTCCGAGGGCCTGGCCCACCTGTTCGGATCCCTCTACGGCGACCGCCAAGGCCAGCGGTTCCTGCGGGTGTGGCGGAGCCACGTCGTGGCGTTGGTGGACTACGCCGAGGCCGCCGCGGCCAAGGATGCCGGCGCCGTCCAGAAGGCCACGGCCGATCTGGCCGGCTTCCGGACCAGCCTCGGGGTGCTGCTCGAGAAGCTCAACCAGCGCCTTCCGCGCAAGGCGGTGGCCGCCGACTTCGAGGGTTACGTCGACGCCCTCCAGGCGGTGGTCGCCGCTCAAGCCGCGGGCGACCCGGCGGAGTTCGAGCGACTCCACGAGGCGGCTCGGACGACCCCGTTGCTGGCCGAGATCCTTGCGCAGGCCATCGCCGAGCAGTTCGACACCAGGTTCAGCTGAGGCCCGCCCGGCTTCAGCGCCTCCGCATGGGCCCGTCATCCAAACCACCCAGTGGCGCCGAAAAACCTCCGGTGCCGGTCGACTCCTTGAAGGACGTGAGCGACCAGGCTCTGGTCGTGGCCATCGGAAGGTGGCATGAGGACGCGCTGGCCGAGGCCTACCGCCGCCATGCCGGCGCCGTCTTCTCCCTGGCTCGGCGGGTGCTGTCGGACCTGGTGTCGGCCGAGGAGGTTCTCCAGGAGGTGTTCCTGCGGCTATGGAACCAGCCCGAGAAGTTCGACGCCGAGCGCGGCTCGCTTCGCTCCTACCTGCTGGCTCAGACCCATGGTCGTGCCGTCGACCTGCTCCGTTCCGAGGGGTCCCGGCGCCGGCGCGAGGAGCGCGAGGCGCGCCAGACCGCCGAAGGCGGCTACGACCTCGAGCGCGAGGTCTGGGACCTCACTCTCGCCAGCCGGGTCAAGGAGGCCGTCGCCGTCCTGCCGAACGACGAGCGCCGGGCCATTGAACTGGCCTACTTCGGTGGCCACACTTACCGGGAGGTGGCGACGATGCTCGGGCAGCCGGAGGGCACGATCAAGAGCAGGATCCGCGCCGGCCTCAAGCGCCTGAGGTCACTGCTCACCGCAGCCGATCTGGACCTGGCATGGCCACAGAGCTGACCCACCACGAGCTCGAGGAGCTGCTCGGGGCCTACGCCCTCGACGCCGTCGACGCCGGCGAGGCCGAGGCCATCGAGATCCACCTGAGGGAGTGCCCGCGCTGCCACGACGAGGTCCTCACCCACCGGGAGGTGGCGGCGTCGCTCGCCCATGTGGGTTCCGTCGCCCCCGAGGGGGTGTGGGAGAGGATCGCCGGCAGCCTCGAGGAGGCCCCACCCCAGCTGGACATGGCCCGTGTGGTTGCCATGACTCCCCGGCGTCCGGCCGTGAGCCCTCATCGTTGGGCCATCGCCGCGGCGTCGGTGGCCGCCGCCGCCACCTCGATCATCGGCGTTCTCGGCGTGAAGCTGATCGACCAGGATCGCCGGCTCCGTACCCTCACCGCCGCCGTGGACGCCCGGACCCTGGAGTCCACGGCCATGGCCGCTCTCGTCGACACCGGCGCCAGGCGGGTCCAGCTCAAGGCGCTGGACGAAAAGCTGCTCGGTGAGGCGGTGCTGCTCGCGGACGGCACCGGCTATCTGCTGCAGTCCAACCTGCCGACGCTGCCGGCCGACCGCACCTATCAGCTGTGGGCCATCGTCGGCGAGGACCGCATCTCCCTCGGCATCCTCGGGCGCCGGCCGTCCGTGACCGCCTTCAAGGCGGCGGCCGACGTGCGGGCCCTGGCCGTCACCGACGAGCGGGCCGGCGGGGTCTCCACCACCGACAGGCCACCGGTGGTGCTGGGCTGGGTCCCGGCGGCCAAGCCCCGCTCCGCCTGAGGCGCCTCCCGCTGGCCGCCCGCTACGTCACCTCGATGGTGCCGGTCATGTAGTCGTGGATGTTGCACTTGAACTCGATGGTGCCGGCTTTGGAGAGGGTGATGGTGCCGTGGGCCCCGGCATCGAGGTTGTCGGTGTCGAAGGACTTGTCCTTGGCCGTCATCGTGTGGATGACGCTGTCGTTGTTGGTCACCGTGATCTTGTCGCCCACCTTGGCGGTGAGCTGGTCGGGAACGAACTTGAAGTCCTTGATGGTGACGGCGTGGCTGGCGGCGGCGCCGGCGCCGCCGCCCGGTGCCGTCGTCATGTCCACGTCCTTCGAGTCGGCCACGGCCGTGGTGGAGGTGTTGTCGCCGGTGTCGGTGGCGGTTTCGTCGTCGCTGTCGCTCCCGCAGGCCCCGAGGACGAGGACGGCGGAGAGAACGCCGGCGGCCAGGCCCTTCATGGCTTCTCCGCCGGCTCGACGACGGCGGTGTCGTGGACCCCGGCCTTGAACTCCTTCGACGCCTGGCCCAGGGAGCGGGCCAGGTTCGGCAGGCGGGTGGAGCCGAACAGCAGCAGCACGACGGCGAGGATGATCAGAAGTTCGGGCGCTCCGAGGTTCATGGTGTTCTCCTTGTGGGGTTGTCGAGACAGAGGTCTCGGTGGTTCTACGTCGGCGGTGACCGCCGGGGATGTAAAAGCGCCAGGCCGGCACTACCGCGTCCCGTTGCGGCGCATGACTTCGCGAAGTTCCCGGTAGCCGATGAGCATGGCGCCGGCCCGCTCGGCCAGCACCTGGAGGCCGTGGTCGTGGACCAGCAGGTCGTGGTCGTCCACCCGGGCGCCCCAGTCGGGGGCGAGGGCACGGACCTCGGGGGTGTCGACCGCGGGATGGGCGAAGAACTCCGTCACCCCCGGCTTCAGCTCGAACAGCGCACGCTCGAGAGACTTGCGGCTCCCCTTGCCCCGGGCGTGGACCAGGTGGTCGGGGAAGACCACCCCCTCCTCGGCGGCGAGGTCGCGGAAGGGAAAGCCGATGTTGGGCTGGGTGGATGAGCTGGACAGCCTGATGGGGAGCGCGAACTCGGCCGCCAGAGCCAGGTAGACGTCGAAGAACTCGGGCCGGCGGTGCAGGCAGCCCATGTGGGAGTCGAGATGGCTGACGTCGAAGCCCCAAAGGATGGCCCGCTCCACCTGGGCCCGCAGTTCCTTGGCCACCTCCTCGAGGTCGGCGTGGTCCCACACGTCCTCGATGGTGCGGGGGAAGCCGCCGTCGCCGTCGAGAAGGGAGGGAGCGTGGGTGATGGGCCCCCAGCGGTAGACCTCCCACTCGGAGTTGAGGGTGAGGTGGACGCCCACGTCCTCACCCCGGTAGCGGGCCGCCGCCTCCCGCGCCCAGGGGCAGGGGACCATCAGGCTGGCGCTGGTTGCCGCACCTTCCCGCAGTGCCTCGTAGACGCCGACGTTGGCCGCGTGGCACGAGCCGAGGTCGTCACAGTTGATGATGAGGAGCTTGGCCTCGGCGGGGTACCCCAGCCGCTCGGCGACGCTGGCCACGCGCCCGACCGTAGCGCCCGAAGCTGCGGCTGTTCACGGTGACTGACCGCCACAGGCACCCCAGAGGCCGCGGTCATCCTCCCGCGCCTCCCTCGCCAGGGCCACGAAATCGTCGCTGTGGGCGACGTTGGGTGGAATGGTGAGCACCTGACCGAACCCGCGGCGGAGCAGCTCGGCGTTGACGAACAGCCCGTCGGGCAGGCGGTAGACGTAGGCCAGAAGCCGCTGATACCGGTCACGCTGCTCCACGTCGCCCTCCAGGCGGACCCGGGAGCCTGCGGGGAGGAGGGCGGCGGTGAAGTCGCTGGCCTGCTTGCCGAAGCAGCCCACCGGCCGGCGGGGATCCTTGGTCTCGGGGGTGTCCACGCCGATGAGGCGGACCCGCTCGCCACCCGACACCACGATGGTGTCGCCGTCGACCACCCGCTCCACGGTGACGTCGAGGCCGGCGGGAAGGCCGCCGCCGGCGGCGCCGGCACGGGGCTCAGGCGGCGGCGTGGTCCCCGAGACCGCGATCACCACCGTTACAGCCGCGGCGCCGGCCAGCAGCATCACCACCAGCACGAGCACGGGCGAGCGTCGCCGGTCAGATCGCTTCACGGCGCCAATTCCGGCTGAAAGTTCATCAAGAGCGGTGAAAGTAGCCCCATGTCCGCTCAGGCGGCCGAGGCGACCTGACGGCTCACCGCCTCGAGGGCTTCCCGGGCGGCGGCCACGCCCCGGCGCCCCCGCTCCCGGGTGCGCTCGTCCAGACGCCAGTCGAGATCATCTTCCTCCAACAGGACCAGTTGCGCTTCCATGACCCGAGTATGCAGGCTGCCTGTGACACGATCGCCGGGCACCGGGGTGGTGGCGGCACCGGCGCCGTGCCACGATGTCCGCCGGACCAAGCAGGGGAGTGGTGCATTGACCGACAAGAACCGCACGACCGGACTGATCCTGGCCGTGGCCATCGCCCTGCTGTTCACCCTGGGATGGGGGCTCAAGCCGTTCGAGGCGGCCGGCGGGCTCGACTGCAAGGGCCCGCTGAAGGGATCGGCGCCGAAGGAGAAAGCCACCCGTGGCTTCGTGTTCGGCCGCGAGGAGTCGGTGTGCGACCGCAGCGGCGGTGGACGGCTCATCATCGCCGTTGTGGGCGGTCTCGTCATCGGGACCCTCGCGGTCTCGGCCGTGCTCCTTCCCGAAAGCCGGCTGGAGAGGGTGATCTTCGGTGGCGAGGACCCTGAGGATCTGTACTGATCCTGCCGAACCTGTCGGATCCTTCGTTTCCCGCATTCCCTGCCGGCCAGGATTGTTTTGGGAATCCGGCAGGAGTAGCGCCTGCGACAGGAGAAGCCACCTCACAGGTACATGCATCGGTCCCGACCATGGGTGGTGGCTGGGGGACCGCTCCCCACCTGCACCTCGAGGTCCGCAGGGGCTGCACTCCTGTCGACCCCCGCCGGTGGCTCCCCGCCCGCTGATCGTCACGGCATCCGCTCCATTGCAGAGGCTCGCCGGGGAGGCCGGGCCATGAGTCGGGTGTCTCCAAGAAATCCATTTCCCACAAGGGTTTCTCGGCCATTCGTGTCACACCCCCCAGCTACGATGTAGTCGTGTTGGAGGGCCTGAAGGAACAGATCGACAAGCTGTGCGGCACCGATCCCACGACTCTTCGTGACCCCGCCACCATCGTGGAGCTGAACCGGCTCATGGCCCGCCTGGATGCGGTCAACACCCGGGC
>DATLCN010000028.1:0-2299 GCA_035526335.1 Acidimicrobiales bacterium | reverse complement strand
GAGGGCGTCCTGGCGCTCCTTGAGCCCGACGAGGGCGGCGGACACCGGCTGGCCGATCAGGTCGGGCGGCACGGGGATCCGGTAGAACTCCTGGTCGTCGGGGTGGGTGACGAGGTTGGTGACCACTCGGGAAAGACCGGGATTGGCGGCGGAGCCGGCCAGCAGGGCGCCGGTGACCTCACCACTGATCACCAGTTCGTTGGCGTGGGTGTTGGCGAAGTGGCGCCGGTTGTCGGAGCGGATGACCTCGACGCAGCTGTAGGCGTCGGCGTTCACGGTCTCCACCGCCAGCACCGTGAACAGGGTCCGGGCATCGCGCTCGGCATCCGTCGCAGCCGGCGTGGACTCGTCGGCCAGGACGATGGCGATCGCGCACCGGTCGATGCCGGCCCGAAGAAGGTCGGTCTCATCGCTGGGGTCGCCGCGGAAGAACTCGACCTCGTCGATCTTGGTGGGGTCGTTCTCCAGGTTGGCGAGCACCACGATCGGCCGGGGCCTCTCGACCTCACGCGCCCGCAGCTCCCGGATGATCTCGGCTCCCTTGCCGCTCCACCCGCAGATGACGACATGGTCCTTGGCTTTGGTGGAACCCAATCCCTTCCCCTTGTTCATGACGGTCGTGACGAGTCTCGAGGCGACTGCTCCGCTCACAAAGGCGACCAGGCTGATCCCGGCGATCTCTACGAGGTAGTAGACGATGTAGCCGCCGGCTGACTTGATGTCGTAGGCGGTGTCCTGTTCGATGAGCGTGCGGACCAGCCACAGGTACGCCTGGGGGACGGTCTCGACGTCGACGTTCTCCCGGCGTTCGAAAAGCCAGAACCCGAGCGGGGCCATGACGAGCACGAACAAGGCGAGGCCGGCGAGCTGCATGCTGCGCCGGCTGATGCGGCGCACGGCCCGTTCCTGCTTCGTCCTCGCTTGTGCGTCGGCGTCGGCCATCCATCCCCCTGCCCTTACTCCGCCGAAGTCTTGGGCGGAGAAGTTAGTCGCCGGCGACCATCACCCGGATGTAGGAGACGGTGACCGTTCCCCGCATCTCCCGGCGAAGCGTGGATCGAAAGGCCAAGGTGCCGGTGGACGCCACAGGCTGATCGCAAACAACCGAGCCCCCCGGACCCCATGGTCGGGCGGCAAACTGGACGCCGCACGCAATCCGGCGCTCGCAGTCGATGCGGAGTACCCAGCGGTGCATGCGAGTTGGAAGGGATGCTGGCCGCCTACCCCCGAGAGGAGCGCGGCGGACCTCCGGAGTAGCCGGATCACGAGGCGATCGTCGGCGGTCAGAAGAACCGCCGCCGGATGGCGTCGGGCAGGGGTAGGGGCTTATCGCCGGTCGCGCCCCACACCACGTACTGCGGGCTGGGCGTCCGGACATACCATGAGCTGGTTTCACTCCCCGATGCGGGGCAGGTCGGAGACCATCCCGTAGAGCTCGCCGGCGCTGGCCTCGATGTCGAGTTCGACGCTGTCTCTGTCAGCCACCACAGCCGGTTCCTGTGCGCCATCTGCCCCTCCCCTTGCTCCCGTGCCGTCACGACTTAAGCTAAGCATATTAGCTAGTGCTGTTAAGCGGCTCTCATGCTATTATGCGTGTGTGCCCGCGGTGACCCCACCAGCCGATCGTTGGAAGCCGAGCCCGGCCACGACGCTCTCGCCGCCGGCCTCGAGGCCAGTGGAAGGTGGGCGCTCGACCATCCCGCCACCGCCCAGCTGCTGTTCTGGCGGCGGGTACCCAGCTTCGAGCCGACGCCCGAGGCCATGGCACCCAGCACCAGAATGGTCCGGCTCCAGCACCAGGCTCTGGCCGACCCAGTGTTGCGAAGCAGCTTGGTCCCGGCGCCGACTCGGACGAGGCGCTCTGGGTCACATCGGTTTTCGTCAGCGGCGTCATCGGCCAGACGATGGCCAACGAACCCGGCCTCCCCTGGGGTCAGGGCCGCTTCAGCGCGCTGCTCCCCAGGCTCCTCGGCTTGCTCGCCGCCCTGTACCCCCCGAGCCCCACCCGCGCTCGCCGGAGGTGAGAGCGGCTCAGGGGAGGCGGACGACGAGCTCGACCCGGCGGTTCTCCCGGCGGCCCAGTTCGCCGTCCTCCAGCACGACCGGCAGGGTGGATGCCAATCCCACCGAGCTGAGGCGAGCCCGGTCGATCCCGTGGGTCGACAGGTAGCTGGCGACGTTGGCCGCCCTCTGCTCGGACAGCGTCTGGTTTGCGGCCACGCTTCCCGTGGAGTCGGTGTGGCCCCTGACCTGAACGGTGGCCCCCGGCCACGTCCTGGAGATGTTGCGAGCCAGACCG